>NZ_JBIVAU010000003.1:0-10664 GCF_044745705.1 Streptomyces sp. NPDC086835
GCCGCACGAAGTCCCACTCGGCATCGGTCAGTTCATGGCGACGTATCACCCGACCATGATCCACCAACCAAGATCACATTGACGACAGACCCTAGGGGCTGCCCGCCACTGCCCTGCGATTCACGAGCAGCGCTTCGAACTCTCCCCTCACGTCAGGGTATGGTTCCAGGGCGGAGCGCCCGACCTGTGCCGTGCACGGCGAGGGCCACCCACGCCGAGGTGTCAGCGCGGTGGGGAGCAGTCACTTCCGGGCAACGATGCCCGACCGGCAGCTGCCCTCCGTCCGGCAGGCCCGGCCTCCAGGCCCGGCCGGCAAAGACTCCGCACCTGACTCGGGTGGGGTCGCACTCAGCGCGTGGGTTCAGCGGATGGACGTATGCGCCCGAACAGGAACGGTTGCATTGTCTTCTTCGCTGTCCGAAGGGCGCCGGCTGCGCATGTCCGCGCCCGACTGGCTCGCCTCACCGAAGGTCTTCAGGACCGAGGTGCTGGCCGGCCTGGTGGTGGCGCTCGCGCTGATCCCCGAGGCCATCTCGTTCTCCATCATCGCGGGGGTCGACCCGGCCGTCGGTCTGTTCGCGTCGTTCACGATGGCCGTGGTGATCTCGGTCGTCGGCGGTCGCAAGGCCATGATCTCCGCCGCCACCGGGGCGATCGCCCTGGTCATCGCGCCGCTCAACCATCAGTACGGCCTCAGCTACCTCGTCGCCGCCGTGATCCTCGGCGGACTCTTCCAGATCGTGCTCGGCGCACTGGGCGTGGCGAAACTGATGCGGTTCGTGCCGCGCAGCGTCATGGTCGGCTTCGTCAACGCCCTGGCGATCCTGATCTTCATGGCGCAGGTGCCGGAGATGCGTGACGTCCCGTGGGCCGTCTATCCGCTGATCGCCGCCGGTCTGGTGCTCATGGTCCTCTTCCCGAGGATCACCAAGGTCGTTCCGGCGCCGCTTGTCTCCATCGTCGTCCTGACCGTGATCACCGTCGGTGCCGGTATCGCGGTGCCCGACGTGGGCGACAAGGGCGCGCTTCCTTCGTCGCTGCCGGTGCCCGGCCTGCCCGATGTGCCGTTCACCATGGAGACGCTGACGACGATCGCGCCGTACGCCTGCGCGCTCGCGCTGGTCGGCCTGATGGAGTCGCTGATGACGGCCAAGCTCGTCGACGACCTCACCGACACCCGCTCCAGCAAGACCCGGGAGTCCATCGGCCAGGGCGTGGCCAATGTCGTCACCGGCTTCTTCGGCGGCATGGGCGGCTGCGCCATGATCGGCCAGACCATGATCAACGTGAAGGTCTCCGGCGCCCGCACCCGGCTGTCCACCTTCCTGGCCGGCGCCTTCCTGATGGTGCTGTGCGTGGTCTTCGGACCGATCGTCTCGGACATCCCGATGGCCGCCCTGGTCGCCGTCATGATCATGGTGTCGGCGGCCACCTTCGACTGGCACTCGATCCGGCCGAAGACGCTGAAGCGGATGCCGGTGGGCGAGACGACCGTCATGGTCGTCACCGTGACCGCCGTGGTCGCCACCCACAACCTCGCCATCGGTGTCGTCCTCGGCTCCGTCACCGCGATGGTGATCTTCGCCAGGCGGGTGGCGCATCTCGCGGAGGTGACCGGCGTGGTCGACCCGGACGGCAAGCAGGCCGTCTACGCGGTCACCGGCGAGCTCTTCTTCGCCTCCTCGAACGACCTCGTCCACCGCTTCGACTACAAGGACGACCCGGACGACGTGGTCATCGATCTCACCGACGCCCACATCTGGGACGCGTCCTCGGTCGCCGCCCTGGACGCGATCGAGAGCAAGTACGCGCAGCGCGGCAAGAAGGTCACCATCGTCGGGCTGAACAGGCCGAGCGCCGAGATGCACGACAGGCTCGCCGGCCGGCTCGGCGCCGGGCACTGAGCGAAGCACGCCCCTGCCCGCGGTCCTCGGACCGTGGACAGGGGCGCTGTCGTTCCTGTGCCCGCCTCGTGCGGAGGCGTCAGTCGCGGTCGACCTCCTCGCGCAGGATCTCGCCGCCCGCCGCGTCGACGTCGAAGGTCGTCTTGTACCAGTCGTCCTGGGTGACGACGTCGACCGACCAGACCACCTTGCCGGCGTCGTCGCTGTCCAGCTCCACGACGGTGACCGTGCCCTTCTTCCGCCCGGTCGCCGTCTTCACCGCCTGCTCGGCCGTCAGCTCCGCCTTGCTCAGCAGGTCGGCGGTCTCCTGCTTGTCCTCGGCGTCCTGCTCCCGGTCGGGCTGCGAGCGGAGCACCCGGCCGGAGGCGGCGTCGATGTGGACGGTGTGGCGGGTGCCGTCCTGGGTGGCCACCTCGGCGGCCCACTCGGGGCTGCCCGGGCTCGGTGCGGGACTCGCGGTGCTGCCGCTCTCCGCGCGTGTGAGCTCGATCTCGACCAACTTGCTGCCCGGCACCTCGCCGACGGCCGTCCCGGCCGCCTTGTCCCAGGTGACCTTGGCGGCCGGGACCAGAGCGCGGCGCTCGGCCTGGTCGTCGGTGAGGCGGGTGGTTGTGCCCGTGGGGCTGGGGGAGCCGGTCGGGCTCGCCGTGCCGGTGGGACTCGTCGTACTCGTGGGGCTGCCGCTCGGTGCGGCGGCCGCCGCACTCACCTCACTCCCCTTCTCGCTGCCGCAGGCGGTCAGGAGCAGAGCCGAGCAGGTGATGAGACAGGCGGGAAGCGCGGCCCGGAGGCGAAGAGCATGAGTCGTTACGTTCATGTTGCCACGCGTAACCCTTGGTCCCACGGGAGACACGGGCTGCCGGGAAGATCACCCGATCGCGTCCGCCCCACCGGCGGCGGCCCACAGCCGGCTGCCGCGAAGAGAGCCCGGGCAGCGGTGAGGGTCCGCGCCCTGAGAGCCAGGGCAGGGGAGAGGGTCCGCGCCCGCCGGTGTCCCCGGGGTCCCTCCGCACCGGGCGGTTCCACCGGCCACTCACACGGGCGGGGCCGTCACGCCGATGTCGTCCACCGGGGGGCGGTGTCGGCCCAGGCCCTCTCCCATCCGGCGTCGCGCCGTCTGTCCAGCGCCATCGCCGCCACCCCGTAGGCGCCCGCGCCGGTGAGGGCGACCGCCACGCCCGCCGTGGCCGCCCACCCCAGCGCACGACTGCGGATCTCGCCCGCCGCCATGGGCGGATCGGTCAGACGCCCTTCGGCGTCGCGCCAGACGCGGACGGTGCTGCCGGCGGACAGGCCGGGCCGGACATCGGCCTCGCCGGTGCGCGGCCGCCCGTCGGGGCCGAAGAAGCGCACCTCGACCGGGTAGAAGGTGTGCCGGGCCTCCTCGGAGCCCGGTTCCGGATGGCGGGGAGCGTCCCGCACCAGGACGGCGTCGACGGGAGCCCGCGAGCGGGCGTCCGCCGCGGCGTCTGCCCGCAGCGAACCGTTTACGGAGTTGTGCACGACCACCGTCACCGTGGGCGCCGCCGCCGGCACCGCCAGAGCCAGCACCAGCCCGGTCCACGCCTGCAGCACGTCGGATCGGCGACGCAAGGGGCTGCGCCGCCACCGCCACAGCCCCGCGCGCGCCCGCACGGGCGGCGGCTGCGCCCGCGGTTGTGGGGCGCTCATGTCGTCCCCCGTTCCGGTACGTGCTCCTCCGCGTGGGTCGCGGGATGGCGGTGGGCCGACTCCAGGACGTGCGAGGCCCCCCTCAGCGCCGCCGTGTGCGGTGCGGGAACAGGCTGGACGGGGACCCGCAACTGCCCGGTGAGGTCGTAGGTGAACTCCGGCCGCAGCGCGCCGCCGCCCGCCAGGAGCAGACCCCGCCCCAGGGCGTCCAGGGTCTGCTCGGACTCGTCGAGCCGCAGCATGTGGGTGACCATGGCGACGACCGCGCCGGTGATGTCGCGGAAGGTGACGGAGCCGCCGATGTCGCCGGTGCCCAGCGCCGTACGGTACGCGTCCGTCACCTCGCCGTCGCAGAGCAGCGCGACCTCCGTGACATGCGCGCCGATGTCCGCGACGAGCAGCGGCCGGCCCAGGTCCGCGCCCGCTCCCAGCGCGATGGCCTTCGCGGTGGGGACGGTCAGGACCGTACGGGGATGCAGCACCTCGAGCGCGGTGAGAGCAGCGCTGCGGAAGCGGGGCCCGCCGAGCACCGGTGTGGTGACGACGATCAGCGGGCGTCTGAAACCGGACACGCGGCGCCGGAACAGACGCTCGAGCATCCGGGCGGCGCCCTCGGGGTCGACGATGTCACCACGCCGTACGGGGTACATGGCATCGGCACCCGGGAACGTCACCGTAGGGACGTCGAGGATGACACCGCGGCCCGGGGACCAGGCCCGGGTGCGGCAGCTGCCGATGTCGATGGCGAAGCGCGGGCAGACCCGGCACACCGGCCCGGCCGTTCGACGGCGCCCGCCGGGCCGGACACCGGAGCCGGTCACCGTCCGGCCTCCCCGTCCCGTGGGCAGCGCCCGCAGTAGCGCGCCTGTGGCACGACGATGAGGCGCTCCAGGGAAATGGGGCGCGCGCACACGTGGCAGACGCCGTACCGGCCCTGGTCCATGCGTTCCAGCGCGGCCTCCACGTCGGACAGGACCATGCGTGCGGACGCGCTGAGTTTCACCTGGACCTCGAGCTGTGAGGCCGACCGTCGGCGGAGCGCGTCACCGGCCCGCGACGGGCGGGTGAATCGCTCCAACTGCTCCAGACGGAAAGCACGTTGTTCCTTCAGGCTCGCGCGCAACGCCGCAAGGTCGTCGGCGGAGAGTGGCGCGGCGCCGGCGTCGGCGATCCGGTGGTTCACGAAGTCACCCCTCCAGGTGCACGAAGGACAGGACCGGGAGCCCCGCCCGTCACGACGCCCGGCGCTGGCAGCCGACGCAGCAGCGGGCGTAGGGCAGGATCTCCAGCCGTTCGACGGGGATCGGTCGCCTGCACTCCTGGCAGAGTCCGTATCCGCCGGCCTCCAGCCGCGCGAAGGCCGCTTCGATCTCCGTCAGAACCCGCTGGATCGAGGACTTCTGGGCGATCATCAGCTCGCGCGGCGCGTCGTTCCCCTCCTGCTCGATCGCCTCGAGCTGCGTGAGCCGGGAGTTGCGCTCGTGCTGGAGACGCTGACCGACCTCGTGGGCGGTGAGACGTTCGGGAAGGGAGTCGGAGCGGGCCGCGTCGAGCGACATGAGAGGAGTCCTTCCGAGGGAGTCGTACGCCGTGGAGTCCCGTCGCGGTGTGCTCGCGGACCCGGTGCTCCCGCCGGCGGAACCCGGCGCTCCCGCCGGCCGGCGGGAGGGTGAAGGGTTCATGCCGCAACCATCACCGGTGCGCCGGGCCCGCACCATCGGTCCCAGCACCCATTTACCGGGGGGCCGGCAGTGCATGTGGTGCGGGGCCGTGAGCCCCGTGACCGGCGCGGATGGCTGCCGCTGCCGATCGACACGCGCTCCGGGGGCGCGGCAGGCTGAGCAGACCCGAATGCGGGCCGAGCCCGGCGGTGACCCATAGTGGGTGGCAAACCGCGAAGACTGTGGAGGTCCGGTACGCCGTGTCGCTGTTCTGGCGGATTTTCGCCCTCAACGCGCTGGTCCTCGGCCTGGCGACGGCGCTGCTGCTGTGGGCGCCGGTGACCGTCTCGGTCCCGGTGCTGCTCACCGAGGCCGTCATCCTGGTGGGCGGCCTGGTCGTGATGCTGGTCGCCAACGCGGCCCTGCTGCGCATCGGACTGGCTCCGCTGGATCGGCTCACCCGGCTCATGACCACCGTCGACCTGCTCCGCCCCGGCCAGCGGCTGCCGGGGCCGCCCGGGCGGGGCGGCGTCGCAGAACTGATCAGTACCTTCAACGACATGCTGGAGCGGCTGGAGACCGAGCGTGCCACCAGCAGCGCCCGCGCGCTGTCGGCGCAGGAGGCCGAACGCCGCCGCATCGCGCAGGAACTCCACGACGAGGTGGGCCAGAGCATGACCGCCGTGCTGCTCGCGCTGAAACGTGTCGCCGACCGGTCCCCGGAACCTCTGCGGGACGAGGTGCGGCAGGCGCAGGAGACCACCCGCGAAAGCCTCGACGAGGTGCGCAGGCTGGCCCGCCGGCTGCGGCCCGGCGTGCTGGAGGACCTCGGCCTGGTCAGCGCGCTCACCGCGCTGAGCGCCGACTTCGCCACCCACACCGGACTGCGCATCGAGCGCGACTTCGACCCCGGACTCCCGGCACTCGCACGCGAGACGGAACTGGTGCTCTACCGCGTCGCCCAGGAGGGCTTGACCAACATCGCGCGTCACGCGGAGGCGGAGCACGTCCGGCTCGCCGTGCGCCGCACACCCGGCGCGGTCGTCCTGGACATCGCCGACGACGGCCGCGGCACCGGCCTCGCCCGCGAGGGCGCGGGGATCCGCGGCATGCGGGAACGGGCCCTGCTGATCGGCGCCACCCTCGACATCGCGCCGGGCGGCGCGGGCGGCACCCGGGTGTCCCTCTCCGTGCCCGACGACTCTGCCCCCGTGCCGGCAAAGTCCGCCGGCACGGCACGTGCCGGGAAGGAGGTGGCGTAGCCGTGGCGGAGACGGACGAGATCCGCATCCTGCTGGCCGACGACCACGCCCTGGTCCGGCGCGGCGTGCGGCTGATCCTCGACGGTGAGCCCGGCCTCCGGGTCGTCGCGGAGGCCGGTGACGGCGCGGAGGCCATCGCCATGGCTCGCAGCCACACCGTCGACCTCGCCGTCCTCGACATCGCCATGCCCCGCATGACCGGCCTGCAGGCCGCCCGTGAACTGGCGGCGATCCAGCCCGGACTGCGCATCCTCATGCTGACGATGTACGACAACGAGCAGTACTTCTTCCAGGCGCTCAAGGCCGGGGCCTGCGGATACGTCCTGAAGTCCGTCGCGGACCGGGACCTGCTGGCGGCGTGCCGGGCCGCGATGCGCGGGGAGCCTTTCCTGTACCCGGGCGCGGTCACCGCTCTGATCCGCAACTACCTGGAGCGGGCCCGGCAGGGCCAGGAGACGCCCGACCAGATCCTCACCGCGCGCGAGGAGGAGGTCCTGAAACTCGTCGCGGAGGGCCAGTCCTCCAAGGACATCGCGGAGACCCTGTTCATCAGTGTCAAGACCGTTCAACGCCATCGTGCGAACCTGCTGCGCAAGCTCGGGCTGCGGGACCGCCTCGACCTGACCCGCTACGCGATCAGGGCCGGCCTCATCGAACCCTGACGCGGCTCGCACCTCGGCGCGCCTCGAACCCTGACGTGGCTCGCACCCCCTGCCCGGCGCGGGAGCCCGGCCGGGGTGGCGGGACGGGAGGAAGGGCCGCCGACAGGGTCGCCGAACCCACCTCCTACACTCGGTCACTGCTCTCGGCCGCGGTCGGCGCGGCACGAGGCGACCCCTGGGAAAGGACCCTGTTCGAGATGAGTTCCGCAGACCGTACCGAGGCACCGATCTACGCGGACCTTGTGGAGGAGCGCGGCGACGTTCCCGCCGAGGCCCGGCGGACCGCCGAGGAGACCCTGCGGGAGATGGGCCGGGTCATGGACTTCAGCGACGTGCTGGCGGGCCGCTAACCCGCGCCGGCCGAGTGCCGGCGGGCCCCGCGCGTTCCAGGCCCGCCGGTGAAGAGCGCCACCGCCCGCTGACGCCCGCACCGGCCGCCGGCCGGGCCCCCACGGCAGGGCCCTGTCGAGTGGCGAGCGATCACGGGATATCTTGATGTCGAGCAATGTTGCAGACGTGGAGAGCGGAGCACCCGGTGACTGACTCGACCATCATTTATACGCACACTGACGAGGCGCCCGCCCTGGCGACGTACTCGTTCCTGCCTGTGATCCAGGCGTACGCATCGACGGCCGGTGTCACCGTGGAGACCCGTGACATCTCGCTCTCGGGACGGATCATCTCGCAGTTCCCCGAGTACCTCGCCGAGGGACAGCGCATCGACGACGCGCTCGCGGAGCTCGGGGACCTGGCCAAGACGCCCGAGGCGAACATCATCAAGCTGCCCAACATCTCGGCGTCGATCCCGCAGCTGAAGGCTGCCGTCGCCGAGCTCCAGGAGCAGGGCTACGCGCTGCCGGACTACCCGGACGACCCGAAGACCGACGAGGAGCGCGACATCCGCGCCCGTTACGACAAGGTCAAGGGCAGCGCCGTCAACCCGGTCCTGCGTGAGGGCAACTCCGACCGCCGTGCCCCGGCGTCGGTGAAGAACTACGCCAAGGCGCACCCGCACCGCATGGGCGCCTGGACCCCCGAGTCGAAGACGAACGTCGCCACGATGTCCGCCGACGACTTCCGCTCCACCGAGAAGTCCGCGGTGATCGGCGACGCCGGTTCGCTGCGTATCGAGCTCAAGGGCGACGACGGCTCCACCACCGTGCTGCGCGAGTCGGTGCCCGTGCTCCCAGGTGAGGTCGTCGACGCCTCCGTGATGCGCGTCGCCGCCCTGCGCGAGTTCCTCACCGAGCAGGTCGCCCGCGCCAAGGCCGAGGGTGTGCTGTTCTCCGTGCACCTGAAGGCCACGATGATGAAGGTCTCCGACCCGATCATCTTCGGCCACGTGGTGCGCGCCTTCTTCCCGAAGACGTTCGCCCGGTACGGCGAGTCCCTCGCCAAGGCCGGCCTCACCCCGAACGACGGCCTCGGCGGCATCTACAAGGGCCTCGAGTCGCTGGCCGACGGCGCCGAGATCAAGGCGTCCTTCGACGCGGAGCTGAACGAGGGCCCGGCCCTCGCCATGGTCGACTCCGACCGCGGCATCACCAACCTGCACGTACCGAGCGACGTCATCGTCGACGCCTCCATGCCGGCGATGATCCGCACCTCCGGACACATGTGGGGCCCGGACGGCCAGGAGGCGGACACCGTCGCCGTCCTGCCGGACAGCAGCTACGCGGGTGTCTACCAGGTCGTCATCGACGACTGCCGTGCCAACGGCGCGTTCGACCCGTCCACCATGGGCTCGGTCCCGAACGTCGGTCTGATGGCGCAGAAGGCCGAGGAGTACGGCAGCCACGACAAGACGTTCGAGATCCCGGTCACCGGCACCGTGCGGGTCGTCGACACCGCCGGCAACGCCGTGCTGGAGCAGGCCGTCAGCGCCGGCGACATCTTCCGCATGTGCCAGACCAAGGACGCGCCCATCAAGGACTGGGTGAAGCTCGCCGTCACGCGCGCCCGCGCGACCGGCGTCCCGGCCGTGTTCTGGCTCGACGAGAACCGCGCGCACGACGCCCGGCTGATCGAGAAGGTCCGGACGTACCTGGCCGAGCACGACACCGAGGGCCTTCAGATCGAGATCATGTCGCCGGTGGAGGCGACCGCGTTCTCCCTGGAGCGCATCCGCCGCGGTGAGGACACCATCTCCGTCACCGGCAACGTGCTGCGCGACTACCTGACCGACCTGTTCCCGATCCTGGAGCTCGGCACCAGCGCCAAGATGCTCTCGGTCGTCCCGCTGATGAACGGCGGCGGACTGTTCGAGACGGGCGCCGGCGGCTCCGCCCCGAAGCACGTCCAGCAGCTCGTCAAGGAGAACTACCTGCGCTGGGACAGCCTCGGCGAGTTCCTCGCGCTGGCCGTCAGCTTCGAGCACCTCGCGACGACCACGGGCAACGCCCGCGCCAAGGTCCTCGCCGACACGCTCGACCGTGCCACCGGCACGTTCCTCAACGAGGACAAGTCGCCGAGCCGCAAGCTCGGCGGCATCGACAACCGCGGCAGCCACTTCTACCTGGCCCTGTACTGGGCCCAGGAGCTCGCCCGGCAGACCGAGGACGCGCAGCTCGCGGAGGCTTTCGCGGGCCTGGCCAAGACGCTCGGCGAGCAGGAGCGGACCATCGTCGACGAGCTGATCGCGGTGCAGGGTTCGCCGGCCGACATCGGCGGTTACTACCGTCCCGACGAGAAGAAGGCCGCGGCGGTCATGCGCCCGTCGAAGACCTTCAACCAGGCTCTGGCGATCCTGGGCTGACACGGCGGCGGGCGAACCGTCCGCCTCCCACGCACCCGCCCCGGCCGGCACTCGTGCCCGGCCGGGGCGGCCTGCGTCCGCGCGGAAACACGCGAGCGCGCCTGCACGGGAACACGCGTACACGGGAACACAGCGGCGCCGCACGGCAGTTGACGTGAAGGACATGCCGGCCGGGCACGGCCCGGACGGCGGCCGACCGTGGACGCACAAAGGAGTCACCCGTGGCACTCAGCCGTGAGGACCGAGAGAAGTTCCTGGCAGAGCCGCTCGTCGCCGCGCTGGCGGTCGACGCGGGGGAGGACGGCAGGGCGCCCCTGACGGTGCCGATCTGGTACCAGTACGAACCGGGCGGCGACATCTGGGTCATGACCGCCCGCGACTCCCGCAAGGCGAAGGCGATCGAGGCAGCCGGCCGCTTCACCCTCATGGTCGACCGCGTCGAGCCGACGGTCCGCTACGTCTCGGTCGAGGGCCCGGTCGTCGAGAGCGTCCCGGCCACCCGGGAGCAGCTTGTGGAGATCTCCGCCCGCTATCTCGACCCCGCGAAGGTCGACGCCTATGTCGACTTCGCCTGGAAGGAGCACGGCGAGCAGATGGTCATCCGGATGCGCCCGCAGCGCTGGATCAGCTCGGACCTCGGCGAGGCGTGACATGAACGGCCGCGGGGGGGGGGGGCCCCCCGGGGCCCCCCCCCCCCCCCCCCCCCGGCGGGGGGGGGCGGGGGGGGGCCCGCGGCGGGGCCCCGCCGT
>NZ_JBIVAU010000003.1:10672-172140 GCF_044745705.1 Streptomyces sp. NPDC086835
TGGGTGGCCGGGTGTGGGTGGTCGGGTGTCTGTTGTGCCGCGGGCGGCCCCGCCGGGGGGCCCCCCCCCCCGCCGCCCCGGGGGCCCCCCCCCCCCGGGGGGGGGGGGGGCCCCCCCCGGGCCCCCCCCCGCCGCGGCCTACGCCGTGTGAGGTCAGTCGCGCTGGACCATCGGCGGGCCCACGTAGTGGGAGCCGGACAGACCGAGCGTCGCGTCGTACGCCAGCTTGTAGTCGCCGTTCTCGTCGTGCGCCTGGAGCGCGTCGGAGACGGCGTCCTGAAGGGCCTCGTCGTCCTTGGCCATGCCGATGCCGTACGGCTCCTCGGTGAACGGCTGGCCGACGACCTTCAACTTGCCCGCGTGCTGGGCGGCGTAGCCCTTGAGAATCGCGTCGTCCGTGGTGACGGCGTCGACCTTGCCCTCGAGCAGCTGCTCGACACACTCGGTGTACTTGGTCGTCTCGACCGTCCGGGTGTTGTACTCCGGCTTCTTGATCTCACGGAGCGCGGTCGAGCCCTTGGCCGAGCAGACCGTCTTGCCCTCCAGCGAGAACGGTCCCGCGATCGTCCGGTCGTTCTCGCGGATCAGGAGGTCGGCGCCCGCCATGTAGTACGGGCCGGCGAAGGCGACCTTCTTCTTCCGCTCCTCGTTCATCGTGTACGTCCCGACGTACAGATCGACCTCTCCGTTGGAGATGGCCGCCTCGCGGACGCCGGTGTCCACCGTCTTGAACTCGATCATGTCCGCGGAGAAGCCGAGGTCCGCGGCGATCATCTTGGCGATCTCGATGTCGAAGCCGGACCGGTTGCCCTTCTCGTCCTCGAAACCGAGGAAGGGCTGGTCGTTCTTGGCGCCGATGACGAGCTTTCCGGCCTTCTGCGCCTTCTCCAGCGTCGGCGAGTCGATGTCGACACCCGTGGCGACCTTGTAGGTGGGCAGCTTCGGCAGGTCGTCGGCTTTCGCCTGCCGGGTGGGACCGTCGCCGGCGCTCTCGGAGTCGCCGCCGCACGCGGTTGCGGTGAGTGCGACCGCGAGCACGGTGATCGCCGCGGCGGCGGACTTGTAGGCCTTCATGGTGCGACATCCTTCACTCGATTTTGCGAGGAGAGTAAGGAGTCGATGGTCCGAGTGTCATTACATCTGAGCTGAACTTGAGCATCACATTCCGGATACGGCCGGGCGTACCCGGCCCGCGCCCGCGGGCGCGCCCCGGCGATCGTGCCGCGGGGCGCGCCCGTGGGGCGCGGTTCAGCCGACCGTGAAGGACCGGGTGGCACCGCTGAAACCGGTGATCTTGCCGAACAGGCTCTTGGAGTCACCGAAGTGCACGATCCGGTACGTCCCTGCCGGCGTCCCCGGGGCCACCTTCCACGTGACGACCGCCTTGGACGTGCCGGTCACGCCGTTCAGCCGCACCCAGCGGTACTTGGTGTCCCAGTCACCGTCGTCCAGCCGGCGGACCCACCGGCCGTCCACCAGCTGCTGCACCTCGAGGAACGTGCCGCCACGGCGCAGGTTGTTCTTCGGGTGGCCGGTCACGAACTCTGCGGTGACGGTGCCCCCCTGGCCGTACGACGCGGCCGGCTCGGCCAGTACGTCGCCGAACTTGTGTCCCGTCGGCGGGTTGTCCATCACCACGCCGGTCTGCAACGACGTCTGACGGTCCGAGTGGTCGGCCGGCGCGGGGCCGCGGTCGATGGTGGTGCCGTCCCTCAGCGAGGCCGCGAGCGAGGCGAACTCCTGCTGGTAGGCGGGCAGCGTGTACCTGCCGTAGAGCGTCGAGCCGCCCTCGTACTGCTGGAGGTCGTACTCCTCCGGCGTGGTCACGTACTGGCTGTAGGCGCCCGCGTAGCCCTGCATCAGCACGTTCTCCAGCGGTACGCCCAGCTCCTGGGCGACCGTACGGCGGATGCGCAGGCCGGAGACGATCGTGTACTCGGCCGGGCCGGCCACCAGGTAGAACTGGCCGATCTTGACGATCTGCACCGGCAGGACCGTCGGCGTCGTCGGCGTCACCGCGTTGACCAGGCCGGTGGGCACCAGGTTCGCCTTCGGGTACTGGCAGCTCACCAGCCACTCGGGCGGGTCGATGTCGAAGGGCTCCAGCAGCTTCGCCACCGGACTGTTCATGCCCTCCGTGAAGCCGGGGATCGCGGGCCCGTCCTCCACACTGCCCGCGAGCGTCGAGGCGCCCACCATGGCCGGGCACGTGCGGTGCTCCTTGCCGTCAGGGGTGTACTTCCCGTCGACGGTCACCTGCTCCATGTTCACGAACCGCATCCGGGAGTCGACACCGCCGCTGAGCGGGACGGCGGCGCCGTCGTAGATCTCTTGTGCCTTGCGGAACTGCCGGTCACCGATGATCCGGGTGTTCTCGAACTCGTCCTCGGTCGGGCCCGAGCCCGGCTTGAGATTCAGATTGGGCGACATGTCGCCGGCGTTGGTGTTGGGGAACGCCGCGACGAAGCCCTCCTTGTTCTCCAGGTAGCGCACGCCCTGGTCGTCGTGTTCCCACTCGTACGCCGCGTAGCCCTTGTTGTCCGGGCTGAGCAGCGTGTTCTTGTTGGTGAGCGACGTGTTGTGGGTGGCGAACCAGCTGATGGCGCCGATGTCGCGGTCGCCCTGCCGGAAGCGCAGCACGGTCATCGCCGGGTCGATCGCGCCGGGGAAGGCCGCCTTGTCGCCGGCCGGGTTCTTCTCGAAGGCCGTCCTCGACCGGTTGACGCTCGCGTCGGTCAACTCGCCCCTGCCGAGCGTGATGGTGCCCGGTGCGAGATCCTCATGGGCCTCGACCACCGACTCGACGATCCCGTCGACGATCGCCCGGTAGGTGTCCTTCTGGAAGCCGAGCGAGGCCAGGTTGTACGCGAGGTGGTGCGAGTGGCCGCCCGATCCGGCGTGCGTGTGGGTCGCGGAGAGCAGCACGTTCTGTTCGCTGTAGAGCGAGCCGTAGCGAGCCTTGAGCCCGGCGACGACCCCCTGCTGCACGGACTGGAAGATCATGGCCAGATCGGCGTTGACGTAGACGACCCGCTTCCCGCTGGTCCGGTCGGCGACGACGAACGCCCGGGATCGCTGCCGCTGATGGATGCCCGACGCCTTCTGCTCGAAGCTCGAGTAGCCCATCATGCCCACCTCGGCGGCCTCTCCGGTGACGTCGGAGATGCCCCGGCCGACGAGATACGTCGTGGGCTCAGGCGCCGCCGTGCCGGACGCCGGGGCCGCGCCGGCCGGTGCCGCTCCCGGCACGGCCGCCAGGGCCAGGGCCCCGAGCGACCCCGCGAGCAGCAGGGAGAGCGCCTTCGGGCTGGTTGTGGGGAACCGCATGCCTTCTCCCTCGTGCCGGATACCGGAACCGGTGCCGTCGGTGACAGGTGTGACCGACGGTAAGGGTGGTGGGCGGCCGGGGGAGAGGACCGAACCGGCCAGTAACGGGACTTCAGCGGCCACCGGGTCTGTCCTCACGCGGCCGGAATCCCTACAGTGGCCGCCCGGAGGTGGGCCGATGCCGTCGCACGAACCGGTACCCGACGAGCACACCCGCCGGCCGGCCGGCGCTCCGCTCACCGCACGACTGGCGGACCCGCGGTACGGGTCCGCCACCATCACGCCCCATCTCCTGCGCTACCTCACGCTGGTGGCGGCGGAACGAGGACACGACCTCGGCCCTTCCCTGCGCCGTGCGGGCCTGAGCGAGGCCGCCCTCAGCGCGGTCGGCCAGCGGGTGTCCTACCGCCAGGGCAGCTCCGTGATCAGGGAAGCGATGCGGGACCTCGGTGATCCCGCGCTCGGCCTCGCCGTCGGCCGCCGTCAGCGGGTCACCGCGTGGGGGCTGGTCGGCCTCGGCCTCCAGGCGAGCCCGACCCTGCACGACGCCCTCCGGCTCGGCGTCCGCCACCACGGAGCCACCGGTTCCATGCTCGACTACCGCATGGCACCGGTGCCGGACGGCGCCGCCGTCCTCGCGACCGCCCGATACACCGACTCCGGCCTGCGGGCCTTTCTCCTCGAAGAGGCGTTCGGCAGCATCGTCGCCCTGATCAGGGACGCCTGGCAGGAGGAGTTCGCACCGCACTCCCTCGCCGTACAGCATGCCCGCCCGCCGTACGGCGACGAGTACGAACGGTACTTCCGCTGCCCCGTCACCTTCGGCGCATCCGACGACCGGATCGTCTTCGGACGGGCATGCCTGAACAGCCCGCTGCCCGGCGCCGACGCCTACACCCTCGCCCAGGTCGTCGAGCTCCTCGACGCGGCACGCACGCGGCGCCGGGAGCGGCAGGACCTGGTGCAGGGGCTGGAGGTGTCCGTCGCCCGCGGCCTGCCGCACGTCCCCCCTCTCGCCCAGCAGGCCCTGGCACGCGGCATGAGCGAGCGGACGCTGCGCAGAAGACTGGCGGAGGACGGCACCAGCTACGAGGCGCTCGTCGACTCCGTCCGGCTCGTACGGGCGGAGGAACTGATGACGACCAGCGACCTCCCGCTGCACCGGATCGCGGCCATGCTCGGCTTCAGCGACGCCCGGACCCTGCGCCGCGCGGTGGCCCGCTGGTTCGGCACCAGCCCGTCCGCGCTGCGGGGATCGGCGGCCCGCAGGCAGTGAGCAGTCCGTGTGCCCGCTCTGTCCGGTCCGTTCGGCCGCCCGCGGTCGCCGTCCGCCCGCGGAACCGGATCGGGCCGCGCCGTCCGGGGGCACACAGGAGCCACCCACCCCATACTTGATCCAGCGACGGCAGGGAAGGCGGTGCGGTGAGACATCCGGGATGGGGGCGGCGGACCGGAGGACCGGCGCTGCGCCGCCGGGCGGCCGGTCTGGCCGAACGGTTCACCATGCACAACCGCCTCGAATGGCTCAGTCACGCCAGTACCGAGATCGGCACCACGCTCGACCTGGAACGGACGGCGCAGGAGCTCGCCGACTTCGTCGTGCCCCGGCTCGCCGACGGCGCGGCCATCGACCTGCTGGAGTCCGCGCTGCGCGGCGAGCACGTACAAGCGGGCGGGGCCGGGGAGCGGCCCGTCATGCGGGCCATCGCCGTCTCCGCCGTTCCCGAGCTCATGGAGCTCGAGCCCGACCCCGTGGGCGAGCTGACCTCGGTCAACAAGGACACGGTCGCGGTCCACGCCCTGATGAGCCGGCAGCCGGTGCTCATGAGCCGGCTCACCCGGGACGACTTCGCGCGGGTGGCGCCCACCGCACGGGGCGCGGAGAAGATGCGCGAGGCCGGGGTGCACAGCTACATGGTGGTTCCGCTGATCGCCCGCGGGGTGCTGCTGGGCGTCGCCGACTTCGTGCGGGCGGGCCGCAGGCCGCCGTTCTCCCGCACGGATCTCGCGCTCGCCCTGCAACTGGCCTCCAGGGCCGCCGTCTTCGTCGACAACGCGCGCCTGTACAAGCGGGAGCGGGAACATGTCGTCAGCCTCCAGCGCAACCTCCTGCCGCGCACCACCCCGCAGACGCCCGGGCTCGACGTGTGCGCCGACTACGCCCCGACCGCGGACGCGAGCGGCGTCGGCGGCGACTGGTACGACGTGATGGCGCTGCCCGGCGGGCGGACCGCCCTCGTCGTCGGCGACGTCATGGGACACGGGCTCGCCGCCGTGGCCACCATGGGCCGGCTGCGCGCCATCGCCCGCACCCTCCTCGCCCTGGACATCGTCCCGGAGCGGGTGCTGGCCCGGATGGACCTCGCGGCCCGCGACCTCGAGGACGACCAGGTCGCCACCTGCCTGTGCGCGGTGTACGACCCCGCCACCTCCGTGTGCACCATCGCCACGGCCGGCCACCCGCCGCCCCTGCTCGTCGACGCGGCGGGCAACGCCGAATACCTCGACGTACCGGTGGGAGCCCCGCTGGGCGCCGGTGTCATCCCCTACGACCCGGTGAAGGTGACGCTGCCCGCCGCGAGCCGCCTGATGCTGTACACCGACGGCCTGATCAAGAGCCGCGCGGACGACATCGACGTGCAGCTCGCACGGCTGCGCAAGGCCGCGTCGGGCGCCGCTCCCGCCGTACTCGAGTCCTGCGGCCTGCTGACCGGCGACTGGGGACCGGCCCAACGCTTCGACGAAGCGGTCATGCTCGTCGCCACGGCGCACGACGCCCGCGCCGGCGAGAACGTGGCGGTCTGGCCGCTGCCCGCCGATGCCACCGCCGCGTCCGCGGCCCGCCGGCTCGTGGTGGAACAACTGGCCGGATGGGATCTCGCCGGCCTCGCCGACACCACCGAACTGGTGGTCAGCGAACTGGTCGGCAACGCCCTGCGTTACGGCGGTGGACCGGGACAACTGCGTCTGCTGCGCCACGAGAGGCTCGTCGTCGAGGTGTCCGACACCGGCCCCGACCTGCCGCTCATCCAGCACGCGACGCTCAACGACGAAGGCGGCCGCGGGCTCCAGCTCATCAACATGCTCTGCCGGCGCTGGGGTTCCTGCCGGACCTCGGAGGGAAAGGTCGTCTGGGCGGAGCAGGACGTCGTGCCGCCTGCCTGACCGGTTCCCGCCCCTGGTGCCCGAGGTGGAACCACGACAGGCCCCGGCTCGTGTTACCCGCAGAGCACACGCCGGGAAGAGGGGAGTTCGTCGTGGCCGCGAGCGCCGTACGCGTCGACGGAAACAGTCTGCTGCTGGGCGGGGGAGTACGGGTCCGGTTCATCAGGACGCTCCGCCTGCCCGAATCGGGGACGCATCAACTGCCGCCCGGGCTCGGTGAGTTCCCCGTACGGCGGGTCGAGGACCATCTCGGCACCGTGCCGCCGCAGATGCGCGAGCGCGGCGGCGTGATGCTGCCGGTGTATCTCCGCGAGGCGATGTGGCTCAGCTTCGCGGGCAGCAGCGAGCCGGCCGCACTCCAGGTCGGTGTCGGCAACGTGTGCGCCGTCTCCGGCAAGCCGTGGCGCGGCACACTGACCCGGAAGCCGCAGAACTATGTGGTCCTGCCCCGCCAGCCGTGGCTGGACGGCATCAACTCGGGCAAGGGCACGGTGCGTCAGTTCGTCGCCGTCCCGCTCGGCCTGGGCGCTACGGTGGAGGGGCAGGTCACCGGTGAGGAGACCTGGGGCGGTGTGCAGCTCCAGGCGTTCGGGCTGTCCGACGCGGCACTGGCGGCCTGGCGCGAGGAGGAGCGGGTCCGCGCGGAACGGGCCGTACGCGCCACCCCGTTGTACCCGGCGGCCGCGCAGCCCGGCGGCGCGCCTGCCTACGGAGCGCCGCTGCCTCCGCCCGCGGCCCCCGCCTTCGGAGCGGCCCCGCAGGCCGCTCCCGGCGGTCCGCCCCGGGCCCGCTCCGCCGCGATGGGCCTCGGTGTGGGCGGCTCCATGCGGCAGGAGGTCTACCGCGACGACCGGCGTCTGTCCGACTGGGCGGACGAGCCCTCCGGCCGGGTCTTCGTCCACCTGGTGACCCCGCCGGAGTGGCGCCGCATCACCGGTGAGGAGCCGCCCCCGTCCCCCGTCGACCGCGCGGCATACACGCGTGCGGGACTGCCCTGGTACGAGTACTACGACGAGAGCGCGGCCGACCTCGCGCCGGCGGACGCCCTCAGCGGTGTGCAGCCGGTCGGCGACTGGCTCGGCGACGATTACGACCCCTGGCAGCCGCCGGCGCCGGGACAGGTCATGCCCCTCGGCGACGCGCCGGAACCGGGAAAGCCGGTCGCGGACGGCGACTGGTGACCGCCGTCCGCGACGTCGCCCGTCGGGGGTGCGTCAGGGCAGCTCGGTGAACGGGGAGAGGAACGCCCGGGCGCCGGGGGCGTCCAGACGGTACGTCACATTCGTGGCGTAGCAGGGGGAGTCGCCCGTGATGGTTGTCGACACGAGGGTCCGCTTGCCCTTCAGAGTGGCGAAGTTCGGGCCGCCGGAGTCGCCGTAGCACGCCCCGCCGTTGCCCTGGGGCGCGGTCATGGCCAGGCGCACCCACGACTTGTTGAGCGCGTCGAAGGTGACCGGGGCCTTCATCCGGACGCCGCCGCCCGGATGCGTGTGGCCGCCCGGCCCGCGGGCGGCCTCCTGCGTCCCGTATCCGGCGACGACGAAGGGGGTGTCGTCCAGCCCCTGCGCCCCGAGCGCGTCGAGGGCGCCCGCAGCCGGCAGCGCCGCCGGGGTGAAGGACCAGCGGGCCCGCATCTTCGCGGCCGGCACCTCGACGACCGAGATGTCATGGGTGTCCGCCGCCGGACCCGGGTAGCCCGGGTGGTTGTGGGCGGTGCCCTCGACAGCCACGGCGCCCGCCACGGCGGCCGGGTCGCCGGGGTGCTGCGCGGCGGCCCGGTCCAGGCCCGCCTGTACGTCCTGGTCGAGGGAGACGTAGAACCGCACGTTCTCCGGCCAGTCGGTGGTGCAGTGCGCCGCGGTGAGGAAGGTGTCCGCGTCGATCATGGTGCCGGAACACACCCAGTCGACGCGGTCCGGCGTCGCCGGGTCGTTGTCGGCGTCCCACGTGGCGACGAGAGCGCCGACCTCGGTGCGCTCGGGAGCGGGTGTCGCGTTGTACGAGTTGATCGCCGAGGACGGCAGGGCGACGCCGAGGACGATGGCGCAGGCGGCGGCGCTGACGCCGGTCAGGCGTACGGGCAGGGCAGTCAAGGGAAACCCTTCGGGTCAAGGGACGGTTGCTCTCCTGTGGGGTGATCGACAGTGAAGCGTGCCGGACACGGCACGGCAAGGGTCCCGTACACCGCAAACCGGAGGAGCGCGTGCCGTGGCCCCGCAGCCACGGCACGCGCTCCCTCGGGAGGCCGGTCGGTCAGCCGGTCACACGCGCTGCCAGAGCGCGGGGACGTTCGGGGGTTCCCAGCCGGCCTGGGCCTGATGGCCCTGGAGGCAGCGGTAGGTCGCGCCGCCGTAGGTGACCTGCGCGCCGGCCTGGTAGACGGTGCCCGCCGCCCAGGTCCCGCCCGGCTCGCCCGGCTCCCCTGGCTCACCGGGCTCGCCCGGGCCCGTGGTGGTCTTCAGCGTCAGCCCGTACCCCTGCAGCAGCGGGTTGATCGGCTGGTGGAACGTGGTGCCTCCGCTGCGGCAGTCACCGGAACCACCGGAGGTGACGCCCTGCGCCTGGCTTCCGGAGATGTACGAGCCGCCGGAATCACCGGGCTCGGCGCACACCGTCGTCCGTGTGACGCCCGTGATGGTCCCCTCCGGATACGTGACGCTGGTGTTGTGCTGCGAGATCGTGCCGCAGTGCCAGCCCGTGGTGGAGCCGGAGCGGCAGATCGACGCGCCGACCGGCTGCTGCACCGAACCCGTCACCCGGATGTTCTGCCCGCCCTGGCCCTTGACGTACGGCGTCGAGGTCCAGTTGCTGTTCGTCGCCACCCACGCCGTGTCCCGGCCGGGGAACGTCGATGCCTGGAAGGTCCCCTGGGCCACCTGGTTGTAGCCGCTGGTCGTGGTGCCGGCCCGGCCGCAGTGGCCGGCCGTGGCGAAGCCCTGAGTGGTGCCCCGGGTGACCGCGAAGCCGACCGAGCAACGGCCGCCCCCGCCCATGTAGTACGCGTCGCCGCCGCGGATGTCGTACAGCGGGCGTGGCTGTTCCTCGGTCGGGACGACCCGTATCCGGTCCCGCTCGGCGCCGCTCGCCCCGATCAGGGTCTGCGCCGCGGACTTCTCCACGGCCCGGACCACGACGGCGTTGGCCCGGACGTCGACGTACCAGACGGGCACGGCCGTCGAGGAGTTGCGCGCGGCGGCCCGGTCCAACGCCGCCTTCGTACGGTCGAGTTCGGCCAAGGTGTGGGTCACGAGCCGGGCCTCGGCGCCACCGGCCCTGATGGCGGCCGCGTCGGCGGCCCGGGTGGTGGCCACGGTCAGGGTGCCGGAGTCGGCCCCCTCGACCCAGGCGCCGGCGAACGCCGCCCCCAGCCGCTGCCGGAGCACGGCGGCGGTGGCGCCCGCCTCGGCCTCGTTCACCAGTCGCCGCTCGGCCTGGGCACGGGTGAGCCCGAGGTCACGCTGCAGGGCACGGAGCAGTTCCGGCTGCGCGGCGGACACCGTGAGCGTGTCCGCCGCGGTGCGTGCGGCGGCGCCGGGTGCCGTGCCGGCCTGCTGCGCGGACGCGGCGCCCTGCAGGGAGGTCAGGACGAGCGCGGCAGCGGCGGCGGCACCGACACACGCTGCCTTGACGTGTCTGTGGAGCATGGAAGTCCCCTCGGTCTCGTGGGAGGTGTGCCGAAACCGTAGGGAACGAGAACCGCCGTGCGGCAGCTACCAGTCGGCCCCCTCCACGGCGTTATGGAGGACCGCGCCCCGGGCCGTCAGCCACCGCGCGTAACTGGAACTGCGGGCCACCGCGTCACTGTGCGCGGCACGCACATGTGCGACGACCTCGGGCGCCCGCGTCGCCGCGGGCGCCTCGGGGTGCCAGCCGAGGAGGTGGCGCCACACGAGGGGCGTGCCGACGAGCGGACGTGTCACCATGCCCGGCGTGTCGGGGAAGGTGGCCCGGCACAGGCCCACGGCCCGCCCCACCTGGACCAGATGGACACAGGAGGCGGTGTCCGTCTCGTACACGCACGCAGGTGTGAAACCGGCCCGGACGCAGGCGGCGGCGAAGCAGTCGGCGAAACAGCCGTCGCCCGGCACGTCCGTCCATGCCTCCGCGGCCAGTTCCGCCAGCTCGATCCTGGAGCGGCCCGCCAGCGGATGGCCCGTGGAGAGCATCACGAACACCGGGTCCCGGGCGACCTCCGTCCAGGCGAGGCTCCCGGACCCGGGCGGTGAGCTCTCCCCGCACGCGCCGATGAGCGCGTAGTCCAGCCGGCCCTCGGCGGCCGACGCGGCGATCTCACGCTCCGACCACGAGGTGTGGGTGACCACCGTGACACCCGGGTCCGCGGAGGCGAGCCGGTCGACGAGCCCTCCGAGCAGCGGCCCGTGCGTGCCCCCGAACCGCAGCGGCGTCCGCGGACCGTACGGCGCTCCCGCCCGCGCGAACCGCACGGCCTCCTGCTGGAGTTCGTGCACGGCGGGCAGCACGACACGCGCGCGCTCCAGGACCAGTTCACCGAGAGCCGTGGCGCGCACACCGGTCCGGCCGCGCTCGAACAGGGTCCCCCCGAGTGAACGCTCGATCCTCCTCAACTGCGCGCTGAGCGCGGGCTGGGCGAGGCCGAGCGCGGTGGCCGCCTTGGTGAGACTGCCGGCGTCGGCGATGGCCCGGATCGTCCTGAGGTGCCGCAACTCCAGTTCCATGCCCGCAGCTTGGCGCGGGGCGATCGCCGCGGCAATATCCTGGTCCGGACCACAGTGGCGGTCGCGCTCCCGGCGCCCTGCCCCTGCTGTGACTCAGCGTTCCCCTCGCCGATCAGCGTCCTGACCGGCCGGCGTCAGCGCTCCGGCCGGCACGCAGGTCAGCCCGACCGGGCGGCGAGGTGGGCGTCCACGGCGACGACACCGTCGACGCCCTGGCAGAGGCCCACGACCACCGGGACGAGACGCGGGTCCGGGACGTGGCCCCGCAGGGTGACGACGCCGTCCACGGCCTCGACCGCGACGGTGCCCTCGTCCAGGCCGAGGATGCGCCCCAGGACGTCCTGCTCGACCTCATCGCGGATCTCGGCGTCGGAGCGGATGAAGGCGTCGAGCAGGTCGCTACGGCTGACGATGCCGGTGAGGAGGCCGTCGTCACCGACCACCGGCAGCTGCTTGACGTGTCGCCTGCGGAGTTCCCGCGCGGCCCGGGGGATCGTCCAGTCGGCGCGGGCGGTGAAGACCGGGCTGCTCATGAGCGCGCCGGCGGTCCGGGCCCGGGCCTTGCCCCAGGCGTGCTCGTCGTTCCCGTCCTCCCCCTGCGGATCGGGCATGCCGGTCTCGTGCCGCAGCACGTCGGACGCGGACACGACGCCCACGGGAGCACCGTCGTCGTCGACGACGGGGGCCGCGACGATGTCGTTCGCGTCCAGCAGGGTGGCGACCTCTTGGAACGGTGTACTGGGGCGGAGGGTGACGACCTCCTCGGTCATCACGTCACCGACCGTGCGGCGGTGCAGCATGGCGTCGGCCTCCTCCGTTCTGCGACAGGGCGGCCGCGGTCGGACCGCCCGGGCGGACGACGCGCGGCGCGTCGGCCTCCACGGCCCTGCCCGCTCGTGAACGCGTCTTCCCTACCCATCACAGCACCCCGCCGCTCCGGCGACCAGTGACGTCCGACCTGGCGAGGAGGGCAGGAGGCCCGCGCGCCCAGGAGTGCCGCCGAGCGCGCTGCAGATGCCGGCACCTCGACGCCATGTCCGCGCCCGTTCGGGGGTTGAGCGTTGCAGTTGGCGGGCCGACTGCAACGCTCGGTCACACCTGCCGGCCCGTGGGCGTACGGGCCGCTACACGGCCGTGCCGCCGCCCGCTCCGCCGAGCAGCGGCGGGAAATTCTGCTCCGTCCAGACGGTCTTGCCTTCCCGCGAGTGCCGGGTGCCCCAGCGCGCCGTGAGCTGCGCGACGAGGAGCAGCCCCCGCCCTCCCTCGTCGGTGCTCCGGGCCCGCCGCAGATGCGGCGAGGTGCTGCTCGTGTCGGAGACCTCGCAGATCAGCCGCTGGTGATGGATGAGCCGCAGCGTCAGAGGTCCGCCGCTCGCGTAGCGGTAGGCATTGGTGACCAGCTCGCTGACGATCAGCTCCGTGGCGAAGGCCATGGCCTCGAGTCCCCACGCCGCCAGCTGGTCCGCCGTGAGCCGGCGGGCCCGGGCGGGCGCCGTAGGCTCCGCCGGAAGCTCCCAGGTGGCCACCGACTCCGGCGCCAGGGTCAGCGTCCTGGCCAGCAGCAGCGCGACATCGTCGGTGGGCCGCGCCGGCAGCATCCGGTCGACCACCGCCTGCGCCATCTCCTCCACCGGCCTTCGCGCACCGGCCATGACCGCGCACAACTCGTCCAGCCCGGCGTCCACGTCCTGGTAGGCGCCCTCCACGAGCCCGTTCGTGTAAAGGGCGAGCACGCTGTTCTCCGGCAGTGTCAGTTCGGCCGACTCGAACGGGAGCCCGCCCAGCCCGAGCGGGGGACCGGCCGGCAGCTCGGCGACGGCGGCCACTCCCTCCGGTGTCACCACCACCGGCGGCGGATGGCCGGCACGGGCGATGGAGCAGCGCCGGCTCACCGGGTCGTAGACGGCGTACAGGCAGGTCGCGCCGACCACCTGCTCGCCCGGCGCGCCCTCGATGTCCTGCTCCTGCTCCCCGGCCAGCCTGTTCACCAGGTCGTCGAGATGGGAGAGCACCTCGTCGGGGTCGAGATCGAGGTCGGCGAGGGTGTGCACCGCCGTACGCAGGCGGCCCATGGTGGCCGCGGCGTTGATGCCGTGCCCGACGACATCGCCCACGACGAGGGCGACCCGAGCACCGGACAGCGGGATGACGTCGAACCAGTCCCCGCCGACCCCCGTCGCGCCGCCGGCCGGCATGTAGCGGTGGGCGACGACGACCGCCGGATGGACCGGCAACTCACGCGGCAGCAGGCGGCGCTGCAGCGCCAGCGCGGCACGGTGCTGCTGGGTGAAACGGCGGGCGTTGTCGAGGGACAGCGCGGCCCGGGCGGCCAGCTCGCTCGCCAGGGTGAGGTCGTCCTCCTCGAACGGCTCCGGCAGCTGAGACCGCCACAGACTGACGAAACCGAGGACGAGCCCGCGGGCCTTCAGCGGCACCACCATCAGCGAGTGCATGGCACCCGCCGGCACCTCGCCCTGCCCCAGAGCCCTGGCGTTCTCGGACACGTCGATGGAGGGCTCGAGCACAGGCATCCCGGTGGACAGACACCTGGCCTGCGGCGTGCCCTCGGGGAACGAATTGACCGTCCCGACCTCGAACAGCAGGCGCTCCGTCTCCGCGGTGACGGAGCGGTTCGCGGTCCTGCGCAGCGGCCTGGCGCCGCCGTCCGCGACGGGTTCCTCGCCACGGCTGACCGACTCGAGAAGGTCGACCGACACACAGTCGGCCAGGTCGGGAACCGCCGCCCGGACGAGCTCCTGCGCGGTCGTCTCCACGTCCAGCGTGGTGCCGACGCTGGCGCCGGTCTCGGTGAGCAGGGCGAGCCGGCGACGCGCCCGGTGGCGGTCGGTGACGTCCTCGACCAGGTTGGTCACTCCCAGCACGCTGCCGGCCGCGTCCTCCACACGGAATGCCGACACGGAGACGTACCGCTCCTTGCCGGGCATTCCCCTCATGCGGCACGGCTGCTCGGTGAAGATCATCGGAGTGCCGGTCTCCAGCACCTTCAGCAGCCCCGCGTCCACGATCCGGGCGTCCGCCTCGATGAGGAAGTCACCGATCCGGTGGCCGCGCGCCTCCTCGGGGGTGATGCCGCCGATGCGTGCGATGGCCCGGTTGATCCGCAGAACGTTCAGGTCCTTGTCGTGCACGGACAGACCGATCGGGGACCTGCGGAACAGCCCGTCCATCACGGACCGGTCGATCTCCCACTGCACCACCTCCTCCGCCGGCGCGGCCACCAGATACCACTCCCGGCGGCCTTCCGTCCGGATCACCTGGCGGGCCCGGATCCCGAAGCCGAGCCTGCGGCCGTCACGGGTCCGGACGGGCACGGTCCCGAACCAGCCGCGCTGCCGGACGCAGGCAGCGGTGGCCTCGAGGACTTCCGCGTGGTCCTCGGGGTCGACCAGGACCTCCACCGCCGGTCGGCCGAGCACCTCCTCGGCCGACCAGCCGACCAGCGTGCGGGCGCGTTCGCTCCAGCCGATCACCAGGCCGTGCCGGTCCAGCACCACGGAGGCGGCTCGACCGTGCGAGTACGGGTCCTCCGGGCTCTCACTGATCAGGGTCACGGGTCCTGTCATCGCTCCTATCCTCCGCCCGGTCCTACGGGGACGCGAGCGATGAATTCCGGGCGGCGCGGCGGTCGGTAAAGAGACAGTACCGAAGTCACAGTGCGGAACGGACAGTGCGGAACTTCCGCCACGGACCATGTCAGGAGCACCCCATGCCGCGCATCACTCCGAATCTCTGGTTCGACACCCAGGGCAAGGAAGCAGCCGAGTTCTACGTCTCCGTGTTCCCGAATTCGGAGATCAAGCACATCTCGTACTACGGCGAGGCCGGTCCGCGGCCGGCCGGCACCGTGCTGACCGTCGACTTCACCCTCGACGGCCAGGACTACACCGCGATCAACGGCGGCCCGGACTTCACCTTCAGCGAGGCGATCTCCCTCCTGATCAACTGCGCGGACCAGGAGGAGGTCGACTACTACTGGGAGAAGCTGGGCGAGGGCGGCCAGGAGGGCCCGTGCGGCTGGCTGAAGGACAAGTACGGCCTGTCCTGGCAGGTCGTCCCCGCCGCCTTGGAGGAGCTCATCAAGGACGAGGACGAGGCGCGGGCGCAGCGGGCGATGAAGGCCATGCTCGGTATGAAGAAACTCGACGTGGCCGCGCTGTACGCGGCCGCCGATCAGGCATGACCCCAGGGGCGCGGCGGGCCGCGGGCCGGGACGCTCCGGGCCCGCGGCCCCCCCCCGTGCCCGTGGTCCCGCCGCGGCCGCCGACCGCATGACGGCGGGCCGCCGGCTAGCGCGCCGGCGCTGTCGGGAACGCGTACAGCACCTGCGCCTCGTCCCACTCGACGAAGCTGTCCACCAAGGTGGCACCCAACTCCTCGAGCAGTCGCCGCGACCGGCGGTTGGCCTCCTGGGTCAGCGCGACCACCCCGGGCGACCCGGGCGGGACGCCGTCCTGGGCCCAGGAGACGGCGGCGGTGACGGCCTCACGGGCGTAACCGCGGCCCCAGTGCTCGGGAAGGAGCTGGTACGACACCTCGGTCCTGCCGTCCCTGGACCCGGCGGTCACCGAGACGAGGCCGACGACAGTCTCGTCCGACTGCCGCACCACAGCGAAGACGCCGGGGGCGCCGACGCACCTGCGCTCGCGGATGCGTACGACGTTGCTGTCCACCGGTCCGCCGAGGTGGCGGCGGACCTCGGGGTCCGTCCACAGACGGGTGATCACCGCCACGTCCGCCCGTTCGACCGGGCGCAGGGCGAGTCGTGGGGTGGCGAGTGCGGCGGGCCAGGCGGCCGGGGCGGACAGGGAAGACATGAAGCCGATCATGGCACGGGCGCGGTGCGCCTGTGGCGGTCGCGGAAAGTGGCGGCGGACGGTGGGGCCGACCGGGGGCCGCCACCGGGTCAAGGCTTGAACGCAAAGAACCAATTGCAACGGCGTGTCTTGTCAGGGGTTCGAAACACTCCTACAGTCCAGCGCGATGGGAGCGCTCCCACGGTATGCCCGCACCTGCTGAAGGGACACCATGCGACACCGTTTACGCGCCTTCGCCACCGCGCTTCTGCTCACGGTCGGGGCCCCGGCCACGCTGCTGTCGGCGGCGCCCGCCGCCCAGGCGGACATCCGGACCGCGCCCCAGGCCGACGTCGAGATCTGCGAGCAGTACGGCAGCACCACGATCCAGGACCGCTACGTCGTTCAGAACAACCGCTGGGGGACCAGCGCCACCCAGTGCGTCGATGTCACCGGCACGGGCTTCACCCTGACCCGCGCCGACGGCTCCGTGCCCACCAACGGGGCACCGAAGTCCTACCCGTCGATCTTCAACGGGTGCCACTACACCAACTGCTCGCCCGGCACCCGGCTGCCCAAGCAGATCGCGACCATCGGGTCCGCACCCACCAGCATTTCCTACGGCTATGTCGACAACGCGGTCTACAACGCCTCGTTCGACATCTGGCTCGACCCCCAGCCCAAGACCGACGGGGTCAACCGCACCGAGATCATGATCTGGTTCAACCGTGTGGGTCCGATCCAGCCGATCGGCTCGCGGAACGGGTCCGCGACGGTCGGCGGCCGCACCTGGGAGGTGTGGACCGGCAACAACGGCGGCAACGACGTCATCTCCTTCGTCGCTCCCACCGCGATCCCCAGCTGGTCCTTCGACGTCATGGACTTCGTCGACCAGACCGTCAGCCGCGGCATGGCCGCGCCGAACTGGTACATGACGAGCATCCAGGCGGGCTTCGAGCCCTGGCAGGGCGGCGCCGGCCTGTCGGTGAACTCCTTCTCCTCCGTGATCAGCGACAACGACGGCGGCAGCGGCGAGGAGCCTCCCGGCGAACCGGCCGGCAGCTGCCAGGTCGGCTACGCCGCCGACGTGTGGCCGGGCGGATTCACCGCGGAGGTGACAATCAAGAACGCCGGAACCGCTCCCGTCGACGGCTGGAACCTGGGCTTCGCCCTGCCTGCCGGCCAGAGCGTCACCAGCGCCTGGAACGCCTCGCTCACCTCGTCGGGCGGCACGGTGACCGCGCGTGACGTCGGCTTCAACAGCCGTATCCAGGCGGGCGGCACGCAATCGTTCGGCTTCCAGGGGACGTACACCGGCACCTTCGCGGAACCGGACCGGTTCACGCTGAACGGGGCCGCCTGCACCGTCACGCCCTGACGGACGCGGACTGCCGTTCACACGGGACGGCACGGCGTGGGCGCGGCTCGGACGGCCGGGTGAAACCGGCCGCACCGGTCCCCCGCACGAGGGGGCGGGGGACCGGTGCTCCGCGGCCCGCAGGGGGCCGACTGGCACGGCGGGGACCGAGTGGGATCCTGGGAAACGGCATGGTGTTCGGCGGGGTGGGGACCGTTGAAGGAGCACGGTGGACCTGGAAAGCACCCTCGACGAGCTCTACGCGCTGCGTCCTCACGAATTCACGGCGGTCCGCAACCAGCGAGCTGCCGAGGCCCGTCGGGCCGGGGACCGTGAACTGGCCGAACGGATCCGGGCTCTGCGCAGGCCGACCGTGTCGGCCTGGGCCGGAAACATGCTCGTACGCAGGGAGCCGGACAAGGTCCGGCCGCTGATCAGCCTCGGCGAGGGTCTGCGCGAGGCCCACAGAAACCTCGACGGCGAGCAGTTGCGCGAGCTCGGCAGACAGCAGCACCTCCTGGTCGGGGCGCTGGCCCGAGAGGCGCGGCAGCTGGCGGCGGAGGAGGGACAGTCCGTCGGCGAGGCCGCGTTCCACGAGATCGAAGCCACGCTGCACGCGGTGCTGGCCGATCCGGAGGCCGCACGGCAGTGGGCGGCCGGGCATCTCGACCGACCGCTGAATGCGCCGGTCGGCTTCACCGGGCTGGAGGCGGGCGCGGGGGCGACGGTGCGGCCGGCCC
This sequence comes from Streptomyces sp. NPDC086835, assembly GCF_044745705.1. Classification (NCBI taxonomy): domain Bacteria; kingdom Bacillati; phylum Actinomycetota; class Actinomycetes; order Kitasatosporales; family Streptomycetaceae; genus Streptomyces; species Streptomyces sp. NPDC086835. Next base: position 28,773 of record NZ_JBIVAU010000003.1, read on the forward strand.
GGCCGGCGCGTCGCGAGCCGGAACCGCCGCCGAAATCACCGCCGGAGCCGGAGGAGGACGCCGGGGCCCGCCGCCGCCGCGAGAAGCTGGACCGCGCCCGGCAGGACGCGGAGGAGGCCGAACGGCAGGCCCGCGAACGCGAGCAGGCCCACAAGGAGGCCTCGGCGGCGCTCGAGCGGTCACAGGCGGCGCTGGACGGGATCAGCGAGCGGGTGGCGGCGCTGGCCCAAGAGCTGGAAGAGGCCCGGGAGCGGCAGCGGCAGACCGAACGCGAACACCGGGACGCGCGTGAGGAAGCCGCCCGCGCGTCCCGGGCGGCCCGGGACGCGCGGCGCCGTGCGGACAAGGCGGCGACGGTGGTGGGGCGGTCGGGTGCGGGGGCGTGACGGTGGCATGGCCGCTGCGCGGGCCGTTCCCCTGTCCACCCCTTCCCGCTGTACCGATGTGCGGCTCCGCCGCGCGGGGGCTCCGCCCGGACCCGACACCGCGCTCCGCGCGGTGTTCCGGGGGCTCCTCCTCCTACGCCTGGCGGCGGGGCCCCGGGACCCCCACCTTCACCCCGCGCCTCGAACGCCGGCGAGGCTGATTTCGCGTAGCGAATCCAGCCCGACCGGCGCTTGAGGGCACCGCGCAGAGCGCGGTACGAGTCCGGGGCCTGCCCACGCGGCGGGAGCCGCAATTCGGCACAGCGGGAAGGGCGGGAGGGGACACGCCACGCGCAGCGGCCACGCACCCCCCGCCCCCGCCCCGGACGACGCGTCAGCCGCCCCCCGTCCTCCCCAGCGCCTTCACGATCTCGTCCGCGTTGCGGTACGTGCCGTCCTCCGGGAGGCCGCGGGCCCGGTCCACGACCGGGTCGGGGGCGTGGTGTTCCTCCAGGGCGCGCAGGACCGCGGCGCGGTCCGCCGGGAACGACGTGCGGTCCATGTGGCGGGCCAGTTCGAGCCGCAGGGACTCGGCCTCGGTCTCCGCGCGTGCCCGGTCGCGTTCCTCACCGGGCGGGGGGACGGGTCCTGACGTGCCGACCCGGACGTCGTCGTCCGCGGCGGGCTCGGGGTCGTTGGCCTCCTCGACGTGGGTGTGCTGCCCGGACCGGAGGTAGCCCTCCAGCTCGTGCTTCATCTCGTCGTCCTTGCGTGGGCTGACGGGATTGCTGCCTCGTTCGATGTGCCCCATGTCAGGAGCACCTCCTTCGTGCTTCCGTACGTCCGTGCAAGTCGCGCCGGACGGTTACCCGAAGAGGGCTGAATGACACGAAACGGGCGCTATTTTTGACCGGCGTGACGTGTGAGCAGCGTTCGGGTCTCCTGCGCGACCCGCTGCCCCTCGCCGGTCGGTACGACCAGCACCGGGACCGTCGCGCCGGCCGGGCTGACGACGGTGTCCTCGTGCACGTTCTCCGGCCGCAGGCCGCCCGTGACGCCGAGTACGCCCAGACCCGCGCAGACCGCCTCGCGCACCTCCGGCTGGTCGCAGCCGATCTCGCCGGTGAAGACGAGCGCGTCGAGCCGGTCCAGCGACGCCGCGCAGCCGGCAATGCCGCGCCGGACGCCCAGCGTGAAGACGTCGAGGGCCAGCGCGGCCCGCCGGTCGCCGTCGGCAGCCGACCGCAGGAGGTCGCGGGTGTCGCCGGAGGTGCCGGAAAGGCCCAGCAGGCCGGATCCCCGGTTCAGGGTCTCCGTGATCTCCTCGGGCGCCAATCCGGCCGATGTCTGGAGCCACAGCAGCAGTCCGGGGTCGACGCTGCCGCTGCGTCTGCTCATCACCATGCCTTCGAGCGGGGTGAAGCCCATAGTGGTGTCGACGCTGCGGCCTTCGCGCACCGCGCACGCCGAGCAGCCGCCGCCGAGGTGCGTGATCACTAGGTGGAGGTCGCGGGAAGGCCGGTCCAGCAGGGCCGCGGCACGGTCGAGGGCCCACGCGTACGAGAGGCCGTGGAAGCCGTACCTGTGCAGCCCGTGCCGGTCCGTCCACTCCCGGGGCAGGCCGTAGGTGCGGGCCGGCTCGGGCAGCCCGGCGTGGAACGCGGTGTCGAAGCACACCACGTGCGCGGCGTCCGGCAGCAGCCGCCGTGTCGCGTCGAGGGCGGTGAGAGCGGGCGGCACGTGCAGGGGCGCCAGTTCCGCGGCCCGGTCGAGCTCCGCCCGCACCGCGTCGTCGACGAGTGTGGGGCCGAGCAGCCGCGGCCCGCCGTGGACGAGGCGGTGGCCGGTCGCCGCCACCGGCGGGGCTTGACGCAGCAACTCCTCGATCACCTGCCGCGTCCCGCTTCCCGGGGCTTCCGTCTCGTGCCGGGCGGCCAGTTCCCGTCCTTCACCGTCGACCACGCTCAGGTGGAGGCTCGAGGACCCGGCGTCGACGACGAGCAGGTTCGAAGCGGTCGCGGTGCCGGTGTCCGTCATGGTTCCCACGTCCATTCGGTGATCTCGGCGGGGTCGACCCCCGTGCGCCGCAGTTCCTCGCGGATCCGGTCCCGCTGGAGCGCGTAGCGGGCGGCGAGATCACCCGCGGCCGCCGGACGGCCGCGCAGATGCCGCAGTGCCGCGATCGCCAGGTCGTGCCGTGAGACGCCGTTGCTCGCCAGCAGGTCGTACGGAGTGGTCGTGGTGCCCTCCTCGACGTAGCCGCGCACATGGAACCGGCCGGGGTGGGGGCGGCCGTGCAGCAACTGGTGCACGGCGGAGGGGTAACCGTGGAAGTCGACGACGACCGGGAGTTCCGTGCCGAAGAGGGCGTCGAAGTCGGCGTCGGTCATGCCGTGCGGATGCCGGTCCGACGGCGCGAGCGCGCACAGGTCGACGACGTTCACGACCCGGATGCGCGCCTGCGGGAGGTCGCGTCGCAGCAGTTGGGCCGCGGCGAGGGTCTCGACGGTGGGAATGCCGCCCGCGCACGCCAGGACGAGCTCGGGGTCCTCGCCGTCGTCCGTCGACGCCCACCGCCAGACCGATGCGCCCGCCTCGCAGTGCGCGCGGGCCTCGTCGAGGGTGAGCCACTGCGCCGCCGGCTGTTTGCCCGCGACGACCAGGTTGATCCGGCCGGTGTCGGCGAGCACCCGCTCCATGGTGACCAGCAGGGTGTTCGCGTCGGGCGGCAGATGGACACCGGTGACGGTGCTCTTCTTCGTGAGCAGGTTGTTGATGAACCCCGGCCCCTGGTGGCTGTAGCCGTTGTGCTCCTGCCGCCAGCCTTCGCTGGTGAGCAGGTAGTTGAGGCTGCTGACCGGTGCCCTCCAGGGCACCTCGCGGGACATCTTCAGCCACTTCGCGTACTGGTTGAGCATGCTGTCGACGACCGACGCGAACGCCTCGTACGTCGGGAACAGCCCGTGCCGCCCGGTCTGCAGATAACCCTGGAGCCAGCCCTGGCAGTTGTGCTCCGAGAGGATCTCCAGCACCCGGCCGTCGGGGGTGAGGTCCTCTGCGTACTCCTCGACGGGCCACACATATCCGCGGCCGGTCGCCTTCAGCACGGCGTCCAGCTTGTTGGAGGCCAGCTCGTCGGGCGACATGATGCGGAAGTCGCGGGCGGCGGCGGTCCTGCGCATGATCTCCGTCAGCCAGTCCGCCAGCACCTCGTTGGGGCTCGCCTTCGCCGAGCCGGGGCCGTCCGGGACGTCGACGGCGTACGGCTCGAGCGGCGGCAGGTCGAGAGGGCGCCGCAGCCGTCCCCCGTCAGCCGCCGCCTGCATACCGATGCGCCGATCGCCGGACGGGCAGGTGTCCAGCACCTCCGCGACCGGCCGGCCCTCCTCGTCGAACAGCTCCTGCGGGCCGTACGAGCGCAGCCATGCCTCCAGTGCGGCGAGCTGCTCCGGGTCGTCGTGGACACCGTCCAGCGGCACCTGGTGCGCGTGGAAGGTCCCCTCGATGCGCTTCCCTCCGACCTCGGCCGGCGCTCCCTGTCCCTTGAGGCTGCGCAGTACGATCATCGGCCACGCGGGACGCTCAAGGATCCGTCCCGTCCGTGCGCGGCCCTGGATGTCCCGGATGCCGGTGTGCGCGGCGCGCACCGCCGCGGCGACCGGTTCGCCGTCCGGGTCGTCCGTCACGTCGACGATGCGCGGGTCCCAGCCGTAGCCGCGGAACAGCGACGTCAGTTCGTCGTCGGACATGCTCGCGAACACGGTGGGCGAGGAGATCTTGTAGCCGTTGAGATGCAGCACCGGCAGTACGGCGCCGCAGGTCACCGGGTCGAGATACTTCGACGAATGCCAGGCGCCGGCAGTCGGGCCCGTCTCCGCCTCGCCGTCCCCGACGATGCACGCCACCAGCCGGTCGGGTGCGTCGAACGCGGCGCCGAACGCGGTGGACAGGGCGTAACCCAGCTCGCCGCCCTCGTGGAGGGTGCCGGGCACCGCGGGGGAGAGGTGGCTCGGGAAGCCGTCGGGAGCGCAGTAGCGCCGGGCCAGCTCGGTCAGCCCTGCCTCGGTCCTGGCCAGCGCCGGGTCGTAGTGCTCGTGCGTGCCCTCGAGCCAGAGACCGGCGTGGTTGGCGGGTGCGCCGTGTCCCGGCCCGGTGACGAGGAGGACGTCGGCGTCCCGCTCGCGGATCAGGGTGTTGAGCGCGGAGTACACCATGGTGATGCCGGGGCAGGAGCCCCAGTGCCCGAGGAGCCTGGGCTTCAGGTGCTCGGGCCGCAGCGGCTCACGCAGCAGCACATTGTCACGCAGGAAGATCAGCGCGGCGGATACGTAGTCCGCCGCCCGCCGGTAGGTCCGTGTCATGGTCTCACTCCGGCGGGGCGCCCAGCGGATTCGCCGCCAGGGCCTTCGCGGTGCCGAAGAGGTTGGCCGCCATCGCGCGGCCGGTCCTGTGCGACCAGTCGCGCCCCCGCTCGTCGTCGAGGTAGTCGGGGCCCGGCCCCGGCCCGAGGTGCCAGTAGGTCCACGCCTGGCCGGGAATGGTGTAGCCGATGTCGGCCAGCGCGCCGGAGATCTCGCTGATCACATGGTGCGCGCCGTCCTCGTTGCCGGTGACCACCACCCCGGCGACCTTGTTGTAGGCGACGGGGCGGCCGGCGTCGTCGGTCTCGGAGAGCATCGCGTCCATGCGCTCGAGCACACGCTGGGCGACGGAGGAGGGACGCCCGAGCCAGGTCGGCGACGCGACGACGAGGATGTCCGACTCCATCAGTTTCCCGTGCACCTGCGGCCACTGGTCGCCGGGGCCGACGGCCTCGCTCACCACCCCCGGACGGATGTCCATGTCCACCGCCCGGACGAACTCCACCTCGGCCCCGTCCTTCTCGAGTTGACCCGCGACGACGGTGGCCAGCGCATGGGTGTTGGAGGGATCGGGGGACGCCTTGAGCGTGCAGTTGATCACCAGTGCCTTCATGGGGACACCGGTACCCGGTCAGCGCACGGACACGCCGGGCGCCGCGCCGTTCGGGTGAGAGCGCGAGGTTTCCGCCGGCGCCCGCACGGTTACCCAGGAACAGGCCGGGACAGCGGCGCACACTGCACAGTGAGGAGCGGAACACCGACATGGCCAGTACGAAAGTGTCCGACCACATCCTCCAGCGGCTGCGCGAATGGGACGTCACCCACGTCTTCGCCTACGCGGGCGACGGCATCAACGGGCTCCTCGCCGCGTGGGGACGCGCGGACAACAAGCCGAAGTTCGTGCAGTCCCGCCACGAGGAGATGTCGGCGTTCCAGGCCGTCGGCTACGCCAAGTTCTCCGGGAAGGTCGGCGTCTGCGCCGCCACCTCGGGACCGGGCGCGATCCATCTGCTCAACGGGCTCTACGACGCGAAGCTCGACCACGTCCCGGTGGTGGCGCTCGTCGGGCAGACCAACCGCAGTGCCATGGGCGGGTCGTACCAGCAGGAGGTCGACCTGCAGAACCTCTTCAAGGACGTCGCGTCCGACTTCTGCGAGACCGCGATGGTCCCGGAGCAGTTGCCCAACCTCATCGACCGGGCGATGCGCACGGCCTACGCCCGGCGCACCGTGACAGCGGTCATCATCCCCGCCGATGTCCAGGAACTGGACTACAGCCCGCCGAAGCACGCCTTCAAGATGGTGCCCTCCAGCATGGGCATCGGGCGGTACGCGCCCGTGCCCGTCGACGAGGACGTCGAGCGGGCCGCCGAGATCCTCAACGCGGGCGAGAAGGTGGCCGTGCTCGTCGGCCAGGGGGCCCGCGGCGCCCGTGCCGAGGTCGAACGGCTGGCCGACGTCCTCGGCGCCGGCGTCGCCAAGGCGCTGCTCGGCAAGGACGTCCTCCCCGACGACCTGCCCTATGTCACCGGCTCGATCGGCCTGCTCGGCACCCGGCCCTCGTACGAGATGATGCAGGGCTGCGACACCCTGCTGATGATCGGATCCAGCTTCCCGTACACCCAGTTCATGCCCGAGCTCGACCAGGCCAGGGCCGTGCAGATCGACATCGACCCGCACATGATCGGGCTGCGTTACCCATTCGAGGTGAACCTCGTCGGTGACGCCCGCGAGACACTGCGGCGGCTGCTGCCACGACTGCACCGCAAGGAGAGCCGCGCCTGGCGCGACGGGATCGAACAGAGCGTCGACCGCTGGTGGGAGGTCATGCAGCGCAGGGCCGCCGTCGACGCCGACCCGGTCAACCCCGAGTACGTCGTCCACGCCCTGGACGGGCTGCTCCCCGACGACGCGATCGTCACCGCGGACTCCGGCTCCGCCGCGAACTGGTACGCCCGCCATCTGCGGCTCCGCGGCCGGATGCGCGGCTCGCTGTCCGGGACGCTCGCCACGATGGGTCCCGGCGTCCCGTACGCCATCGGTGCCAAGTTCGCCCACCCGGACCGTCCGGCGATCGCCCTGGTCGGCGACGGCGCGATGCAGATGAACGGGATGATGGAGATGGTCACCGCGGCGAAGTACTACCGCGAGTGGTCCGACCCGCGGCTGATCGTGGCCGTGCTGAACAACGGCGACCTCAACCAGGTCACCTGGGAGATGCGGGCCATGGCCGGTGCCCCGCAGTTCGAGGAGTCGCAGTCCATCCCGGACCTGCCCTACGCCGACATCGCGGAACGGATGGGGCTGGAGGGCGTACGCGTCGAGAAGCCCAAGCACGTCGAGTCCGCCTGGAAGCAGGCCCTCGCCGCCGACCGGCCCTTCGTCATCGACTTCCGTACCGACCCGGCCGTGCCGCCGATCCCGCCGCACGCCTCCCTCGACCAGATCGAGGCCGCCGCGTCCGCGATCCTGCGGGGTGACAGCGACCGCGGATCGATGATCCGGCAGGGCTTCAAGGCCAAGGTGCAGGAGTTCCTTCCCGGCACCCGGCACCGCGGGGACCGGCCCGGCGCGACGAAGGACAGCGCCGACGACGACAGGTGACGGCCCTTCACCGGTCGCCGGTACCTGCGACCTGGGTGTCCTCCTGTTCGCGCACCTGCCGTCACCGGAGGATTCTGGGGAGATGACCACCACCATCGGAGCGGAGGAGGAGTTCTTCCTCGTCCGGACCGACGACCGGTCCGTCGAACCGGCGGGCAGGCGTGTCGTGGCCCGCGCCCGCCGCACCGTCGGCGACCTGGTGTCCGGCGAGTTCCACGAGGGCCAGCTCGAGGTGCGCACCCCGCCGTGCGAGGACTCCGGTGAACTGCACCGGCACCTGGCGGCGGTACGGAAGGCTGCCGTCGAAGCCTGCCGCGCGGAGGGGCTCGGCCTGTGCGCCGCGGGCACGCCGGTCATCGGTGGCGCCGGAGCGCGGGTCCTGGGCGATCACCCCCGCTACCGCGCGGGGGTGCGCCAGTTCGGGACCATGCTCGACGACTTCACCGTCTGCTCCGTCCATGTGCATGTGCATGTGCCGGACCGGGAGGTGGCCGTGCTGACGGCCAACCATCTGCGTCCTTGGCTGCCGCTGCTGGTCGCCATGAGCGCCAACTCGCCCTTCTTCGAAGGCCGCGACAGCGGCTACGCGAGCTGGCGGACCGTCGTCCGCGGCCGCTTCCCCGCGCTCAGCGCCCCGCCGTACGTCGATTCGCTCGCCCACTACCGACGCCTGACCGCGGCCCTGGAGGAGTCGGAGGCGATGCTCGACGCGAACATCCCGTTCTGGGACGTGCGGCCCAATCCCCGTGTGCCGACGCTGGAGATCCGGGTCATGGACGTGCCGTCGGACGTGGCGGACACCGCCGCGCTCACCGCCCTCGTCAGAGCGCTGGTCGTGGACTGCGCCGAGCTGGTCCGGCGGGGCGACAAGGGGCCGCGCACCTGCGGCGAACTGCTGCGTGCCGCCTACTGGCGGGCCGCCCGCGACGGCTGGCCGGGCAGCGGCGTCGACGCGCTCACCGAACGCGTGCTGCCGTTCGCCGTCCAGGCGGCGCGGCTGGTCGACCGCGTACGGCCGCGGCTGGAGGAGTACGGAGACCTCGAGCGGGTCGCCGCCTTCCTGAGGCGGCTGGAAGAGCACGGGTGCGGCGCGCAGCGGCAGCGCGCCTCGTGGAGCCGCCGCTCACGACCGGCCGACGTCGTCGACGACCTCGTCGCCGCCACCGCGGGGACCGGCCCGGTCAGCCCGGCGTGAGGGTCGTCACCAGGACGTCGCGGTGGGCCGGGAGGGCGGTGTCGACCGGTCGGATGGGCGACACACCGTGCAGGGTGGCGCGGTCGTCGGAGACCAGCAGACTCGCCGGCTCACGCAGCGTGGCCGACAGGACCTCGTCGCCCTCGGGGCCGTAGACGGTGCTTTCGCCGCCGGTGGCGTTGTCGCGGCCGATCAGCAGCGAGGACACCAGAGTGACGCCGTCCCGGTGCCTGCCTTCCGGTGTCGGCTCCCCTCCGCCCTCCGCCGTGGCGACGACCCGGAAGGGATGGACCTTGACACTCCACCGCTCGGCCACGTCCAGCGCGCCCGCCACCCTGCCCAGCAGACCGAGGATCCGGCGCAGCACCGGATCGGCCACGAAGGCGCCGGTCAGCGGATCGAAATGGCGGTCCACCGACTCGTAGAGCGGATTGGTGTTGTCAGGCTGGACGAACACGCTGTGGGGCAGCAGCCGCAGTTCCCCGGTCACGGGCGAGAGGGAGAAGTGTCCGTAGCGCCGCAGTCTGCGGGTGCCGCGCCTGGCCGCGTACTCGTCCTCCGTCAGGTCCTGCCAGTGGCCCGCGAAGTGCGCCCAGGACGAGGCGTCCGCACCCAGGCACGTCAGGACGTCGGCCGGGGGCATGAGGTACGCGCCGGTGCCGGCCAGTGCGCTGCGGGCCGCCTCCTCGGCGGACCGCGCGGCGGCCGCGTTCTCGTTCGCGGGCTCGAGGAAACCGGTGTCGGTGTCCACTGTGTGCCACCGCCCTTTCTCCGGTGGGGTGAGATCTCGGGCTCAAGCCATCATCTGGCGGCCCCGCACGGGGCGCACGTCCGCACGGTGGGGGTGGCGGGACCGTGGGCACCGCGGCTCGTGATTGGCACCCGCCCGTCCGGGAACCCGGCGAGCTGTACGGCCCGGCGGATCCGGCGCCGGGTCCGGCACAGGCACGAGCATCCGGCTCCGACGGTGAGGAAGTGGCCATGAGCGAGCAGACACCCTCCCAGGCGGAGGGCGAACGACCGGAGGACGAGCTCCGCGCGAACTTCCCCCGCAGCACGCCGTCCCAGGCGGAGGGGGAACGGGAAGAGGAGCCCGAACCGCGGGCGGAGGACACGCCCGCCCAGGACCGGCGCGGTCCCAAGGACTGAGGGCAGAGGCCCGTACGGACCGACGGTCGAGATCCCGGCCGGGGCCCCTCCCAGGCGTGGGGCCCGGCCTTCGGCCTGACCTTGGCGCGGTCCCCGCCCTTCGGCCTGAGGCGGCGTGGCTCGGGCTTTCGGCCTGACCTCGGCGTGGCCGCCGAACTCCGGCCCGACCCCCGCGAGGCCAGGACCGCCGCGGCCCGTGCCGGCGGCTGTGGGACGCCGCGAGCCTTCCGCACGGTCGGCCGGGGCCGGCGTCGCGGAAGGCTGGCTTGGGGGAGAGGCGTGGGTGTCAGCTGTTGGGCGTCGCACCCGTGGCCGGCTGCCGGCGTAGCAGTACGGACCCGGCGAGGAAGGCGCATGCCCCGGCGCAGAGGACCGCGACCGCTCTGGCCCAGCCGAACGAATCGCCCAGGCTGCTCTGCAGCAGATTCATGGTCCCGACGCCCGCGAGCGCGTGCAGTGCGGCGACACCGACCGCCAGGCCGGCGGCGGCCGCCCAGACCAGCGCGGTGTCACGCACGGCGAGCCAGACGGCGACGATCAGGCAGAGCACCGTGACGGCGATCGAGAGGGTCTCGGCGTAGCCGCCGGAGCGCAGGCCCGCCACGTCGGTGGGCAGATGGATGAGGCCGCACGCGAAGAGAACGGCGGCGGCGGGCCAGCGAAGTCCCGAACGCATGGCCGGCGAGACGGTGTGGCCGTCGGGGCCGGCGGCCAGGGCGCCGTTCAGGGCCGCCATGGGCCACGGTGTCTTCTTCGACGGCTGTGTGTGGGCGGCGGGGGTGTGCGGCGCGGCGGGGGCTTCTTGTCGGGCGGCGTCCTGCCCGGCAGGCGGGGAGGGGTCGTCGTCCGCGGCGGCCTCGTTCGCGGCCGATCGCCATTCGCTGGCGTCGGTGCCGATCATGTTCACCAGCTGCACGACGTCCTCGATGGGCCGGCCGACGGCGGCGGCGCGCAGCGTGGTGTCCGCCTCGTGCAGGGGATGCGGGTACTCGTTGAGCAGGGCAACCAGCTGCCTGACCTCCTCGAGGGGGCGGGAGACCGCCGCCGCACGCAGGGCCAGGTCACCGGGGCTGTCGACCTCTCCGGTCCGCTTCAGCCGGCTCACCAGGGCGGCGACCTCGGCCACCGGACGCTCGGTGGCTGCCGTCCACAGCAGTGTGTGGATGGGCTGCTCGCTGTCGTTGGGCGCCTGCTCCTCCGCGGGATCGGCGGCACAGGACCGGGCGGCGTCGCCGGCAGGCTGGTCGCCCCCGGCCCCGGGCGCCGGGGCCGCGGTGGGGCTCTGGACCGGCGTCTCCTTGCGGAGCGGGCTCGGGTCCTCGATCGCGTCGCGTACGGGCGTCGGCACGTCGGCGACGTCCTTGGCGGCGGCATCCTCGGTGAGCGGGTCCTTGACGGCCGCCGTTGCCGGCCTCCAGGCGTAGACGGTGCTGCGCACGGGGCCGGGCTTGTCGACCGGCGCGGCTATCAGCTCCCGCCGCTCGTCCGGGGCGCCGGCTGGGGCGGGGTGGTCGGCCGTGTCCGGCCACGGCGTCGGGGCCGCCGCGCCGGCCTGCGGTGCCCGCGGCTTTCCGGCCGGGGTGCGCACGGGGACCGGTTCCTGTGCCGGCCTCGGCCTCTCCGGCCCACCGACACCCGTGACCGTGCTCGTACCCGTGCCCGTGACCGGTCCCGTCCCGTGGAGGGGGGACGGCTCCTCGGGGAGCAGCGGCGCCCCGGGCTCAGGATGGACGGGGTCGAGGGGGCCGGGCGGAACCGCGGCAGCGGGGAAGACCGGCGGGTGGGAAGGCATCGGCGGCAACGGCGGGACCGTGCGGGCCGGGAACGCCGGGGCGGCGTATCCGGCGCCCAGGGTGCCGTCGGGGGGCCGCGGGCGGTCGTCCTGGTAGTCGGACGGGGAATGGGTGTTGGGGTCGGTGCTCATGGCGCGGGCTCCGTTCGCGGAACATCCGGGTAGGCGTACACCGTGTCGTTCGTCGTGCGCCGCCTGAGCGCGCACACTTTGTTACATCTAACGGGCATAACGTGACATTGCGCCATCCGGGAACCCCGCCAGTGGGCCACCAGGCGGAATCCGCCCGTGGAACCAGGCCGTTCAGCCCGCCGCGTCACCGCTCCCGGACCAGGGCGGCGCGGGAGCCGTTCCGGCCGCCGCGCCGCCGGCGCCGAGCAGCCCGGTCGGCCCGAGCCCGGCCTCGCCCTGGAGACGTCGGAGTTCGCGGCGGGCCCACAGGGTGACGGGCCCCGGCAGCCAGCCCCGTGCCGCCCGAGCCGGACGGATCCACGGCTGGGCGTACACGGCGGGCGCGCGCCGCTCGATGCCGCGTACGAGACGGTCGGCCACGGGCTGTACCGGATAGACCTTCCCGGCCGGCCACGGCAGCGCCGCCCGCAGCTCCCGCATCACCCGGTGCTCGTCCGCGGCCCGGATCATCTCGGTGTCCGCCCAGCTGAGGTAGCCGACCCCCACCCCCACGCCACGGTGGGCCACCTCGGCCCGGAGCGAGTACGCGAACGCCTCCGCACCGGACTTGGCCGCGCAGTAGGCGGTCATCATCGGCGAGGGCGCGATCGCCGCGAGGGAGGCGACCTGCAGGAAGTAGCCCCGGGTGCGCAGCAGGCCGGGGAGATGCACCTGGGCCGTGAGACAGGTGCCGAGGAGATCGACCTCGAAGATCCGCCGCCAGGTAGCCGGGTCGGTCTCGAGGAACGGCCCGCCCGCCACCACACCGGCGTTGGCCACCACGACGGACACGGGCCCGAGGCTCTCCTCCACCAGAGCGGCGGTGCGGGTCATGGCCTGTTCGTCGGTGACGTCGACGGGCCAGTGCGCAGCGCCGGGAAGGCTCGCCGCCACACTCGCGAGCAGCGGTTCCTCCAGGCCGAGCAGGGCGACCCGGGCGCCGCGCCGGGCGAGGGTCCTGGCCATGGCCGCTCCGAGGCCCCGGGCCGCGCCGGTCACCACCGCCGTACGACCGAGAAGGGGAAGCTGTTCGGCCATGGTCGGGTCTCCGTCTCGGTCGGCTTCCCTCCCCCCGGGCACCAGTTACGGATACCCCTTTCGAGGGGGTCCATAGGTCCGGCGCGCCGCCCCCGCCCACCGGGAGAGGCCGGCGCCTCCTCGGTGAATCCCCGGGGCCATAGATCACCGAGGAAGCCATAGATCACCGGGGAAGGGGCACTCGCTGGTCGATGACGTCCCTTCCAGCCGCTGGAGGACCCATGGCCGTGCACCACCAGCTGATCTGCAAGCCGCCCGCCACCGTGTGGTCGGTGCTCAGTGACCGGGACCGTTACAGCGACTGGGTCGTCGGCACCGACGACAGCCGGCCCGCCTACGGCGACTGGCCGGAGGTCGGGGCGGCCCTCGAGTACACCGTGCGGGTCGGGCCCTGGACCATGCACGGCAGAACGATCGTGCGGCACTGCGAGCCGCCGCGGACACTCGAACTCGAGGCGGAGAGCGGTCGGCTCGGCACGGCGCGGATCGCCATCGACATCCGCCCCTGGGGCGAGGACACCCTGGTCGTCCTGGACGAGCATCCGCTGAGGGGGCCCGGAGGCACCTTCCACAACGCGGCGCTGGACGCGTTCCTCCTTGTGCGCCACCGCCGCATGCTCAGCCGCCTGGCCGACGTCGTCGAGAACTCAGGAGAGCGCGATGCCGGACGCAGTGGTGATCGGAGCAGGACCTAACGGTCTCGTCGGGGCCAACCTTCTCGCGGACGCCGGCTGGAGCGTGGAGGTCCTCGAGACGCAACCGGAACCTGGCGGCGCGGTACGCAGCGACCGGGGTGTCCACCCCGACTTCATCAGCGACGTGTGCAGCTCGTTCTACCCGCTGGCGGCCGCCTCCCCGGTGATCTCCGGTCTGGGGCTGCAACGCGAGGGGCTGCGCTGGGGCCATGCCCCCCACGTACTGGCCCATCCCCTGACCGACGGCCGGTGCGCCGTCCTCGCACGCCGCGCCGAGGACACCGCGGCGGGCCTGGAGACCTTCGCACCCGGTGACGGTGCGGCCTGGCACGACCTGTACGACGTGTGGGAGCGGCTGCGGCCGGACATCCTCGATCTGCTGTTCACCCCCTTCCCGCCGGTGATCCCCTCGATGCGGCTGGCCGCCGAGCTGCGCGCCGGCGGTGGTCTGCGGCTGGCGCGCACCCTGCTGCTTCCCGTACGCCGCCTGGGGGAGGAGGAGTTCGGCGGTGAGGCGGGCAGACTGCTGCTCGCGGGCAACGCGCTGCATGCGGATCTGGCGCCGGAGGCAGCCGGCAGCGGGGGCTTCGGCTGGCTGATGTCGATGCTGGGCCAGAGCCACGGCTTTCCCGTGCCCGTCGGCGGCGCGGGCATGCTGACCGAGGCACTGGTACGCAGGCTGGAACGCCGCGGCGGCGCGGTCAGGTGCGGCCGGCGTGCCGTCGAGGTCGTGGTCCGCGAGGGCCGCGCGGTGGCCGTACGGACAGCGGACGGCGAGTCGGTGCCCGCGCGCCGTGCCGTCCTGGCGGACGTGTCCGTTCCTTCGCTGTACGGGGAGTTGGTCGACGAACGCCACCTGCCGTCCCGGCTCCTCGCCGATCTGCGCCGTTTCCAGTGGGACTTCGCGACCTTCAAGGTCGACTGGGCCCTCGACGGCGCCGTTCCCTGGACCGCGGAGGCGGCGGCCGGCGCCGGGACCGTCCATCTGGCCGACGGCGTCGACGGGCTCACCCGGTTCGCCGCCCAGCTGGCCATGGGGCAGGTCCCCGACCGGCCGTTCCTGCTGTTCGGCCAGATGACCACCTCGGACGCCACCCGCTCCCCGGCGGGCACCGAATCGGCATGGGCGTACACACACGTGCCCCACCGCACCAAGGGCGACGCGGGCGACGACGGGCTCACGGGCCGCTGGGACCCGCGTGAGCGGGAGGCGATGGCCGACCGGATGGAGGAGCAGGTGGAGCGGTACGCGCCCGGCTTCCGTGCCCGGATCATCGCCCGCCGCGTCCTCGCCCCGCCGACGCTCGAGGCCCTCGACGCCAACCTCACGGGGGGTGCGATCAACGGCGGTACCACCGCGCTCCACCAGCAGTTGTTCTTCCGCCCCACGCCCGGCACCGGCCGTCCGGAGACCCCCGTCGAGGGCCTGTATCTGGCCTCCGCGGGGGCGCACCCCGGCGGCGGCGTGCACGGGGCGCCGGGCGCGAACGCGGCTCGGGCCGCGCTGCGGACGCTGTCCCCGGGCCGGCTGCTGAGCCGGACCCAGCGCGTCCTCGCCCGCCGGGGCCGCGGCGGTGAGCCGGCGGAACCAGGCGGGCGGGAGACGCGAGGGCGGTGAGGTCAGCTGCCGCCGCTGCCGTACGGCCGGGTGATGACCTCCATGCCATGACCGGCCGGGTCGTGGAAGTACATGCCGCGACCGCCGTCGTTGTGGTTGATCTCGCCGGGCCGCTTTCCGTGGGGATCGGCGAAGTAGGTGATGCCCGCCTCCTGGACGCGCCGGAAGACCTGGTCGAACTCTTCCTCGGAGATCAGGAACGCGTAGTGCTGCAACGGGACTTCGTGGTCGACGGTCGCGAAGTCCAGTGTGACGTCGTTGCTGAGGGTGAGGGGGACGAACGGTCCCCACTCCGGGCCGGTCTCGAGCCCCAGGATGCGGGCGAGGAATTCGGCGGACTCCCGGTTGTCCCGGGCCAGAACAATGGTGTGATTCAGCTCTACTGACACTGTGGAATGCCTCCGTAAGGCAAACTCACGGGCACCTCCATGCCTCACCCGGTCGGTGACCGACACGCGATGCCGTGCCGGTGATCCTAGGACGGAGCACTGTTCGCTGTCACATTCGATTCCGGTCGCCGACGGGCGGCCCCGGACGGTGTGGAGTTCAATGAATGCGCGGGGTCCGTACGCCTGCCGCACCTGCGGCACAGGACAGGGAGCTCGGGAGCGCCATCTGGGAGTGATCGACGCGTGAGCACCAGCGGCCACATCGTGAACACGGGGTCCGAGCGGCCGGAGGACTCGGCCCTGCTCGTACTCGATCACGTCGGCCGGGTCCTCGCCTGCACCGGCGGCGCCGTGGAGTTGACCGGCCTGTCCGCCGGTGAGCTTCAGGGACGCACCGTCGAGGAACTGCTGACGGACCCCGGCGTCTGGCCCGCGCTGCGGGACCACGACCCCGCCGTGCACTCCCGCTCCGTGCGGACGGCGCTGCTGCACACCGACGGGTCCCGCCGGGTGCAGCTCGACCTGCTTCCGGTGGACGGCCCTCTGGCCGCCCGGTATCTGATGCGGCTCGTGCCCGCCGCCGTCGCCGACCGGCGGGAGGAGAACGACGCACTGCTCCGGGCGCTCTTCTCGCAGACCGGCATCGGTCTCGCCGTCTACGACAGCGAGCTGCGGCTCATCAGAGGCATCTCACTGCCGAGCGACCCGCGCCCCTCCGCCCTGCTCGCCGGCCGCCGGCTCGGCGAGCTGCTGGTGCCGGAGGACGCGGCCGCCCTGGAGGAACGCCTGCACCGCGTCGTGGCCACCGGCGAGCCGCTGATCGACTTCGTCACCACGGCCCGGCTGAGCCAGGCACCCGAACGCGACCGGATCGTCTCCCTGTCGGCCCTGCGCATGGCCGGCCGGGACGGCATGGCCCGCGGTGTCGCGGTGACCTTCACGGACGTCACCGAGCAGGAACGGGAACGGAGCCGCGCGTCACTGGTGGCCACCGCCGCCTCCGCGCTGGGCCGCTCCCTGGAGGTCGGCCGCAACACGCAGGTGCTCGCCGACCTGCTGGTGCCCGCCTTCGCCGACCTGGCCTGCGTGGACATCACGGAGGCCCTGCTCGTCGGCGAGGAGCCCGGGGAGTTCGTCACCGGCGCACCGCTGCGCCGGGTCTCCGCCGTCGCGGGCGGCGGCGAGTGGCCCGACCAGCTGTATCCGCAGGGCTCCGTCATCCGGGTCAAGGCCTACGAGAGCGACCGGCTGCGCGGGGGTTCCGCCGTCATCGTGCCCGACCTCGACGAACTGCGGCCCAGGATCGCCGGGGACCCGGAACGCCGGAGGCTGGTGCTGGCGCCCGGGGCCGCCTCGTACATGGTCGTGCCGCTGCAGGCGCGCGGCCATGTCCTCGGCGCGGTGTCGGTGTGGCGTTCGCGCGAGCGGGCGCCGTTCGACGCACGGGACGCCGCGGTCGCAGAGGACATCTGCTCCCGCGCGGCCCTCGCCATCGACAACGCCCGCCGCTACACCCGCGAACGCCGTACGGCGGAGAGCCTGCAACGCAGCCTGCTGCCACGGCCGGTGCTCAAAGTCACCGCGGCGGAGACCGCCGGCGTCTATGTGCCCGGCAGGACACTGGCCGGCACGGGCGGCAGCTGGTTCGACGTCATCACCCTGTCCTCGAGCCGGGTGGCGTTCGTGGTCGGGAACCTGCGCGGTCACGGCCTCAACGCCGCTGCCGCGATGGGCAGTCTGCGCACGGCGGTGCGCACCCTCGCCGACCTGGACCCGCCGCCCGACGAACTGCTCACCCATCTGGACGACCTGGTGGTGCGACTCGCCGACGACGAGCAGCCGGGCGAGCCCGAGGGGACCGTCCGCGGCGCCACCTGCCTGTACGCCGTCTACGACCCGGTCAGCGCCCGCGCCCTGATGGCCAGCGCGGGACACGCGGCGCCCGTGCTGGCCCGGTCCTCCGGACAGACCGGGCCCGTCGACCTGCTTCCCGGCCCGGCGCTCGGGCTCGAGGGCGCTCCCTTCGAACCGGTGGAGGTGGCGCTCTCGCCCGGCGATCTGCTGGCCTTCACCGCGGGATCGCTCTCCGACGCGCCCGTGTCCGGCGCCGGCCACGTGATCGACCATCTGCGGGAGGTCCGGGGCACGGGCGACGCGGCCGCCGTGCCCGAGATCGCGCGGGACATGCTGGTCCCCTTTCTGGCGCACCCGCCGGACGACGACGCGGCGCTGCTGCTCGCCAGGGTCTCCGTGTCGCCCGAAGGGTCCGTCGTCGACCGGGAGTTCCCGGCCGACGTGCGGATCGTCTCCGACGCGCGGGCGCTGGTGACCGAGCGGCTCACCGTCTGGGGGCTCGACGAGCTGGTGTTCACCACCGAGCTGATCGTCAGCGAACTCCTCACCAATGCGATCCGCTACGCCGGCGGCCCGGTGAGGGTACGGCTCATCAGGGACCAGCGGCTGGTGTGCGAGGTCTCCGACCCGAGCGAGACCCAGCCTCATCTGCGCCGGGCACGGCTGACCGACGAGGGCGGACGCGGACTGTTCCTGATCGCCCAGCTGGCGCACCGGTGGGGGAGCAGGAACACGGCCGCCGGCAAGACGATCTGGACGGAGCAGCTGCTGCCCTGAGCGGAACCGGCGCCGCGGGACTGTCCGCGCGGCGCCTTACGTGGTCCACTTGACCCACGGGGAGCGTGGCCGATGAACGCGAGACGCAGACGGGGACAGAAGGACGACGGCAGTGGCCGGCCGGCACGGAGAGGTGCCGTGATCGCCACCTTGACCGCTGCCGCCCTCACCGTGTCGCTCTACGGATGCACCGGCCCGGAGCCCGGCCCGGAGGAGACCTCGTCCGTGGAGCGCGGGACGTCGTACTTCACCGGGCTGCCGGCCCGGCAGGGACCGGTGCTCGCCGTCAAGATCGACAACGTCCGGCCGGCTCGCCCGCACACAGGGCTCGGGGCCGCCGACATCGTCTACGTCGAGCAGGTCGAGTCGGGACTCAGCCGGATACTGGCCGTCTTCTCCTCCCGCCTGCCGCCGCAGATCGGCCCGGTGCGCAGCGCGCGGGAGTCCGACCTCGAGCTGCTGCGGCAGTTCGGCAGGCCCGCGCTCGCGTACTCCGGCGCGCAGTCGGCGCTGCGGCCGCTGATCGAGTCCGCACCCGTCGCCGCGCTGCCGCAGGGGGAGGCGCCCGACGCCTTCGTCCGCTCGGGCGACCGCCCGGCGCCGCACAACCTCTACCTGCGCCCCGAACGTGCCCTCGCCGCCGCCCGCGACGTGAGTGACGCGTCGGACATCGGCATGCGCTTCGGCGCCGCTCCCGGCGGCGGCCGGCCGCTCGAGGAGCACACCGTGCGCTATCCCGCGGCCCGGTACACCTTCAGCTGGTCACCGGAACAGAAGCGGTGGCTGGTGGCGATGGACGGGTCCGCCGCGCGGACCACGGACGGGGGACGGCTCGAGGCCTCGACGGTCGTCGTGCAGCACACGCAGGTCCGGCCCTCGAAGTTCCGCGACCGGTCCGGCAGCGTGTCGCCGTACACGGAGACGGTCGGCTCGGGCACGGCGCTGGTGCTGCGCGACGGACATGCCTACGACGCCCGCTGGCAGCGGACGAGTGCGGACGGGGACACCGTCTTCACCGACGCGGCCGGTGAGCGGCTCAATTTCGCCCCCGGCCAGGTGTGGGTGCTGCTCACCGCCCGCTGAGCGCCCGGCACGGCCGGGCTGTGGGCCGTACGTGCTCAGGCGCGGCCGCCCGGCGCCCCGCCCGCGGTGATCAGGCGGTGCAGGCGGTCCGCCGCGGCCCGGCCGAAAGCCGGGTCGTTGATGTCCGTGTCGTACTCGACCACTTCGACGGCGCTGCCGGAAAGACCGTCGCGCAGGGCGGCGAACAGCGCCTCGTCCAGGGCCGGATCGTGGTACGGGCCGCCCGGCGCGCCGAGCGTCGACAGGCCCCGCAGCGGTACGCACACCTCGGCAGGACCCGTGGCCGCCCGTAGCTTGGCGGCGACGCGGCGGCCGAGCTCCGCACACTCCTCCGCCGTCGTGCGCACCACGGTGATCGACGGGTTGTGCACCTGCACGTCGCGTCCGCGCAGATGGTGGGGGAGGGTGTCGAGCGGACCGAACTTCACCATGTCGAGGGCTCCCAGGCTCACCAACTGGGGTGTGCCCCGCCGTCCGGCGGCGCTCAGCCGGTCCGGCCCCGCGGTCAGGATCCCGCCGACCAGGTCGTCGGCGAGCTCGCTCAGGGTCAGGTCCAGTACGCCCGCGAACAGCCCCTGTCCGGCCAGCGACTCCAGCGTCCGGCCGCCGGCCCCGCTGACGTGGAACACCAGCACCTCGTAGCCCAGGCCGGTCAGCCGTTCGCGGGCCGCGTCGACGCCCGCGGTCGTCACGCCCGCCATGCTCGCGGCTATGAGCGGCCTGCCACCCGCGGCGAGCTCGGTCGGGAGCAGCGCCTTTCGGTGTGCTTCGAAACCTTTCGCCATGCCGGCCGCCGCGTGTGCGGCGTTCGCCAGTACCGGGGCCAGAACGCTGTTGACGCCGGCGATGTCGACGATGCTGTACATCATGGTGATGTCGGACGCCCCGACATACGGCGACACATCACCGGCGGCCATCGAGGAGACCATCAACTTCGGTACGCCCAGCGGCAGTTCCCTCATCGCCCTGGTCGCGATCGACGTTCCGCCACTGCCGCCGACGGCGAGGACGGCGTGCAGCCTGCCTTCCTCGTACAGCCGCAGCACGCTCGCGGCGGCCCCGCAGGCCATGGCCGTCACGGCCGTGCCGCGGTCCGCCGCCGCCCGTAGCCCGGCCAGGTCGGCGCCGGCCGCGCGGGCCACTTCGGAACGCGGCACGTCGGGCACGATCCGCGGCTCGCCCACCACGCCGGCGTCGACCACCAGCACCTCGACCCCGGCGGCCAGCAGCCGCTCACGCAGCCAGCCGTACTCCACACCTTTGGTGTCCAGCGTGCCCACCAGTACAACTGTCGCCATGACACGTACTGTTCGCGGAATTCCGGCGGTCGACAAGAGTGCCTGACCGGTCGTTCCCGATCAGGCGGCGGGCGGTGCCGTGCTGTTGCGGACCACCAGGCTGGTCGCCAGGTCGATCCGGGTCGCCGCCGGCCGCCGGCCGCGACCGAGGTCCAGCACGAGCCGTGCGGCGGCCTCGGCCATCTCCGTCAGCGGCTGCCGCACGGTGGTGAGCGGCGGGCCCACCCAACGGGCCAGCGGCAGATCGTCGAAGCCCACGATGCTCAGGTCCTCCGGGATCCGGACCCCGAGCTCCCGGGCGGCCTCGTAGAGGCCGAGGGCCTGAAGGTCGTTGCCGGTGAAGACGGCGGTCGGCGGCTCCGGCAGCCGCAGCAGTTCGAGACCGGCGGCGTGGCCCGCCTCATGGTGGAAGTCGCCCTCCCGCACCAGCTCCGCGTCGACCGGTACGCCGGCGCTTTCGAGCGCCGAGCGGTAGCCGTCGATGCGGGCGCGGCTGCACATCATCCGGGAGGGGCCGCCGATCACGCCGATGCGGCGGTGGCCGAGCTCGAGCAGATGCCGGGTGGCGGCGAGGCCGCCCTGCCAGTTGGTGGCGCCGACCGAGGGCACGTCGTCACCGGGGTCGCCGGCGGGATCCACCACGACGAACGGGATGTCGCGGCTGGTCAGCTGGGCGCGCTGGGCCGGGTCGAGGTCGGAGAGGACCAGGATCACCCCGGCGGGGCGGCGGGCGAGGACCCCGTCCACCCAGGTCTGGCCCGGCGTGAGTCGCCCGGCGCTCTCCGAGAGGACCAGGGACAGGCCCTCCTCCCGTGCCACGTTCTCCACTCCCCGGATGACCTCCATGGCCCAGGAGCTCTCCAGCTCGTGGAAGACGAGGTCGATCATCCGGGACTGCTGCGAGGCGCCGCGCCGCCGGCGGTAACCGTGGCGGCGCAGCAGCTCCTCCACCCGGGTGCGGGTGGCGGCGGCCACATCGGCTCGCCCGTTGAGGACTTTCGAAACTGTCGGAGCCGACACGCCGGCCGCGCGGGCGATCTCGGCCAGTGTGGCACCGCCCTCGACCGTTTCGTCCGAGGACGGATCCTCCGGTCGGGACTGGACGTCTGCGGGTCTCATGCAGGGATCGTAGCCCGCCGCACGCTGTGCACAAGCTCTGACCACTGATCGCGGAAAGCTTTCGCGGGACCTCTTGACGCGCCGGAAACGCACTCGTACCGTTCCGGCAACATTCGCCAAGCAATTCGAAACATTCGATGAGGGGCAGTTATGGGGTCGGGCTTTCTCCGCAGAGGTACGGGTACGGCCAGATGGACCGCGGCGCTCGCCGCGACGGCGATGGCCGCGGTCCTCGCCGGCTGCGGCTCCGGCAGCGGCACCGGAGCCGCGAGCAGCACCATCACCGCCTACGTCTACGGCGACGACGCGGTGAAGGTCCAGCAGGCGGCCGTCGACGAGTTCAACAAGACGTCGGACGTCAAGGTCAAGCTGGTCTCGGTCCCCGGCGCCGAGTACGTCAACAAGCTCCGCACCGCCATGGGCTCGCCCAACGCCCCGGACGTCTTCTTCAACTGGGGCGGCGGCTCCATCAAGCCGTACGTGGACGCCGGCCAGCTCGTCGACCTGTCCCCGCACTTCCAGAAGGACGAGACCCTGCGGCGCGGGTTCCTGCCGTCCGTCGTCGAAGCGGGCAGCCTCGACGGCAAGGTCTACGGCGTGCCCATGCGCGGCATGCAGCCGGTGATGCTCTTCTACAACAAGGCCCTGTTCGCCGAGAACAACCTCCAGCCGCCGAAGACCTGGGACGACCTGCAGAAGGCGATCAGCACCTTCAAGGCGAAGAAGATCACCCCGTTCGCGCTCGGCGGCACCGACGCCTGGACCCAGCTCATGTGGCTCGAGTACCTGCTCGACCGCATCGGCGGCCCCGAGGTCTTCAAGAAGATCCAGAACGGTGACTCCTCCGCCTGGGGCGACCCGGCGGTTCTCAAGGCCGCCCAGACCACGCGGCAGCTGATCGACGACGGCGCGTTCGGCAAGAACTTCAACTCGGTCTCCTACGCCAACGGCGGCGCCCCCGCCCTCTTCGCCCAGGGCAAGGCCGCGATGCACCTGATGGGCTCGTGGGAGTACTCCACCCAGCTGGGCAAGGCCCCCGACTTCGCCAAGAAGGACCTCGGCTGGACCGCGTTCCCGACCGTGGCCGGCGGCACCGGTGACCCGGGCAACGTGGTGGGCAACCCCACCAACTACTGGTCGGTCAACGCCCGCACCAAGCACAAGGACGCCGCGATCGACTTCCTGAAGACGATGGCGTCCAAGGACTACTCGAAGGCCCTCGTCGACAACGGCGACATCCCCACCACCGCCAACGCCTCCCAGCTGCTCGAGACCTCGCCCAACCCCGAGTTCGCCGAGTTCCAGTACAAGATGGTCCAACTGGCCCCGAGCTTCACGCTCTCCTGGGACCAGGCGCTGGAGGCGAGCAAGGCCACCCCGATGCTCACCGAGATCAACAAGCTGTTCGCCGGCAAGTCCACGCCGGAGCAGTTCGTCGAGGCCCTGAAGGCGCTCAAGTAACCATGACTGAAGCTTCCACACCGCTCGGCAAGCAGCGGAGCAGAGCGGCGGCCGCCACGAAGCGCGGCCGCCGCACTGCGGCGGGCCAGGGCTTCGGCCGCCCCTCCGTCACCTGGGCACTGCCCGGCATCCTCTTCTTCGGGCTCTTCGCAATCGTGCCGATGGCGCTGGCCGTCTATCTGTCCTTCTGCTCCTGGGACGGCCTCACCTCGCCGACGCCCGTCGGACTCGACAACTGGACGCGGCTGTTCAAGGATCCGGAATTCCGCCAGGCCGGCTGGCTCAGCCTGCTGCTGACCGTCATCAGCTGGGCCTTCCAGACGCCCGTCGCGCTGATGCTGGGCGTATGGGCGGCGGGCCGGCAGCGCAGCCGTGCCGTGCTCTCCGCGATCTTCTTCGTCCCCCTGCTGCTGTCCACCACGGCGATCGCGGTGCTCTTCCACTCGCTCCTCGACCCCAACTTCGGTGTGATCAAGGAGATCGGGCCCTGGTTCGGGATCGACCCCAACATCCTGGGCTCGTCCACCGGGGCACTGCTCACCGTGGCCTTCGTCGGCGGCTGGCAGTTCATGCCGTTCCACACCCTGATCTACCAGGGCGGCACCCGGCAGATCCCGCAGGTGCTCTACCAGGCGGCCTCGATCGACGGCGCCGGACCGGTCCGCCAGTTCTTCTCGATCACACTGCCCCAGCTGCGCAACACCGTCACCACGTCGTCGGTGCTGATGATCGTCGGCTCGCTGACGTACTTCGACACCGTGCTCATCATGACCAAGGGCGGACCCGGCACCGACACCACGATCGTGCCCTACCTGATGTACCGCACCGGCTTCCAGAGCTACGACCTCGGCTATGCCAGCGCCATCGCCACGGCGCTCGTCGTGGTGGCGACCGCCCTGTCCCTGCTGATGGTGAAGTTCAGCGGATTCGGGTCCATGCGCTCCACCAGGGAAGGGATGTGACCGACGTGTCCGCACAGCTGAACACCGCAAGGCCCGTGCCGAGGACCCGGCGGCGGCGGAAGGGCAACCCGCTCGTCGGCCTGGGAGCACTTGCCTGGCTCGTCATCGTGCTGGTGCCGCTCTACACCCTGCTCTCCTCCTCGCTGACCCGGCAGGACCAGGCGCTCAGCGGCAACCCGCTGGCCTTCCCCACCGACCCCACGCTCGAGAACTACAACACCGTGCTCAGTAGCGGCTTCTTCACCCTGCTGATCAACACCGCCGTCGTGGCCGTCGCCACGGTCGCCATCGTGCTGGCGCTCTCCGTCCCGCTCGCCTACGTGGCCGTGCGCACCAGGAGCCGGCTGTCGTCGATGGCCTTCCGGACCTTCCTGCTCGGCGTCGCCATCCCGGCCCAGGCCGTCGTCGTGCCGCTGTACCTGCTCATCGCCGAGATGGGCCTGTACGACTCGTTGGCAGCGGTGATCCTGCCGACCGCCGCGTTCTCGATGCCGGTCGCCGTGCTGGTGCTCACCTCGACGCTGCGTGACATCTCGGAGGAGCTGTACGAGGCGATGGGGCTGGACGGCGCCACACCGCTGCGCATGCTCTGGCAGCTCGCGGTGCCGATGTCGCGGGCGGGCATCAGCACCGTCGCGATCTTCTCGGCGCTGCAGGCGTGGAACGGCTTCCTGTTCCCGCTGATCCTCACCCAGTCGGAGGAGCAGCGTGTGCTGACCCTCGGACTGTTCAACTTCATGGGCCAGTTCGGGCTCAACGTCCCCGCCCTGCTCGCGGCCGTCGTGCTGTCCGTGATCCCCATCTTCACGGTCTATCTCTTCGCCAGGCGCGCCCTGGTCAACGGCCTGATGGGCGTCGGCGGCAAGTAACCCCCCGCCGATCCCGCACATTTGCCACCACCGAGAGGAACCCCTGCCCGATGGCAATTCCGCATGCCCCGGACGCGCCCACCGCGGCCCCCGACGCCGAAGGCCCCTGGCGCGACCCCTCGCTCAGTGCCGCAGAACGGGTCGACGACCTCATGGGCAGAATGACCCTCGAAGAGAAGACGGCCCAGCTCTACGGCGTGTGGGTGGGCGCCGACGGCGACGGCAACGGTGTGGCGCCCCACCAGAACGACATGGTCGACCCGGTCGACTGGGACAGCCTCATCACCCGCGGCCTCGGCCAGCTCACCCGGCCGTTCGGCACCGCTCCCGTCGACCCGGCGACCGGCGCGGTGGCACTGGCCCGCGCACAGCGGGAGATCGCCGACGCGAACCGCTTCGGCATCCCGGCACTCGCCCACGAGGAGTGCCTGGCCGGTTTCACCGCATGGTCCGCCACCGCCTACCCCGTACCGCTGGCCTGGGGCGCCACCTTCGACCCCGACCTGGTCGCCGGCATGGCGCGCCGCATCGGCGAGGACATGCGCGCCGTCGGAGTGCACCAGGGACTCGCCCCCGTCCTCGACGTCGTCCGCGACCTGCGCTGGGGCCGGGTGGAGGAGACGATCGGCGAGGACCCCTATCTCGTCGCCACCGTCGGCACCGCCTATGTGCGGGGCCTGCAGTCCGCCGGGATCATCGCCACCCTGAAGCACTTCGCCGGCTACTCGGCGTCCGCCGGGGCCCGTAACCTCGCCCCCGTCCGCGCCGGCGCGCGCGAACTCGCGGACGTCATCCTCCCGCCGTTCGAGATGGCCCTGCGGGACGGCGGCGCCCGCTCCGTGATGCACTCCTACGCCGAGATCGACGGAGTCCCGGCCGCGGCGGACACCCGGCTGCTGACCGAACTCCTCCGGGAGATCTGGGGCTTCGACGGCACGGTCGTCGCCGACTACTTCGGCATCGGCTTCCTCGAGACCCTCCACAAGGTCGCCGACGGGCCCGGCGACGCCGCCAGGCTCGCCCTGACCGCAGGCGTCGACGTCGAACTGCCGACCGTCCGCTCCTACGGCGACGCGCTCGTCGATGCGGTACGGGACGGGCTCGTGCCGGAGGCGCTCGTCGACCGCGCGCTGCGCCGGGTCCTGCTCCAGAAGTGCGAACTGGGCCTGCTCGACCCCGACTGGTCCGAGCTGCCCCCGGTCCTCCGGCGAGCGGACGGCGGGGCGGAGAGCGTGCGCGGCACGGTCGACCTCGACCCGCCCGCCAACCGGGAGACCGCCCGTCTGGTCGCCGAGCAGTCCTGCGTGCTGCTCGCCAACGACGGCGGCGTGCTGCCGCTCCGCGACACCGCCCGGATCGCGGTCGTCGGACCGCGGGCCGACGATCCGCTGGCCATGCTCGGCTGCTACTCCTTCCCCAGCCACGTCGGCGTCTCGCACCCGGAGGTTCCCCTCGGCGTGGACATCCCGACCGTGCTGGCGGCGCTGACCGACGAGTTCCCCGGCGCCGCGGTCCGCCACGCCGCCGGCTGCGACGTCGACGGGCCCGACACCTCCGGCATCGCCGAGGCGGTGCGTCTCGCGCAGGACGCCGACGTGTGCGTGGCCGTGCTCGGCGACCGCGCCGGCCTCTTCGGCCGCGGTACCTCCGGCGAAGGCTGCGACGCCGCTGACCTCTCGCTGCCCGGTGTCCAGGCCGAACTACTGGACGCCCTCGTCGCCACCGGCGTCCCCGTGGTGGCCGTGCTGGTGACGGGCCGTCCGTACGCACTCGGCCGCTGGGCGGACCGGCTCGCGGCCGTGGTGCAGGCGTTCTTCCCCGGCGAGGAGGGCGGCCCCGCACTGGCCGGGGTGCTCTCCGGGCGCGTCAACCCGTCCGGCAGGCTGCCGGTCGGTGTGCCGTACGGGCCGGGCGGCCAGCCCTGGACGTACCTCCAGCCGCCGCTCGGACTGGCGGGCGGGGTGAGCAACCTCGACCCCACACCGCTCTTCCCCTTCGGGCACGGACTCTCCTACACGACCTTCCGGTGGGAGGCCGGCCCGCCCGCTCCCGCGGAGCTTTCCACCGACGGGTCCGCGGAGATCGGCGTGGTCGTGCGCAACACCGGCGACCGCGACGGAGCCGAGGTCGTCCAGCTCTATCTGCACGACCCGGTCGCCCAGACCACCCGGCCGCAGGTCCGGCTGATCGGCTACGCCAGGGTGGAGCTCGCGGCCGGCCGGGCGGCACAGGTCCGTTTCCGCTTCCATGCCGACCTGACGTCCTTCACCGGCGTCGGTGGGCGCCGGATCGTGGAACCGGGCGACCTCGAGCTGCGGTTCGCGACGTCCAGCGCGCCCGGCGACGTCCGGCACACGGTACGGCTGCGCCTGACCGGCCCGGAGCGGACGGCCGGCCACGACCGCACGCTGCACTGCGCCACCGTCGTCGAGCCGGTCGCCGGCTGACCCCGAGCACGGCACACAAAAATCCCCGGGAGCGGACCGCTCCCGGGGATTTCGCGTCGCTCAGCGCAGCCGCATGCTCTCCGGCGGTCCCAGATAGCTGGGCCGCAGACCGCCGGTGTCGACGACCAGCTTCTGCAGCACCACTGTCGGGTCGACCATCCAGAACCGGAGCACATGGCGGCCCGCGCGGCCGATCCGGTGCTCGGTGCCGGTGAGGTTGACGTTGTCGGAGGTGGTGCGCGCCCACCGGCGGTTCATGGTGCCGTCGTCGGACCCGGTGCCCTTCGTGATGTTCACCGTCTGCGGCCGGTCGTCGTCGAAGGACACCGCGTACTTCAGCCCGTCCGTCGCCAGCACGTTGTTCCGCGGCGACAGGTACGCCCACACGGTGACCCGGCCGGTGGTGAACAGGGTCAGCTCGTACTGGAGATGGGGACCGTCGCCCGGGGTGCGACGCGCCGCCGTCACCGGGAACGGCTCCATGCCGCCGCCGGTGCGGCCGATGCCCGGGATGCGCTGCCAGGTCACCGAACTGCTGCCCACGGCCTTCGCGTAGTGCTCGGCCTCGATGGAGACGTAGCCGTTCGCCTCGATGAACCCGGACAGCCGCGCACGGGACACCCGCGGATTGTCGATCACCGCTTCGACGCGCACCGAGCGGCCGTCGGGGCCGTGGACCTCCACCGACAGCCGGGTGGTGCCCTTGGGCGCCTTGGACCAGTCGACGCGCAGGGTCACCCGCTGCTGTGTCCCGACCCGGCCGCGCGGCCGGTCGGCGCTCAGCCACGGGGCGCCGGTGCGGACCTCGTAGTCGAAGGACCCGCCGCCCCGGTTGAAGACCTCGATGTACTGGGCCGGCTGGCTCTGGTACGGGCTGAAGACGGGCAGCGTGGCGGGCGCCTGCTCCTCGTTCGGCCACCACGCCGCGCTGCCGTCGACCGCCACGCCCATCTCCGGCCGCTCGGGCAGCTCGATGTGCTTGACGGCGGGGAAGATCTCGTCGGGCAGCGCGACGTGGTTCAGCTCCGGCTGCTGCCACGGCGCGTTGGGCCCGTAGCGTGCGACATCGCCGTAGCCGATGTGCGGCTGGGTCTGGAAGCCGCGCCACTTGCCGCCCGCGACCTCGTTGTTGAACCGGTCGGACAGGGCGAAGTCGTCGGCGAGCCGGGCCTGTGCCCGGGCCGCGAGCTCGTTGGTGAGGGCCCGCCCCTGGGCCGCGTAGTGGAGGTTGGTGAACTCGGCCTCGCGCAGCGCGTACACGTTGGCGGTGGCCTCGACCTCGTACCCGACGAGCTGGTACCAGGCGTCCTGGCCGGAGGCCGGTATCCGGCGGCCGATCTCCCGTGCCTCCTGGGCCAGCTGCCGCCAGTCCTCCGTGACCCGTTCCAGTTCCCGGTAGTCGGTGAGGCTGAAGGGGGTGGCCTCGTCGTCGTGGACGACGGCGCTGTCGTCCGTGGCGAGGTCCTTCGCCGGGTCCAGGGTGATTCTGCGGTTGAGCAGTTCGGGCTTGCGCCGGGACTGGAGCCGGGCGTAGCGGTCCAGTACGGCGGCGATCGCGGCGGCCTCGCGTTCGCCGAAGTTCTGCCGGGCATAGCCCAGTTCCCACTCGGGGAGTCGGTCCAGCTCCCAGCGGCGCGGGTTCCACGCGTAGTCCATGAAGAACTGGGTGGGCAGTTCGTTGCCCTTCAGATCGCCGACGTTGGTGACCCACAGCCGGTCGTTGCCGTACGCGAAGGACTGGCTGAGCTGGTCCCACATGTTGGGCAGTGTGGTGGTGTCGACCCACTTGTAGTTGCGGCCCACGCCCACGTAGTCGAAGTGGTAGTAGAGGCCGTATCCGCCGTCGCGGGCGTCGGTGGAGAGCGAGGGCACCTTGCGGACGTTGCCCCAGTTGTCGTCGGTGAGCACGACGGTCACGTCGTCGGGGACCCGCAGCCCCCGGTCCCAGTAGCGCTGCACCTCCTTGTACAGCGTCCACACCTGCGGCCAGGTCGCCGGGTCCTTGCCGGTGATCTCGGCGATGATGGTCCGCTGGGTGGCGATGATCTCGCTCATGAGGTCGATGGCGTCGCCGTCCGGCAGGCTCGTGTCACCGTTGCCCCGCATGCCGAGGGTGATGACGCCCTCGAAGTCCTCGTCCTTCATCCGGCGGACCCCGTCGGCCCAGTACGCCTTGACGGCCTCCTTGTTGCGCCGGAAGGACCACTCGCCGGTGCCGCCGTAGGGGTCGTGGCCGGGCGTGGTGATGTTGCCGTCCTGATCGCGCACCGCGGGGACGGCGTGCCGGTTCCACTCCTCGATGCCGCGCATCATCGGCGCCTCGTGGGAGGTGCCCATGACGATGCCGTACGCCTTGGCCGTGGCGTGGTTCAGCGGGTCGTCCTCGGCGAACGCCCGGCCCCAGACCGCCGGCCACAGGTAATTGGCCTTGAGCCGGAGCATCACCTCGAAGACCTTGGCGTAGAAGGCCGCGTTGAAACCGCCCTCGAAACCGGGGGCCTTGCCCGGTCCGAAGAAGGCGGGCGCCCAGGTGCCCAGCGCCGGGTTCTCGTCGTTGATGAAGATGCCCCGGTACTTCACCGCCGGGGTGCCCTGGGTGTGCCGGCCGCGCCGCACGTACAGCGCGTCGCGGTGGCGCGGCGCGACGTCGTCCCACCAGTACCAGGGGGAGACGCCGATGCCCCGGGAGACGTCGTACGCGCCGAAGATCGTGCCCCGCTGGTCGCTGCCCGCGATCACGAAGGCACGGTCGACGCCGGGCATCGGGTGCTCGACGACCGTCTGCAGCGACGTCTCCCACTTGCCTTGGACACCGCGCACATCGAGCTTGCCGGCCGCGATCAGCCCGTCGATCAGGGGACTGCGGCCGATGGTGCCGACGATCGCGACCTCCCGCTGCCGCGGGACGCCGTCCTGGAGCAGCACCGGGCGTACGCCGGTGACCCGTTCGATGTCGTCCCGCAGATCGCCCGCCACGCGGACGACGCCCTCGTGGTCGGCGGAGCTCACCACGAGGGGGACCGCTCTGCCCGCCCGCACGAGCGGGAAGCCGCCCGGCTCCGGTGCGAAGGAGATGTACGAGCCGGGGTCCGTCGCCCGGCTCGTGCCGCCGGCCGGCGCGGCCCGTGCCGCGCCGGGGGCCAGCAGGGCCGATCCGAGGGGAGTGGCCAGGGCGGTCAGTCCGAGGCCGAGTCCCAGTACCGTTCTGCGGCTCGCGCCGCCCAAAGAGTGCCGTTCCATGCTGCCCTTTCCTTGACGAAAGTCTTCTCGCACCGAGGACTCAGCGACGGCGGCCGGCGAGGGTCAGGTCCTGGCGGAGGGCGTCGAACGCCGGCTTCACCGCGTAGTTCTCGTCGAGGACGTTGGCCGCGCCCTCGCCTTCGAAGGTGCTGGGCACCCACGAGTACTTGTCGGTGAAGCCCCAGACGGTGAAGTCGGTGCAGCGCCTGGTGACGAGGCAGGCGCCCAGCAGCACGCTGTAACCGCGCGCCTGCGCCTGGAGCTTGATGGTGTCGGCGGGCATCGGCATCCGGACATCGGCCTCGGTGATCGCGCTCTCCATGCCGAGGTCGTCGAACCGCTTCAGGTTGGCCGCGACGTCGCCGGGGAAGCCGTACTGAACGGCGAAGTGGCCCTGGAGACCGACGCCGTGGACCGGCACGCCCTCCCGGCGGAGCTGCTTGACCAGCTCGTACAGGGCGGTGCTCTTCGCGTTGACGCCTTCGATGTTGTAGTCGTTGATGTAGAGCTTCGCGCCCGGGTCGGCCTGGTGGGCCCAGCGGAAGGCGTCGGCGATGTACCCGGGGCCCAGGTTGCGCAGCCAGATGCTGTCGCGCAGCGTCCCGTCGTCGTTGAACGCCTCGTTGACCACGTCCCACTGCCAGATCCGGCCCTTGAAGTGGCGTACCTCCTCGGTGACGTGGCGGCGCAGGATCTCCCTGAGTTCCTCGGGCGTGAAGGAGCCCTCGGTCACCCAGGCGGGGAGCTGGCTGTGCCAGACGAGCGTGTGGCCGCGCACCAGTTGCTTGTGGGAGCGGGCGAAGTCGACGAGCCCGTCCGCGGCGACCCAGTCGTGCTTGCCGCGCTCGGGCTCGGTGAGCTGCCACTTCATCACGTTCTCCGCGGTGATTGAGGAGAACTCGCGGGCCACCGTCTCGCGGTAGGTGCTGTCGGTGGCGAGGGCGGAGGTGTCGACGGCCGTGCCGATCCGCAGTCCGGCCTTCCTGCCGAGCGCGCCGAGGGTCGCCTCGCCGGCGGCGCCCTTCGAGGGCGTCACGGTCTCCTCGCCGGCGCCCCCGTTGCCGACCGGGGCGGCCGCGGAGGCGGCGGGCAGCGTGAAGGTGGCGAGAAGTCCTGCCGTTACGGCGCTGATCGCCAGGGCACGGGTCACCTTGAGCACGGATGTTCCCCTTCGGTGGGGCGGAGCCTTCCGGAAAGCCCAGGAGGGCTCCGGTCTTCGAAACTTTCGAAAGTGGTTCCGCAATTTTCTGTGGAACCTAGAGCCTGGCAAATCGGTGGGTCAATCCCCTTGCACGGAAGTCGCAGCGACGGGTGTGTGAGCCCGGCAAGATCAGCGGGAGATGCGATCCTCGGAAGTGATGCATCCGAACGCCGTAGGCGCAGGGAGGCCTGACCCCATGTCACAGAACAGGTCGCAGGAGAGCTCGCGGCAGCGGACCCGGCAGATGCCGCCGGACGGCGGCTGGGTCAATCCGCTGAGGGACCCGCTGGACAGGCGGCTGCCCCGTATCGCCGGCCCTTCCGGACTGGTCATCTTCGGTGTCACCGGGGACCTGTCGCGCAGAAAGCTGATGCCGGCCGTCTACGACCTGGCCAACCGCGGGCTGCTGCCGCCGGGCTTCTCGCTCGTCGGCTTCGCCCGCCGGGAGTGGCAGGACCAGGACTTCGCCGAGGTGGTCCACCAGGCCGTCAGGGACCACGCGCGCACGCCGTTCCGTGAGGAGGTGTGGCGGCAGCTCTCGGAGGGAATGCGGTTCGTCCAGGGTGACTTCGGCGACGACACCGCGTTCGAGCAGCTCAGGTCGACCGTCGAGGATCTCGACAGGGCCCAGGGCACCGGCGGCAACTTCGCCTTCTACCTCTCCGTACCGCCGAAGTTCTTCCCCGAGGTCGTCCAGCAACTGAAGGACCACGGCCTGTCCGACGCGCCAGAGGGCTCCTGGCGGCGCGCGGTCATCGAGAAGCCGTTCGGCCACGACCTGGCGAGCGCCTGCGACCTCAACGAGATCGTGCACGAGGTGTTCGCGCCCGACGAGGTCTTCCGCATCGACCACTACCTGGGCAAGGAGACCGTCCAGAACATCCTGGCGCTGCGGTTCGCCAACACGCTCTTCGAGCCCATCTGGAACCGGTCGTACGTCGACCATGTGCAGATCACGATGGCCGAGGACATCGGCATCGGCGGCCGGGCCGGCTACTACGACGGCATCGGCGCCGCCCGTGACGTGATCCAGAACCACCTCCTCCAGCTGCTGGCGCTGACCGCGATGGAGGAGCCCGCCGCATTCGACGCCGAGTCCCTCGTCACCGAGAAGCTCAAGGTCTTCAAGGCCGTCAAGCTTCCGGCGGACCTGGCCCGGTCCACCGTGCGTGCGCAGTACACGGCGGGCTGGCAGGGCGGCGAGAAGGTGGTCGGCTACCTCCAGGAAGAGGGCATCGCCCCCGACTCCAGGACCGACACGTACGCCGCGATCAAGCTGGAGATCGACAACCGCAGGTGGGCCGGTGTCCCCTTCTACCTGCGCACCGGCAAGAGGATCGGCCGACGCGTCACCGAGATCGCGGTCGTCTTCCAGCGCGCCCCGCACTCACCGTTCGACTCCACCGCGACCGAGGAGCTCGGCCAGAACGCGCTGGTCATCCGCGTCCAGCCGGACGAGGGTGTGACCGTGCGGTTCGGCTCCAAGGTGCCGGGTACATCGATGGAGCTGCGCGACGTGACGATGGACTTCGCCTACGGAGAGTCGTTCACCGAGTCCAGCCCCGAGGCGTACGAGCGCCTCATCCTCGACGTGCTGCTGGGAGACGCCAACCTCTTCCCGCGGACGGAGGAGGTGGAGGAGTCCTGGCGGATCCTCGACCCCGTCGAGGAGTTCTGGGACCGCAGCGGAAAGCCGGCGCAGTACCCGGCCGGCACCTGGGGGCCCGCCGAAGCGGACGACATGCTCGCACGAGACGGACGGAGCTGGCGAAGGCCATGAAGATCGACCTCACCGACACCACGGCCGGCAAGATCAACAAGGCGCTCGTCCGGGGCCGCCGCGCCATCGGCACCCCCGCCGTCGGCATGGTGCTCACCCTGGTCATCGTCACCGACGAGGAGAACGCCTACGACGCCATCAAGGCGGCGGGCGACGCCTCCCGCGAACACCCCTCCCGCACCCTCGTCGTCATCAAGCGCCACGCCCGCTCGCCCCGCGACCGCAACGACACCCGCCTCGACGCCGAGGTGCGACTCGGCAGCGACGCCGGAGCCGGCGAGACAGTGCTGCTGCGGCTGCACGGCGAACTCACCCACCGCGCGGACTCGGTGGTGCTGCCCCTGCTGCTGCCCGACGCCCCCGTCGTCGTCTGGTGGCCGGTGGACGCCCCGCCCGTCCCCGCCAAGGACCCGCTGGGCGCCCTCGCGCAGCGGCGCATCACCGACGCGTACGCGGTGGAGCGGCCGATCGAGGAGCTCGACGCCCGCGCGTCCGGATACGAGCCGGGCGACACCGACCTCGCCTGGACCAGGCTCACCCCGTGGCGTTCCATGCTGGCCGCCGCGCTGGACCAGGCCCGTGCCGAGATCGTCTCCGCGGTGGTCGAGAGCGAGGCCGACAACCCCAGCGCCGAGCTGCTCGCCCGCTGGTTCGCCGACCGGCTGAAGGTGCCGGTCGAGCAGGTCGTCACCGATGGGCCGGTCGTCACCGCGGTCCGGCTCCGCACCGCCGACGGCGAGATCCACATCGACCGGCCGGAGGGGCCCGTCGCCCGGCTCACCATCCCCGGGCAGCCCTCCCGGATCCTCGCGCTGAAGGTACGCACCACCGCGGAGCTCATCGCGGAGGAACTGCGCCGGCTCGACCCGGACGAGGCCTATGCCGCGGCGCTGCACGCACATATCACCGCCCCTGCGGCCAAATCGGCGCCGGACAGCGTCTGAACGGCACCAGGCGCAACTCTCCGCAATTGCGCGGTAACTCGATTTCGGAGAGTTGCGCCGGTGTTCCGCGGCACCGCCCCGCCCCGGTGTGAAGGCTTTGTGAGGTGCCGTCAAAAAACCTCCTCCTTCAATGAATCTGCACACCGAATGCTCAGGCGGCACACGGTCTCCCAACTCCGGGTCCCTGTTCTTCCTCCACCCTGACCTGCGACTATCGGTGTCTGTGTGGGAATGTCCAGTTCTCTGCGGGATGACCGGACGAGCACCCGGCGCGCGAATTTGACGATCCCGTGAAGGAGATGGCGTCAATTCATGTAGGGACGTCCACGCGGCGGTAATTAGGTGCCGTTCTCGTTGGCAATCCGCTTCGCGTGATTGGCTGCTCAACCGCCTTACGTGCTTTGATCCTTCGCACCGCGGGATTCGAAGAAGGGTTCCCGGATCGGGAATCCCCCCACGCCCGCCAGGTGGCCGGTACCGCTCTTTTCGTGCCGGGCGCTGCACTATCGAAATATCCATCCGAAGGGAACTTCTCATGAGCTTCGTCCCCACCCAGGAGATCGCCGACTCCGAGCTGGACAACATCGCCGGCGGTCTCCACAGCGCCACGGTGAGCAACGCCACCGCCGCCCTTGACAGCATCGCCCCGGTCTCCGGCACCGTCGCCACCGTGACGGGCGTCGTCGAGGGTGCCACCGGCATCAACTCCGCGGCCATCACCGGCCCGGTCACCGGTCTCGTCGCCGGCCTGTAAGACCCGCGGCTCGCCGGCACCCCCTCTGCCGGCATAGCCGAGCCGTGTGCCCCGGAGCCGGCCAGGTTCCGGGGTGCACGGCCGCGCGTGGTTTCGGCACCACCGCCCCGCGCGCGGGCCCCGTCCCCGCACGGAGTGCGGCCGGACAGCGCCCAGTTCCCCCGTAACCGAAGGCAGTTGAGGGAAGAGCATCGTGCAGTTCCGCCAACAGGCCCTTTCCAAGCTGCAGTCACCGGAAGAGATCGACCTTCCGGTCCGTTTCGCCCGGCCGCAGGGGCTGCTCGTTCTCACCGTCACCGTCGTCGTCATGATCGCGGCGAGCGTGTGGGCGGTGATGGGCAAGGTGTCCTCCACGCTGGACGCGCCGGGTATCCTCACCCACGCCCAGGGCAGTTACGTGCTGCAGAGCCCGGTCGCCGGCCAGGTCACGGAGGTCCTCGCCCAGGAGGGTGACAGGCTCCGCGCCGACGCGCCCCTGCTGAAGGTCAGCACCCCGCAGGGCGTCACCGTCGTGCGCGCCCTCGCCGCCGGCCGGCTGACCACCCTCGTCACCGCGATCGGCTCCGTCGTCACCCCCGGCGCGGACGTCGCGGCCGTCGAACGGATCGAGAAACCGGACGACCCCCTGATGGCCGTGCTGTACCTGCCCGCCGAGAACGCCTCCACCGTGCCCGTCGGCGCCAAGGTCGATCTGAGCGTCCAGTCCGTGGCCACGCAGCAGTACGGCGTGCTGCGCGGCCGGGTCAAGACGGTCGGCAGGACCGCCCAGAGCAGTCAGCGGATCACCGCGTTCCTCGGCAGCAGCCAGCTGGGCGAGCAGTTCTCCCGCGCCGGCCAGCCCGTCTCCGTACTGGTCGAACTGGACACCGCCCCCGACACCGAGTCCGGATACCGGTGGTCGTCGTCCGACGGGCCGCCGTACGCGCTCGAATCCATGACCCTGACCGGCGGCGCCGTCCACCTTGCCGAGCAGCGCCCGATCGATTGGCTGCTGCCGTGACCCGGACCGAGAACAACGCCCAGCGGCCCCAGCAGCAGTTGCCGCCGGCCTCCGGCCGCGGCAGGCACCGGCCGGAGGCGGCCGTGCAGGGCGGACGCCGCGGGACGCGCCGCGCCGCGCCGACGACCCGCCGCAAGCAGCAGCGGCGCGGCAGCAGGCCCCGCTCCGTGCGCACCCCCACCGTGCTCCAGATGGAGGCCGTGGAGTGCGGGGCGGCCGCGCTCGCGATGGTGCTCTCCCACTACGGCCGCCATGTGCCGCTGGAGGAGCTGCGCATCGCCTGCGGCGTCTCCCGTGACGGCTCACGCGCCAGCAACGTGCTGAAGGCGGCCCGTAGTTACGGTCTCGCCGCCAAGGGCATGCAGATGGAGGCGACCGCGCTCGCCGAGGTGCAGCCGCCCGCCATCCTGTTCTGGGAGTTCAACCACTACGTCGTCTACGAGGGCACGGGGCGCAGGTTCGGCCGCCGCGGGGTTCACATCAACGACCCCGACAAGGGACGCCGCTTCATTCCCGCGGAGGACTTCGACACCAGCTTCACCGGGGTGGCCCTGGTCTTCGAACCGGACCGCAACTTCCGCAAGGGCGGCCGCAAGCCGGGCGTCATGGCGGCGGTCCCCGCCAGGCTGCGCGGCACCGCGGGCACCCTCTTCGCCGCCTTCCTCGCGAGCCTCCTCCTCGTCGCGGTGGGCGCGGCCGTGCCGGCGCTGAGCCGCACCTACATCGACATGTTCCTGATCGGCGGGCAGACCTCGCTGCTCGGGACGCTGTTCGCCGCCATGGCGGCGACGGTGGCGCTGACGGCCGTGCTCACCGGGCTCCAACAGGCGAACCTGCTGCGCGGGCGGATCATCTCCTCCACCCTGAGCAGCGCCCGCTTCCTGCGCCATCTCCTGCGGCTGCCCGTCACGTTCTTCGCCCAACGCAGCCCGGCCGACCTGGTGCAGCGGCTGCAGTCCAACGACGCGGTCGCGGAGACCCTCGCGCGTGACCTCGCGGCGGCCGCCGTCGACGGCGTGGTGGTGATCCTCTACGCCGCGCTCCTGTGGAGCTACGACCCCCAGCTCACCGTCGTCGGCGTGCTGATCGCCCTGCTCAACGTCGTGGCGATGCGCATCGTCATCAGACTGCGCGCCACCCACACCCAGAAACTGCGCGCCGACAGCGCCCGGCTCACCAACACCTCCTACACCGGTCTGCAGCTGATCGAGACCATGAAGGCGACCGGCGGGGAGAACGGCTTCTTCCGCCGGTGGGCTGGCCAGCACGCCACCACCCTGGACGTGCAGCAGCGCCTCGGCGTGCCCAGCGCGGTCCTGGCCGTCGTCGCCCCGACCCTCGCCACGCTGAACAGCGCCCTCATCCTGTGGATCGGCGGTCTGCGGGCCGTGGAAGGCCATATATCGATCGGTCTCCTTGTCGCCTTCCAGGCGCTGGTGGCCCGCTTCACGGCGCCGATCACCCGGCTGAACGGAGTGGCCGGCCGGATCCAGGACTTCGCCGCGGACGTCGCCAGGCTCAAGGACGTGGAGAGTTTCCCCGTCGACCCCCTCTACTCGCGCGAGGAACCGGACCCGAGCAGCCGCCGGCTCAAGGGACATGTGACGCTCGAGAACATCACCTTCGGGTACAGCCCGCTCGACGCGCCGCTGCTGAGCGGCTTCTCGCTGACCGTCGGCCCGGGCCGGCAGGTCGCACTCGTCGGTGGCTCCGGCAGCGGCAAGTCCACCGTCTCCCGGCTGATATCGGGCCTCTACACGCCGTGGGAGGGCACCATCCGGATCGACGGCCGGCTGCTTGCGGACATCCCCCGCGGGGCGCTCGCCGCCTCCGTCTCCTTCGTCGACCAGGACATCTTCCTCTTCGAGGGCACCGTCCGCGACAACGTGACCCTGTGGGACCCCTCCATCCCCGACGAGGCCGTGGAGAGCGCTCTACGGGACGCGGCCGTGCACGACGTGATCATGCGCCGTCCCGAAGGCATCCACAGCCGCGTCGAACAGGACGGCCGCAACTTCTCCGGTGGACAGCGCCAGCGGCTCGAGATCGCCCGCGCCCTGGTGCGCCGGCCCAGCATCCTGGTGCTCGACGAGGTCACCAGCGCCCTGGACGCGGAGACCGAGCGCGTCATCATCGACAACCTCCGCCGCCGGGGTTGCGCGTGCGTGGTCATCGCCCACCGGCTGAGCACCGTGCGCGACAGCGACGAGATCGTCGTGCTGGACCACGGCTCGGTCGTCGAACGGGGCCGCCACGAGGAACTGGTCGCCGCCCAGGGACCGTACGCCGAACTCGTCAAGGAGCACTGACGTGTCATCCGTACCCCCGGCGGCCACCGCCTTCCACCAGGCCCACGAGCAGTCCGACGCGGTGCTCCACGCGCTCGGCGGCCTCGGCGCGCCCGTCGACACCACCGGCCTGCGCAGCCTGCACCTGGAAGGGCCGCAGGTGATGTGGCTCGTCGTGGGCGGCGCCCTGGACCTGTTCGCCGTCGACGCGGCGGAAGAGGGCCACTGGCACTTCCTCGGCCGGCTCGAACCGGGCACGCTGCTTCTCGGCCCGGTCGAGGGCCCCCGGCACACCCTGACGGGCCGCCCCTCGCAGGACTGCGTGCTGCGCCGGATCCCGCTGCGGGAGCTGTACGTACCGGACCAGGCGTACCCGCCCGCCTATCAGGACCCCTACGGCCGGACTGCGGCCACGCAGCTCGAGTACGCCTTCGGTCTCGGGGTGGGCCGCGGTCTCGGGGTGCTCTTCGAGGCACCGCTCGAGGGCCGCCCGGCCGGGGAGGAGGCCATGGCCGACGACGACGTCCTGTGGATGCAGGTCGAGCCTGGCAGCGTGCAGTACGGGGCCTCCTACAGCGCGGAGGCGGCGGGCGACCTGCTCGTCGAGGGCGCCATGTGGCAGAGCATGGTGAACCAGCAGTACCGGCTGCTGTCCGCGGTGGACGGCTGGATCGAAGCGCTGGAGCGGGCCCACGAGGACCGGACGGCCGCCGGCATCAAGGCCGGCGCCGACGTGCGCGCCCGGGCCGACGAGGCGCTGCTCGCCTCCATCGGCAGGCCGGACCGCGCCGCACGCGGCACCGGCGGCGCGGACGGCGACGACACGCTGCTGGCGGTGTGCCGGCATGTCGCCGCCGCCGCCGGGATCGCGCTCACCGAACCCCCGAGGGGCGGCCCGGCGGACGACCGCGTCGGCCCCGTCGAACGCATCGCCGTCGCCTCCCGTGTCCGAACCCGGCCCGTCCGTCTCCAGGGCCGCTGGTGGCGCACCGACGCCGGCCCGCTGGTCGGTCACCGGGCCGCCTCCGGCGCCCCCGTCGCGCTGATCTGGCGCCGCGGACGCTACGAAGCGGTCAACCCGCTCACCGGCTCCCGCACCCGGGTCGGCAGCGACAACGCGGACGAGTTCGAGGAACGCGCCGTCATGTTCTACCGGCCGCTGCCCGAGCGGCCCGCGAGCATCTGGCGACTGGCCCGCTTCAGCATCCGCGGCAGCCGCAAGGACCTGCGGAACCTGGCCGTCGCCGGCCTCGTCACCGTCGGGCTCGGCGCGCTGGTGCCGATCACGACCGGACAGATCCTGGGTGTCTACGTGCCCAAGGCGGAGAGCGGCCTGATCGTGCAGGTCTCGCTCGCCCTCATGGTCACGAGCATCGTCTCCGCCGCGTTCATGCTGCTGCAGAACCTCACCGTCCTGCGGATGGAGGGCCGGATCGAGAGCACCCTCCAACCCGCCGTCTGGGACCGGCTCCTGCGGCTGCCGACCAAGTTCTTCGCCGAACGGTCGACCGGAGAGCTGGCGAGCGCGGCCATGGGCATCAGCTCGATGCGCCGCGTCCTGTCCGGTATCGGCCCCGTGGCCCTTCAGTCCACCACCGTCGGTGCGATGAACGTCGTGCTGCTCCTGTGGTACAGCGTTCCGCTGGCGCTCGCGGCCATCGGCATGCTGCTCGTCATCGGCGCGGTGTTCCTCGGCATGGGGCTGTGGCAGGTCCGCTGGCAGCGCAAGCTGGTGGAACTCTCCAACAAGCTCAACAACCAGGCGTTCCAGACCCTGCGCGGCCTGCCCAAGCTGCGTGTCGCCGCGGCGGAGAGCTTCGCCTACGCGGCCTGGGCGCGGCAGTTCGCCCGCTCCCGCGAACTCCAGCAGCGGGTCGGCCGGATCAAGAACCTGACCACCGTGCTGGACGCGGTCTATCTGCCGCTCTGCTCGCTCATCATGTTCATGCTGCTCGCGGGACCGGCGCGCGGCTCCATGTCGGCGGCCGAGTTCCTCACCTTCAGCACCGCGGTCACCATGCTGCTGACGTCCGTCACCCAGCTCACCGGCGTGCTGGTGTCGGCCGCCGCCGCACTGCCCATGTTCGAGCAGGTGCGCCCCATCCTCGACGAGGCCCCCGAGGTGCGCGGAGCGAGCGCGCAGCCCGGCACCCTGTCGGGCGCGATCGAGGCCAGGAAGCTCACCTTCCGGTACGCCGACGACGGCCCGCCGGTCCTCGACGACGTGTCGCTCCAGGTGCGGCAGGGCGAGTTCGTGGCGATCGTCGGCCCGAGCGGATGCGGCAAGTCGACACTGCTGCGGCTGCTCATCGGCTTCGACCGGCCCGCCTCCGGCACGGTCCTCTACGACGGCCAGGACCTGGCCGCGCTGGACCCCGCCGCCGTGCGCCGGCAGTGCGGTGTGGTGCTCCAGAACGCCCAGCCGCTCACCGGCTCGATCCTCGACTGCATCTGCGGCGCGGAGACCTTCTCGCAGGACGAGGTCTGGGAGGCCGCGGAGATGGCGGGGCTGGCGGAGGACATCAGGCGGATGCCGATGGGCCTGCACACCCTGATCTCGTCCGGCGGCGCGATCTCCGGCGGTCAGCGGCAGCGGCTGATGATCGCCCAGGCCCTGGTGCGCCGGCCGCGCATCCTCTTCTTCGACGAGGCCACCAGCGCCCTCGACAACGAGACGCAGCGCGTCGTCATCGAGAGCACCCGCCGGCTGGACGCGACCAGGGTCGTGATCGCCCACCGGCTGTCCACCGTGATGGACGCGGACCGGGTGATCGTGATGGAGGAGGGCCGGGTCGTCGAGGAGGGCCGGCCCGCCGACCTGCTCGCCGACGCGGGCGGCCGGCTCCACGGGCTGGTACGGCGGCAGCTGGCGTGAGCGGGGAGCAGCGGGCCCGCGGCGCGTGGGCTACCGCCTGCGGTGCGTGCCGCCGCCGCCCGTGACGAGGGCGTCGCCGACGAGCCTGACCCCGCGCGCCAGCCGGCCGAGCTGCTCGAGCTCGACCGCGTACAGCCGGATGGTGTTCTCGATGACGCTCTCCGCCACGCCCAGCGGCGGCAGTTCGCACCGCGAGGTCTGCAGGGCGGCCCGTACCGCCCGCATCTCGTGCTGTACCTGGAGCTGCGCGTGCCGGGCGAGCAGGACGGGGTGCCTGTTGAGCGTCGAGTAGCCGGCGTAACGGGCGGGCAGAAGATCGCGCAGCCAGCGGGCGGCGGTCCGCTCCCAGTCGTGGCTGCCGGGGGCCTTCACCTGGCAGGGCCAGTCCGGATCGACCGGGGAGAGGGTTCGGGACATTCGTCGTCGCTCCGGGTGGTGCCGATGAACTCTGGTCGAGAGATGTGCGGCGGTCCCGGCCCAGGGGTTGACCGGGACCGCCGAGGGCGTCCGCGGCGGAATGCGGAGCCCGGATTGAACACCGGAGGACGGCGCGAGGAGGGAGCGCCGTACCCGGTGTTCGGTTGGTGAGGGCTCGGGTGCGGCCCTCATGGCTACGGAGGACACCGGCGCCAGGAGCAGTAAATATATATACCGTCGAGTACGCAAGGGTATGAAAAATTTCATGCACCGCTGGGCATGAAAAATACCGGTAAGAGACCGGTTCGAGCACCGAAAGCCAGGCGGCTCAGTCGTCCAGGAAGAAGTCGTGCTGATCCGCCACCTGCTCGTAGCCCTCCAGCCGCACCTGCGTCCGCTCCGGATCGGCGTCCGCCATGGCCTGCAGCACCGCGGCGGACAGCACCCCGGGAGCCGCGTACGAGTCGAACACCAGCCGTGACCCCGTCCCCGCGGTCAGCGTCACATCGGCCTCGTCCACCAGGGGTCCCAGCGTCAGATCCGTGATCAGCGCGACCCGCAGACCGGTGCGGCGGGCCGCCCGCAGCGCCGCCAGCGTCTCGTTGGCGTGCCGGGGCATCGCGAAGGCCAGCACCCAGGTCCCGCCCGCCTCCCGGGACTGCAGCAGCGCGTCGTAGGCCACGCTGCCGCCACGGGTCACCAGCCGCACGTCCGGGTGGATACGGCGCGCCGCGTACGCGAAGTACTCCGCGAGCGAGACGGAGATCCGCAGCCCCAGAACCGTCAGCGGCATCGAGAAAGCCAGCTCCCGGCCGATGCCGAGCACCCGGTCGGTGTCCGCCAGCACCCGCCGCAGGTTCTCGAGGTTCTGGATCTCGGCGTCGACGGCCGCCTGGAGCTCGTTGCGGCGGATCTCCGCACGGGTCTCCGGCGAACCGGCCACCGCGCTCAGCGCGATCGGCTGCAGCGCCTCCCGCAGCGCCGGGTAGCCGCTGTAGCCGAGGGACGTCGCGAACCGGGTCACCGACGGCTGGCTGACCCCGACCCGCTCCGCGAGGTCGGTGATCGACAGGAAGGCGGCCTCGGTCAGGTGGTCGATGATGTACTGCGCGATGCGTCGCTGACCAGGGGAGAGGCGGTGGCCGCCGAGCAGTGCGAGCACCCGCTCGGCGGGAGCGGGCTGCTGCTCCTCGGGCGGTCCGCCCGGGGTGATCGCGGCGGCCTGCGCACGTTCCTGCTGCCCTGATGGCACCGGTGTGCCCCCTTCTATGTCCAACTCCTGCTCAACATAGCCCACCGGCCGCGCCGGTCAGGGTGACCGTCCACGCGGGGCGCCGGCCCACCGCCGCCCCGCGTCGAGGAGATGCGCCGCCCGCACGGCCGGGAGCATGCTGGCAGGGTGACCCGGTACGGCGAAGACGTGCCCGAGGCCCCCGCCCAGGAAGGCCCGGACCCGGTGCACACCCACGGCCGCGACCCACAGGCGGACGAGCTCGCCATGGTCCTCGCCCAGGCCGAGGTGAGCGCCATCGAGGCCGTCGGGGGCTTCGCGGGCGGCCTCTACCTGAGGTCCGCCGCACCCGAACTGCTGCGCCTGGCGGTGATCGCCGGACTGCCGTCGAAGCTGTTCCGGCACTGGTGGGGCATGCATGTGAACCGCCCCTTCCCGCACTCGGACGTCTACCGCACCGGTCAGCCCGTCTACCTCGGCGACGCCGAGGAGGCGATGCGCCGCTACCCCCAGCTCATGGCCGGCCTGCCGTTCCCCTTCGGGTCGCTCTACGTGCCGATCTCCCACGACCGCGAATGCTTCGGCGTCCTCGGCGTGCTGCGTCCGGCCACCCCCGGCCAGCCGGTCTCCGAGGCCGACCGGCGGCGCATCCACGAAGTGGGTGACCGGCTCGGCGCCACGCTGGCCGCCATGGCGCCGAACCGGCCGCCCATCGAGTGGGACGCCGAACCGCTGGCCGTGACCCTCCAGTCGCTGACCGCGCCGCCCCTGCGCATCGGGGCGTACGACTGGAACCTCGAGGCGGGCACCGTGACCGGCGACGAGGGCTGGTGCGCCATCCTCGGCACCGATCCCTCGAAACTGCCGCTCACCGCGGAGGCGGTGGCCGCGCGGATCGAACCGGAGGACGCCTACGGTCTGTGGGCCCTGGCCCGCCGGTCCGCCGAGTCGGACCGGCCGGTCACCCGCAGGCTGCGCCTCCAGGGCGCCGACGGCCGGCCTCACCTGCTCGAACTCACCGGCCGCCGCAGACGCCCCACGGACGACTCGACGGCCACCCACCTGACCGGGTACCTGGTCGACCTCGGCGCCGGACCGGTCGTCCCCGAGGCCGCCGACCGGCTCCCGGTGGGCATCTGCTCCGTCGACCGCCTCGGACGCATCCTGTACGTGAACGAGCACGCGGAGAGGCTTCTCGGACAGCCGCGCGCCGATCTGATCGGTCGGGTTCTGTGGGAGGCCGTCGACGCCTTCGGGCAGGCCGCCCATGAGGACCACTACCGGGCGGCACTGCTCTCGCCCGACCCGGTCCACTTCCTGGTCAGGGGAACCGGCGAATGGCTGTCCGTCACCCTCTACTCGAGCCTCGACGGTCTCACCATCACCCTTGACGCGGGCGAACAGCCCACCTACGCCCCGGGATCGTTGGCCGCACCCGGCGCCGGTCTCGGTTCACCGGCGGACCGGGCCGTGGCCCTGTACCGTCCGGTCGCCCTCGCCATCGCGCTCACCGAGGCGGTCACGGCCCGGCAGGTCTCCGCCGTGGTCACCGAGGAACTGCTGCCCGCGTTCGGCGGCCGCCAGCTGGCGATCTATATGCTCAGCAACCGTCATCTGTACCTGGCCTGGGAGACGGGGTTCCCGAGGGGCTTCCTCAACCGCTTCGACGGAGTGGGCCTCGACACGAAACTGCCCGGCGTCGAGACCCTCACCTCCGGCCGGCCCCTGTTCTTCGA
Source organism: Streptomyces sp. NPDC086835 (assembly GCF_044745705.1). Lineage (NCBI taxonomy): Bacteria > Bacillati > Actinomycetota > Actinomycetes > Kitasatosporales > Streptomycetaceae > Streptomyces > Streptomyces sp. NPDC086835. The sequence continues at coordinate 73,486 of NZ_JBIVAU010000003.1, forward strand.
GTCGATGCAGAACCTCGCCGCGGCCTACCCCGGCATCCCCATGGACGCGCACGTCGGCGCCCGGGCCTTTCTGCCGCTGATCGCCTCCGGCCGCCCCGTCGGATCCTGCATCCTCGGCTTCGACCAGCCCCGCGGGTTCAGCCCCGAGGAGCGCACCGTCCTCACGGCGCTCGCCGGACTCATCGCCCAGGCCCTCGAACGGGCTCGCCGGTACGACTCGGAGGCGGCGCTCGCCCGCGGTCTTCAGGACGCCCTGCTGCCGCACCGGCTGCCCGCCGTCGAGGGGCTCGACACGGTGGCCCGGCACCTGCCGGGCACCCAGGGCATGGAGGTCGGCGGCGACTGGTACGACGTCATCGACACCGGCCGGGGGATGGCGCTCATCATCGGGGACGTACAGGGCCACGGCGTCCAGGCGGCCGCCACCATGGGGCAACTGCGCAGTGCGGTAAGGGCCCTCGCCGTCAGCGGTCACACGCCCGTGGAAGTGGTCACCGGCACCAACCGGCTGCTCATCGACCTCGACCCGGGCCTCTTCGCCAGCTGCTGCTACATCGTGCTCGACCCGGCCACCGGCCGCGCCGACGCCGTCCGCGCCGGCCATCTCCAGCCCTTGCTGCGGCACCCGGACGGGCGCACGGACGTGCTCGCCCTGCCGGGCGGAGTGGTCCTCGGGGTGGACGCCCGCGCCGTCTACCCCGTCACCGAACTGGCCCTGGAGCCCGGCGCGGTGCTCGCCCTGTTCACCGACGGCCTCGTCGAACAGCCCGGGGTCGACATCGACCTGGGCATCGAAAGACTGCGGCACACGTTCTCCGAACTGGGATACGCCCCGCTGTCGGACACCGCCGACCGACTCATCAACGAGGCCCGCCAGACGCCCGACCGCCCCGACGACATCGCCCTGCTGCTCGCCGCACGGTGGTCACAGACCGCCGGAACGAGGGGCGGCGGCTCCACCCCGTGACGGCGAGGCCGTCACGGCCGGCCGTCACGACCTGCGCTCACTCACCCCGGCCTCCCCGCCGCCCCGGACTAACGTGGTCCCATGGACAGGCACGACACGACCGGCCCACGGACCGAAGACCCCGGCTTTCCGGCGCGGACGGCGCCCCGGTGCGGCGGGCTCGGCGAACTGGACGAGGCCGTCAGCCGGTGCCGTGCCTGCCCGAGACTCGTCGCCTGGCGGGAGCAGGTGGCCACCGACCGGCGTGCGGCCTTCTCCGGCTGGGAGTACTGGGGCCGGCCGGTGCCGGGCTTCGGCCCCGCCGACGCGTCGCTCGCCGTCGTCGGCCTCGCCCCCGCCGCCCACGGCGGGAACCGCACCGGCCGCATGTTCACCGGGGACGACTCCGGCGACCTGCTGTTCGCCGCTCTCCACGCCGTCGGCCTCGCCTCACAGCCCACGTCCACGCACCGCGGGGACGGCCTGGTCCTGCACGGCGTACGCGTCACCGCGCCCGTCCACTGCGCTCCGCCGCAGAACAGGCCGACGACCACCGAGCGGGACACCTGCCGCTCCTGGCTTGCGACCGAGCTGTCGCTGCTGACGAACCTGCGGGCGATCGTCGTCCTCGGCGGTTTCGGGTGGCAGGCCCTGCTGCCCGTCCTCGAAGCCACCGGACGCCGACTGCCCAGGCCGCGCCCCGCGTTCGGGCACGGCGCCCATGTCGTCCTGCCGGGCGACGGCGACCGGTCGGAGCTGCATCTGCTCGGGAGCTACCACCCCAGCAGGCGCAACGTCTCCACCCGGCTGATGACCTTCCGGATGCTCGTCGACGTGCTCCGCGACGCCGCCGGCGTCAGCGGCTCCGGCCGCTGAGAGCCGGCGCCCCCTCGAGCGCGTGCAGCATCTTGTCGGGGGTCAGCGGCAGTTCCCTCAGCCGGACGCCCGTCGCGTGGTGCACCGCGTTCGCCACCGCCGCCGCCGTGCCGACGATGCCGATCTCACCGATGCCCTTGCTGCCCATCGGATTGAGGTACGGGTCGTCCTCCTCGATCCACTGCGCCTCGACGGAGTGCACGTCGGCGCAGACGGGCACGTGGTACGAGGCGAGATCGCACTCCGCGTAGTCCCCGAAGCGCTCGTCCATGGTGCTGCCCTCCATCAGCGCCATGCCGATGCCCATCGTCATCCCGCCGATGAACTGGGAGCGCGCGGTACGGGCGTTGAGGATGCGCCCCGCAGCGAACACGCCGAGCATCCGGCGCACCGCCACCTCGCCCGTCACGGTGTCCACCTGCGCCTCGCAGAAGACGGCGCCGAAGGCGTGCCGCGCGTGGGCGGGCTCCTGGCCGGTCTCCTCCCTGGTGTCGGCCGACACGGTCACGCCCTCCGCCGGCAGAGGGCCACGGAGGTCCGCGAGGCGCTTGGCCAGGAGGGTGCAGGCCTTGTGGACGGCCCAGCCCCAGGAGGCCGTTCCGGACGATCCTCCGGCCAGCGGCGCCGCCGGCAGGTCGGAGCTGCCGATGTCGACGGTCACCGTCTCCAGCGGCGTGTCCAGCGCCTCCGCGGCGATCTGCGCGAGCACGGTCCTGGCGCCGGTGCCGATGTCGGTGGCGTTGATCCGGATCCGGTGGACGCCGTCGTGCCCGAGGTGGGCGCTGGCCGTGGAGGGGGCGATCAGCACGGGGTAGGTGCTCGCCGCGACGCCGGTGCCGATCAGCAGATCGCCTTCCCGGGTGACGCCCGGACGCGGGTCACGGTCCTGCCAGCCGAAGACGTCGGCGCCACGGCGGAGGCAGGCGGCGAGGTTCCTGCTGCTGAACGGAAGCCCCGAGTCGGGCTCGGTCGCCGGTTCGTTGCGCAGCCGCAGCTCGACCGGGTCCAGCCCGGTGGCGACGGCGAGTTCGTCCATCGCCGACTCCAGGGCGTACATTCCTGGCGCCTCACCGGGGGCGCGCATCCACGACGGGGTCGGCACGTCGAGGGCCACCACCCGGTGCACGGTGCGGCTGTTGGGGGAGACGTACATGACCCGGGCCGGGACGGCGGCCTGCTCCACGAACTCCCTCACCCGCGAGGTCTGGGTGACCACGTAGTGGGCGAGAGCCGTGATCCGGCCGTCGGCGCCGGCGCCCAGGCGGACATGGTGCAGGGTCGGCGCCCGGTGGCCCACGACGGCGGGCAGCTGACGGCGCGGCAGGGCCACTTTCACGGGGCGGCCGGTGTGGCGTGCGGCCATCGCGGCCAGCACCACCGGCGGCCGGGGCGTCCCCTTCGATCCGAAGCCGCCGCCGACGTGCTCGGACACCGCGGTGACCTGCTTCCTGTCCAGCCCGAACAGCTGGGCCAGGGCGTCCCTGACCGGGCCGGAACCCTGGCTCGAGTCCCGGACCGTCAGCCGGCCCTCGTCCCAGTGGGCGGTGGCCGCGTGCGGCTCCATCGGATGGTTGTGCAGCGCGGGGAGCCGGTAGGAGGTGTCGACGCGGACGTCGGCCGCCGCGTACGCGCCCTCGAAGTCGCCCCTCTCGCGCACCGCGGGGTGGCCCCCGTTGGCCTCCTCGGGCGTGTAGATGTCCGGATGGACGTCGGTGAGCCGTACGTCGTGTTCCTCGGTCTCGTAACCGACGCGCAGGGCGGCGGCGCCGGCGCGGGCGTTCTCGAGGGTGTCGGCCACGACCAGGGCGACGTACCAGCCCCTGTGCGGTACGCGGTCGTCCTGGAGGAGACGGAGGGTCGGGTCGTCCGGCTGCCCGAGGCGGGGGGCGTTCTCGTGGGTGAGCACCGCCAGCACACCGGGCATGTCCAACACCTCGGCCGTGCCGAGCGACGTGACACGGCCGCGGGGGATCGCGGCGGGCACCGGCCAGCCGTACACGCAGCCGGACGGGGTGTGTTCGGCGGCGTAGCGTGCCGCGCCGACGGCCTTCTCGCGCGCCTCCCGCCGGACGGCGGGCGCGCCCAGCACGGCGGGCGGCCTGCTCATGACTGCTCCTCGCTGCCGTCGTCGCCGTCCGCGAGCTTGGAGAGGACGTCGACGGCGAGATTCCGCGCGAGCCGCACCTTGAACGCGTTGTCCCGCAGCGGCTGTGCCGCAGCGAGCTCCGCCTCGGCCGCGGCGGCGAAGGCCTCGCGGCCGGCCGGCCCGCCGACGAGCAGTTCCTCCGCCCTGCGGGCCCGCCACGGCCGGTGGGCGATGCCGCCGAACGCCAGCCCCACGTGCCGGACCCGGCCGTCCTCGACGGAGAGGACCGCGGCGACGGAGACCAGGGCGAAGGCGTACGAGGCACGGTCGCGGGCCTTGCGGTACGCGGACCGCGCGCCGGCGGTCACGGGGGGCAGCTCCACGCCTGTGATCAGTTCGCCGGCCCGCAGCTCGGTGTCCACCTCGGGCCGGTCACCGGGCAGCCGGTGGAAGTCGCTGACCGCCAGCGACCGGTCCCCTTCGGTGGAGTGCAGATGAACCGTGGCGTCGAACGCGGCGAGCGCGACCGCCATGTCGGAGGGGTGCGTGGCGACGCAGTGCTCCGAGTGGCCCAGCACGGCGAGGTCGCGGTGGACACCCTCCCGGGCGGGGCAGCCGGTGCCCGGCGCACGCTTGTTGCAGGGCTTGGAGATGTCCTGGAAGTACGTGCAGCGGGTGCGCTGGAGCAGGTTCCCGCCGGTGGTGGCCGCGTTCCTCAACTGCCCGGAGGCCCCGGAGAGCAGCGCCTGCGACAGCGCGAAGTAACGTGTCCGGACGGCCGGATGGGCCGCGAGGTCGCTGTTGCGCACGGCGGCGCCGATGAGGAGCCCGCCTCCCGGCACGCCCTCGACCGTGGCGAGCGGCAGCCGGCTCACGTCGATGAGCACGTCGGGCGTCGCGACGCCCAGCTTCATCAGGTCGACGAGGTTCGTGCCACCCGCGAGGTACTGCGCCCCGGTGTGCGCGGCGTACGCGGCGACGGCTTCTGCGGCCGTGCCGGGTCGGACATAGGCGAAGGGCTTCACGGTGTCACGTCCTCGATGGCCGCCACGATGTTGGGGTAGGCGCCGCAGCGGCACAGATTGCCGCTCATGCGCTCACGGATCTCACCGGGAGTGAGGGTGACGGCTCCGTCCGCCCCCTCCCGCCGCCCGGTCACCAGCGACGGACGGCCGTCGGCCGCCTCCGCCAGCATTGCCACCGCCGAGCAGACCTGCCCGGGGGTGCAGTAGCCGCACTGAAGGGCGTCCCTGGCCACGAACGCCTCCTGCACGGGATGCAGTTCGCCGCCGGGGGCGAGACCTTCGGCCGTGGTGATGTGCGCCCCGTCGTGGGACACGGCCGGCATCAGACAGCTGTTCACCCGCCGCCCGTCGGCGATGACGGTGCAGGAGCCGCACTGGCCGTGGTCGCACCCCTTCTTCGGACCCGTCAGGTCCAGGTGCTCGCGCAGGGTGTCCAGGACCGTGGTGCGGTGGTCGAGTGTCAGCGTGTGACTGACGCCGTTGACGTGCAGTGTGACCGCGGAGCGATGGGCGCCCGCGATGGTCGTGGCGCCCGCGGTCTCCGGTCGGCTGGTCGGTTCCACGCCGCAGCCCTTTCCCGTCGGATGACATGGTTCGCTCTACTTCCTACCAGCCTGCGGCGAGATGCGCGGTTCGGCCGCTCACGAGCCCTCCGGCCCCTCCACGTTCCGCCGTTCGAGGGGCCGCACCGCGGGGCCCTGCAGTACGGAGCCGTCGACACCGAACCGGGAGCCGTGGCAGGGGCAGTCCCAGCTGCGCTCCGCTTCGTTGAACGCCACCATGCAGCCCAGGTGGGTGCAGCGGGCGGACACCGCGTGGCACACCCCTTCGTCGTCGCGGTACACGGCGCAGCGCTGCCCGTTCAGGCGTACGACCGCGCCCGTGCCCGGTGCGATGTCGGAGGCGGAGTCCACATGGGTGGTGCGCAGCCGGTCCCCGACGAAGTGCTTGCCGACCTCGGCCTGCTGGGAGAGCAGGGTGGGGGCCTCCCGCAGCGTGCTCCAGATCCGCCGGGGATCGTAGAGGTCCGCCCAGGGAGCCTTGACGGCGCAGATCAGGCCGGCCAGCAGTCGCCCCGCCAGCACGCCGCTGCTCATGCCCCAGCCGCCGAAGCCGGTGGCGACATAGGTGTGCCGGGCGCCCGGATGGAAGGGCCCGATCAGCGGCACGGTGTCGCTCGCGTCGTTGTCCTGCGCCGCCCAGCGGTACATGGTCTCCTCCACCGGGAAGTGCGTGTGCATCCACTCGTCGAGGCGCTCGATCCGCTCGGGGACGTTCACGGTGCCGGGGGTGAAGGTCTCCCCGGTCACGATCAGCAGCCGGCGGCCGTCGCCGAGCGGGGCCGTGCGCACCGACCGTTTGGCGCCTTCCTCGCAGATGTACATCCCGGCCGGGTCCCGGTCGGCCGGCAGCGCCGCCGCCACCACCAGCTCACGGTGCGGTGACATCCGGGCGAACAGCAGCGCCCGGTCGAACACCGGGAAGTGCGTGGCGATCACGACATCGCGTGCGGTCACCGTCCGGCCGCCCTCCGTGGTGAGCCGGCAGGGCGAGCCTTCGTGCAGGCCGGTGACCCGGGTACGCTCGTAGATCTTGTTGCCGTAGGCCGTGAGGTCCCGCGCCAGACCGAGGAGGTACTTGCGCGGATGGAACTGTGCCTGCTCCTCCATCCGCACCGCCCCGGCGACATCGAAGGGCAGCCCCGTGTCCTCGACGTACTCGGCCTGCAGGCCCGCCTCCGCCGCTGCCTCGGCCTCTGCTTCGAGCGCGGAGCGCTGAGCGCCGTCCCGGGAGTAGACGTACGAAGGGCCGCGCTCGAACTCGCACGCGATGCCGAGCGCGGAGGAGACCTCGGCGACGCGTTCCACCGCCGCCTGCTGCGAGCGGGCGTAGAGCCGGGCCCCCTCGGGCCCCCTGGTCCGGCGCAGCCGGTCGTAGATCAGCCCGTGCTGTGCCGTCACCTTCGCCGTGGTGAACCCCGTGACACCCGTCGCGATGCGGTCGGCCTCCAGCACCGCGACGGAGCGGCCGCCCTCCCGCGTCAGTTCCCACGCCGTGCTCAGCCCGGCGATGCCGCCGCCCACCACGGCCACGTCGACGGTGATGTCGTCGGCGAGCGGAGCGAAGTCGGTGGCGGCGGTGGTGCGTATCCAGTGCGAATCCGTCGTGCGCGGGTGCGTGGCCCCGGCCGTGTGCGTGACATGAGATTCGTGCGACATGCGGTCCGGGTGCCCGGCAACGGGCCGGTGAAGCCTGTCCGCTCTCGGCGGGGGTGACTGAGCGGGGGCGGACGGGGTACCCGCGAGAACAGAAATCCGGCGCCACGAATCCTGCCGGTACCGATCGAACAGGGAGGTGTCAGCCGTGGACACCCGGGCCGACACCGAAAGAGCCACCGGTCACATTCCAGAGAGGGAACGCATACGCACCTGCAGGCCCGCGGTCCTGTCAGGACGCGAATCCGACCGACAGGTGGAGAGCGACCCGGAAACGAACATCTTCCGGGGCGAGGACTGAACCGACCGTCTTACAGCGTACGGAGGCGCCAGCCATGGACGGATCCGGACTCTCCGAACCGGAAAGGCTGATCCTCGCGCAGATCGAACAGGACCTGCGGGCCGACGAATTCCTGGACCGACGGCTGCGGACCATGAGTCCCGGACCGCCGCTCGCGCGTATGACCCACCGATTCCGGTCGCACGTGCTCGCTGCCGCCGTGGGTGTGCTGGCGGCGCTGACGTTCGTCCTGCTCGCGATGGCGGCATCCACGTCCAAGCCCGTCCTGATCTGGGCGTTCGCCGCCACATGGGCCCTGACCCTGGTCGGACTGCTCACGCTCCTCTGCCGTTGGTCCCAGCGGCTTGCGCGGCGCAGTCGTGCCCGGGGCCGCCGGCGCGCGGGACCGCCGTGATCGGTGGCCGGCCATGGGGATAGCGAGGACCGGTCCCGGCAAGCGCCGGGAGACCCCTCAACAACGACTGGACCGGCTGTGGGGCGAACTTCTCCGTGAGGTGAGGGTCGCCCTCGCCGGTGTCCAGCTGCTTTTCGTCTTTCTGCTCGCCGTCGCCTTCACCCCGCTCTTCCCGCGTCTCGGCGAGAGCGACAGGCTCATGTACGTGGCGTGCCTGCTCCTCGGGGCGGCCGCCACCGGCCTGCTGACGGCGCCGGTGAGCATCCACCGCATGGTCACCGGCCGAGGGCTGAAGTACGAGGCGGTCACCTGGGCCTCGCGGTTCACCATCGCCGGGCTGGCGATCCTGCTGTGCATGGTGGCGCTGGGCCTGCTGCTCGTGCTGCGCAGCGTGACCGCGCTCAGCGACAGTACCGCGCTGATCCTGGACGTGGCCGTCGTCGGGGGCCTGACCGTGTGCTGGCTGGTGCCGGCGGCCCTGATGCGTCGCGGGAGCAGTCCCGCGTCGCCGGCCGGGCCGAGTGGCCAGGACGCCTCGAAGACGCCACGGCACGGGCCACCGGAGGCGCGCCCGGACCGCGACGAGTACCGCCGGCCCTGACGGGGCCGGCGGTACTCGTCGCTGCCGATCTCAGCCCCCGTGACCGCCACTGCCGAAGGCACCGCCGCTCTCGTCGGAGTCACGGGGCGGCTTGCTCTCGGGTGCGGGCCGGGAGCCCATGTTGCCGTAGCCGTGGAGCTCGTGAGGTGTCAGTCGCCCCGGCACCTCGTGTCCTTCGGAGAGATCGAACTCGTCGGGCTCCAGGCGGCTCTCGTAATGGGTCTGGTGATCGGGCCGCACCGGCTGCTCCTCGGGCCCCGGCGGGGCGTCGCGCCGCCTTCGCGCGCCGACCTGCCAGACCACATAGACGAGCAGTACGAGAAGACCGACCACGATCAGTCCGAACACGATGACCGCGGGTGCTCCCTCTCCGGCGGCGAGGACAGTGGCGACGTCCCCCGCCGGCTCGTTGAAAGTGACCATGTCTACCGGGTACCCAATCTCATCGGTATCACCGCCGGTGAGCGGCCGGACCCCCGGAATGGACCTTCTTCTCAGGCGGCGGCGTTGCCCGCGCCGGTGAGGGCCTGAAGCAGTTCGTCCCGGCTCATCGAGGACCGGCCGGCGATGCCGAGGTCGGTGGCACGGGCGTAGAGATCCTTCTTGCTGAGCGCGGCCAGGTCCTGCTTCCTGGCGGCGCCCTCGCGGCCGCTCGCTTTGCCGGGAACGGTGCAGGGCGCTGCGGAGCAGCTCGTAGACCTTGAAGTACTCCTTGCCGCGCGGGGCGAGACAGTACGTACGGGCGAAGTGGACGGGCTCGATGTCGGCCAGGTCCACGAATCCGCTGATGTCGACGACCTTGGAACGGCCGGGGGAGATGTCGTCGAGTTCCTCCGGTTCGACGACGACGTACTGGCCGTCGCCCACCTCGTAACCCTTGACGATGTTTTCGCCCTTGACCTCACGGCCGGTGCGTTCGTTCACGCGCTTGTTGCGGATGCGGTCGCCGGTGCCGCGCTGGAGCCGGTGGAAGTGGACGGTATGGTCGTCCCTCGCGGTGAACAGGCCCAAGGGCAGGGTGACCAGTCCGAAGCTGAGCACCCCTGTCCACATCGCTCTGGCCATCGCCCTTCACCTCCCTGTCGCCACGCGGCTGCGAGGTCCCCGCTCCAGTCTCCTCGTCCCGCGGCCGATGCCCCACCTGTGGCGGTGGAGGCGAACTCGCGTTCGAGGGTGTGACGGTGGTCGTGTCGCCCCGCGACCCGGCCCGAAGGCCGTCGAGGGTCAGCGGCCGCGCGGGGCGACCAGGCCGGATTCGTAGGCGAGGATCACGAGTTGGGCGCGGTCACGGGCGTGGAGCTTGGCCATGGCCCGGTTGATGTGGGTCTTCGCGGTGAGCGGGCTGATCACCATGTGGTTCGCGATCTGGTCGTTGGACAGGCCCTGCGCCACCAGGGCGACGGCCTCGCGTTCGCGGTTCGTCAGCTCCTCCAGCCCCGTGTCGGTGCCGGTCCGGAGCGGCTGGTTGACGTACCGGTTGATCAGCTTGCGGGTGATCGAGGGTGCGAGCAGGGCGTCGCCGCGGGCCGCGACCCGTACGGCGTGGAGGAAGTCCTCCGGCAGGATGTCCTTGACGAGGAACCCGGCCGCGCCGGCGCGCAGCGCCTCGAAGACGTATTCGTCGAAGCCGTAGTTGGTCAGGATGACGACGTGCACGCCGGCCAGGGCCGGGTCCGCGGCGATGCGACGGGTCGCCTCGATGCCGTCGACGACCGGCATCTGGATGTCGACGAGAGCGATGTCCGGCAGGTGTTCCCTGGCCAGAGCCAGGCCCTCCAGCCCGTCGCCGGCCTCGCCGACCACCTCGATGTCGTCCTCGAGGTCGAGCAGCGCGCGAAAGCCGCTGCGCAGGAGCCGCTGGTCGTCGACCAGCAGGACACGGATCATGACGTCTGCTCCACGGGGAGTTCGGCCTGGACGGTGAAACCGCCCTCGCCGCGGGGTTCGGCGCGCAGCCGGCCGCCGAGGGCGGTGACCCGTTCGCGCATGCCGAGCAGCCCGACGCCGGGCACCGGTGCGGCGCCCGGTGCGGCCTTGCCGTCGTCGTCGATGCGGATCGCCAGGGCGTTTGGACGGCAGTCGATCCTGACCGACGCCGTGCCGGCGGCGGCATGCCGGGCGATGTTGGTGAGCGACTCCTGAACGATCCGGTAGACAGTCCGGTCCACCGCGGCGGGCACGTCGGGCCGTTGTCCCTCGATCGTCAGGGTCGCGTCCAGGCCGGTGGCACGGGCCCGTTCGACCAGTTCCGTGACGTGGTCGAGCCCCCGCGGCGGGGCCGTGTCGTCGTCGCGCAGCGCCTCCAGGGTCGCGCGCAGCTCCCGGGTCGCCTCACGTCCGGCCTCCTGGATCGCGAGCAGGGCTTCCGGCACCTTTTCACCGCGCTTGCGGGCCACATGGACGGCGACCTCTGCCTGCACCTTGATGATCGAGATCTGGTGGGTGAGCGAATCGTGGAGCTCCCGCGCGATGTGCAGCCGCTCCTCGTCGGCACGGCGCCGGGCGGTCTCCTCGCGGGTGCGCTCGGCCTCGTCCGCCCGCCGCTCGGCCTGCCGCAGCGCCTCACCCGCGGCGCCGGCGGCGACCAGCCAGGCGATCTCGAGGGCGCCCCGGGCCTGCGCGAACGCCTCGCCCGCGGGCAGGCCGGAGGCCAGGGCCGCGAGGGGAAGGCAGGCCAGTACGGCCACGCTCGCCACCACCGTGAGGGTGCGGTGTCCCGCCCGTACGGCCGCGTACACCGCGAACAGGTACGCGACGGCCGGTACGTCGAAACCGGCCGCCTGGTATCCCACCGCGCACAGCCCGGTGACGGCCAGGACGGGGACCGGAGCCCGGCGGCGCGCTGCCAGCGCCAGGCCGCCGGCCGTCAGCAGCGCGTAGCCGAGCGGGTCGAGGCCCGAGGCGGAGTGCTGCCCGGACAACCCGGTGACCAGCAGCGTCGCCGCCACGCCGACGGCGATCGCCCAGTCTGTGACACCGGCCCGGACACCGGGCCGCAGGGTAATCATGCGCGCACCTTAGCCGGGTGGCGCCGGGGTGCGAGTCCCCCTGGGGGACCAGCGGCCGGCTACCGCGCACGCGGTACCTGCGCGGCGCCTGCGGCGTCCGCCGTAGCCGGCCGTCCGGTCACGCCTCCGCCGTCGCTACCAGCGGCCGTGCACCTGGGCGCGGATCCGCCGGTCGTACAGATCGCGGACCGCCTCCAGCGTGCCTCCGGGCAGCGGAGGCTCGTCCGCCGCCGCCGCGTTGGCACGGGCCTGTCCGGCGGAGCGCGCTCCGGGGATCACGCTCGTCACGCCCGGCTGCTGGATGATCCAGCGCAGCGCCGTGCGCGCCGGTGTGCTGTCCGGCCCCGCGAGCGCCGCGAACTCGGCGGCGGCCTCGACGCCCGTCGCGAAGTCGACACCGGAGAAGGTCTCGCCCTGGTCGAACGCCTCGCCGTGCCGGTTGTACGTGCGGTGGTCGTCGGCGGCGAAGACGGTGTCCTTGGTGTACTTGCCCGACAGCAGCCCGGACGCGAGCGGCACCCGCGCGATGATGCCCACGCCCGCCTCGGCCGCCGCGGGGAGGACCTCTTCGAGCGGCTTCAGCCGGAACGGGTTGAGGATGATCTGGACGCTCGCGGTGCCGGGCCTGGCGATGGCGGTGAGCGCCTCCTCGCAGGTCTCCACGCTCACGCCGTACGCGGCGATCCGCTGTTCGGCGACGAGCGTGTCCAGGGCGTCGAAGACCTCGTCCGACGAGTAGACGGCGGTGGGCGGGCAGTGCAGCTGGACCAGGTCGAGGGTGTCCACGCCCAGGTTCTTGCGTGAACGGTCGTTCCAGGCGCGGAAGTTGTCCAGGACGTAGTTCTCCGGGAGCTGGTCGACGCGCCGGCCCATCTTGGTCGCCACGAACACGTCGGCGTCCGGCCGCTCGCTCAGATACCGGCCGATGAGCTGCTCGCTGCGCCCGTCGCCGTACACATCGGCCGTGTCGAAGAAGGTGACGCCCGACTCGACGGCCGCGTCGAGGACGGTGATCGCGTCCTCGTCGGCGACGTCGCCCCAGTCGGCGCCCAGCTGCCAGGTGCCGAGTCCCACCACGGAGACGTTCCTGCCGGTCCTGCCCAATACCCGCTGTTCCATGCGGCGCATCCTATGCGGCGCCCCTGACGGATCAGCGGGGCGCCGCAGTGCTCTCCCGCTCGATCAGCTCCGGCAGCGGCACGTGGACGGAGCGGGCGGCGCCGCCGTCCAGCAGGGCGGTCAGCTCCTGGGCGGCGATCCGCCCGAAGGTCACCGGGTCACGGGAGAGTGCAGTGAGGAAGGGATGGACCATGCGGCACAGCACGGAGTCCTCCCACGACACGACCGACACATCGCCGGGGACCGAGAGACCGAGGCCGGTGACGACCGCCGCACCGGCGGCCGCCATCACGTCGTTGTCGTACACCAGCGCCGTCGGCCGGCTGCCGGAGGTGAGGACCCGGCGGGTCACCGCCGCGCCCTCGGTGTCGGAGTAGTCGGTGGGCACCGAGCGGACCTCGGCCAGGCCCCGGTGCTCGGCCTCCGCGCGCAGCGAGCGGATACGCCGGTCGGTGTGGGCGAGCGAGGACAGGCCGGCGATGTGCACGATCCGGCGGTGGCCGAGCTCGTGCAGCCGGCCCACCACGTGGGCCATGGCCCCGGTGTCGTCGGCACGCACCTGCGACAGGTTCGGGTGTTCCTCCGGGAGACCGCCGATGACGACGCCGGGCAGGCCGAGTTCGTCCAGCAGCGCGGGCCGGGGGTCGTCGGTGCGGGGGTCGACGACGAGAACGCCGTCGACCCGGTGCTCCGCCCACCAGCGCCGGTAGACGGCGCATTCGGCGTCCACGTCCTCCACCACTTGGAACAGCAGGCCGAGTTGGCGTTCCGAGAGGACCTCCTGGATGCCGGAGATCAGCTGGAGGAAGAACGAGTCCACGCCCAGGGTCGTGGCCGGCCGCGCGAGGACCAGTCCGACCGTCGCCGCGCCTTCCCCGGACAGTGCGCGGGCGGCGGTGCTCGGCCGCCAGCCCAGCTGCTCGGCGACCCGGCGGACCCGGTCGCGGGTGATCTCGGAGACCCCGGGACGGTCGTTGAGCGCGAAGGAGACAGCGCTCTCCGAGACGCCGGCGCGCCGGGCGATGTCCTTCATCGTCGGCCGCCGCGCGGGTGCGCGTCTGCTAGGCGGAGTGTCCTTGGCGGACGGGGTGCTGGCAGTCACCCGGACCCCCTTCCCGTGGTCCCCCGGCCCGTCGGTCGACCGGGCCGGGGGCATCCTATGGCCTGCGCCGGGCAAGGTCGAACGGTCGGCGCCCGGGACTAATGCGCTTGAGTCGTAGCAGCCTAAAGCGCATTAGTCGATCAATGCAAGGGGGCCGATCCATGGCATCTGACCTGGGGTGATGGTCGGGTAAAGGGATTTCATCGTCGAATCTGTTGACTTTCTCCGGCGGTGCAATGCAAGGTCTGCTGGGCAAACGGCCGCCGCCCGCTTCGCGACACCGGCCGCCGCTGCCCGTCACGCGTCTGGACCGAGCAAAGGAGCCGTTCACCGTGCGCATCAACCGCAGGGCAGTCGCCGCTGCCGCCGCCATCGCCGTCGTCCTGCCGCTGAGTGCCTGCGGCGGCTCCGAGGCGGGTTCCACCGACGCCTCCGGCAAGGTGGAAGGCAAGATCACCTTCCAGACCTGGAACCTCCAGGCCAACTTCAAGGACTACTTCAACGGCCTCATCGCCGACTTCGAGAAGCAGCACCCCGGCACCGATGTGAAGTGGGTCGACCGCCCGGCCGAGGGCTACGCGGACAAGATCAGCGCCGACGCGGCCGGCGGCACCCTGCCGGACGTCGTGAACGTCTCGCCTGACCTCGTCGCGCCGCTGGCCAAGGCCGGCCTCGCACTCGACCTCGACAAGGCCGCCTCGCAGTACAAGAAGGAGTACCTGCCGGGCGCCTGGGACGCGCACCGCATACCGGGGGCGGAGGGCACCTACGCCTTCCCCTGGTACCTCAACACCGGCCCCCTGTTCTACAACAAGCGTCTTCTGAAGGACGCCGGCCTCGACCCCGAGAAGCCGCCGACGACGTACGACGAGGTCTTCGACGCCGGGCTGAAGATGGCGCGGCAGAGCAAGGGCAAGGTCGCCGCCCTCGCCAACGTGCCCACCATCGAGGACTTCGGCCGCTACGGTGTCCCGCTCATGAACGAGGAAGGCACCGCCTTCTCCTTCAACGACCCCAAGGGCGTGGAACTGCTCACCCGCTACAAGGAGTTGTACGACGCCAAGGCGCTCGACCCGCAGGCGCTCACGGCCACCCCCGAGTCCTCGGGGCACAAGTTCCTCACCGAGTCCGTGGCCATGAATCCGGGCAGCGCGCTCGACCTCGCCAACTTCAAGAAGCAGGCCCCGAGCCTCTACAAGAACATCGGCATCACCGACCAGATCACCAGCACCGGCAAGGCCAACATGTACGTCATGGGCGTCATGGTGAACGCGCAGAGCAAGCAGAAGCCCGCCGCCGTGGCCTTCGCCCACTTCGTCACCGACGCCACCCGCCAGATGGAGTTCGCCAAGAAGGTGGCCATCTTCCCGAGCACCGCGGGCTCCCTCGACGACCCCTACTTCACCGAGGAGGACGGGACCGACGAGACCAGGGTCAGGATCGCGGCCGCCCAGTCCCTGAAGACGGCGGTCAACTACACGCCCGTGCTGTTCAGCGAGCAGATGAAGACCGAGCTGCGCAACGCGGTGGCCCGGGCGCTGCAAGGGAAGCAGAGCCCCGAAGAAGCGCTTGACAACGCTGTCAAGGCCTGCGACCGGCTGCTCCGGCAGAGCTGATCACCTGCCATGAAGACTTCCACCGCCTCCGGCACGATCACCTCCGACCCCGCCCCGGCGGGCCCGCGGGTCCACGGCCCCGGGCCGGGCTCCGAGGGGCTCCGCCCGCCCCGCGGCATCCGGCGCCATCTGCCCTACAGCCCTTGGCTGTTCGCGGCACCTGGACTGCTCGTCGTCGGCGCGTTCAGCCTGTACCCGTTCCTGAGCACCCTCGTCAACGCGTTCACCGACCGCCGCACGCTCGTCCCCGGGGAGTTCGTGGGTCTGGCGAACTTCCGTGAGCTGCTCGACGACGAGATGTTCTGGATCGGCCTGCGCAACAGCAGCCTGTACGTGCTCGGAGTCGTCCCCGCGCTGGTGATCCTGCCGCTGCTGCTGGCCATGCTGGTCCAGCGCCAGATCCCCGGCATCACCTTCTTCCGCTCCGCGTTCTACACCCCGGTCGTCGCCTCGATCGTCGTGGTCGGGCTGATCTGGGTCTGGATGCTCGACGACCGGGGCCTGGTCAACTCGGTGCTGGAGGCGGTGGGGGTCGGCCGCGTCGGATTCCTGAGCGACCAGTGGCTCCTGCTCCTGAGCGCGATGGGCGTCACGGTGTGGAAGGGCCTCGGCTACTACATGATCATCTATCTGGCGGCGCTGGCGAACGTACCGCGCGAACTGCACGAGGCAGCCGCCGTCGACGGCGCCGGGCCCGTACGCCGGTTCTTCACCGTCACCGTCCCCGCCGTCCGCTCCACCATGGTCCTCGTCGGAGCCCTGTCCTCGGTCGCCGCGTTCAAGGTGTTCTCCGAGGTCTATCTGATGGCAGGTCCCTCCGGCGGACCGGCCGGCGAGGACACCACGCTGGTGATGCTCGTCCAGCGCGTCGGCACCGGCCTCTCGGGCCGCGTCGGCTACGCCTCCGCCATCTCCGTCGTCGTCTTCGTCGTCACCGTCGCGCTGATGCTGCTCGTGCTGCGCGCCGACCGCAAGGAGGACGTGTGAGCGTCATCAACGTCACCGACGCCGACGGCAAGCGGATCCCCGCCAGCCAGCTCGTACTGCGTTACCTGCTGCTGCTCGCCGTGCTGGCGCTGACCGTCGGCCCGTTCCTGTGGCAGCTGTCCACCTCGCTCAAGGGCCCGCACGAGGACATCTTCAGCTCCCCGCCGAAGTTCCTGCCGGGCGAGCCGACCCTCGACAACTACACACGCGTCGCGCAGACCATCCCCGTCTGGGACTACGCGCTCAACTCGCTGAAGGTCGCCACCGCCAACGTCGTCACCAACTGTGTGGGAGCCGCCCTCGCCGGCTACGCGCTGGCCCGGATGCGCTACCGGGGCCGCAGGGCCGCCACGCTGGCCTTCATCCTCGCCATGCTCGTCCCCGTCGAGGGCATCATCATCGCCCAGTTCACCACCATGCGGGACCTCGGCCTCAACAACACGCTCCTCGGAGTGCTGCTGCCCGGCTCCATCGGGGCCATGAACGTCCTGTTGATGCGCAACGCCTTCCTGAACCTGCCCGACGAGGTCGAGGAAGCGGCGTACGTGGACGGGGCGAACGTCTGGCAGCGGTTCCTGCGGATCGCCCTGCCCTCGGTCAAGGGCACCCTCGCCGTCGTCGCGATCTTCGCGTTCATGGGTGCCTGGGACGACTTCCTGTGGCCGCTGATCGTGCTCAGCGACCCGGAGAACTTCACCCTCACCATCGGCCTCAACTACCTCCACGGCACCTTCGCCAACGACGAACGCCTGGTCGCCGCGGGCACGATCATCGCCGTGCTCCCGCTGATCGTCCTCTTCGCCTGCCTCCAGCGGTTCTTCTTCCGCGGCGTCGGCGAAGGCGCCGTCAAGGGCTGACACCGGGCGCCGCGCGAACCCTGGCCCCCCGGGCGCACCGCGCGGCCGTGCCGCCCACCCGACCGACACCCCACGAGACTTTGGACGTCGCCGCCTCATGAGCTTTGCCCCGCCGCGCTTCGGCGCCAACTACACGCCCAGCCAAGGCTGGTTCCACCACTGGCTGGACTTCGACCTCGACGACGTGCGCGCCGACCTCGACTCGATCGCCGGCCTCGGTCTCGACCACATCCGGATCTTCCCGCTCTGGCCGCTGTTCCAGCCCAACCGCACCTTCGTCCGCCCCCGCGCCGTCGAACAACTCGTGCAGCTCGCCGACGCCGCGGCCCAGCGGGGCCTGGACGTCAACGTCGACGGCCTCCAGGGCCATCTCTCCAGCTTCGACTTCCTGCCCGCCTGGACGCGGACCTGGCACCGGCGGAACATCTTCACCGACCCGGACGTCGTCGCCGGACAGGCCGAGTACCTCAGGACCCTGGCCGCGGCCCTCGCCGACCGGCCCAACTTCATCGGCATGACCATCGGCAACGAGATCGCGCAGTTCGCCGCGGCACCGCACCCCGACCCCGACCGCATCACCCCCGCACAGGCCGGCAGCTGGCTCGACCGCATGCTGGCCGCCTGCGAGGAGGGCGCGCCCGGCCGGATGCACCTGCACGCCGAGTACGACGCCTCCTGGTACCAGGACGACCAGCCCTTCACCCCCGCCCACGCCGCCCGGACCGGCGCGGTCACCGCCGTGCACTCCTGGGTGTTCAACGGCACCGCGCAGCGGCACGGCGCCACCGCCACGGCCACCGAGCACCACGCCGCCTACCTCGTCGAACTGTCGAAGGCCTGGGCGCTGGAGCCGCACCGCCCGGTGTGGCTCCAGGAGGTCGGTGCGCCCGCCCCGCACATCCCGCCCGAGCACGCCGCCGCGTTCACCGCCGCCACCGTCGCGAACGCCCTCGACTGCCCGGACCTGTGGGGCGTCACCTGGTGGTGCTCCCACGACGTGTCCCGCTCGCTCGCCGACTTCCCCGAACTCGAGTACGGCCTCGGCCTGCTGACCAACGACCGCCGCGTCAAACCCGCCGGGCGGGCCGTCGCCCGGATCGCCGAGGAATGGCGTCGCCGCGAACACCGGCCCGCCCCGCGCACCTGTGCCCTCGTCGTCGACGCCGGTGACGACGAGAGCGCACCCCGGCGTTCGGTCTGCGCTCCCGGCGGCCCCGTCTTCGAGGCCTTCGCACGGCTCACCGCCGACGGCGCCCGCCCCACCACCGTCCTCGCGAGCCGTGCCGATGACACGGACCACCTCGCCGCCCGCGGCATCACCGAGGTCGTCACCCCCGAACAGGCCGGTCTCCCCCGGGGACCGGCCGCCCGCACCGCACCGTAAGCCGTCCACGACACGATACGGAGCACACGACATGGACCCCCACCTCAGCAGACGAGCCGTCCTCGTGGCATCCGCCGCGGCAGCCCTCGTCCCCGCCCTCGCACCGGGCACGGCCGCGGCCGCGAAGCGGAAAGCGCTCGGCGCGCCGTACGCCTCCTACTGGTACCCGGACTCGCTGCCTTCCGGCAGCCCCGGGGAGGGCATCACCTGGCGCAGCCTGAAGACCTGGCGCGCGGAGGACGACGCCGACCTTCCGTTCAACAGGGCGGCGGTCCCGCTCGCGCGCCGGTTCACCCCGACCCCGGTCAATGACACGGCCCGCGCGGGCCAGGCCCGGATCCAGTCCCTCGTCTCCTTCGCGCCCACGGCCTCGAACCCGTCCCAGGGCGCACCCACCGCCGACTACTACGCCACCACGCACTGGGGTTATGTCGACGAACTGGTCTTCTGGGGCGGCTCCTCGGGCGAGGGCCTGGTCCTCGCGCCCAACGCCCCCGTCGTCGACGCCGCCCACCGACACGGTGTGCCGGTGCTCGGCAACGTCTTCCTGCCGCCCGTGGCCTACGGCGGCGATCTGCGCTGGACCCGGGACCTCGTGCAGAAGGACTCCTTCGGCCGCTACCCGCTCGCCGCGCAACTCGTCGCCGTCGCCGTCGCGTACGGCTTCGACGGCTGGTTCGTCAACGCGGAGACCGGCGGCGGCGACAGCGCCCTCGCCGCCGACATGCGGGGCTTCCTCGCGGAACTGAGGCGTCTCGGCACGGCGAAGGGCCTGCGGGTCACCTGGTACGACTCGATGACCGTGAGCGGCTCCGTGAGCTGGCAAGGGGCGCTCAACGAGCGCAACCGTCCCTTCTTCGAAGCGGCCGACTCCATGTTCGTCGACTTCCGCTGGTCACGCTCCACCCTCGCATCCTCCGGGCAACTCGCCGGCCGACTCGGGCGCAGCCGGTACGAGTTGTGGGCGGGGGTCGACGTGGAGGCGAGCGGCTGGAACAAGTCCGTCGACTGGGACGCCATCCTTCCCGAGAGCGGCGACGACATCGTCTCGCTGGGCCTCTACCGCCCGGAATGGACCCGCAACCATCTGCCCGCGGGGCGCACGCCGGAACAGTTCCACGCGGCCGACGACCACTTCTGGAGCGGCCGGTCGCTCGACCCGTCGCGGCCCGACACCTCCGACACCTGGCGCGCCCCGGCGCTCGCCGTGGCCGACCGCTCCACCGTCTCCGGCCTGCCCTTCGCGACCGTCTTCAACACCGGCCACGGACTGCGCTGGTACGAGGAGGGCAAGGCGGTCTCCGACACCGGATGGAACCACCTCGGGCTCCAGGACCGGATGCCCTCACGCCAATGGGTCGTGCGGACCGAGGGCAGCCGGCCCCGGGTCGCCTTCGACTTCGCCGACGCCTGGCACGGCGGCAGCAGCCTCCTCGTCGACGGTTCCCCCGACGACCCCGTCACCGTCGACCTGTACGCCACCCGGCTGCCGCTCGGGCCGGACACGGTCGTCGAGTTCACCCACCGGGCCGACGCGGGCCGGGTCACCGTCGAACTCGCGGTCGCCACGTCGGAACCCGCCGCACCCGGCGAACCGCACCCGTACACCTACCTCCCCGTCGGGACGGCCGAGGACGGGTGGACCACCCGGACCGTACGGCTGAGCGGCCTGTCCGGGACCGTGCACGCCCTCGGCGTCCGGCTCACCGGTGACGGCGGCCCCGTGCGCTGGCGCCTCGGCGCGCTCGCGGTGCACAGCGGTGGCGAGCAGATACCGGCCGCGCCCGTCGCACTGCGGATCACCGACGCGACGGACGAGGGCATGCGGTTCGTCTGGCAGGCCGCGCCCGGCGCAGTACGCCAGTACACCCTGCACCGGCTGCTGCCCGACGGCAGACGGCGCTTCCTCGGCGCCACCTGCCAGCGCGCCTTCTTCGCCCGTGACCTCCGGCCCGAACCGGGCGAGCGATCGGCCCGGTTCGAAGTGCGTGCCGTGGGGGAGCTCTACACCACGTCCGCCCCCGCGACCGCCGTCCGTCCCTGGTAACACGCCCCACCCCCGACAACCCCGGAGCACCCCTCATGCATGACGACCGCACCCTCGTCGAAGCCCGCCTCAGGCGCGTCCTCGACGAACGCATCCGCCCCGCCGTGTACCCCGAGTCCGTGCCGCTCGACGTGGCCGTGTGGAACGCGCCGGGCGAGCCCGTCCCCGTCGCGGAGGGACTCGCCGCCACGCCGGAACCGGTCGCGGTGGGCGACATGTGGGGTGCTCCGTGGGGCACCAGCTGGTTCACCGTCACCGGCACGGTGCCCGGCCGGTGGGCGGGCCGCACCGTCGAGGCGGTCCTCGACCTGGGCTTCGACGAGAACATGCCCGGCTTCCAGTGCGAAGGCCTCGTCTACCGTCCCGACGGCACCCCGGTGAAGGGCCTCAACCCGCGCAACCAGTGGGTCCGCGTCGCGGCACCGGCCGAGGGCGGGGAGGAGGTCCGCCTGCACATCGAGGCCGCGTCGAACCCCGTCATCCTCGACTACCACCCCTTCCTTCCGACGCAGCTCGGCGACAAGGAGACCGCGGGCAGCGCGCCGCAGTACCGGCTCGCCCGCATGGACCTCGCCGTCTTCGACGAGACCGTGTGGCACCTCGTCCTCGACCTCGAGGTGCTCGGCGAGCTGATGCACGAACTGCCTGTGGACGGCGCCCGCCGCCACGACATCCTGCGCGCCGTCGGCCGCGCCCTCGACCGCGTCGACCTCCAGGACGTGGGCGCCGGCGCGGCCGCCGCCCGCGCCGAGCTCGCCGGCGTCCTCGCCACGCCCGCCCGGCCCTCGGCGCACCGCCTCAGCGCCGTCGGCCATGCCCACATCGACTCCGCCTGGCTGTGGCCGCTGCGGGAGACCGTGCGCAAGGTAGCCCGTACGACGGCCAACATGACGGCCCTGCTGGAGGACGAGCCGGACTTCGTCTTCGCCATGTCCCAGGCGCAGCAGTTCGCCTGGATCAAGGAACACCGCCCGGAGGTCTACGCCAAGGTCAAGAAGGCGGTCACCGACGGCAGGTTCGTCCCCGCCGGCGGGATGTGGGTCGAGTCCGACACCAACATGCCCGGCTCCGAGGCGATGGCCCGTCAGTTCGTGCACGGCAAACGGTTCTTCCTCGACGAGTTCGGCATCGAGAACGACGAGGCCTGGCTGCCCGACACCTTCGGCTTCGCCGCCGGGCTGCCGCAGATCATCAAGGCGGCGGGCTCCAAGTGGCTGCTGACGCAGAAGATCTCCTGGTCGCAGACGAACAAGTTCCCGCACCACACCTTCCAGTGGGAGGGCATCGACGGCACGCGGATCTTCACCCACTTCCCGCCCGTCGACACCTACAACTGCTCCATGAAGGGCAGCGAGATCGCCCACGCGGAGAGGAACTTCAAGGACAAGGGGATGGCCAGGCACTCGCTCGCGCCGACCGGCTGGGGCGACGGAGGCGGCGGCACCACCCGCGAGATGGTCGCCAAGGCGGCCCGCCTGCGCGACCTCGAGGGCTCGGCGACGGTGACGTGGGAGACCCCCGCGGAGTTCTTCACGAAGGCGGAGGCCGAGTACGCCCACCCGCCGGTGTGGGTCGGCGAGCTCTACCTCGAGCTGCACCGCGCCACCCTCACCAGCCAGGCGAAGACCAAGCAGGGCAACCGGCGCAGCGAGCATCTGCTGCGCGAGGCCGAACTGTGGGCGGCGACCGCGGCCGTCCGCACCGGCTTCGACTACCCGTACGAGCAGCTGGACCGGATCTGGAAGACGGTGCTGCTGCACCAGTTCCACGACATCCTGCCCGGCTCGTCCATCGCCTGGGTTCACCGCGAGGCGGAGAAGACGTACGCGGCCGTCGCGGCCGAGCTGAACGACATCGTCGGCGCGGCCCAGCGTGCCCTCGCCGGTGACGCGGCCGCAGGCGGCGAGCTGGTGTTCAACGCCGCCCCGCACGAGCGGCACGGCGTCGCCGCCGGCGGCGCGGCCCGCGCCGCGGAAGGCGGCACCGCCCAGCTCTCCGAGCGCGACGGCGGCGGCTTCGTGCTCGACAACGGTCTCCTCCAGGTCGAGATCGACGGCCGCGGCCTGGTGGTCTCCGTCTACGACATCGGCGCGGAGCGGGAGACCGTGGCACCGGGCAGCGCCGCCAACCTGCTCCAGATCCACCCCGACTTCCCCAACATGTGGGACGCCTGGGACGTCGACGCCTTCTACCGCAACACCGTCACCGACCTCACGGACGCCGACGAGGTCACCGCCGCCGGCTCGGGAACGGCCGCGGCGGTCCGCGTGGTCCGCTCCTTCGGCGACTCGAAGGTCACCCAGCTGATCGCCCTCGCGGCGGGCGCCAAGCGCCTCGACATCGACACGGAGGTCGACTGGCACGAGACGGAGAAGTTCCTCAAGGCGTCCTTCCCGCTGGACGTCCACGCCGAGCGGTACGCCTCCGAGACCCAGTTCGGCCACTTCCACCGGGCCACGCACACCAACACCAGCTGGGAGGCCGCGAAGTTCGAGGCGTGCAACCACCGCTTCGTCCACATGGAGGAGCCGGGTTGGGGTGTCGCCCTCGTCAACGACTCGACCTACGGGCACGACGTCACGCGCACCGTCCGCACCTCCGACGCCGGGACCACGACCACGCTGCGCGTGTCCCTGCTGCGCGCGCCGCGTTTCCCCGACCCGGAGACCGACCAGGGCGTGCACCGTTTCCGCCACGCCCTCGTGCCCGGCGCCTCCATCGGTGACGCGGTACGGGAGGGCTACCGCATCAACCTTCCCGAGCGCCGCGTCGCCGGTGACGCCGAGGTCGCGCCGCTGGTCACCGTCGACAACGACGCGGTCGTCGTCAGCGCGGTCAAGCTCGCCGACGACGGCAGCGGCGACGTGGTGGTGCGGCTGTACGAGGCGACGGGCGGGCGGGCCCGGACGCGGGTGACGCCCGGCTTCCCGGCCGCCCAGGTCTCGGCCACGGACCTGCTGGAGCGGACCCTCGACGACGTGACCGCCCCCGAACTCGTCGACGGTGGCGTGCCCTTGAGTCTGCGGCCGTTCGAGCTGGTCACGCTGCGGCTGGTCCGCGCCTGACCGTTCGGCGCGGGAAACCACGTCGCGACGGCCCCCCGGCCCCCCTCCTCGGGCGGGCCGGCGGGGCCGTCGGGCATACCGGAAGAGGTCCTAGCGGCGGCCGAGGGAGCACTCCGTCAGCGGGTCGCGGCCGGCGCCGGGCATGGCCACGGTGTGACCGGCGGCCGGCTCCTTGTCCTGCCCGATCCACTCCTCCATCGCCGTGAACGCCGAACGGTGACAGGGCGTCAGCGGCCGGAGCCGGTCGGGGAACGCGTCGTACAGAGAGTCGACGTGGGTGCCGCCTTCGACGCGGTAGTAGCGGAAGAGGCTGTCACGGCCGGCTTCGCGCACCATGCGCGCGTAGACGTCGGACCCCTCACCGATGGGCAGCAGCACGTCCAGCGTGCCGTGCAGTGTGATGAGCGGCTTCCCGATCCGGCCCGTCAGCGCGATCCGGTCGACGGCCCTGTGCACCTCGGGCGGCCGGGAGGCGTAGTCGTAGTCGGCGTCGCACGCCGGTGTCCCCGGAGCGCAGAACGGCGTCCCGGCCTGCGTGGCACCGTCGAAGGCGGGGTCCACTTCCTCGCGGTAGATCCGCTGCGTCAGGTCCCAGTAGTACTGGTGGTGGAAGGGCCACAGGAACTCCGAGCCCGCCGGGTACCCGGCCGCCACCATCTCCCGGTGCGCCTGCGCGGCGCCGGCTCCGCCGGCCGCGTACACCGGATAGCCACGCAGCGCGGGCGGCAGGAACGTCAGCAGGTTCGGGCCCTCCGTGCGCCACAGCGTGCCCTCCCAGTCCACCCCGCCGTCGTACAGCTCGGGGTGGTTCTCCAGCTGCCAGCGCACCAGATAGCCGCCGTTCGACATGCCGGTCGCAAGCGTGTGCCGCGGCGGCCGGTGGTAGCGCTGGGCCACGACCGCACGGGCGGCCCGGGTCAGCTGGGTGACCCGGTCGTTCCACTCGGCGACGGCGTCCCCGGGCCGTCGGCCGTCCCGGTGGAACGCCACCCCGGTGTTGCCTTTGTCGGTCGCGGCGAAGGCGTAGCCGCGGGACAGCACCCAGTCGGAGATGGCACGGTCGTTGGCGTACTGCTCACGTACGCCGGGGGAGCCTGCGACGACCAGGCCGCCGTTCCACCGGTCGGGGAGCCGGATGACGAACTGGGAGTCGTGATTCCAGCCGTGGTTGGTGTTGCCCGCCGAGTCGTCGGGGAAGTAGCCGTCGATCTGGATGCCCGGCACACCGCTGGGCGTGGCCAGCCCGGCCGGGGTGAGCCCCGCCCAGTCCGCCTGGTCCGTGTGACCGGACGCGATCGTCCCCGCCGTCGTCAACTCCGCGAGGCAGGAGAGCTCTTGGTGTCCGGCGCCGGGCACCCGCAGCGTCTGCTGCCGTGCGCAGTGGCCCGGCTCCCGGGCCTCCGCGGCGGGGACGGCGGTCAGGCCGAGCAGCAGCGCGGCCCCTGCGACGACCCGTACGGCACGGCCGAGCGGGCCGGACACGCCGCGGTGCTCGGATGAGATGCCTGGCGGCAGGACGAACGGCACGGAAGGGCCTCCTGAGGTGAGTGGCGGTAAGGGCGGACGTCCGGGGCACCCGTGTGCCGGGACGGTCAAGGCGGCGGAGTTCAGGGGCAGTTGCCGTCGGCGATGACGTAGTGCCCGGCCGGTGACTCCTTGAGCGTGTGCGTGACGAAGGTGTTGTAGAGGCCCATGTTCTGGCCGGAACCCTTGGCGTACGTGTAGCCGCCGGTGGTCGTCGCCCGGCCCGCCCGGACATGCGCGTAGTTGCTGCCCGTCCAGCAGACCGCCGCCGCCCCCGTGGTGGACGCGGTGATCTGGGCCGACCGGGCGCCCTCCGCCCCGGCCGCGTCACGGGCGGCGACCTGGTAGGTGTGCGTGGAGCCCGAGGCCAGAGAGGTATCGGTGAACGAGGTGCCCCGGGGAGCGGCGACCCGGGCCCCGTCGCGGTACACGGCGTAGTCCGTGGCGCCGTCCACCACCTGCCAGGCCAGGGAGATCGAGGTGTCGTCGCTGCCGGTCACCGCGAGTCCGGCCGGGGCGGGCAGGCCGCCGGGATCCGGGTCACCGCCGCCTGTCAGTCCGAAGAACCCGGTCACCCAGTGGCTGGAGCAGATCGAGTCGATGAAGTGCGGAGTGCCCGTACGGCCGCACTGCTCGGGGCCGCTGCCCGGGTCGACGGGCGTCCCGTGCCCGATCGACGGCACCCGGTCCACCTCGACGGCGACCTGCCCGCTCCCGTCCAGGTACTGCTCCCTGCGGGTGCCGTCGGGCCCGATCGTCGACGTCCTGTCCGGGGTCTGGCCTAGCCCGTGCACGGCGGTCCACTGGTCCCTCAGCTCGGCCGCGTTCATCGGGGCGACCGTGGAGTCGTTGTCGCCGTGCCACACGGCCACCCGCGGCCACGGTCCCGTGTACGACGGGTAGGCGTCGCGGACCCGCTGTGCCCACACGGCCGGCGTACGGTCCGTACCCGGATTCATGCAGACGAACGGGCCGGTGTCCCGGGTGCAGTCGTACGGCATGCCGGCGATCACGGCGCCCGCCTCGAAGACGTCCGGGTAGGCGGCGAGCATGACCGACGTCATCGCGCCGCCCGCGGAGAGGCCGGTGACGAAGGTGCGACCCGCGTCGGCGCCGTACGCGGACTCGGTGTGGGCGACCATCTGCCGTACGGAGGCGGCCTCGCCCTGTCCGCGCCGGTTGTCCGACGTCTGGAACCAGTTGAAGCAGCTGTTGGGGTTGTTGGCGGACGTGGTGCCCGCGAAGACCACCAGGAAGCCGTGCCGGTCGGCGAGGGTCGTCAGCCCCGAGTTGTCGGCGTAGACCTGCGGGCTCTGTGTGCAGCCGTGCAGGGCGACCACGACGGCCGGTTCCGGCGCGAGCGACGCCGGCCGGTACACGTACATGTTCAGATTGCCCGGATCGGCACCGAAGTCCGCCACGTGCTCGAGGGTGACGGCGGCGTGCGCGGCGGGGACGGGGGAGAGCAGCAGTCCGCCCGCGACAACGGCGAGCGCCGCGCCCAGCCGCCCGGCGGTCCGGCGCAGCCGGTGGACGGTCCGTACGCGCACCGGCTCGGGCGTGCTTCCACACAGCGGCATCCGGACCTCCCACAGGCGACGAGACGATTCCGGTCACAGTAGGAACGGCCCGTACGCCGAGGAATGGTGACGCCACCCATAGCCGCGCCCGCCGACGGCGGTTCGCGCACTCTTGCGCCGGCGGGCGTCCGGCTGCTAGATGAGCACCGATCCGAGGACGACCGGCGCGCGTGCGGCGTCCGGCGGGCCGGGGGCGAGGCCGCTCGTACCGCCGGGCTGCTGCGGGGCCGGCTCCTCCGGCTGCTCCGGCTGCTCCGGCTGCTCCGGCTCGTCGGGAGCCGGTCCGTCCGGGGAGTCGGCGCCCGACTCGGGAGCCGGTTCCAAGGGGGGTTCCTGAGGCTCCGACGGCGGGGCTTCGGGTGGCGGTTCCGACTCGGGCGGCGGTGCCGGCGGCGACTCCTGCGAAGGGGGCTCGGGCGGGGGCGGTGCCTTGGGCTTCTCCGACGGCGGCCTGCCACCGTCCGACGGGGCGGCGTCCTTGGAGGGGGAGGGCTCGCGGGAGGGCGGCTCGGTCTCCTTGTCGTGGGTGCCCGTGTCGCCGGCCGGCCGCTTGATCCACTTGTCACCGTCGCGGATCACGAAGTCCTTGACGGGCTTGTCCGCCGGAGCGACGACGACGACGTTCGAGGGCCGGTAGCCGGGCCAGGCGTCGCCGACGGCACGAGGAGTGTCCTTCTGCGCGACGGGCGGGAGCAGCGGATTGCCGCAGGCGCAGCGCACCCTCGGCACCCCGCGGTCGTCGACCAGCACCGCGGTGCCCGCCTGCAGCACGGCCTGATAGGCCCTCGGCCCGCCGTCCTTGAAGCCGTGGTTCGTCACCCGGGTGTCCATCCGCAGCTGCACCGGGGTGAGCGAGCGCAGAAAGTCCGGGACGCGGGACGGTTCGATCCGATGGACCTGCGCGAAGGCCCGGTTCTTGGCGGGGTCCGCGCCGAGCGCGGTGATCTGCTTCTCGACGTCGCAGCTGGCCGCCTTGCGGTTGCCCCCGTACAGCCCCGGTGCCGACCCCTCGACGCTGCGGGTCACATTGGGCGACGCGGTCCCGGCTCCGTCCGGCTCGGCGGCCGGCGTCGACGCGGGCGGCGAACTCTCCTTCGCCGTCGACTCGGTGAACGGATCGGGCCCGGTCGACCCGGCGGCCTGGAGGAAGACCTCGCTTCCGCCACCGCCGCCGGACGCGCCGGACCCGCCGCCCGGGCGGGTCAGCACGACGGCGAGCACCACGGCGGCCACCAGCGCGACGGCGACGGTCGCGATGCGGGGGACGGACCGCCACCAGGGCCGGCCCGGGCCCTCGTGCGAACCGGCGGGGCCACCACCCCCGGGCCCCGGACCGCCAGGACCGCTCGGCGGACCGGCGGCGCCGCCCGAAGGGCTGCTGCCCGTGGGACCACCTGGCGGGGGCGGCGGCGTGGGGCCGCCCGGCTGCGAGGGGCCGGAGAGCGGACCCGGAGGCGGGCCTGTCGGGCGGCCGGGGGACGGTGGTTCGGCACTCACAAGCTCTTCTTCCCGGGCGTAGGAAGACGGAAAGGCGATTCATTCCGTTCTGTCACTTGATGTGCCTATTGTCTGCCCGGTACCCGTGAGGCCCGCAAGCCGACGCGGTCGGCCCCGTCCGGGGAGCGCGCCGCAGCCGCCGTGCATAGCGTGGCAGCGTGAGTCAGCAGGCATCGAGCAGCCCCGGCGCCGCGACCCGGCCGCCCCACGGCTGGGTCCATGCGCTCGCCGCGGTAGTCGCCGGCCTCGTCGTCATGGCCGTCACCGCGACCCTGGGTCTGTGGGCGGCGGGCGCGGCGGACCTGCCCGACGGCGGGTTCCTGCCGGTCGTCGCGGCCGTCGTCGTGATGGCGGCCGGCGGCACCGTGGAGGTCGCCGGGGACGCCGGAGTGATCGCGGAGACCAGGGCCGGACTCACGGCCCTGCCCCTCTCCGTGGCACTGGCCGGAGCACTCACCGTGGCAGCCGGCTTTCTGCGGCCGCTGCGCCACAGGGCCGTCGCGTCCGCCGGCGAACTGGTGGGCTGGGCCGCCCGGCTGGCCTTCCTCTGGCTGCTCGCTCTCATCGGCCTCGGCGCGCTCGCCCGCCACACCTTCACCATCCCGGTCGAGGACCCCACGGGTGGATTCCTCGAGGAGTTCCTGGACGTCACCCCCCGCGTGGGGTTCCGCACCGACGTCCCGCTCACCCTCCTGTTCGGTCTGCTCTGGCTGGCCGGCGTCCTGGCCCTCGCGGTGGTCGTGTCGCGCGGCAGCCCGCTCCCCGCCCGGCTGCTGCGTTTCCAGGAGTCGGTGCGGCCCGCCGCGTACGCCATGGTCGCCCTGCTGCTCACGTACGTGGCGGTCGGCGTGGTCATCGCCGTCGTCGTGGCGCTGACCCGTGACAGCACCGCCGACACCTTCGCCGTGATCTTCCTCGGGCTGCCCAACCTCGTCTGGCTGGCCTTCACCCTCGGCCTCGGTGCCTCCTGGGAGGGCAAGGTCGAGGGCCCCTTCGGCCTGCCGATGCCGAAGCTGCTCGACGAGGTGCTGCGCACCGGCGACATGTCGACCCTCGACCTTTCGGCGCTCGTCGAACGCGACAGCCGTGCCTGGTGGCTGCTGGTGGTCGCCGCGGTGCTCGTGCCGGCGGCGGCCTTCCTGATGGCCGTCCGTTCACCGGCCACGACGCGACTCTGGCAGCACGCCGTCCACATGGCCGTCGCCCTCGTGCTGACCGTGCTGACCGTCTGTCTGCTCGTCAGGCTCTACGCGCACTACGGCCTGTCCCTGCTCGGCATCGGCGACCTCGGCGGAGACCTCGCCGGCGAGGTGGCGCTGCGTCCGAACCTCTGGCTCGCCCTCGGTCTCGCCGCCGGATGGGGACTGGTCACCGGAGTGATCGGCGGGCTGCTGGCGTCGCGCGTCCACCGGCGCGGCCAGGCCGACGCCCCACGTCACTGACGACCGGCCCCGCCAGAGCCGGGGAAGACGGGCAGCGCCCACCGCGGCGGGTCCGGCGGGGGAGTGGTCCCGTGCGGCGCGAGCGAACCGTGCCCGCCCACCACCACCGCCGGACGGCCGCCCTCGCCCGGGCCACCGGACGCCGCGGCCGTCGCCGCACGCAGGGCCGCCACGAACTCGCCGCACGAGTCGTAGCGGTCGTCCGGACTCTTGGCGAGCGCCCTGGCCATGACATCGTCGACTGCTGCGGGGAGATCGGGCCGCTCCCCGGTCAGCGGCGGCGCCGGATCGAACTGGTGCGCCCACAACAGGGCCATGTCGTCGTCACGCTTGAACGGCGGGCCGCCGGCCAGCGTCTCGAACACGACGCAGCCGAGGCTGTAGACGTCGCACCGCCCGTCGACCGGCCGGCCGGAGATCTGCTCCGGAGCCACGTAGTCGAGCGTGCCGACGAACTGCCCCACGGTGGTGAACCCGGTCAGCGACAGGGACTTCTTCGTCAGACCGAAGTCGGTCAGATAGACATGCTCGGGGTGGTCGCTGTCCGTGCCCTCGGCGACCAGGATGTTGCCAGGTTTGACGTCCCTGTGCACCAGGTCGTGGGCGTGCGCCGCGTCCAGCGCGGACGCCACCTGCGCGGCGATGCGGCCCGCCGCGACGGCGGGCAATGGGCCCATGCGGTCGAGCAGCACCCGCAGATCCTGCCCGGCGACGTAGCGCATGGCGATGTAGAGCAGGCCGTCCGTCTCGCCCGCCTCGAAGATCGGCACGATGTGCGGATGGTCGATCGAGGCGGCGACGCGCGACTCGTGGGTGAACCGTTTGCGGAACGTGTCGTTGCGGGCCAGTTCGGGAGCGAGCAGCTTCAGGGCGACGGTGCGGTCGAGGCGCAGGTCCCGCGCGCGATAGACCACCGCCATGCCGCCCCGGCCGATCTCCCGCTCCACCAGATAGCTGGCCACCTCCTTGCCGACCAGCTCGGACGGCCTGCCGCCGGGCATCCCGGGAAGCGGCGGCATCAGGGATCACCACCACGGGCGGACGGCCCTTCGGGGTGGTCGACGACGCGGGTGGCGTCGGGTGCTTCGGGGTGGTCGACGACCTGGGTGGCGTCGGGTGCTTCGGGGTGGTCCACGACGCGGGTGGCGTCGGGCCCTTCGGGGTGGTCCACGACGCGGGTGGCGTCAGGTGCTTCGGGGTGGTCGACGACCTGGGTGGCGTCCGGGCCGGGCGACCCCGTCGCGATCACCTGCGTCGGCTCCGCCGGAGCCGGGCCGGAGCCGAATGCTCCGGAACCGCCGCCCGCGTCCACGTTCGCGCCGGGGTCCGGGGGCGCCGCCGCGTGCGACGCCGGGCCGGACGAGGCCGCGAACGTGCTCAGCCCGAGTCCGTCGCAGTACACCCACCGCTCGTGTTCCGCGTCGTACAGCCACACCGCCTCGCCGTCCACGACCAGGCCCGCCCGCAGCCCTCTGGTACGTCCACGGAAGGTCTCGCCGTCGGACAGCCCGTCCGCCAGGTCGTCGGCGGCACGCCGGTAGCGGGCCAGCGTCTCTGCGACCCGGGCCAGTAGCGGCCGGGGGTCCGCGGTCCGGGCCAGGGGCCGGCCGGCGGCCGGCGGCTCCTGCGGCACGGCGACCAGCAGACGTCCGTCGACCCATGCGGACCAGCCGTTCGCGCACACGATCTGCCCCCAGTCGCCGCGCCGCTCGGCCAGCTGGACCGGCAGCAGCGGATCGAGCGGTGTCGTGGGCCGGGACACGTCCGGCGCCTCCCACGCGGGCATGCCCCACGGCGGCACGACATGCGTGGCGCGGAACTCCCAGGCGGCCATGGCGGTCCCGGCCTACTTCCGCATCACTGCGGGCTCGTGCCGCCGCAGCAGGCGGGCGACCAGGTAACCGAAGAGCACCGACAGCACCAGCAGCATCCCCATGTCGAGCAGCCACACGCCCGCCGAGTGCTGGAAGAGCGGATCGGCCGTCAACTCACCGGGGACGATGCGGCCCAGCCCGATCGTTCCCGCCATCGCGCCGAGGGCCCACCGGGACGGGACCAGCCACGCCAGTTGCTCGATCACCGCCACGCCGTCCAGCTTCAGCAGCGCGCCGCAGAATACGACCTGCACGATCGCGAGGAGCACCAGCAGCGGCATGGTGACCTCCTCCTTGCGCACCAGGGCGGAGATCAGCAGGCCCAGCATCATCGCGGTGAACGACAGCAGCGCGACGGCCAGTGCGATCTCCGGCAGAGGTGGCAGCAGCACGCCCTCGCCGCCGGGTGCGCCGAGGTCGATCCCGGCCAGGGCGACGAGGGTCAGCACGACCGCCTGGAGCACCGTGATCGCCCCGAGGACCACCACCTTGGACATCAGATACGCGGACCTGGACAGTCCGACGGCCCGTTCCCGCTGGTAGATCGGCCGTTCCTTGACGAGCTCACGCACCGCGTTCGCCGCGCCCGTCAGCACGGCCCCGACGCACAGGATGAGGAGGGCGTTCAGAGCCGTCTCCCGGTCGAGCCGGCTGCCGGCCAGAGCGCGGGCCATCGCACCCATGACGAACGGCAACGCGATCATGATGACGAGGAACGTGCGGTCCGCGCTCAGCGCGGCCGTGTACCGCCGCACCAGCGTCAGCAGCTGGGCACTCCAGCTCTGCGTCTTGGGCGGCGGCGGTACGGGCCCGGGCGCCGGCCCGGCGGGCAGGCGCGGCTGGGCGGTGGCGCCGGCGATGTACTGCGCGTTGAAGCGGGATTCGCGGTACATCTCCGCCCAGTCCCTGCCCCGGTCGCTCTCGAAGGCCTCGAACGCCTCGGGCCATTCGGCGAAGCCGAAGAAGCCGAGGGCCTGTCCCGGCGGCCCGTAGTAGGCGATCCTGCCGCCGGGCGCGAGGACGAGCAGCCGGTCGCAGACGTCCAGGCTGAGCACGCTGTGCGTCACCACGACGACCGTACGCCCGTCGTCGGCCAGGCCGCGGAGCATGTGCATCACGGAGCGGTCCATGCCGGGGTCGAGGCCGGACGTCGGTTCGTCGAGGAAGAGCAGGGAGGGTTTGGTCAGCAGCTCGAGCGCGACGCTGACCCGCTTGCGCTGGCCGCCGGAGAGCGAGTGGATCGGCTGGCCCGCCCGCTGCTCGAGCCCGAGCTCGCGGATCACCTCCGCCACCCGGGCCTCCCGCTCCGACCGTTCTGTGTCCTGGGGGAAGCGCAGTTCGGCGGCGTAGGAGAGGGCGCGGCGGACGGTCAGCTGGGCGTGCAGGATGTCGTCCTGCGGCACGAGTCCGATGCGCCGGCGCAGCTCCGCGTAGTCGCGGTAGAGGTCGCGTCCGTCGTACAGGACGGTGCCCCGCTGCGCGGGGCGCAGCCCGGTGAGGGCGTTCAGCAGCGTGGACTTTCCCGCGCCGCTCGGCCCGACCACGGCGAGCAGGCACTTCTCGCCGACCGGGAAGGAGACATGGTCCAGGAGGGTCTTGCGGCCCCCGTCCACGGATACCGTCAGGTCCTGGACGTCGAGCGATACCTCGCCGGTGTCGACGAACTCCTGGAGTTCGTCGCCGACCAGCACGAACGCGGAGTGCCCCACGCCGACGATGTCGCCGGCCCGTACCGGGGCCCGGTCGACGGGCATGCCGTTGAGGTAGGTGCCGTTGTGGCTGCCGAGGTCGACGATCTCGTAAGTGCCGTCGGGTCGTGTGCGCAGTTCCGCGTGCCGGCGGGAGACCACCAGGTCGTCGACGACGAGCTCGTTGTCGGCCGACC
Organism: Streptomyces sp. NPDC086835; assembly: GCF_044745705.1. NCBI lineage: Bacteria > Bacillati > Actinomycetota > Actinomycetes > Kitasatosporales > Streptomycetaceae > Streptomyces > Streptomyces sp. NPDC086835. The sequence goes on from NZ_JBIVAU010000003.1 coordinate 106,918, forward strand.
TGCCGATGCGTACGGTGCGGGCGGGCAGCGGCCGCACACTGGTCGGCCTGCGGAAGGTCCCGGTCGCGGCGGGCACCGACACCACGGGCGGCGGTCCGGGTTCCGCGGCCCGAGGTCCGTGAGCCGGTGGACGGCCGGCCGGAGGCTCGACGGCCGGTGGTTCGACGGCCGGCGGTGCCGGGTCGGCGAGTACGGCCCGCGGGCCGTCGGCGGCGCTCCCGAAGCGGATGACGCTGCCGGGGCCCACCACCCGCACGTGGATCCGACGGCCCTCGGTGTACGTGCCGTTGGTGCTGTGCTCGTCCGCCACCGTCCAGTGGTCGTCGTCGGCCCGTAGCACGGCGTGGTGCCAGGAGACGCGCGGGTCGTCGATGACGATGTCGCTCAGGGGATCACGCCCGACGTGGTACGCCCGGGTCGGATCCATCACCGTGGAGCCGGTGTCGGTCTCCATGACGAGTGCGGGCGCAGTCGGCGTGCCAGGCCGCTCTGCCATGTTCGAATTCTAGCGATATGCACCGTTCTGCGCCCTGCGGCCGCCTCCGGGGGACCGCAGGATCCGTCGCCAGGAGTCCCGGGCTCCCAACGGGCCGTTGATGTCGCGTGTTGCGGTGAACGGGTGGCCGGTGCACTCTGATGGTTACCCAGAAGCGACACAGGCTCACTCTTCGTACTCGGGGGCCACATGCGAATGACGGGCCGTCGCGGTGAGGAGCCACGGTCATGAACGTTCCGGTTGCCTGCCAGTACAGAATCGAAGTACCGGCCTCCCCAGAGCGCATTCCTCAGATCCGGCGCATTCTCGCAGCGCATCTGAAGTACTGGGGCCTCGACGCCCATGTCATGCCGGTCTGCAGCGCCGTCGACGAACTCGTCGGCAATGTCGTCCAGCATGTCGAGGGCGACAAGACATGTGTGGTGGAGCTGCGTTGGGCCGGGCGCCATCTCAACACGTCCGTCTCCGACCGAGACAGCACCCTTCCGCGGCTGCACACCTCGTCCCCCGCCAAGGGCGGACTCGCCAGGGTGGCGATGCTCAGCGACAGCTGGGGCACCTGTGCCACCGAGCACGGCAAGGTGATCTGGTTCAGCCGGCGCGTCAAGGAGCCCCAGCGCGTCCAGTCCGGTCCGCACGTGCCCCAGCCGCCGGTCCGGGAGTTCCGGCCGCTGCCGCTGGAGGCGGTTCCCCCTGAGCCGTTCGAGGCGCCCGCCCTCGCCGTGTCCGCAGGGCGGTGACACACGGATGTTCCGTACTGCTCGGACGCCCCCGGACACCGCCGGGTGTCCGCCGCGGCACGGCCGCCGGAGACCGTCGGTGCCGCGCGAACGGTCCGTGTGTGTGCCGGACCTGCCCCGCGCCGTGCCTCACGGCCATGGGCCTTGCCCGTGACGCGGCCCTGCCCATGAAGGCAGGGGGCCCGGCGTACCGGACGGGTCGGACCGCGTGCCGTCCCCGGCCGTCGCTGACGGCGGGGCGCTCAGGTCGCCGGTCCGGACTCCGCAGCGACTTCGAGGTCCTTGAAGCAGCCGGTCGTCCTCGAGCGGCCGGTCGTGCCGGGCACGCGACCCGTTCTTCGCCACGGGAGCCGCTGTGCCGGCAAACCTGCCTCGGACCCGGCGCCGGTGCACCGGGTGAGGGCCCCCGCCCGGGTATCCGTACCCGGGCGGGGGCCGCCGCCGTTCACGCGGCCCTCCTGCCCTCCCGTTCCGCGGGGTGCAGCGTCGCGAGAAGCCGGAAGAAGTCCGCCTCGTTGCCCGCGAGGCCGACCGCGCGCAGGGCGTCGTCGGCCTCCGCCATCGGAACCGTCAGCAGCGGGACCGCGAGCGGCGCCTGCTGCGGGTCGGCGAGCACGGCCCTGGTGGTCTGGAGCAGGCGCACGTACGCCTGCGCGGCGGCGATCTCGGAATCGTTCATCTCGCGGTTCCCCTCCTTGAGGTGTCGGACCGTCAAGCATCCACCGAGCCACTGACAACGACGGAGGCCGGCGGTCCGCCCAGGGGTGGCGGACCGCCGGCCGAAGGGCCGTGGGGGGAGGCCTAGAAGACGCTCACGCCGTACGCGCTCAGCGCCTCGGTGACGGGCTGGAAGAACGTGGTGCCGCCCGAGGAGCAGTTGCCGCTGCCGCCGGATGTCAGGCCGAGAGCCGTGCTGCCGGCGAACAGGGCGCCACCGCTGTCGCCGGGCTCGGCGCAGACGTTGGTCTGGATCATGCCGTAGACCACGTCGCCGTTGCCGTAGTTGACGGTCGCGTTGAGGCCGGTGACCCGGCCGCTGCGCAGACCGGTGGTGCTGCCGCTGCGCTGGACCGTCTGGCCGACGTAGGCGTTGCCGGCGCCGGTGATGTCGCGGTAGCTGCCGTTGTAGAGGTAGACCCGGCCGTCCGCCGCCGAGGCGTTGGAGTGGCGGATGATGCCGTAGTCGTTGTTCGGGAAGCTGGAACCGGTCCGGGTGCCGAGCACCGTGGTGTTGCCGGAGTTGGTGTACCAGGTGGAGCCGATGTTGGTGCAGTGACCGGCCGTCAGGGCGTAGTAGGTGCTGCCGCTGCGGACGTTGAAGCCGAGGGAGCAGCGTCCGCCGCCCGCGTAGATGGCCTGACCGCCCGCGATGAGCTTGCTGAAGGTGCCGGGGGTGCGCTTGATCTCGAGGACGCCGGCGCGCTCGCCCGCCGCCTTCTTGATCTTGGCGATCTCGGCGGCGGAGACGGTGGAGTCCGCCGTGACGACGACCTTGCCGGTCTCCTTGTCGGTGTACCAGGCGGTGCCGGGCACGTCGGCGCCGAGTACCGCGTCGTCGGCCTGGGCGAGCTGAGCCGTGGTGGCCCGCGCGGAGTCGGCCGGGTCGGCCAGCGCGGACGGGGCCGCAAGCGCGGAGGCGGCCACGAGTGCGGCGGCGACGGCGGTCAGCCGTGCGGCTCTCGAGACGCCGGTGAGGGGGGCGAAGCGCTTGATCTTCACTACATCCTCCGGTGGGGGATTCCGGGGCCCGCTGGGTGGGCGGGCCCGTCCAACGCCGGCTGCCGGACCGTGACGGAACGTTCAACGTCATGAGCCTGACAACCGCCGCGGAAGGAATCCTCCGGCTCCCGGCAGTTGCGCGGCAAGATCGCCTTTCGGCCGCTCTACGCGCGTCCGTCCGTCGTGCCGGCGGCGGCCGCCGCGCCGGCGCCCGGTTCGGCCCCCGGCCCCGCTGCCGGACGGCCCGGGACGGTACGGGGCGCGCGGCCGCGTCCGGCGGGAGAGCAAACGCTGCGAACCATTTGCTGACCGCCCGTCAGAAGTGCGGGGTCTCCGCGCGGAGCGGCGGCGCGAAGGGGAGCGCTCCCGTGCAATAAGCGGAATGGTGCGCGCCATTTTGGCTGCTCAGTGTCGATGGGGTGTGTTCCACGGGTGACGTGCCAGGGTTCCCCCCGCCCGGCATTGCCCACTGCAACGTTTCAGTCGGGCCGTGGCGGCGTTGCAGTGGCTCCCGCACATCCCGGCCGCCCGCGCGCCCCGCCTTCGGAGCCGGTGCGCGGTGCTCATCCGGCGGCGCGCCGGGCCGCCTTCGGCGCCGGCGGGCGCACCGCCGGAGCGGCCGAGGTGAGGAGCCGTCACTCCTTTATGCCTCAATCACTCCTGTTCGCCCAGCGCCCGCGGGTGTCCGGATCCCGACCGTCGTAGCGTGAACGGCATGTGCTGGAGCGCGACGGCCGATCTCGTGGGAGGCGGCGTCATCGCGGCCGTCGGCGCGGCGGGTGTCGCGGTCACCCTGTGCAGGGGGCGGCCACGCGATCTGCCCCTCGCCGCATTGCCGCTGCTGCTCGGCGCCCATCAGGTCGTCGAATCGGTGGTGTGGCGCTCCGACGGCGGAACGGGGCCCGCCGTCACCGCCTGGGCCGTCATCGCCCTGCCGCTGCTCGCCGTGTGGGTACCCGCCGGTGTGCTCCTGGCGGCGACCCCGCTGGCCCGCGGAAGGCTGCGCGTCCCCACCGCCCTCGGCGTCGTGATCGCCGTCGCCCTCGCCGTGCGGCTCGGGACCACGACGGTGACCGCCGAGGTCCGCCGTCACACGGTGCGGTACGCGGTCGGCCTCCCGTACGCGCCGCTGCTGATCGCCGCGTATGTGCTGGCCACCGTGGGCTCCCTGCTGCTCTCCGGCGACCGGGCGCTGCGGATCCTCGGGGTGCTGGTGGCGGCCGGTGCGGTGGTGTGCGCGGTGCTGTGGCGCGCGGCGTTCGTCTCCACCTGGTGCGCGGTCGCGGCCGTCGCCTCTGTCGTGCTGTTCGCCTGGGTGCTACGAGGCCGGCCGGCCGGGCCGCTGTCCGGTCCCTAGCGCGGGCCCGCCTGCCGGTCGGACGGTGAGCGCCGCCCGCCGGTCCGGGGCGTCCCCGCCGGAGGCCAGCAGCACCGGCCGCTTCGTGCTGGCACGTGACGGCAGGAACGCGGCCAGCACCAGACCGGCGAGTACCGCCGCGGTGGCGATCAGGAACGCGATGCGGAAGCCCAGCATGCTGGGCACCTCTACCGTGCCGAAGCGCACCGAGGTGTGGGCGAGCACCATGCCGATCACCGCGCTGGACACCGACGTGCCGATCGAACGCATCAGCGTGTTCAGCCCGTTGGCCGCACCCGTCTCCGACGGGTCGACGGCGCCCATGATGAGCGTGGGGAGCGAGGAGTAGGCCAGTCCGATGCCCGCGCCCACCACCACGGAGACGACCACCGTCTGCCAGGCCGCGCTCATCATCCACATTCCGGCGCCGTAACCGGCGGCGATGACCACAAGGCCCAGCATCAGCGAGACCTTCGTGCCCCGCCGGGCGGAGATCCGCGCGTACAAGGGGGCCACGAACATCATGGCGACGCCCAGCGGGGCGACGCACAGGCCGGCCACGACCATCGACATGGCCCTCCGCAAAAGCCCCCGGGGGCTGATCGGCTGTCGACTGCGGCATACGTGCGGCCTCCGGGCGGCGGTCGTGACGGAGCGCCGGGGGTCCGTCCCGGCGCTCCGTCAGCTGACGGCGGCGGGACAAGGTGCCCGCCGCCAAGTGTGTGCATAGTGAACCTTCTCACCGGACCCGGTATTCCGGGGTCTGCGCGTCGCGTCGATGTTCCGGTCGGCGGCACCGGGGTACCCGGCGTCCCGCACCGCCCCGTGCGCCGGAAGGGGCATCCGGCCCAGGCCCGGTCGCACCCCCCGGGCCCCCGGGTCACGCTGGAGAAGGACCCGGCCGGGGCCGGACGCCATGACGGCGACGCGCTGGAGGAAGAGCCACGGGCGTGACGGCACGGACCCGCCGCCGGACCGCCCCCGCCGCCGCGCGGACCGTCGGGTGCGCCGGCAAGGGGACGACGAGTGCCCGGCGGCGCGCCGGGAAGCAGGAGCAGCACGCACGGGGGACACGTCCCGACAGACAGGAACAACGGTGAACAGTGCACAGGAATCCGCGACCTCCGTCGTGGTGACGCTCAGTGGCTGCTCGCGGGAGGACGCCGACGCGGTCTTCCGGGCCCTGAGCAGGTCCTTCGAATCGGACCGCGCGGCCGACGACACACCCCAGTACGTCTCGGAGGGCCACGCGACCGTGTGGACCGCGACCTTCGACGTGGCCGCCACACGCGATCCCGCGGAGCCGGTCCGACTCGCGGCACCCGTCACGGCCGAGCTGCAGGGCGGCTACTGGGCGGTGGACCAGATGCAGGTGGCGCTCGCCGCCGCCTTCGACCTGGTGGAGGAGGGCATGGCGGCCGGCGACCAGGAGAAGGACGTCCAGCTGCTCCTCAACAGCGGCGTCCACCAGGAAGAGATCTGACAGCGGCGTCCCGCCGCACGAGAGCTTGAGGAGGAGGCCTTCATGCCCATCGCCACGGTCAACCCCGCGACCGGCGAGACACTCGAGACGTTCGATGCGCTGGGCCCCGACGAGATCGAGCGCAAGCTCGACCTTGCCCGCGCCGCCTTCGGCCGGCACCGCACCCGGTCCTTCGACGAGCGCGCCGCCCTGCTGAACCGGGCCGCGGACCTGCTGGCGGAGGAACAGCACGACATCGCCCGGGTGATGACGACGGAGATGGGCAAGCCGATCGGGGCCGCCCGCGCGGAGGCGGCCAAGTGCGCCAAGGCCATGCGCTGGTACGCGGCCCGCGCGGAGGAGCTGCTGGCGGACGAGCACCCGGCGGCCGGTGACGTCGAGGACTCCGGAGCCGTACGGGCCACGGTCCGGTACCGGCCGCTCGGCGTCGTCCTCGCCGTCATGCCGTGGAACTTCCCGCTCTGGCAGGTCGTCCGCTTCGCCGCCCCGGCCCTGATGGCGGGCAACGTCGGACTGCTCAAGCACGCGTCCAATGTGCCCCGGACCGCGCTGTACCTGGAGGACCTCTTCACCCGCGCCGGATTCCCGGAAGGGTGCTTCCAGACGCTGCTCGTCGGCTCCGACGCGATCGAGCCCGTCCTGCGCGACAGCCGCGTGGCGGCGGCGACGCTGACCGGCAGCGAGGGCGCCGGGCGGGCCGTCGCCTCCGTCGCCGGCGACGAGGTCAAGAAGACCGTGCTGGAACTCGGCGGCAGCGACGCGTACATCGTCATGCCGTCCGCCGACCTCGGCCGCGCCGTCGGCACCGCCGTGACGGCCCGCGTCCAGAACAACGGCCAGTCCTGCATCGCCGCCAAGCGCTTCATCGTGCACACGGACGTGTACGACGAGTTCTGCGACCGGTTCACGGCCGCCATGAAGGAGCTCACCGTCGGCGACCCCATGGACGAGTCCACCGACGTCGGGCCGCTGGCGAGCGAGCGGGGCCGGGCCGATCTGGAGGAACTCGTCGAGGACGCCGTGAGCCACGGCGCCACGGCACGCTGCGGAGGCCGCCGTCCCGCCCACCTCGACCGCGGCTGGTACTACGAGCCCACCGTCCTCACCGATGTGTCCGACCGGATGCGCATCCACCGGGAGGAGGCGTTCGGACCGGTGGCGTCCGTCTACCAGGTCGCCGACGCGAATCAGGCACTGGCCGTCGCCAACGACAGCCCTTTCGGGCTCAGTTCCAACGCCTGGACGCGCGACGAGTCGGAGGTGGAGCTCTTCTCCCGGGACCTCGAGGCGGGCGGCGTGTTCTTCAACGGCATGACCGCCTCCCACCCGGCGCTGCCGTTCGGCGGCGTCAAGCGGTCCGGCTACGGACGCGAGCTGTCCGGGCACGGCATCCGGGAGTTCTGCAACGTCACGACCCTGTGGCACGGCGAGGAGACGGAGAAGTAGACCATGGTGCAGTTCGGATACACGATGATGACCGAGCAGGCCGGACCGCGAGAGCTGGTCGGCCATGTGGTCGGTGCGGAGGAGGCCGGATTCGACTTCTCCGTCATCTCCGACCATTACTTTCCCTGGTTGGCCTCGCAGGGCCACGCCCCCTACGCCTGGAGCGTCCTCGGAGCCGCGGCCCAGGCCACCTCGCGGATCCCGCTGATGACGTACGTGACCTGCCCGACCACCCGTTACCACCCGGCCGTCGTGGCGCAGAAGGCAGCGACGGTGCAACTGCTGTCCGAGGGGCGCTTCCGCCTCGGACTGGGCTCCGGCGAGAACCTCAACGAGCATGTCGTGGGCGGTGACTGGCCCGCCGCGCACGTACGCCTGGAGATGCTGGAGGAAGCAGCAGGGATCATCCGCCGGCTCCTCGACGGCGAGCATGTCACCCACCACGGCGCCCATTTCGACGTCGTCGACGCCAAGCTGTGGGACCTACCCGCCGAGCGTGTGCCGATCGGTGTCGCCGTCTCCGGCGACAAGTCCTGCGCCGTCGCGGGGCGAACCGCCGACCTGGTCATCGCCACCGAGCCGAAGAAGGAACTCCTCGACGCCTTCGACCGCCACGGCGGCACGGGCAAACCCCGTGTCGGCCAGCTTCCCGTCTGCTACGACACCGACCGGGACGCCGCGGTGAAACGTGCGCACGACCAGTTCCGCTGGGCCGTCGGCGGCTGGCGGGTCAACGCGGAACTCCCGGGCCCGAAGTCCTTCGAGCAGGCCACCGAGCTCGTCACGGAGGACGACGTCGCACGGACCGTGCCGTGCGGTGACGACGTCGGCGCCTTCGTCGACGCGGTCCGCGCGTACGTCGACGCGGGCTTCACCGAGGTCGCCCTCGTCCAGGTCGGCGGCGACCAGCAGGAGCCGTTCCTCGAATGGGCGCGGAGCACACTGCTGCCCGCGCTGCGCGAACTGTGAGGGTGACGCCGTATGAACGATTCCGCACACACCCGGTCCCACGCCCCGTCCGACGAGGAGGTGGCGATGCGCCTCATCCCCGTCTGGCTGGCGGAAGCCACCCGTAACGACGCCGGCGCGGCGGAGCGGGCCAGATACGAATGGGAGCGGCGCGCCCTGTCCGAGGAGTCCGCGCGCGAACTGGCCGACTGGGTCACCGCCCGGGTCACCGACACGGGCTTCAACACGGACAAGGGTCCCGCTCCCGACGCCCCCGCGCGGGTCAGCGTCGCCGACAAGGCGGCAGTCCACCGGTGGCTGGCCGCCCACGGGCACGACGTGTGACCCGGGTGGTCACAGAATCGCGAACGGCGGACGGCCCCGTGCCTTTTGCACGGGGCCGTCTGCGAGCCGCGGCGGACACGCCGGTCAGACGTTGGGGACCTTGAGCTTGTCCCAGCTCGTCCTGCCCGGAATGCCGTCCGCGTCGCTGCCCGAATAGCCGAGCTTGCGCTGCCATGCCGCGTACGACTTGCGGTCCGCTTCCGACCACTCGGGGCCTGGGCCCACCTCGTAGCGGCCGCAGCCCTCGGCGACCAGGCGTCTGCCCATCGCCGTGATGATGGCGCTGCGTCTGCCGACCTGGAAGAACGCCGCCCCGGGGAACGGCTCGTAGGTCGGTGCGGGCGGTGTCGTCGGCCCCGGCGGTCTGCCGCCGAGCCGTTCCTTGATGCGGCTGCGCATCGCGTCCATGGTGAAGCCGCGCGGGTCGACCTTTCCCGGCTGCCACTCCTTGTGCCCGATGACCGACCGCTGCGACCAGCCGTGAGCACGGCAGATCGCCGCCGCGGCCTTCTCGATCGCCTCCAGCTGCGCCGCCGGCCACGGGTCCTTGCCGTCCCCGAGGTTGACGCATTCGAAGCCGTAGAAGTGGCGGTTGCCGTCGGTGTTGGCCTCGTTGTCGGCGGGCAGCGTCGCCGACTCGTTGATCACGGCGCGCAGGACGTCGTCGTCGCCGAGGCCGGCGTGGTTGGCCCGGCCGTTGCCGACCAGATAGACCGTCCCGTCCTTGGCGATCACCCCGTGGCACAGCGGGCCGGGCAGACTGGAGTGGCCGTTGTAGCAGAGCTCGACGGAACTCGAGGTGCCGGAGGTCACGGTGTGATGGATCATCACACCGTTCACCGGCCCCCAGGGGCCCTTGTGGTTGCGGTTGTGCGTGCGCCAGCTTCGGTGCTCGACGACACGCAGTCCTTCGTTGCGTAAGGCTCTGAGCAGTTTGTCGGCGGACAGCGGCGTTGCCATCGTGGTGCTCCTTCCCGGCGGACCGTCAGTTCTCGGACCGTCCCTGATCGTTTTTCCCGCCTGCGGGGTCCGTCGAACCGCCCGCCGCGGCACGCTCCGCGGCGACGGCCTCCTGCTCCGCGCTCTCCTCCGCGGCGAGCGCCTCCGCGTCCGCGGCGGGCAGCGGAGCGGCCAACGGCCCGAAGGCCAGCCGGAGATCGGCCACCGAGCCCTCGCCGAGGACCCAGGCGAGCGGCGCGCGGTGCACCCGCACCCCGTGCGGGGAGCGCAGCAGCGGACGCCGGGCGGTGTCCACCGGCCACTCGACGGAGCCGGTCGCCGTGCGCGCGGGTACCGTCCAGAAGTCGCCGGAGCGGTAGGTCCTGCCTGCTTCGAAGTACACGAACACCCCGTCCTCCAGGGGCAGCCAGACCCCTTCCTCGATGCGCAGCGCGCCGCCGCGGGACTTCGAGGCGGGCGTCCTCGAGCGGCCGGAGCCCGCGGGACGGGAACCGGGACGGTGGTCCCAGCGCCGCAGATACGGGGCGAGTTCGGGCCGCCTGCCCACCGACGGGTCCGGTTCGCCGGACAGCCGCACCCGCCGGCCCGGCAGGTCGAGCTCCTCGACCCGCAGCAGCGGCAGCGGTTCCCGGCGGCTGGTGTAGGCGGTGTCGACGAACTCGACCCAGTCGCCCACGTTCAGGCCGAGCTTGTCGTCGCTGCCGATCGAGCCGAGCTCCACCCATGTGCCGTCGAGTTCGTCGACCGGGAGGGTCACGGACCCGTTCTCCCTGGACCACTTGAACGTCGCCTCACCGGCCGGGCCGCCCTCATGGATCTCCACCCGGTAGAGCTGGTTCTCCGGTCCGCGGTAGCGGGCGTCCGGACGCACCAGGCACGGGTCCTCGTCCGCCCGGTCCGGACGTTCGCTGCGTGCCGCCATCCGGGCCGTCGGCGCCTGTGCCGCCTCCCACTTGGCGAAGGCCTCGCGGACCTGGTCCTTGGTGGCCCCGTCCTCGACCTCCAGCTCGGAGCCGGGTACCGGGACGACCTGCCACACCACCTTGCGCCGGGCCGCGGTGTCCGGCATCGCCGCGCCGAGCGCGACCTCGCGCAGCAGCGGGTCCTCCGCCGCCGTGACCGTCCGCTCCCACACCTGGAGGCAGGCCAGGTAAGGGAATCGGGTCGGCAACCGGTCGCCGGGGCGCTCCGGGTCGCGGTGACCGTCCGGCTGGTCCCAGTAGGTCCAGGTGGCCGGCGGGGCGGGCGGCTCCGTCGCCGCGTCGCCGGCCTCGTCCTCGTCCGGCACGGGTACGCCGGGCGCGGGCCGGGTCGCGTCGACGAGGATGCCGTCCACGTAGTAGCGGCCGCCGCCGATGGACAGGTCGTCGAGCTCCCGGCTGCCGCCGAGGAAACGCACCTCGAAACCGGTCGCGCCGCTCGGCCCGCCGTGGGTGCCGATCAGGTCGGACAGAGCGGTCCGGGCCTGGTGGAGCTGGATCGCCGCCTGCTCGTTGGCGTCGGCGTCCAGCTGTACGCGGCCCTGCTGCGCGATCACCGCCGAGTAGTGCCGCTCCGGCCGGAAGGTGTCGCGCGAGATGTCAGCGTGCATGGGTTCGGTGTCCCCCTCGGGTAGTTCGGAAGAAGTCGTCTCAGGTGACGGGGATGATCCCGGCGTCCGTCCCGGCCGGGGTGTACTCGGCGAGCCGGGCCCGCAGGCTGTCCTCGCGCTGCGGTTCGTACAGATCGTGGAAGACGCCCATCTCGGAGCCGTCGTCGGCGCCCCGGCGGATCTCGGGCGGGCACGCGTCGGACAGCCGGCCGTAGGCGGGTGTGCCGTACCGCTCACTCGTGAACAGCGGTCGCAGCGGTTCGCCGCCCGAGAGGTCAGGTTGGCAGCGGTGCCTGCGCGGAGTGCGGGATCCCGGCGGCACGTACGAGTACCGCAGGCAGCCGACACCGCGCCGGGCCACCCGCATCTGCCCGGTGAAGACGCTGTTCTCGCCGATCTCGACGGCGTGCGTGTGCACCTCCCCGATCACCGTCGTGCGATGGGCGTGCAGCACGGCGTGCGCCAGGCGGCAGTCCGGCGCGGACAGCGCCTCGCGGTCGTGGCCGGTGGCGTCGAGGACACTGTCCCGGATGTGGATGGGCACCGGATCGTGGTTCACCTCGTCGCCGATCACCTCGATGGTGCCGAGGATGCTCCGCTCGATCTGCACACAGGCGGTGGTCCGCTCCAGGACCAGGCTGGGCTCCTCGGGCGAGTGCGGATCGCACTCCGGCTCCAGCGACCAGCCGGGCACCAGCGTGCAGTGCCGCAGCACCACCGCACCGACCGGGCCGCTCACGTTCAGCCCGCGCCCGGCGACCAGCAGCCCGTCGAGGACGATCCGCGGCGCGTCCCGTCCCGGCGGGCAGTCGTCCTGGGCGCGGATGTTGAGCGCGTCGGGACGGTTGCTGTACCAGTCGAGCAGCCGGATCACCGGACGGCATCCTTCGGCGGCCCGCAGCTCCAGCCGGTCGCCGCGCTCCAGGTCGAAGTCCAGCTGCTCCTGGTAGGCGCCGCTGTGCGTGATCTCGATGACGCCCTCGGGGCCGCAACGGCCGGCCCGCCGGTCGCCGCGCCACTCCTCGTACGCGTCCATGATCTTCTGGAAGCGCTGCCCGGGTCCCACCCGGTAGAACTCCGCCGCCGGCGAGGTGTCCCGCTCGCGTGGGTACTCGCCACCGCCCGTGTCGTCCCCGAACGCGTAGTGATACGTGACCCACACGCCCTGCCGCGGCGCGGAACGTGAACCGAAGGCGATCCGCCCGAGCTCCGGGTCGACCGCCACCTGGCCACGCCGCGGCCGGTAGCGCCACTGCGAGAGGTCGGCGACGACGATGTCCGACATCGGGACCGGCTCGTCCTGCCCGTCCCGCCAGATCGTGAAGCTCTTGCCCGGACCGTAGAGGTCCGCGAGCCGGTCGGCGAGCTGCCGGCGCCGGATGTACGCGGGCACGTTGTCGATCGTCGCGATGTGCGTCGCCGACGGCTCGGGCACCGGCTTCGTCACCAGCGGGCTGTCGTTGCCGAGGATGGAGAACGTGTACAGGCTGCGCGCACGGTCGATGCAGTACGCCGGGGCCCGTGTGACGTGATACGGCTTCAGCCGCCACACGAACAGCCCCAGACCGGCCGGGGACGGACCGCCCTGCCGCCGCGCCGAGCCCGCCCTGCGCACATCCACGGACCGGGCCGTTCCGGTGAACGGGGTTCCCGCCAGGTCGAGTTGCGCACCGTCCCGTACGTCCGCCAGCCGGCCGCGCTCCAGTCGGCGGGAGTCGGCCGCGGACGACCCCGACCCGTACAGCCGCACCGGCTGGTGGTGGGAGACCAGCCGGGAGAACTCGACGGCCCTGGCGGGCCATCCCGCGATCTCCTGCGCCATCTCCTCCAGCAGGTGCAGCGTGCCCTTGCGGCGCCGGTGGGCGACGGTGGCGGCCACGTCACGGCGCGGGGCGAGCGCCTCGGCGAGCCGCCGACGCGACTCCTCCCCGCCGGCGCCGCCCAGGCCGCCGGTCGGAACCCGCTCGTACCCGGGCAGCGGGGTGTAGCCCACCAGGTCGCCGAGATACGGCAGCACCCAGGGCGCCGCCGTCTCCACGAACAGGTCCTCGTACCCCTGCTCGACGCCGTCCCGCACCAGATCGACCTGCTCGGCGATGACCGCGAGCAGCGCACGCAGCGGCTCCCCGCGCTCGGCGTCGCGCAGCCGGTGCCACTGCGGCAGCAGCTCCGCGAGACCGTCCGGTTCCCTGCTCATGCGGTGACCTCCGTCAGAATCAGCGTGTCGGGCACCTGCGGTGTCAGCAGGGCGAGTTGAGCCGGCCGGACACCGCGGAAGACGAACACCCGCCGCCCCTTCTCCAGCCGCCGGGTGTCGGTGATGTCCGGGTTCAGACGCAGCAGCTCGGCGAGCGGGATGCCGTGGCGGCCCGCGACCGACGTCAGCGTCTCGCCGCCGTCGGCGGTGACGCGGTGCACCACCTCGTCGTACTCGGCGTGCCGGGCCGGGACCGTGGCCGCCGGCCCGCCGAGGCGCTCCGCCAGGCCGGCCAGTCCGTCCGCGGTGACGGAGGCCGGGACGCCGCCGAACACGTCGATGTCGACGTGGTCCACCCCCGGCACCCGGTGGGCCGTCGCCATCACCTCCGACAGCCGTGCCGGACGGCCGAGCTCCCTGCCTTCAGGGCCGAACGTGCGCAGCAGGGCCTGCCGGAGCCTCGGTTCCACGATCGACCAGGTGTGGTCGGGTGCGACCTTCACCTTCGCCGCGAGGAGCAGCAGCACCAGGTCGCGGACGTCGACCCGCACGGGCAGCCGCCCGTCGCCGTACCGGGCCAGCGAGGAACGCAGGGCCCGAAGGACGTCGGAGTCACCGGCGACCGGGATGTCGTCGACGCCGGCCACCGTCACATGCAGCACCTGGCGACGGCCGTCGAAGACCTCCCGGGCGACGGCCCGGCCGATGCCGGCCCGCGAACGGGCGAAGTCCTCGTAGTCCTTCACCGACACCAGCCGGTCGAGCGCCGACACGGCGAGCGGGACCGTGCGCCGGGTCAGGCCCGGCCCGTCGGCGTCCGCGCCGCCGGTCGCGGCCTGCGGGTTGGTCACCCCGGTGACGCCCAGCGGGCGGGTGACCGCCTGGGTGATGCGGTTCGCCCGCACGTTCGCCGCCCGGCCGGTGCCGAAGCGGTAGCGGGCCCGCACGTTCTCGCTCCCGGTGGGCAGCCGGGCGCCGTGCACCCCGTCGCCGAAGGTGACCGTCGTACGGCCGTCGGCCGTGGTGCCCGTGACGTACACACGGTCGCGCGGCCCGCGCCCGGCGAGGCTGTCCACCTCGTGCCACAGCAGCCCGTCGACGCGGATCTCCAGCTCCGGTGTCGCGCCGAGGGGATTGCCGGCGGGCAGCCACGTCAGCGGGGACTGCCACAGGGCGAACGTCTGGTTCGGCCGGCCCGCGTTCCCGCTGCCGATCGGCTCGTCGCGGCTCTCGCCGTGCGTCGCCGCCACCACGTTGCCCAGAACCCGCACCGTGTCACGGCGGTAGCGGTACGCCAGCTTCGAGGTGAGCCGCAGCCGGGTGTGCACGTGGTCGCCCGGCAGCCGCGGATCGATGACCTGCTCCACCCCCGCGACGACCACCAGCTCCGTGCCCGCTACTCCCGAAGCGCCCGGGGAGCCGGGCAGCACGTCCGTCCGCTCACCGGAGACGATCAGATGCCGTCCGGGCCGCAACCCGTCGTACAGCTCGGCGAGTTCGAGCTCGTCGCCGTGCACGTCCTCGCCGAGGGGCTCGTCGGCGGGGCGCAGCGGCTGCCCGTCGGCGTGCACCGTGGTGTCGCGGATGTTGGACAGCAGCACATCGTGTTCGTCCAGCCACGGATCGGCGAGTGTCAGCTCCGTACCGCGGCCCGTGATGCCGTAGTTGGTGTACACAGCCGTACGCACCGCGGTGACCCGCGTGGTGACGAACCTCAGCCTCTCGTCGCCCGGGATCCCGTCCGGGCCTTCGGCGCCCTTGCCGGGACGCTCGATCGCGACCCAACTGCCGACCGCGATCGAGTCCCGGACCGAGTCGAGGGGCAGGACATGGCGGTTCGCGGGCCCCGGCACCGTCGCGATGCCGATGACGACGTTCGCGGGCTCGCTGCCGACCGTGTAGGACACCGTCAGCTCGAAGTCACCGTGCCGGATCTGGTGGTGCTCACCGGGAGCCAGGTGCCAGGCCTTCGTGTCACCGTTGTTCACCGCCACATGGACCCGGCCGTCCTCGCCCGGACGGGACACGAACAGCGTCCGGTCCGGCAGACCGTCGTACAACTGCGCGGTGACCCCGGGCTCCTGCGAGTCCGCGGGCCTTCGGCTCAGCCAGCTCAGATCGTGGTCCTGAGCGGCCCGCGTACGCAGCGTGATCCGGCCCGGACCGAGGTCGAACGACTTCTCCGACGGCAGGTTCTCCGACACCTGCACCGACGAACCGGTCTCGGTGTGCTGGAACTCGGCGCGCACCGGCACCCGTCCCGCCGGGTCGTACACCACGCGCATGGTGGTGAGCGCCGCGCCCGTCAGCGGCCAGTCCGCCTGCCGGATCACCCGGCCCCGGTCGTCCTGCACCGGCCGCAGCGGTGCCGTCGCACCGAACGGCGCCCCCGTGAAACGCATCGCCTGAAGCTCACGCAGCAGCGCGGGCGCCGTCGGGGCGCTCTGCCGCCAAGCCGCGTACATTCCGTCCGCCACACGCGGATCGAGCGCTCCCAGCAACTGCGCGCCCAGCTCCGAGCCGGCGACCGGCAGCCGGCCCGCCGCCCGCCGGAGGCCGGCACCGGGCCGTACCTCGCGGGTGCGCAGGGCCGGCAGCACCGCGCCCAGCGCCCGCAGCGCCGACGCCCCCTTTGACGGTCGCGTCCCGTCGGACGGGGCCGGACGGGACGGCTCCAGGCCGGCCGCCCGCTCCCGCAGCTCGCCGACCACCGCCTCCAACTGCTCGAACCAGGCGGCCACGTCCTCGTGGGCGGCGGCCACCGCCTGTGCTTCCGCCAGCCGGTCGTGCGGCTCCGCGAGACGCGCGGCGAACGCGGCGGGCGTACCGATCGCGTCCAGGTCGGCCCGCAGCGGCGCCAGCACCTGGGCGTCGAACTCCTCGATGTACCGGCTGACCGGACGCGGATTGGGGTTGGCCGGCGTCGGTTCCCCGTCCTCGACCTCCCGCTCGTCCTCCGTGATCCACTCGCGCAGCTCGTCGACCAGCTCCGCCAGCATCGGCGGCGCCGACTGCGGCAGCCCGATCGCCGTCACGTCGTCTTCGCGGTCGGTACGGATCCGGGCCACCGGCAGCAGCAGCCGCCGCCCCTCGGGCCCGCCCTCCTCGCCCGCGAAGACGAACAGCAGCCGGTCGCCCGCCGTCAGCGCGGTGGACGTGCCCGACACGAAGATCTCCGACCGCCGTGTCAGATCCTGAGGCGTCAGCAGCGACGGCCTGCGCCTGCGTACCGACAGCGTGTTCCACGACGCCCGCGCCGTCAGGTCCTCGCTCGTCTCGAAGACCTGCGAGTCCTCGCCCGACGTGGTCGGCACGCTGTTGCTGCGCGCACCCCGCGGAATCACCACGGAGACGTCCGGGTCCCGCGGATCGCGGTCGAGCGAGTACGCGAGATGGGTGTCGGCGGCGACCCCCGGCCTCGGCCGGTGCCCCACCAGCCGGCCCAGCAGGGCCAGCGAACGGTGTTCGTTCGCGGTCCGCAGATACGCCTCGTCGGCGATCCGCTCCGAGTGGAAGGTGAGCAGATCACCGACCACCGCCCACGAGTCGAGCAGGCCGATGGCCGGATCGTCGGGCGTACGGGCCGTCAGGCCGCGCAGCGCCGGGTAGGCGGGCGAGGCCAGCCGGTCCAGCATGGCCGCCAGGAACGAGCCGTACTCGCCCACCCGGTACTCCAGAGCGCTGCGGCCCGGCGGGGTGTACACCGCCCTCGGCGCGTGACGCTCGTCGTGGCCGCCGCAGCCGCAGCCGCATGCGCCGGTCATCGCGCACCTCCGCCGAGCTCGATGGTCAGCCGCCCGTTCTCGGGCCGGTCGGGGTCGTTGTCGCAACGCGCGATCTCCAGCGGGCCGAGCCGCAGCACGCCTGCCTCCAGTGCCGTGTCGTCGATGTGGTCCGGATACGAAGCGGTCGGTTCGAAGAGCCGCTGCAGCCGTGTCACCCGCACGCTCTCGACTCCCTGCACGGCGGCTACCGTGGCCACCAGGCGGCTCAGCCGCACCGGTTCGCCGAAGGTCAGCGCGTCCGGGTGGAAGAAGCCGAGCCGCCCGCCGGGCAGGCGCCGGCTCCCCAGCAGCCGGTACAGCTCGGCGAGGATCTGACCGTGCTGATGACCGGGCGCCGCGCACACCTCGATCGCGACGTCCAGCGGCACACTGCGCGCCGGACCCACCACCAGGTCGTGCCCGATACGCCGGCAGCCCTCCAGGGCGTACGCCACCGCGTCCAGCAGCTTCGGGCCGGGCTCCCCGGCCGCCGACGCGTCGACCGCCACATGCGCCTCCTGCACACTGCCGGTCCAGCGGATCTCCGCCGCCGCCCGCTGCACACCCGGTACCGCCGACGCCAGCGCGGCATAGTCCTCGGCGGTGACCGCACGCAGCCGCGAACGTTTGAGACCGAGCGGCGCCAGCTGCCGCACCTGCTCCAGCGGCTCCGGCTCCGTGCCGCCCACCGCCGGCAGCGGATTGCGCACCCCGGCGACAGGCATCGCCTCGCCCGAGTCCGACGCGTCCGGCTCACGGCACAGCACCAGATGGTTGACGGCCTCCGCGCCGACATTGCCGGCCGTACCGCCGCCGAGCCGGTAGTGCAGCTCCAGCCGGGCTCCCGGCCGCGGCCGCGCCCCGTGCCGGCCGTCGCCGAACCGCAGCGCGATCCGGCCGTCGTCCTCCAGCTCGCCGACGAAGTGCCGCTCCCGCGGCCCACTGCCCAGCAGGTCCCGCCGCGGAGACCAGACATCGTCCCGGTCGACGACCCTGACCGCCGGCAGAGCCTCCCGCGGATCCTGCCGCAGCGCGGCGGCCGGGCCGCGCAGCTCCGGCTCGTCCGGATGGAGACCCGACGCGTACGCCGGGCCCCAGGTGTGCGCGACCTCCCAGGCGATGCCGCCGTCCAGCACCGCGCCCGCACGGGCCCGCGCCGTCAGCACCTCCAGCCGGCGCAGCTTCGCGGCCAGCAGCCGCTCGCTGCGGTGCAGCAACTCCCGCAGCGCCGCCACCGGATGACGCCGCAACTCGAAACGCTCGAGCACCCTCAGCCCGAACAGCACCGTCAACTCGCCGATCTCCGCCTCGGTGAGACCGTCGCAGTCACGGGCGCTGCGCCACAGTTCCACCAGCCGGTGCCGCACCCGTCCCGGGACGGCGGCGAGCCGGTCCGCCTGACCGGCGGACACATGCGCGGACAGCGGGAACGGCACGGCCTGCACGACGGGGGAGCGGTGCAGCGCCGGACGGAACCGGCGCCGGATGCCCGGGTACACCAGCTGCGCCAGCAGCGTCTCGAGCGCCTCCGCCTGCTCGTACGCCGTACCCGGCACCACCTTCTCCCGCCGGCGGCCCGCGAGTTCGAGACCGAGTCCCGCCCGGCCCGTCTCCTCCTCGCCGGCGACCTCGAACAGCTCACGTATCTGACCGGCGGTCAGCAACCCTCCCCGCCGCGTCTGGTCCAGGCGGGCGCCGATCAGATCGGCGACCGCGTTGCCCGCGTCCTCGTCCCAGCAGCCGAAGCCGGACGGATCGCACGAACCGAGCAGGGCCGGTTCGGTGGGCACCGTCACCGTCTGTGGGATGCCGCCGCAGAACGTGAGGGAACGGCCGTGGTCGACCAGCGTCACATTGCCGCGCGCCACGCTCACGTCGGCGACCGGTTCGCAGTCCCTGCCGCCGCGGGTGGACAGGCACACGGGGAACGTGAGCGCGTCCTGTGCGGCCCAGGTCACCTCCAGCACCGGCTGGTCGCACAGCGTGTCCACGGCAGGGGTGACGGAGGTGAGCCGAACGGCCTGCCGGTGCGCCGGATCGGCGTCACCGGGCGTACCCGAACGCGGCCCGCGTACCTCCTCGATCAGCAGCAGGTCGCCCGGCGCCAGGCGCAACTGTCGGAGTGAGCACTCCTCGTCGGCCCACTCGTCGCGCAGCGTCGCCGACGTCGCCCCCTTGGGCAGCGAGCACACCTCCTCGCCCCAGGTCCAGAACCGGACGGTGTTGTGCGCGGGGCGCAGCACCAGCGGCTCGGCGGCGACGACCGGTTCGAAGACCTCGACGGAACCGCGCTCGCCGAGGACCGCCAGCTCCCGGTCGTCGATCACCGTGCCGATCTCCGGCCGGTCCCGCGGACCGAGCCCGCGCACGTCGACCGCCGCGAACCGGAACGTGCCCGGCAGCAGCGTCAGTTCCCGCGCCACCTCCACCGTCACGAACGTGCGCGCGTTGCAGCCGTCGTGCATCGGATAGTCGATCAGCCGTACGTGCCGGCGCACCGACACCCGCCGCCGGGCGGTGTCCAGGTACGCCTCCGTCGCCACCGCGTCCTGCTGGTAGCTGATCCGGTCGCCGGTGTGCGCCAGAAGCTCCACCAGCGTCATCCCCAGATCCGCCGGGTTGCGCTCCACCCAGTCGGGGGTCGTCAGCGCCAGGCGGTCCAGGATGAGCTGCCGGATCGAGTCGTAGTCACGGGCGGTGTAGTCGATGACCGGCGCAGCGGGCACCACCGGCGCGTCCGGGACATCGGGGGCGCAGTCGCCCGGCTGGTCCTTGCAGTCGAACGGGGTGGGGCAGTCGGCCTGGAAGGAGAACCCGGCGGAGAAGTACCGCTGGTCGAAACCGGGGAACGGCTCGGTGCCCGGCCGCCCGTACGGGTCCGTGTCCACCAGGGACAGCCGGTAGCGGCTGGTGTCGCCGGTCCGGTCGAGTGTCACCAGCAGCCGGTCGTCCAGCTCCGGGTCCTCCTCCCGCTCGACCGAGACGTCGACCGCCTGGATCCCGGTGATCCGACGCCCGCCGTCGATCCGGATGTTCTCCGGGCACAACCCGTGCGGAGCCTTCCCGAGGAACGTCACGGTGAGCGTGAGACCGTCGTCGCCCACCTCCACCGCGTCCACGCCGCCGAGCCGCGCCGCACGTACCTTGCCCCGCCTGCCGTCGGTGCGGCAGACCAACTCCTCGCTCACGCCGCTCATGCGGGCCCGCTCCCCTCGAACACGTCGTCACGCCGGCTCCCGGTGGAGCGCACCGTGTAGGACAGATGGACCCGCACCACGTTCTCCTCGCTGACCACGTCCAGGGCCTCCACCTCGATCACCTCGCCCAGCACGCGCTGCAGCGACGCCTGCACCGACAGTTCCAGCGCGGACGCCAGCTCCGGGCTGTTCGGCGTGAAGACCAGGTCCAGCAGCCCGCAGCCGAAGTCCGGCCGCATCACCCGCTCGCCCGGGCTGGTGAACAGCAACTGCTCGATGAGATCCCGCACATGCTCGTCGTACGCGGCGTGCGCGGTGCGACCTCGCCGGTCGCTGCGGAACGGGAACGCGATGTCACTGCGTCGTCGGACCGTCATCCGCACACCACCCCTTGGCGGGCCCCGGAGACGACCGCCGGCCCCTGTGGCACGAGAGCGGCGTCGAAGCACTGCGCCGCCGTCGTGTCCAGGAGCACCGCCACCCCGTCGACCAGCACACCACGCTCCGGCGGACTGAAACGGACGCTGGTGCACGGGCGCGGGACACCGTTCACGGTGTGCGCGCAGCCGGCCACGACGAACACGTCGGACGCCGTGCGGACGGGCTGCCCGTCGACGAGCACGGCACTGGACGCGCCCGCGGCGAACGCCCGGCCACCGTGCGGACAGTGCAGCGCGGAGGCCGCGCTGACGCAGGTTCCTGAGGCCCCGGAATTCCCCGAGGTCCGTGAGTATCCGGACAAGACTCTTCTCTCCCCGTTGTCGGTCACTGCTTGCCCGGCACGATCAGCCGGCCGTCGTTGACGTTGACCTCGGCGCCGCTGAGCACGATCGAGGCGCCCTGGCCGTTGGCGATCGTCACGCCCGACTCGTCGACCTGGATGTACGCGCCGCTCTCGGCCTGGAGCCTGATGCCGTGGCCGCCCGGGACGTCGCCCATCACCAGCTTGTGCTTGTCGGACGTCTGGATCACCACGTTCTGGTGCGCCGGACCGCCCGTGAGCGCGTCCGGCGGCAGCTCCGCACTGTCCCCGTACCAACAACCCGTCCAGATCGGGTAGCTGGGGTCGCCCTGCTCGAACTCCACCCATACCCCCGCCCCGCTCGCGGGCACGACGTACTGCCCCGAGCCCGGCCCGGTGAACGGCAGACACGGCAGCGCCCAGGTGGAGGTCTCGTTGCCGAGAACGTCCGGCACCTGCACCGTGACGCGGCCGATCTTCAGCGGATCGTCGTTGCTCACCACCCGCCCCCGGAACTTGCCGAGAAACCGGTTGTTCGGTCCTGCAGCCATGCGTGGTTACTCCTGGTCCCCTGGTCCTTGGTGCGCGTCTACGGCCGCACGGTGCCGCTGCGGGCGATGAGCCCCTCGCGCGAGAGCGTGAAGTTCTGCTGGTACGAGCCGGGCCTGATGTTGTGCGTCACGGACTTCACGTAGTAGTCGCCGTCGTACGTCACCCCGGCGCCGCGGACGCCGACGAGCTCGCGCGGCCGCAGGATGTACCCGTGCCGGTTGACGTCCAGCGAGCCCGATCCGGAGATCGCGTCGGCGGACAGCGCGGCACGCGCCAGCAGTTCGGCCTGCGCCTGCTCCGACTCCATCTTCGCCGTGCCGGACAGCCGCCGACGCCGGAGCGCGGGTGTGGCCCGGCGCCCCAGCGGCGGGCGCAACGGCCCGATGTCCGGCTGCGGAAGGAGCAGGCTGTCCCGGGTGGCCGGGTTCTGCACGCGTGCCTGGGGCTCCTCGCGCGCCGTCCCGTCGTACGCGAACGTCAGCTGGTCCACCGTCGAGTTGGCGTCCATGTTCACGTTCAGGGCGTGCTGACGGTCCCCGATCCGGCGCTCCGGGCCCCACACCGCCGTGGAGGTGCCCGGGCGCGGGCCCGGCTCCAGATAGAAGATGTAGCCGTTGGCCCGGGCCAGTTCGGTGATGTACCCCAGGTCGGTACCCGTCTGGTACTCGACCCGCAGCCGTTCGCGCGGCGGCTGCTCGATCTTCTCCTGGTAGACCCGCGGCTCGATCCCGTAGTCCGCGTACTTGGCAAGGATCCGGCCGACCCGCTGCGACGGCCGCATGTTCGGGTACCGGTCGGTGTGCTCCTCGAGGTCCATCAGGATCGACAGGTCCTCGCCGGTCACCGTGAGCGTCGAATGCCCCGGCTGGTTGCTTGCTCCCACTTCCTGGCGCACGATCAGCCCGTCGAGCAGCACCTCCGGGGTCCCCTTCACGCTCACCGACAGGATCACCCGGGTCTTCGGGTCGAAGAACCCCTCTGGCAGCAGCCGCCGGGACAGCGCGCCCGTCTTGGTGAGGTCGAAGGCCAGCTGGAAACCGCTGCGTTCGCCGGCCGTCGCCGTGATCTGCGCGGACAGCAGCGCCTCGACGACCTCCGGCGGCACGGGCCGGGTCAGCCGGGGCCCCGTCTGCAGGGTGATGTGAATGGGCCCCTGCCCGACCGGCTGCTCAGACATAACGGTCCCCGGGGACGGGGAAACCGCCGGCGTGCGGGATCCGGATGTCCCGGCCCGCCTCGTCGGTCAGCTCGTGGGGGTCCAGCACGGGATTGGCGTCCGCGATCTGCCACCACTGGCCCGGGTCCCCGAAGTAGCGCTGCGCCAGCAGATCGGGGCGCTCGCCGCTGCTGACTGTGTGCGTCGCGGACTCGTCGTCGGCACGCTCGTCGCCGAGCGGGGGCAGCAACCGGCGCTTGGTGTAGCGCACTTCGGTGCCGTCGGGGGTGCGGTGCACCCCGATCTCGGCGTCGTGGTAGCGACTGGAGCGGGGGTAGGGGTGGGCGCCGGGTATCGCGTCCATGGCGCTCTCGTACGGCTCGATCTCTGCCATGTTCTTCAGGCCCTCCCCGTGATGCCGCTGATCCCGTTGCGCCCGGCCAGGCCCAGCGCGGCGAGCCCGCCGCTGCGGGTGGCCCTGGCGAGCTGCTCCTTCTGCGCGAGATGCGCCATGTACAGGTCCGCGCCGCGGTGCCCGGCCGGCAGATCACTGACGCTGAGCACCTTCATGCCGATGCTGAGGCTCGCCCGGATGGGATTGAGGTTCACGTCGAACGCGGACTCGTTGATGGACAGCTCGGTGAGCCGCACGGGCATGACGCGCTTGACCCCCCAGGTGAAGAGGGTCAACGGCATCTCGATCGGACTGATCTCGATGGTCCCCTTCTTCGTGAGCCGCGACGCCTCGCGCAACTGCGCGGTCGTCGGGTGCACGAGCATCTCGAGGGTCGCGAGCTCGGGGTGGATCCCGTCGGGAGCGGCGACCTCGAACTGATCGGTGGCATCGATCTCGGCCGTGAACTTCCAGGTCTCGTGCGCGGGCCCCTTCAGCCGCAGAGCCTCGTTCCGGTCCCCGGACCCACTGCCCCCTCCACCGGCATCACCGGACCCTCCGGCGGCCTGGGGCGAGAGACTGCGCTCGAGGGTGTCCGGGTTGAACTGGAGCACGATGATGCGCTGGGGGGTGCCGCGCTCGGGGTCGACGACGACGATGCCGGAGCGGATGGGCTTGGGGATGTCGGCGTAGCGGGTCACAGGCGGGCCTCCAGGCGGGCACGCAGCGGGGCGTAGTCGTACTCGGGGAAAAGTTCCGGGAAAACGTCCAGCATCGCCTGCAGGGGTTCCCGGGCATGCCGCCAGGAGGAGTCGCTCAGGGAGATGTCCGCGAACAGGTACTGCCAGCCGGATGTTCCCTTGGTGATCGTAAGCGTCTCGATGTACTGGCTGTAGGAAAGTTCGAGCTTCACATAACCGGGTGGGTAAGGTTCGCCGCCTGTACCGGCCATGCCCTGATACCAGATTTCCCACGGGTTCGTGTGCGGCTGGGCCCGCAGGAAGGACATGCGGCCACTCCCCGAAATCGGGCTGCTGTCGATGCACTTAAGGCTACCCACGAATTCCTTTCGGAATTCGGTAGGCTCCATCGACGCCCAAGGGTTGGGGGGCTGCGAAAAGACGTCGAACAGGTGCGAGAGGCTGAACTCGCCGGAGAATTCGGGGAGCGGCGACCGCGTCGACCAGTGACTGGCGAACGTCTCGAACCGGACCATGTGCTCCGAAAGGTCGGCATCGTACTCGACGCCCGCCAGCTCCGGTGCGAACTCGTCCGGCGCCGGCATGGCCGTGAACGGCTTCCCGAGGCTGCCGAGGGAATCTGCGTGGACCTCGATCCGGTCGCAGCGGCGTACTTCCTCGAAGGAGTTGAGAAGTTTTTCTTCCTGGCGGGTCAGTGATGTCATGGTGTGCTGTCCTCTGCGTGGCGGCGTGCAGGCGTCTGCGCTTACGTATTAAAGGGTGAAGTGCATCGGGTAGCGCTTCTTGACCTGCTCCAGCCTTTCCTTCAGGTTGTTGAACCTGGTGTGGGACCTGTTTCCGGACCGGTAGCTCGACATCTTGCTGATCAATTTGTTGATGTCGCCGCCGAAGGGAGCCAGTTCGATCACAGCCCTTGCGAATTCCGGTGTTTCGTCCAGGGCCTTCCTCACTATGCCCACATCCTTCTCCGTGCTCACGTTCGTCAGGACCGGGGGCGTGCCAGGAATCGGTGGCCTCTCGAAAGACGAGTAGGCGTGTGCCATGGAGGCCTTGAGTTCCTTCCAGTCGTTGGGGCTTTTCCCGGTGCGGTTGGCGCCGCCCTTCCGCTGGTACAGGCCCCATTCTGCCTTCACTTCCTGAGGGAAGCCCTCCGGGAACTCTCCCAGGGGATTATTGACGGTAGGGGGGTATCGCCTGTCCTCGTGGCCGCCCGGGTAGAGGGCCACGGTGATCCGGTACCAACCGGGGACCTTTGGATCATCGGGTGAATTCTGGCCGAAGGCAGACGCCGCGTGGCTCTCGATGACGTCGTAGAAGTTCTTGTTGATCGGGTTCCGCGCGGGTACGTAGTTCGAACCCCTGTTGGGCCCCCCGAGCTCGCGGGGAAGCAAATGCATGCGGTCCCACTGGCCCGGCCAACTCTCCTGGAGGCCGTTGCGGTCGATGTAGTCGAATCCCTTCGTCCGGTTCGGGTCACCGGAGGGGAACTGGCCGCGGGCGGAGTACTTCTTGTTGATGAATTGGCCCTTGAAACTCGACGGCAACACTCGGTCCTTGAACTCCGGGACGCGCGTCGGAGGCAGATCATCGTCGTCCTGTCGGACCCGGTAGTCGTTGTGATCCTGGCGGTCGGTGTACCCCCTGGTCACCACTCCGGAAGGGTTGAGCCGCGCCACAATGGTGAAGTCCTCGCGGTTCGATTTCCTGAGCGATGTGAGCCGGTGGTGCGCTCGCAGGCCGTCCAGCAGAGCTTCATGGGTGTTCTGTGAGATCCCCGGCTCCAGCTTGGCGTTGATGACGGGACGGATGCGGGCGATGATCCGCTGAAGCCGGTCTTCCTTGGCATCCTTCCCGTTCTCCTCGGCTCGGCGATCGTCCTTCTCCGATCTCGACTTCGGCCTACCCGGACCGGACTTGCCCGGCTTGGACGGACGTGGGCCGGGTCGGGCGCCGTCCTTGTCCGGCTTGGGTCCCTTGCCGTCGGCGTCCTTCGGCTTCGTGGGCTTGCCGGGAGCGTCCTGGTCCTTGGGCTTGGCCGGGTCCTGGTCCTTGGGCTTGGTCGACGTCGTCCTGTCGTCGGGCTTCTGCGCCGTGGAGTCCTGGTCGTCCTTCGGGCGGGTGGAGTCCTTGTTGTCCTGCGATCGGCCCGGGGTGTCGCTCTTCGGCTTGGGCGCCGGCGCCGGCGACGGGTCGGGCTTCGGCTTCGGCCGGGGGGCCGGGGTCGGGGTCGCCTTCGGCTTCGGGGACGGCGTCGGGCGGGTGTCCGGCTTGTCGTCGGTGCGGTCCTGCGGCTTGCCGTTCCGGTTGTCCCCGGCGGGCTTCTTGTCGCCGCTCGAGGGCTTGGGCCTGGCCGGCCCCGGCGTCGTGGCCTTGGGCTTCCCCGGCGTCGTGGTCTTCGGCTTGGCCTCCGGCGTCCTGTCCTTGCCCGGGGCGGGTGAGGTCGGCTTCTTGGGGGTGGTGGCAGGGGTGGTCGCCGGCTGGTTCCGGTCCTGCTGGTCCTTGCCAGGGCCGCGCTTGTCGCCGGGGGGCGCGGCCGGCGGCGCCGGGCTCTTGTCCTTGTCGCTCTTGGGCTTGCCCAGATTCGCCGCCACGCCCTTCAGGCGCTGCCCCACCTTCGCCACGTACTTGCCGATACCGCTCAGCAGCGCCTCGTAGGCCAGCTCCAGCAGTGCCACGATGCCCGCCGCCACCGCCTTCGCGAAGAGGATGCCGGCGCCGCCCTGGCGGACGGCCTTCAACCAGGTGATGACCGCGCCGATCGCGCGCAGGATCTCGCCCAGCGCGCCGATCGCGACCTTGATCGCGTCGATGACGGCCATCGCCCAGCCCGCGCCCGGGATCAGCTTCGCGATGACCTTGGTGATGACGATCTCGCCGATGATGAAGGGCAGTTGCGGGACGATCGCGTCCCACGTCTCCTTGACGATCTTCTCCAGGGTGTAGCCACCCTTGATCAGCTTCTCGATGATCGCCTTCGGGATGCCGAGGATCTCCTCGATCTTCGACTGGAACCACGACTTCACGGCCGCCTGGACCTCACGGAACAGGTGGTTCTTCGCCCCGTCCACCGCGGAGTTCTTCGCGCCGCTCAGCCAGCCGCCCGGGTCGGAGAGGAAGTCGACCGCGATGAGCATGAAGTCGCCGAGCGCGCTGAGCAGTTTGGCGGCGTAGTCGAGGACGGTCTTGATCGCGTCCACGACGGCCTTGAGGACGTCCATCAGCATCTTCTTGAGGATGCTCAGGATGTCGCTGAGCAGTTTGGCGATGGCGTCCAGCAGATCGGTGATGATCTGCTTCAGCATGGTGGCGAGCTTGTTGACGAGGGCGATCGCCGCCTCGATCAGGGACGTGATGAACTTCCGGATGCGGTTGGCCAGTTCGATGACGGCCCGCACCATGTTCTTCGCGAACTCGATCAGATCGTCGATGAGCTGCTTGATCGTGTCGACGATGAACTTGCGGGCCTCGTTGATCCAGCGTTCGACGGTCTCCTTGAAGTTCTTGATGAAGCCGACGACCGCGTCGCGGGCCGCCTTGATGACGCGGACGATCGCGTCCTTGATCTCGATGACCTTCTGCTTGATCCAGTCGAAGGCCTTGGTGATCCAGTTGCCCGATTCGTTGACGCTGTCGTCGCGCTTCTTCTCCGCGTCGCGTTCGGCCTTGGTGTTCTCGTCCTTGATCTTCTTGTCGCCGTCCTCCTTCTCCTTGGTGACGTCCTTGTCGGTCTTCTCCTCCCGGTCCTTGACGTCCTTGCGGACCTTCTCGTGGCGTTCGGTCTTCTTGGTGCCGAGGCTCTTGAGCTCCTCGTCCTGCTCCTTGCGCCAGTCCTCGCGCTGGGTGTTGACGTCGCTCAGCGCCTTCTCGCGCTCGCCCGTCTGGCTCTGCGTGTTGGTCGCGATCTCGGCGTCGACCTTCGCCTTGTGCTTCGCCTGCGAGTCGCGGAAGTCCCGGTCCTTGGTCTGCCGGCCCTCCGACATCCCCTTCTGGCCGTCGCCGAACGCCTTTTGGAACTGCGGACCGCGGTCGTGCTCGGCCACCTCCGACGCGGCCTCGGGTGGCACGGCCCCGGTCGACGCGCCGCCCTCGGGCACGCCGGCCTTCCCGCCGTCCGGGCCGGGCACCTTCCCCTTCATCTGCTCCTTCGGAGCATTCGGGTAGACCTGGTCCTCGCCCATTCGGCGGGCGGAGTCCTCACGGCCCGTCGTGACGGTGTCCTGGCCCTTGGCGTCCACGGCCGTGCCCTGCTCGCCGGCCGTCTGCTCGGCGGCGCCGGACATCTCCACACCCGGCGCGTTGCCCGCCTGGGCCTGCTTGAGCGCCTCGTCCTTGGTCGGCAGGCCGGCGAACTTGGCCGCCAGTTCCTGCGCGTCGACCTCGAAGCCGACCCAGCTGAGCACCTTGCCGATGCCGAAGCCGAGGGCCATCTTGAAGGTGTCCCAGCCTCCTGGCTCCTCCGCCTTCTCCGCCTCGATCTGGCCTTCGGGCTCCTTTGCGCCCGTGACCTTGGCCTCCTCCTCCTTCGGGGCCTCGGACTTCCTCGCCGGATCCTGGGAGTACTGGGCGGGGGCGTCGGCTTTCGGCTTGCCCTCCAGCGTCCTCGGAGCGCCCGCCGGGCGCTGCATCGACGGCGGCGCCGACGCCAGGGTCTTGTGCTCGTCGCCGACGGTGCGGTCCACAGAGCCGCCCACGCCGCCCATGGCCTCAAGGGCCTTGTGGGGCTTCAGCTTCGAGGCGGTGGACAGACCCGCCTCCGGGGACACGCCCGAGAGGTTCGGCGCCGCCCCGGAGTCCTTCTTCGCCTTCTTGGCGGCTGCCGCCGCCCCGCCACGGCCTCCTGACCTGCCTCCGCCCTGCGGCGCCTTGGGCGCGGGTGCGGCCCGCCTGGACGGCGCGGCCTTGGGTGACGGAGCGGTCTCCGGTGCCGGCGCGGCGGCCGCAGCCTTCGTCGGTGCGGGGGCCGGGGGAGGGGCGGGCGCCGGGCCGCTTTGCGGGCTCTGTGCCGGAGCGGGGTCCGACGACGGGCCCTCGGCCTCACCGGCCGCGTTGTTGCTCACCCCGCCGGGCGTATCCACGTTGGACCCGCCGGTGACATGGGTGTCCCGCGCGGGGGAGGGCGCCGGCACGCCTGCGGCCTGCTCGCCCGTGGCCGCGGGAGCCGGGGCCGGCGGCTTCTGCTCCTGCTTCGCCGCCGGTTCCGCTCCCGCCGTGCCGCCCGCCGCCTGCGGCGACGACTTCTCCTGTGCGGCGGCCGGGCGGTCGCCCGCGGCGGCGGTGCCCTTCTCCTCCTTGGCGGCGGCTTCCCGGGTGGGGTCGGCGCTCTCCGAGGTGCCGGGCTTCTCCTGGACCGCCGTCTGAGCCGCGACGGGCCCGGCTTTCGGGTCGGCGCCGCTCTTCGGGTCCTTCGACGCCGGACCCGGAACGGGCAGCGCCGCGGCGGCACGCTCCAGCGCCGCCCCGCCGGGATCCGCGCCGTCCGGCGCGTTCTCCTCCTCTTCGGCCGAAGGCTCGCCGTCCGCGGGTGCGGCGGCGCCGTCCTCGTCGTTCTCGTTCTCGGCCTCGGCCGCCGCGTCCTCGGCGTCCTCCGCGTCCCGCTCGGCCTGCACCTTGTCGGCCTTGGTGACCGGGGGAGCGGGGAACGACGGGACCGCGGGTGCGGCGGAAGGGTCGGCGCCGTCCGCCGTCGGGACGGCGGACACGTCGAGGTCCTGTTCCGGCAGGAAGTCCTCCGGCTGGAGCTTGATGTCCCAGGCGCTCTTCTCCCCGCCGCCGACCTCCACCTCCGAGGTGCTGTCGGACAGCTCCTCCTCGGCCTCGTCCTGCGGACCGTCGAGGTCTTGGTTCCGTACGCCGTCGAGCCGGCTGAACGGGCCGGGGTCCGGGACGCCTCTGCCCGCTGCCGTGGGCGATCCACCGGGCTTGTCCCGGCCCGCCTTGTCCTCGGGCCTGATCTGCTGCCCTGCCGTGAGCGCGTCGACCGCCCCCGGACGGTTCTTCGCCGCGGACTCCTCCTCGCTCGGGGCGGCGGCCTGCTGCTCCTCGCCCTCCTTGCCGCCCTCGGCGCCGGACTCCTTCTTCTCGCCCGCCTGTTGCCCGGCCGCCGATGCGCCGCCGGAGGACGCGCCGGCGCCACCGGCCCCGCCCCCCGCGGCCCCCGACTGCTCCTGCTGAGGGGCGGAGGCGGGCGCGGCCGGCTCCTGCCCGGCGGACGCCTGTCCGCGGTCCGCGCCCGACTGGTCGCCGCCCTGCGGGGCCTGCCCACCCCGCGGTGTCGTGCCGTCCTGTGCCGTACCGCCGTTCTGCGGCGTGCTGCCGGGAGCGCCCTCGGTGTCCGTGTGCTCCTTCTCCGGGCCCGGCGCAGGGGCCGGCCTTTCCTGGTCCTCCTGCTCCGCCTCCGCGGCCCGCTGCTCCTGCTCCCGCTCGAGGGTCACCTCGTCGAACAGATCGCTCTCGGCGTGCGGGGCGTCCAGCGAACCCTGTTCCTGCTCCTGCTCCTCGTCGCCGTCGAGCTCGTCGACGATGTCCAGCAGCCTCTCGTGCTCCGAACTGAGCAGTCGGCTCTCGAGCCGGTCCAGGACGCTGTCCTGCAACTCCTCGGGCAGCCGGGCGAGCTGACGCCGGGTCCGCCTGGACCGGTCCTCCGGGTCGCCCCGCAGCGACCGCACCACACTGTTCGCCAGCCGGTCCACCAGCGTCGCGGGATCGATCTGCTCCAGCCGGTTCCGGTCGGCGTCCACGCGGGCGTACCGCAGCCAGCCCGGCGTGGTCTGCCCCGGCTCCACCTCGGGCGCCGAGCCCTCCTCCCGTACGAGGCCCTGCGCCGCCGACTCCGCCTCGCGCTCCATCGCCTGGTGCGGCAGGCTCACCGCGCCCAGGTCGCGGCCGGCCCGCAGCGTGCCGAGACCGTGCGGGTTCTGCACCGTGTGCAGCAACTCGTGGGCGAGGAGGCGCTGTCCGTCGACCGTGCCGGGCCGGTACGCGCCTTCGCGGAAGAAGATGTCCTGGCCGACGGCGACCGCGTCCGCGCCCAGCATCTCGGTCAGCGCGCCCGCGTCACGGTCGGTGTGCAGCCGCACCCGGCCGAAGTCGTGCCCGAGCTGCTCCTCCAGCTCCCTGCGGACGCTCAGGTCCAGCGGCTGGCCCGCCCCGCTGACGATGTTCTTCGGTTCCGGGGCGCCGGACCTGTCCCGGTCCTTGCGCTTGCGCCGCTTGCCCGCCTGGTCCGACCGCGACTCCTGCGAGTGGGAGGTGCTCATGACGTCACCTCGCCCCGGCCGGACAGACCGGCGTGCACCGCGCGCGCCAGCTCCTGGCCCAGACGGCGGGCGGACGCGGTCGCGGGCAGCGGCGGCAGCCCCGCGAGCCCGTCCAGCGCACGGCCGCCGTCCGCCGCGAGCGGCACGCCCCGTTCGCGTACGAGCCGGGTCAGTTCGGCCTGGAACGCCGCGGTGACACGCTCGGCGTCGACGCCCCGGCCGAATCCGTCGAGCGCCAGCTCGCCGATGTCCACCCGCACGGTCGCCTCGCGCGGAGCCTCGTTCAGACCCATCCGTGGACCTCCGAAGGCGTCAAGGAGCGGTCCAGCTTGAGATATTCGGTGCGCGCGGCCTCCAGCATGTGACGCATCCGCAGCCGCTCGCCCTCCTCCGCCGCGAGGAACGCGCCGGACAGTGCGATGTTGCGGATGGAACCGCCCGCCACCGTCAGCCGGGCCAGCAGTTCGGGGTCGATGTCCTTCATCGGCGCCTGCGCGGGCAGCACCCGGCGCCAGATCTCGGCCCGCTCGCTCTCCCCGGGGAAGGGGAAGTCGACCACGAAACGGATACGGCGCATGAACGCCGTGTCCAGTGCCTGCTTCATGTTCGTGGTCAGGATCGCGAGACCTCGGTACGCCTCCATCCGCATCAGCAGATAGCTCACCTCGAGGTTGGCGTACCGGTCGTGGCTGTCCTTGACCTCGCTGCGCTTGCCGAACAGCGCGTCAGCCTCGTCGAACAGCAGCAGCGCGCCGCCCCGTTCGGCTGCGTCGAAGACCTTTCGCAGGTTCTTCTCGGTCTCACCGATGTATTTGCTGACCACCTGGGACAGATCGATGATGAACAGGTCCAGGCCCAGTTCCTTCGCCATCACCTCGGCGGCCAGCGTCTTTCCCGTGCCGGAGCCGCCGGCGAACAGGGCGGTGACGCCGAGACCCCGCCGCAGGGTGTGGGCGAAGCCCCACTCCTGATAGACCGTGGGGCGCCGGCGCACATGCGCCACGATCTCGCGCAGGATCTTCAACTGACGCTCGGACAGGACGAGATCACCCCAGCCGGCCTGCGGTTCGATGCGCCGTCCGAGCTCGTCCATGCCCATCCGGGCCTCGGTGAGGCCGGCACGCCAGGCGAGCCCCGTCGCGTCCAGCTCGTCCTCGCCGGGCAGGTCGCGCGCGACGGCCGCGCCGGCCGAACGCACAAGGTGCGGCGGCAGCGAGAACTGGGCGACGAGGTCACGGAGGGCGGCCTCCGGCACCTCGGGCACCGACGCGAACGCGTCGGTCCACACGCCGAGCTGCTCGTCGGCGTCGAGAGGGGGCACCAGGACGCGTTCGCCCCTCGGACGGTCCGTCGCCCGCGGTTCGAGGCTGGAAACGACGAGCGGTACGGCGGCGCTCTCGATGAACACATCGGCGGCCGCCGCCTGTTCACGGTCCAGGTCGCCGAACTCCACCAGCAGGGCGGCGGGCAGCAGGATCGCCTCCCGCTGCCACAGCCGGGCCAGCCGGTCCCGTTCGGCCGGCGCGGCCGGGATGTCGGCCGCCGACATCTCGTACAGGCCGAGCCCGGAACGGCGGGCGGCCGCCGCTGCGATGTCCGCGCGGCTGCGCAGATCCCCGCCGACCAGCTCGACCCGCAGCGGCGCCCCCGGTGCCGCGCCCGCCCAGCCGGCCGCGACCCGGCTCGCCGCAAGGTCGTACGAGGTGGGGAGGAAGTCCGGCACGCCGGTGCGGCGCAGCAGTCCGTGCAGTCGGGAGTCCAGGTAGGGGGAGCCGGCCAGGAAGTGCAGAATGCGCTCGTCGAGGCGGAGCCGGGAGGTGGTCAGCCGGGTCTCGTCGTCGAGCTCGACGATCCGCCACCGACGCAGCGGCGCGACGGGGGTCAGCGCGCTCCAGTGCGGTGCGTCGAGCGCCGCGAGGGCCAGGGAGAACGTGGGATGGCCCCGCTCGGGATCCCCGCACGCCGCCGCGCACCGGGCACCGGTGGTGGGATCGAGCTCGGCCGCGGCGGCGAGCAGCACGATGTCCCGTTCGAAGGAACTGAGTCCGAAGCAGGCCACGAGCGCGTCGAGCGCGGTGGGCCCGTCGGCGGTGGACGCGTCGCCACGGTGACCCTCGCGCCGTGCGACGGCGTCGCCGGGGCCGGCGAGCGGCTCTGCCGCTGCGGTCGACCGGCCAGTGTCCGCCCGGTCCGGACCGGGGTCCTGGGGCCGGGCGGCCGAGGCCGCGCCGGCCGGGCCCGTGCTCGCCCCGGCTCCTTGGGCCGCGCCCTCAGGACCTTCGGCCGGCCGGGTGGCGCCGCCCCCCGTGTGCCCACCGAGGAGCCCCGCCCGTGCCGCGTGCGCGTCGACACGGGCCAGGACCGCCTGGATCGCCGACGTCAGCGCGCGGCTCTGCGTCGCCGCCCCGGCGGGGCCGCCGCCCTCCTTGTACGTGCCCATGTCCTCACCCGCCCCCGTCCGCGACACCCCGGCTCAGCTCTTTCCGTCCTGCTGCGGCTGTTGCTCGTCGGGTCCGCCCGCCTTACGGGAACGGCCCGACGCCGCCGCCCGCTTGACCGCCTGCTTCGCCGGCGTGCGCCCGCCGGCCTGCTGCTCCTTGCGGGCGCGTGCCGGTACGGACCGCTTGGCCGCCGGCGCCTCCTCGCCCGCCTCGGCGCCTGGCGTGCGACCCGGCTCGGCGGTCCTCTCGGGCGCGTCCCCGGCGCCCTCGGGGGGTGTGCCGGAGCCGGGCGGCACCGGCGCTCCGGGCGCGCCGAACGGCAGTACCCGTACGGTCCGTTCCGTCACCGGCTTCGCCGGGACCGGCCGCTCGCGGCCCTCGATCAGCACCAGCGACGCCTGGTACGCCACCGACAGGGCGTACGGGGTCTGGTGCAGCATCCCCCACAGCTTCGACGTCTCGTCGATGTCCATCACCGTCGGTGTGAAGCGGACCTTCTGCGTCGACGCGGCCAGATCGGAGCCCGCGAGGTACGGCGCCTGGGCCGCCAGTTCGATGACGTCCTTCGGCAGGACGGGGATCTCGTGGAGCGTGCGGATCACACAGCCGATGAGCCGCTGGCCGACGAGCGTGGTCTCTTCCCCGTAGGCGCTGATCAGATAGTGCAGGTCCAGGGCGGCGGCGGGGCGCTTGCGCAGGGTGCCGTCCGGGCCGCGGGTGGGCAGGTCGACGTGGCGCATGGCCGCGTTGGGCGTCACCTGGTACAGGAACACCGTGATGGTGGGGTCGGTGGGCGGCTCGTTCGGCGGCTTGCGCGTCTCGACGTTGACGGCGAGGTCCATCTCGGGGCCCAGGTTGTCCGCGATGAGCAGGCTCAGTGCCTGGGTGACCGTCGCGACGGCGAGTGCGTTGCTCATGTCGTCAGTCCCTCTTCCCGCCGCGTGAGGCGCGTGACAGATAGTCGTCCAACGTCAGTGCCGGCGCGGCCCTGCCGGAGCGGGCCGCCGGCCGCCGGTCCTGGCCGGGCGGCGGCGCGGCGCTGACCTCCAGCCGGCCGATCTGCACATGCACGACCCGCTCGGCCGGTTTCGGCGCACGGCGGCCGACAGAGGCACGGGCCGCGCCGCGGGCAGCGGCCGTGTCGGATCCGCGCGGCACGGGGGTGGCAGCCGCGGGAAGGGGCCCCGCGGCGGACGGCTGCCGTACGGCGGCCGCCGTGGCGGGCGGCGGGGTGTCCGCGGTGTCGGCGGTGCGGCCGCGACGCCCGGCGCGGGCCGGTGGCTGCTGCGGAGCCGGCCGTACGTGGGGCCGTTCCGTGGTCGCGGGCCGTGGCTGCGGTTCCGGCGCCGCACGCCCCGCCCGCGCGGAGTCGTCCGGCCGGATCCGCTCGGTACGCACCACCGTGTGACGGTCGGTGCGCACCTCGTGCTCGTGGCGCACGGTCGTGGCCGGCGCGGCCGGTGCCGCGGGGGCCGACGGGATCAGCGCCGCGGGCTCGTCCGGGTCCGGCGGACCGTACCGGAGCGCCTCGACCCGCTCGAAAGGTCCGGGCAGGCGCGGCCGCACACGCGCCGGCGCGGGCTCGGCCGCGCCCAGCGGCGTGTACCGGGCGAGCAGCCGGTCGAAGTGGTCAGACATCTGCGCACAGCTCCAGGTAGTAGCGACGCCGCAGCGGGCTGAGCGCCAGGATCTCCGGCTCGCTCCACCCGTAGGCGGTGGCGAGCAGATGGACGTCGAGCATCAGGTCCCGCGCCCAGGTGTCGAGTTCGGTCCACAGGTAGGAGGTGATGTCCAGCTCTGCCGGGGTGGCGGCGCCGCATTCGGGGCAGGCGACGGTGAGCCGCACGTCCGCCGTCGGGTCGGCCTCCGCCGCCGCCTCCGCGATCCGTCGCTCCACCCGCTCGGGCAGCAGTTCGGGCAGGGTGTCGGCGTCGACCGGTTCCCCGTGCCGCAGCGCCCGAACCGTGCAGGCCCGTACGAGCCGGCCGCGCGCCTGTGCCGGGCCGGACGCCGCCGCGGCCGCCATGAGATCGGCGACGGTGGGCAGCCGGAACTCGACCACCCACTCACCGTCCGTCACCCGCAGTGGTTCCCGCGGCAGTTCGGCCTCTGCGACCAGCACACGGGTGTCGAGGTCGAACTCCATCTCCTCGCCGCACGCGCCGCACTCGACGCGCACCTGCATACGCTCGCCGAACAGCGCACGGCGCAGCGCGAGCAGGTCCGCCTCCCGCTGCCCGACCGGTACCGACAGCAGTTCGTCGGTACCGGCCCCGGGCCTGGCGGCCCGGTGCAGCAGCAGTGAGCGGTCGGACGGGTGCTGTGCCAGCCCGGACTCCCAGACGGCCAGCAGCTCGGCCGGCCCCGTGGCCGACGCCCCGATGGGACCGTTCATCGTTCGCCCCTCCGCGCGCGGACGGCGGTCAGGCCGGGTGCGTGAAGGACGGTTCGACCGGTTCCGGCACCTCGTAGTCCCGCTCCCAGCCCTCGCATTCGAGCTTGACGCTCTGGATGGCGACGGCGTTCGCGTTCGCGTCGAGCTCACCGAGGACCTGGTACTCGCTCACCCATGCCCGGTAGAGCTTGTGCGAGACGGCCACCTGCCCGGCCTCGTTGAGGACCTGGATGATGATGTCCTTGCGGAAGTCGCGCAGCGACACCTCCGCGCCGAGCCCCGCACCGACCTGCCACACCTTGTTGGCCCATCGGTCGAACTCGGGGTCGTGGGTGACACCGCGCTCCAGGGTGACGCCCTCGAACTCGGAGCGGCCCGGGGACTTGCGCGGCGAGCTGGGGTCGCCGCCGTGCCGGTGCTTGACCACCTCTGTGGTGCGCTTGAGCGGACTGATCTTGCTGATGCCCGCGACCGTCCGACCGTCCCACAGGACCAGGAACTTGAAATTCTTGTAGGGGTCAAAACGATGGGCGTTTACCTGGAACTCAGCCATCGGTTTCCTTTGTGTTCCTTTTCCTCGGGCCTGGAGACTATGAGAGGTCGAACTGGCCGGCCATCTGCTGGATCTTGACGATCACGAATTCGGCGGGCCTGACCGGCGCGATACCGACCACGACATTCACCACGCCCCGCTCGATATCGGCGTCCGTGGTGGTGTCCTTGTCGCATTTCACGAAGTACGCCTCACGGGGTGTGCCGCCCTTGAACGCGCCCAGGCGGAACAGATCGTTCAGGTACGCCGACGCCTTCAGCCGGATCTGCTGCCACAACTGCTCGTCGTTCGGCTCGAAAACGACCCACTGCAGACCTCGGTACAGGCTCTCCTCGACATGGAGCGCGAGCCGGCGCACCGGCACGTACTTCCACTCGCTGTCCAGCGCGTCCGCGCCCTTGAGCGTGCGGGCGCCCCACACCAGCGGGCCCACGACGGGGTAGGTACGCAGGCAGTTGACGCCCAGCGGGTTGAGCAGGCCGTTCTCACGGTCGGTGAGCCGGACGGTGAGCGAGCGGACGCCCGCGAGGCGCGCCTCGGTGCCCGCGGGCGCCTTCCACACACCGCGTTCGCCGTCCGTGCGGGCGATGACACCGGCGACCGCACCGGACGGCGGGAAGGCCCGCAGCCGGCCGGTGAGCGGGTCGGTGAGTTGCAGATGCGGGAAGTACAGCCCCGCGTGGTCGCTGCGTACGGAGTCGAACGCGCCGATCCCCGCCCGCGCCGAGTCCACGCTGCCCCAGGTCGACGGCGAGTCGACCAGCAGGAAGATCCGCCGCTCACGGCACAGCTGCTCCGCTGCGGAGATCACGGTGACCATGTCCTCCGTGGACGCGTAGGCCGCGAGCTCCGGAAGCGCCAGCAGGTTGACGTCGTCGACGTCGCGCAGCGCCTGCACGCCCGTCTTGTCCGTCGTGCTGCCGATGAGGTCGCGCGGCCCGGGCGCGTCGCCGTCCTTGCCGCCCCCGAGGGCGAAGACCGGCGGGTTCACCGACGCCTCCAGGCCGAGGTCGTTGGCGCACTCGCCGACGAAGCGCACGACGTCGTCGGGGTCCACCGAGCCGGCGACGACCTGGAGCCTGCGGCCGAAGGAGGTGACCTCGGCCCCCGCGTAGGCGTGCTTGCCGGGGGCGTCGGGCAGGGCCCGCAGCTTGCGCTCCAGGAGCAGGGCCAGTTCGGTGACGTCCGTCGGCGGTTCGCCGTCGCGGTCGGGCTCGTAGAACGTGAACTCCCGCTCCACATCACCGATCTTGACCTTCACCTCGACGTTCAGGTCGGGCAGGTCGGCGGCGAACGGCTTGGACACGGTGCCCGACGGGTCGGGCCGGTCCTCGTCCAGGACCTTGACCCGCACCAGCGACGAGCCCGCGTTCACGACGGTCTCCGCGAAGCGACCGTGGCCGGAGTGCATCGACAGGCCGGTGAAGGTCTCCCGCGCGTCGCCACGCGCGTCCAGGACATGCAGGTTGAACGTCTTGTCCGGTGTGGGGGTGTCGTGGTCCACGGCCACCCGCAGGCCGGAGCCCCACACGCCTGGTTCCTTCGCGTGCACCTCGAGCACGGGGCACTCGCTGTGCCCCTCGGTGGAGTTGAGCGTGACGCAGGCCTCTTCGCCGGTGCCGGCCTTGGCCACACGGACGACGACGGCCACCGTGCCGCCGTTGCCGAAGAACTGGTGCACCGCGTAGCCGACTGCGCTCTGGGCGGTGAGGCCGCCGAAGCGCCTCTCGAAGTCCGCGAAACTCGTGATGCGCACCGGCTGGTTGAGCGGGCCCCGGCGGGTGTGCCCCACGAACGCGGTCACCGATGTGGTGACCGAGGCGATGGTACGGACGCTGCTGGGAAGTTCCTCGATGTATACGCCGGGATAGCCCATGTGCGTCGGCATTCCCCCTCCATTCCCTTCCGCGCACCAAGAGATGGGAAGAGGGGGTCGAGAATTGCGCGCATGCGTAGAACGCATGCGAGATCTTCGCTGTTTTCCCCCGCCGCACACCCCGTGCGATATCGGTCTCGCAGGGCCATTCGCAGGCGCATGCGCCTGTGGCTCCTGATGCATGAGTGCCACTGCGAGTCTCGTTCGTCGCTCGAGTGCGGGTCAAGAGACCGATTCGGTCAGTGGTGCAGATGGCGCATGTGAATGTCAGTCGGCCGGCAATCGCGTGGTCAGCGGCGTGCGTGGGGTCGAATATGGAGACGAATTCACGATCGCTTCACATGGATCGGGTGTGTGAGGAGTGATTCAGGCCGATCGAGAACCGCCTTCGGCGCGCCGTCTTGCGTTCCGTTGGCGGGGACGGGTCCAGCCGTTCACTCGATCGTGGGCAAGTTCGACCGTGCCGTTCGAGCCGTTGCGTGTGCGACCGGGCGGGCGGGTGCGGGTGTGCGCGGCGGCGGTCGGGCGGTGACGTGCGGTAAGCCGCCTGCCCGCCCTGGGGTGTTGTGACACATGACCCCGCTGCCCGGGTGATTTTGACAGTGCCTTGACAAATGGTCGGCGGATCGCCAGCATGCAAAACACTCGCACGACGGAGACAAGAGTTACGCGATCAACGCAAGAACTCTGCATGGGCGACGGGCTGATGAGGCTCGGCCGACTGCCCCTGAGTACCTGCAATGCGCGACGGCGCGCGCCTTGCCTGACACACCCCCACACCAGGTCAGGAAGGAAGCCCATGTTCCTACGCCCCTTCAGGGCGTGGTCGCTCGGCCTTGCCGTGTTCGCGCTCGTGCTGCCCGGCGGCGCCACCGCGACCACCGCATCCGCGGCCACCGCGACCGATGCCGCCACGACCGTCGCGGCCGAGGCACTCGAGAGCGACATCCCGCCCGGCGACTACCAGCAGGTCCAACTCGCCTACGGCCCCGCGGAGACGGGCGAGGCCATGTCTCTGGCCGTGCTGCCCGACCGGGCCGTACTGCACACCGCCCGCGACGGCACGGTCCGCCACACCGACGCCGCGGGCAACACCAAGGTCGCCGGCCGGCTGGACGTCTACACCCACGACGAGGAAGGCCTCCAGGGCGTGGCGGCCGATCCCGGCTTCGCCGCCAACCGGTACGTCTATCTTTACTACTCGCCCAGGCTGGACACCCCCGCGGGCGACGCGCCGGCCACCGGCACCGCGGCCGATTTCGAGCCGTGGAAGGGTCATCTCAACCTGTCCCGTTTCACGCTCCGTGCCGACAACACCCTCGACATGGCGAGCGAGAAGGTCGTCCTCGAAGTCCCGAACGACCGCGGGCAGTGCTGTCACGTCGGCGGCGACATCGACTTCGACGCCGCCGGGAACCTCTACCTGACCACCGGCGACGACACCAACCCCTTCGAGTCGTCCGGATATTCGCCGATCGACGAACGCGCCGACCGTAACCCGCAGTTCGACGCCCAACGCTCCTCCGCCAACACCGCTGACCTGCGCGGCAAGGTCTTGCGCATCAAGCCCACGCCCACCGGCGGCTACACGGTCCCGCCGGGCAACCTCTTCCCTGCGGGCACCGCGAGGACCCGCCCCGAGATCTATGCCATGGGATTCCGCAACCCCTTCCGGATGTCCGTCGACAAGGCCACCGGCACCGTCTACCTCGGCGACTACGGTCCTGACGCCGGCGGCGCGGACGGCGCCCGCGGCCCCGGCGGCCAGGTCGAGTTCAACCGCATCACCCGCCCCGGCAACTACGGCTGGCCGTACTGCACCGGCTCCAACACCGCGGCCGAGACGTACAACGAGTACACGTTCCCCAGCGGCCCCTCCGGCGCCAGGTACGACTGCGCGGGCGGCGCGGCCAACAACTCCTTCCGCAACACCGGTCTCACCGCCCTGCCCGCCGCCGCACCGGCCTGGATCAAGTACGGCGACGCGGGCTCGCCCCCCGAGTTCGGCGGCGGCTCCGAATCGCCCATGGGCGGCGAGGTCTACCGCTTCGACCCGGACCTCGCCTCCGGCGTGAAGTTCCCGGCGTCGCTCGACGGCCGGTTCTTCGCCGCCGAGTACGGCCGCCGCTGGATCAAGTCCATAGAGGTGAAGCCCGACGGCTCCCACGGCGTCATCGAGGACTTCCCGTGGACCGGCACGCAGGTCATGGACACCGACTTCGGCCCGGACGGCGCGTTGTACGTCCTCGACTACGGTTCCGGCAGCGGGAACCAGGGGCTGTACCGCGTCGAGTACGTCGGCGGCAGCAACCGCAGTCCGGTCGCCAGAGCGGCCGCCGACAGGACCTCCGGCCCCACCCCGCTCACCGTCGCCTTCTCCTCGGCAGGCAGCTCCGATCCCGAGGGCGGACCCCTCACGCACCGCTGGGACTTCGGCGACGGCGCCACTTCCACGGCGGCCCATCCCGGCCACACGTACACCACCGCTGGCACCTACCGGCCCACGCTCACCGTCACCGACTCGGCCGGTCTGACCGCCACGGCGAGCCTCGTGGTCACCGTGGGCAACACCGCGCCGAGCGTCACCCTCACCGCCCCCGGGGACGGCGCGCTGTTCGACTTCGGCGACACCGTTCCGTTCACCGTCACCGTCACCGATCCCGAGGACGGCCCGGTCGACTGCTCCAAGGTCAAGGTCGCCTACCTCCTCGGGCACGACAGTCACCGGCACGAGATCACCTCGAAGAACGGCTGCTCCGGCACACTCACCATCCCGACGGACGGTGAGCACGACAGCGCGGCCAACCTCTACGGCGTCTTCGACGCCGAGTACACCGACCGGGCCGGGCTCACCTCGCACAGTGTGCGGATCCTCCAGCCCCGCCACCGGCAGGCCGAGCACTTCGGCGGGCAGTCGGGCATACAGACAGCCGGCCACGGGGGCGCGGAGGGCGGCAGGACCGTCGGCTTCACCGACGACGGCGACTGGATCTCGTTCGAGCCGTACCGCCTGGGCGACGCCGAACGCTTCACCGCCCGGGTCTCGTCAGGCGGCGCGGGCGGCACCCTCGAGGTCCGGGCCGGTTCGCCGACGGGCACACTGCTGGGGTCGGTGGCCGTCGCTCCGACCGGCGGCTGGGACACCTTCGCCGAGGTCCGCGGCGGCCTGGCGGGAGCCCCGGCCGGCACGACCGAGCTGTTCCTCGTCTTCAAGGGCGTCACCGGGCAGGGCAACCTCTTCGACCTCGACGCGTTCACGCTCTCCGGCGACGGCGGACCTGGGCCGGTGACCGTCGAGGGTGAGGCGTTTTCGTCGGGTGCGGGTGTGCAGGTGGCGGGGCATGCGGGGGCCAGTGGGGGTGCGACGCTCGGTTACATCGACCACGGTGACTGGGTGGGGTACTCGTCGGTGTCGACGGTGGGTGCGAGGTCGTTCACCGCTCGGGTGTCGTCGGCCGGGGCGGGAGGGACGATCGAGGTCCGGTCGGGTTCGCAGACCGGGACGTTGCTGGGCTCGGTGGAGGTGGCTCCGACCGGTGGCTGGGAGTCGTTCACGACGGTTTCCACGGCGCTGACGGGCACGGGTTCCGGTCCGCTCTTCCTGCGTTTCACCGGCGGATCTGGAGCCCTGTTCGACATCGACACCTTCACCCTGGAAACCTCGCCGGCCACCGGCGAGGGTCTCTCCCCGAACGTGCACCTCTTCTACTACCCCTGGTACGGCAGCCCCTCGGTGCTGGGCGGTTGGCGCCACTGGCAGCAGGGCGGCCGCACCCCGCCGGACGACATCGGCGCCGACCTGTACCCGAAGCTCGGCCCGTACGACTCCGCCGACATCGCCGGGGCCGTCGACCAGCACATGCGGTGGGTCGCCCGCTCGGGTGCCGGTGTGATCGTCTACAGCTGGTGGGGTCGCGGCGGCTACGAGGACGGCCTCGCCCGCAAGGTCATGGACGCCGCACAGCGTCAGGGGATCAAGGTCGCCTGGCATCTGGAGCCGTACAGCGGCCGGACCGCGCGGTCCACCGTCGACGACATCCGCTACATCAACGACACCTACGGCAGCCACCCGGCCTTCCACCGGGACGCCGCCCACGGCAACCGTTCGGTGTTCTACGTCTTCGAGAGCCTGCGCATCGGCGACTGGTCGGCCCTCGACGAGGTGTCCGGCACCAGCATCGTCCTCGCGCAGACCACCGACAC
This sequence comes from Streptomyces sp. NPDC086835, assembly GCF_044745705.1. Taxonomy (NCBI): domain Bacteria; kingdom Bacillati; phylum Actinomycetota; class Actinomycetes; order Kitasatosporales; family Streptomycetaceae; genus Streptomyces; species Streptomyces sp. NPDC086835. The sequence continues at coordinate 149,430 of NZ_JBIVAU010000003.1, forward strand.
GACGAAGGTCGCCCACTTCTCCGGTCTCTACACCTATGACGGGATCGCCGGCGCGACCGCCCCCGGCTGGAAGCAGGCGGGGGAGTACGCCAGGGCCAACGGCCTCGTCTGGGCCCCGTCCGTCGCCCCCGGCTACATCGACGACCGTGCGGTCCCCGGCAACACCACCCCCACCCTCGGTCGCGACTACGGCGCGGCCTACGACAGGCAGTGGTCCAACGCCCTCGACCCCGCGATCGGCGGTGATCCCGCCTGGGTGTCGGTGACCTCGTTCAACGTATGGCACGAGGGCAGTTCCATCGAACCGGCCGCCGACCGGCCCCCCGCCGGCCACGGCTACCAGACGTTCTCCGGCGCATACGGGAAGACGGGAGAGGCCGCGGAGACCGCGTACCTCGACCGTACGAAGCACTGGGTGGACCGCTTCGAGGCCGCCCGGGCGGCGGCCCGGAAGGCGGGCGGACGCTGACGTGAACGCACACAACGGGCGGCGCCCTGTCCCGGCCGCCGCCCGCTGTCCTGTGTCGAACCGCTCAGATGCCCTGCCAGTCCGGCTTCGCCGCGTAGGTGGCGCGGAAGTAGTCGGCGAGCTTCAGCCCGGCCGCCGCCGCCTCGTCGACGACGACGGTGGCGTGCGGGTGCAACTGCAGCGCGGAGGCGGGCACCAGCGCGGAGAGCGGGCCCTCTACGGCGAGTGCCACGGCGTCCGCCTTGGCCTTCCCGGTGGCGAGCAGCACCAGGTGGCGGGCTTCCAGGATGGTGCCGATGCCTTGGGTGATCACGTGGTGGGGGACCTGCTCGATGTCGCCGTCGAAGAAACGGGCGTTGTCCACCCGGGTCTGCTGGGTGAGCGTCTTGATGCGGGTGCGGGAGGCCAGCGAGGAGCAGGGCTCGTTGAACCCGATGTGGCCGTCAGTGCCGATGCCCAGCAGCTGGAGGTCCACGCCGCCGGCCTCCGCGAGCGCGCGGTCGTACGCGACGCAGGCAGCGGCGACGTCCTCTGCCGAGCCGTCAGGGCCCATGAAGGAGTTCTGGTCCAGCCCGAGCGGTTCGACGACCTCGCGCAGCACCACCGAGCGGTAGGACTCCGGGTGCCCGGCGGGCAGTCCGACGTATTCGTCGAGCTGGCAGACACGGGCGCGGGAGGCGTCCACCTCCTTGTTCGCGACCTTCGCCGCGAGGGCCTGGTAGATCGGGAGCGGGGTTGACCCCGTGGCGACGCCGAGAAGGGCGTCGGGCTTGCGTCGCAGCAGGTCGGCCATGGCTTCGGCGATGAGCTCGCCGCCCGCGGCGGAATCCGGAACGATGACAACTTCCACGAAGATCCCTGTCTCTGAAGCGCTCAGTGGTGTAGACCAATCTACCTGCTGAGAGGGCGTCCTGTCCTGTCCTGACAGCATGTGGACAGGGCGAAGCGTCCGCAACGGGCCAAGATCACCGCCGTCGCCGCGACCGTGACCGTCGTCGCCGCCACCCGGCCGGGACGCGGGTCGCTCACCGGTCCGTGGTGGCCGGCCGGGTCTGCTTGTGCCGGGCGTAGTGGCGCGAGGCCTTCGCCCGGTTGCCGCAGCCCGCCATGGAGCACCATCGGCGCTTGCCGTTCTTCGAGATGTCGTAGAAGTGCAGTACGCACTGGGGGTTGGCGCACTTGCGGATCCGGTCGGGGTGTTCGTCGAGGAGGCGCAGGTACGACTCCGCCGCGGTCCATGCCGCCAGCCAGCCGGGGGAGTCGGTCTCGACGGCGGAAAGGGGGCCCGCCTCGCCCAGTCGGCGCTGGATGCGGCCGTGGCGGAGGATCTCGTTCAGCTCGTCGGCGGCCTGCTGCGCGTCGGCGCTCTCGTCGAGCAGTGCCGCCACCGCGCGGCGGGTCGCCAGGAGTGCGTCGAGGGTCTCCTGGTCGGGCGTGACGGTGTCGGCGAAGCCGGCGGACCGCAGCCAGACGGACAGTCCGCCGGGACGCTCCAGCAGGTCGTGGCGGACCCCTTCGTCGATCCAGACGGTGTTGACCAGGTCCAGTGGCAGGGGTTCGCCGGTCAGGGGGCGGGGATCCGCCGCCGGTCCGCGGCCCGGTTCAGTGCTCATGGGGGACTTCCCTTTCGTGTCGTCGGGTACATGCGATCACATCGACCGGGTTCTAACCCCTGAAACTTATTTCACCGGTTGACGCGCACGAGAGTCAACCGTTAACGTTCGTATCACCGGTTAGCCGGGAAGTCGCCCGGCCGCCCATCGACGGAGGCCCTCATGACGCAGTCCCTCGCCGACCAGCCCTTGCAGCGGACCCTGCAGACCGGGCACGTCGGTCTCAATGTCACCGACCTCGAGAGGTCGCTCCCCTTCTACCTCCGTGTCTTCGGCCTCGAGATCCTCGCTGAGGGCAAGGACGACAACCGCCGATGGGCCTTCCTCGCCCGTGACGGGCGGCTCGTCCTGACTCTCTGGGAGCAGAGCGGCACCCCCTTCTCCACCAGCTCCGCAGGGCTGCACCACCTCTCCTTCCAGGTCGACTCGATCGAGGACGTCGAGGTCGCCCAGGCCGTCCTGCGGGAGCTCGGCGCCGACTTCGCCCACGACGGCGTCGTCTCCCACGGCGAGGGCGCCGCATCCGGCGGCATCTTCTTCACCGACCCCGACGGCATCCGCCTCGAGATCTACGCCCCCACCGGCGCCGAAGACGCTTCGGCCCCGACCGGATCCGCCCCGACGTGCGGCTTCTTCTAGAACACGAGGCGCGGGCCACCGCGACCGGCGGCCCGCGCCCGCACTCCTGCCCGCCCACCACCAGAGGAAGGAGCCGGCCATGGGCGTCCACCACCCCGGAGAGCGCACCGTGCAGCAGCGAGCCGGTCTGATCGACCACGCGGGCTTCTCCGCCGCCGCCATCAGGAACGAAATCCCCGACGTCGCGGTCGAGTTCCTCTCCCGGCAGCCCATGCTCGTCGTCGGCGCCGCCGACACCGACGGCGCCATCTGGGCATCGCTGCTCACCGGCGCCCCCGGCTTCGTCACCGCGACCGGGCCGGCCACCCTGACGATCGACGCCGTCCCGCCCGACGGCGACCCGCTCCACGGCGTCCTCGCCCGGCCCGCCCACGTCGGCATGATCGCCGTCGAGCCGGCCACCCGCCGCCGTATGCGGATGAACGGCAAGGCCCGCCCGGTCGCCGGCGGCCTCCACGTCGACCTCGACCAGGTCTTCGCCAACTGCCCCAAGTACATCCAGCAGCGCCGACCGACCCCTGCCCCGGCAGCACACGACCACACCGCAACGCCCTGGCACGGTACGGAACTGACGCCCACTCACCTTGCCCTGGTCGAAGGGGCCGACACCTTCTTCATCGCCACGGCCGACCGGGAGGGCAACGCCGACGCCTCGCACCGCGGCGGCAGCCCCGGCTTCCTCCAGGCCCTCACTCCGACCCGCCTGCGCTGGCCCGACTACGTCGGCAACGCCATGTTCACCACCCTCGGCAACCTCGAGGCCGACCCCCGCGCCGGACTGCTCCTGCCCGACTGGGACACGGGCGCCGTCCTCCAACTCACCGGCTCCGCCACCGTCGACTGGAACCCCGGCCGTGCCGCCGCCGTCCCCGGCGCGCAACGCATCGTCGAATTCACCATCGACCACATCGTGCACATCGACCGTGCTTCCCCGCTGCGCTGGACCGCCCCCGCCTATTCGCGCTTCAACCCGCCCGCGCCCCGGCCCTTCGGAAGAGAAGAAGAACGCCCATGAAGATCACCGTCGACATGAACCTTTGCGAGAGCCACGGGCAATGCGTCTTCGCCGTCCCCGAGGTGTTCTCCTTCGACGAGGACGACCATCTCGTCCACGACGCGGAACCGGACGACGCCCTGCGCGGAAAGGTCGTCGACGCCGTGGCCGTCTGCCCTGTCCGCGCCATCAGCATCGAGGGGTAGGCATGCCCGGCCCTCGGAACATCGTGATCGTCGGGGCCTCCCTCGCCGGCCTCCGCGCGGCGGAAGCCCTCCGCGCCGCCGGCCACCATGGTCCCGTCACCCTCGTCGGCGCCGAGACCCGCCCGCCCTACGACCGGCCGCCGCTCTCCAAGGAGTTCCTCACCGGCGAGCGCACCACGGAGAGCGTTTTCCTCGGCAGCACCGCCCATCTCGGCCTGACCGAACGCTACGGACACCCCGCCGTCCGCCTCGACACGGCCGGCCGTGAGATCCACCTCGACGACGGGTCCGTCCTCGCCTACGACGGACTCGTCATCGCCACGGGGGCGGGCCCCCGCCCCTGGCCCGGCTCCCTGCCCCTGACCGGTGTCCACACCATGCGCACCCTCGAGGACGCCCGAGCCCTGAAGGATGCCCTCACCGGAACCCGAAGGCACCTCCTCGTCGCCGGTGCCGGATTCATCGGCTGCGAAGTAGCCTCCGTGGCCCGCGGGCTCGGCCACGACGTCACCCTCGTCTCCAGCGACCCGCTCCCGCTGAGCGGCGCGACAGGTGATCAGGCCGCCGGCTTCCTCGCCCGGCTCCACCTCGACGCCGGCGTCGAGATCCTCACTCGCAGCACCGTCACCGCCGTCCACGGCCATGCCCGTGTCACCGGCGTCACCGTCGACGACGCCACGGACCTCACCCCCGACATCATCCTGCTCGCCCTCGGCGCCCGGCCCCACACCGACTGGCTCGCCGGCTCCGGCCTGCGACTCGAACGCGGCCTGCTCACCGACGAGTACACCCGCGCCCTGGACACCCACGGCCGCCCCCATCCCGACATCGTCGCCGCCGGCGACATCACCCGCTTCCCCCACCCGCACGCCCCCGGCCCCATCTCCCTGGGCCACTGGAGCAACGCCGTCGAACAGGCCAGGTGCGCCGCGCACAACCTCCTCCACCCCCGACGACCCACGCCGTACCGCCCTGTTGCCTCCTTCTGGTCCACCCAGTACGGCGTCCGCTTCCGGGCCGTGGGACTGCCGCGCTACGCCGACCGCACGGAAGTCCGCGAACTGGACCACGAGAAACGCCGACTCGAGGTCGCCTACTACCGCCGAGGGCACCTCGTCGGAGCCCTCACCGCCGGCCGGGCGGCCCGCATCACGGCGTACCGCTCCCAACTGGCCCGGTCGCCGGCCGACATCACGTCACCGGCCCCGGCTTCCTGACCGTGGGGGCCGGGGAAGCACGGGCGTCAGGCATCACGGGCAGGTGCCGTGGCCCTCGCGCCATTCCGCCGGAGGAGTCCCGGCGGTACTTTTTGTCCACTCGGCTTCGAGTGCAGGAGCGGACCGACGGGGGCCGGGGGAGGCGGTCCGCCCTCCCGTGAGAGAGGTGTACATGCGGCTGTTCGTGGCGGTACTCGTGGCCCTCGTCGGCGTCGGACTCGCGGCCGTGGGCCTCAGTTTCGTGCTGGTGGGTCTGCTGGAACAGCGCAGTGCCGCAGACATGTACGAGGTCGCGTTCCAGCAGGTCGGCGACGAGTGCAGGGGTGGACACGAGCTGCACCTCGACATTGAGAACGGCGCACCTCTGGACTGCGTGCCCAGCTACGTCATCGGCGGATCCCCGAGGGTCGACCTGCCCGGCTTCACCGAGGCGCAGAACGACGAGGTGGCCGCGCTGGGCGGACAACTCGGCAGCGGGGGGCTGACGGACGCCGAACAGCGCCTCGTCCAGGACCGGGTGGACAAGATCGCAGCCACTGTCCCGGCCGCCGACCGGCCGCGCCCCGACTCGGCCACCGTGTGGCTCGCCGACGCAGGCGTGTGGGGTGCTCGCCGGGCCTGGCTCGGGGGCGGAATGGTCGTGGTCGGCATCGTGAGCACCGTCGCTGCCATGCGGATGGCGGACTGAACAGGGGCCGGGTGGGACACCGCGCGGCCATCTCGGCAGCGGCTGGTGTCAGTTCGCGGTGACCGCCGTCGTATGGCGACGGGTCACCGCGAACCAGCCCGGCCTCACCTCGGTGAGCAGGCCGTCGAGGCTGCTGATCGCCGCCAAGAGGTCCTCCGGCGGATGGGCAGTGGGTGTCGGCAGGCTCTGCGCGTAGCAACGCAGCCGCCAGAGGTCGAACACCTCTGCGCCGTCGACGAAGTCCACGTCGATGTCGACCCCGTCCGAGCTGGTCAGCCGACAGCCTGCTCCGTGGACCGAGTACTCGTAGCCGCCGGCCCGGCCTCTGCGTCCGATCTGCCCCGAGCGCGCGAGCGCGAGCAGGTCCGCCAGACGCTCCACCTGAGGCAGGGCTTCCCGCAGCTCCGTGCCCGCGGTCTCGAGTGCGGCGACGAAATCGAGCACCATGGCTCGTGGAGACGGTGGTTGTCGTGCTGTCATGAACGTCCCTCCCTGGGGCCTTGTCGGTCACGTCCGCCCGGACGGTGCGTGCGCACGACCGCGGCTCGGCGGGGGTCCACGGGGTTGATGAGGCGCGTGGCAGTGTCCAGCCGGACGATCGCACCGTGCCGTGCGATCGTCCATGTCGCGGGATGGCTGAAACCGGGTACCGACCTTGCCGGACGCGGTTCGGCCTCACGAAGACGACCGGGCCGAGCTCGCGCTGATGGACCTGCCGGATCCGGCGTGAGGCCCTGCCGGGGCAGGTGGCCGCCGAGCGCCGAAGTCCCGGCGGCCCGCATGCGGGACATCTGGCTCGGGGCCGGCGGGGGCCGTGATCGCTGGTCGGTGCTTCCCGGGAGTGGCCGATGTGTCCGGCTGCCGGAAGTGAGCGGATCCGCGGTCAGGGCAGGGTGAGGATGCGGGGGCCGTCCTGGGTGATGGCGATGGTGTGCTCGATGTGGGCGGCCCGGCTGCCGTCGATGGTGCGCAGGGTCCATCCGTCGGGGTCGGTGTAGTAGTCGTTGCGTCCCCCGGCCATGAGCATGGGTTCGATGGCGAGGGTGAGGCCGTGGCGCAGGGGGAAGCCGCGGCCGGGACGTCCGTGGTTGGGGACGTGGGGGTCTTCGTGCATCTGGCGGCCGATGCCGTGGCCGCCGAAGTCGGCCGGCATGCCGCAGTCGGCCTTGCGGGCGACCGTGCTGATGGCGTGGGAGATGTCTCCGATGCGGTGGCCGACGGTGGCGGCGGCGATGCCGGCGTCCAGGGCCTGCTGGGTGACGGCTATGAGTTCGAGGTCGGCGGGGCGAGGGGTGCCGACGGTGAAGCTGATCGCGGCGTCGCCGGTCCAGCCGTCGAGTTCGGCTCCGCAGTCGATGCTGACCAGATCACCGTCACGCAGGCGGTAGCCGTCGGGGATGCCGTGCGCGACGGCGTCGTTGACGGACGCGCAGATCACGGCGGGGAAGGGGATGGGGGCGAAGGAGGGCTGGTAACCCAGGAACGGAGAGCGCGCTCCGGCCTCGGTGAGAACGGCGCGGGCGGCTTCGTCGAGCTCCCGCAGGCGAACTCCCACGGCTGCCGCCGCGCGGGCGGCCGCGAGGGCGTGGGCCACGACGCGTCCGGCTTCTCGCATGGTCTCCAGTGCCGTGTCGGTCTTGATCTCCACCATGTGTCGTGACTCCTTGCCGTGGAACGCTGCCCAATACTTATACCGGTATTAGTATCACGGACGTGGTGGGAGTTCCTTTGAGTCCGCAAGAGCGGCACCGCGGAGAGCACTTCGGGATCCCGCTCCGCCAGGCCCGCGGTGACCGCAGCATGACCTGGCCGCCGCCTGTTCGGACTTTTGTCGCCGGTCCTGCTCGCCGGGGCGTGGGGGGCCGGCTCAGTCGACGCTTCGGAGCATGGCCACGCGTGGCCATCGGTCGAGGCCGTGTTCCGCTTCCCGTTCGCGGATGGTCCGAAGCTTCGGGCCGAGTGTGCTTTCGGGCAGGGGTCGGAAGCCGCAGCGCGTGTAGTACGGGGCGTTCCACGGGACGTCCGCGAAGGTGGTCAGGGTCAGCGCGGGGATGCCCTCGGCCGCGGCCCGGGCCGCGAGGTGGTCCAGCAGCGAGCGGCCGACACCTCGGCGTGAGGCGTCCGGGTGCACCGACACCTGCTCGACGTGGAGGTTGCCGTCGACGTGGTCGGCGATGAGGTAGGCAACCGGGACATCGGCCCGGTTCACCGCGGCCCAGGCCCGCCCGGCGTGCTGATAGCGGGCGAGCTCCGGGACCGGCAGGGGCGGGTCGTCGGCGATCTCGGGCATGCCGATGTCGCGGAAGCACCGTCCCGCGGCTCGTTCGATGTCCTGGAGTACGGACAGTTCTCCGGTGCGGACTGCTCGGATGCGCATGGGCCCCATTGTTCCCGCGGACCTGTCCCGGCTCTGATCATTTGTGCGCCGACAGCCGCGCGGCGGGGACTCGTCCAGGCCGGTCCCCGCCGCCCGCGGCGGCCGCCCCCTCAGCGGGCGAAGGCGATCGTCGCCAATCGCACCGGTCCGCGGACCTCGACGTGGAGGTCGTGCACGCCGGCGAGCCGGATGTCCGAGCACAGCGTGACGTAGTCGTGGACGCCTCCCGTCGCGGCGACGTCGACCGCGGCGAGCGTCGTGCCGTCCGGCGTCCGCAGGGTGAGCGTTCCGGGGCCGGTCGCCGCGACGTCGAGCGAGACGGCCGTGGCGCCGCCGCCGAAGTCACAGCGGTGGTAGACCAGTTCCCCTCCCTCGGTGCCCGCCGCCGTCACCGCGTCCCCCGAGATCCTGGTCCGGTCCACGATCACGGTGCCGCGCTGTTCGTCGTAGTCGACCGCGTCGAGTGGCGTCTCCAGCACCGCGCGCGGCGCGGGGGCGTCGCCGTCGACCTCGAGGGCCGCCCGTTGCCGGATGTCGGTGCTCGAGGCGCCCGCCAGGACCTCGTAGCGGCCAGGGCCGACCGTCCAGCGCCCGTGAGCGACGTCCCAGAAGCCAAGGTCGGTGACGGGGAACGTGAAGTCGAGGCGCCGGCCTTCGCCCGGGGCGAGCCGGACCCTGCGGTGCGCGGCGAGCTGCCGTGAGGGCAGGGGCACTGTGGGGTCCAGGGCCCGGGTGTAGAGCTGCACGACCTCGTCGGCGGCGAGGGGGCCGGTGTTGGTGACGGTGAGCGAGACGGTGACGTGCTCGCCGTCGTGGGCGGCGGTGAGGTCGTCGTAGGCGAAGGACGTGTAGGACAGGCCGTGGCCGAACGCGTAGAGAGGGGTGCCCTCGAAGTAGAGGTAGGTCTGGCGGCTGCCGATGATGTCGTAGTCGAACAGGTCGGGCAGATCGGCGTCGGCCGCGTACCAGGTCTGCGGCAGCCGGCCCGCCGGGGAGACGTCGCCCACGAGGACACGCGCCAGTGCGGTGCCCGCGGCCTGGCCGCCGTGTGCCGTCCACAGCAGGGCGGGCAGCGCGGCGTGCGCGTCGCCGACGGCGTACGGGTACGAGGACACGAGGGCCAGTGCCGTACGGGGGTTGGCCGCGCGGGCGGAGCGCCACAGCCGCGTCTGGTGCTTGGGGAGGGCGAGCGTGCCGCGGTCCTCGGTCTCGCGCCCGTTGATGTGGGGGTCGTTCCCGGCGACGACGACGACGGCGTCGGCGGCCGCGGCGGCCGCGGCCACCGCGTCCTCGCCGCGTTCGGTGACGACGACCTCGAAAAGATCACCCTCTTCGGCAACCTTCAGGCCGTCGTCGGCGACAGTGACGTACCGGCCCGTTCCCACATGCGCAAGGAGGTGGCCCTCGCCGTGCTCCTCCAGCCGGAAGGTCTCCTGGACGACCCAGCCGCCGGGCTGGTCGGCGGAAGCGCGCACGTATCCGTCGTCCGCGACGGACAGGTAACTGCCGCCGGGCGCGCGAAGGGTGACCAGGCCCTCGCCCCAGTCGGCCATCGCCAGTTCGGTCGGCTCGTCGCCGCAGGTCAGCGGCGGCAGGTCGGTGCGGCCGGCGAGCAGCGCCGGGTCCAGCGCGCCGTCGGCGCCGCGTACTTCGGCGGTGGCCGGCGACTCGGGCACCCGCACCCAGCCGCTCGCGGTCCGCAGCCGTACCCGGTCGACGCCTTCGGCGAAGGACACGTTGCCGGCGCCGAACCGTGTGCGCAGCCCGTCCAGCGGCGTGACGCGGTGGATCAGCGTGCCGCTGTACCAGTCGAGTTTGCACTCGCCGGCGAGCAGTCCGACCACCGCGATGCGTGTGCCCTCGGCCAGCGGCAGCAGTCCGTCGTTCTTGAGCAGGACGACGGCCTGTTCGGCGGCCTCCTGGGCGAGGGCTCGGTGCTCGGGGGTGTCGAAGGCTTTCTCGTCGGCGTACGGGTCGAGTTGGGGGTCGAACTCGCCCAGTGTGAAACGCATGGTGAGGAGCCGGCGTACGGCGTCGTCGATGTCCTTCTCGCCGATGAGCCCCTGTTCGAGGGCGCCGCGTACCCGGCCGGTGATGACGGAGGAGTCCTGGCCGTGGTCGGTGAAGCTGTCGACGCCGGCGCGCAGGGCAGCGGCCGTCGCCTCTTCGTGAGTGTCGTAGTAGTGCTCGGAGTCGACGAGGTTGGACGGCGCGCCGGCGTCCGAACACACCACCAGGGAGCGGTCCGTCCACCCGCGCAGCTGCTCGCGCAGCAGGGGGGAGAGGTGGTTGGGCCGCCCGTTGACGAGGTTGTAGGACGGCATCACACCGGCGACGGCGCCCGCCTGCACGGCCGCGCGGAAGGCGAGCAGGTCGTATTCGTGCAGCACGCGCGGCCGGACCGAGGAGGAGCAGGTGTCGCGGTCGGTCTCGTTGTTGTGCGCCAGCCAGTGCTTGAGCACCGGCGCGGTGCGCCAGTAGGCAGGGTGGTCGCCGCGCAGACCGCGGGTGTAGGCGACGGCGACGGCGGAGGTCAGCCGGGGATCCTCGGAGTAGCCCTCCTCGTTGCGGCCCCACAGCGGGTGGCGCAGCAGGTTCACCGTGGGTGCCCATACGTTGAGCCCGACGCGGGGGTCGTTCGCCCGCATCGCGCGCGTCTCGGCCCCGACGGCCTCGCCGATCCGGTGTACGAGGTCCTCGTTCCAGGTGGCACCCATTCCCACGGCCTGCGGGAAGACGGTGGCGGGGCCCATCCAGGCCACGCCGTGGAGGGCTTCCTGGCCGGTGCGGAAGGCTCCGACGCCCAGGCGTTCGACGGCCGGCGCGAACTGGTGGAGCATCGCGATCCGTTCGTCGGCGGTGAGCCGTGCGAGCAGGTCGTCGACGCGTTCACCGAGGGGCAGGCTGGGGTCGCGGTAGGGGGGTCGGGTCTCGGTCACGTGGGTCCCCTCGAGGGCGGTGGTTCCGGTTTGCTCGACTGTCTTCGAAGCGCTTCGATGCTGGGCCGCCTCGGACGGTGTGTCAAGACTCCATGTCGGTACAGGCCTTTCGTTGGGCCGGGGTGCAGGTCGGCGCCCCAGGCCGCAAAGTGCTGCGGTGAATTTCGCATCGACTCTTGAACGGCCCGGCATCGTCACTTAACCTCGCTGCAACATCGAAGCGCTTCGACAAGACGTCGCAGGGAGCTTGCGCTCCGACAGCGTCCCGCTTCAGCTCAGCCACATAAGCCGACACACATGCGCGAAGCCGATCCCATGCCCGCCGGCTGCCCGCGTGAGGAAAGGGTTGACGCCATGCCCAATGCCCAGGCCCCCAGCCGGAGATCGTTCCTCGCCTCGACCGCGGTCGCCGCGGTCGCCGTCGCCGGCGGCGTACCGCTGCTCGGCGCGTGCAGCGGTTCCTCCGGCGGCGACCGCACCGAAGGCGCCACCACCGGCAAGAAGCTCCAGGGCATCCTGCCGACCTTCGTGGGCTCCGACGTCGTGCAGCCCGACGTGCCGAGCAAGAACGGTTCAGCGCTGGGCTTCACCACCGCGCTGCCGGCCTCGCAGCTCGCCGTCTCGGTCCCGAAGAAGCTCGGCAAGGGCAGCACGGTCACGGTCATGGCTCCCCTGTGGGGCACGCCGCCCAAGTCCGGCAACCCGTACTGGACCGCGATGGACGAAGCCATCGGCGTCAAGGTGAACTGGCAGAACCAGGACGGCAACACCTACGGACAGAAGCTCGGCGCCGTCCTCGCCTCCAGCTCCGTACCCGACGCCGTCGTCGTCCCCGCGTGGGAACTGGGCGGCAAGATACCGAGCGCCATCAACAACAAGTTCGCCGACCTCGGCCCCTACCTTTCCGGCGACAAGGTCAAGGAGTACCCCAACCTGGCGGCGATCCCCACCGGCGCCTGGCAGCGTGCGGTCTTCGGCGGCAAGCTGCGCGGCCTGCCCATGCCGGCCAGCGACATCCCCAACATCGCGCCGTTCTACCGGGTCGACCTCTTCAAGGAGAAGGGGTACGAGGCGCCCACCACCACCCAGGAGTTCTTCGACCTCGCCAAGGAGATCACCTCGGCCAGGAACAAGGTCTGGGGCTGCGGCGACATGACGTGGGCCGCGTACAAGTTCTTCGGCGTCCTCGACGAGAAGCCCACCTGCTGGAAACTCGTCGGCGACAAGCTGGTCCACCGCATCGAGACCGATGAGTACCTCGAAGCCCTCGAATGGTCCCGTTCGCTGTACTCGGCCGGTCTCGTCCACCCCGACGCCAAGGCGGAGACCGGCGACCTGGGCAACCTCTTCGCGGCCGGCAAGGTGTGGATGTACAACGCGGACATCTCCGACTGGTACGGCAAGACCGTGGTCCAGCGCGGCGACAACCCGGACTTCTCCATGGCCGCCATGGACTACTTCCACCACGACGGAGGCAAGCCCCGCCTCTACGCCGGCTCGCCGTCCAACATCTGGGCCTTCATCAACAAGAACGCCGACGAGAAGACCGTCCGCGACATCCTCGCGATCGCCAACTTCACCGCCGCCCCCTACGGCACCAAGGAGCAGCGCCTGAAGGCCTACGGGGTCGAAGGCGTCCACCACACCGTCAAGGGCGACGAGATCACCAAGACGGAGACCGGTAACAACCAGGTCTTCGCCACCTACGAATACATCGCGAGTCCTCAGCAGTTCTTCGCCTACCCCAACCACCCGGACGTCGCCGAAGGCATGGTCGGCTGGCAGCAGCGCATGGGCGCCTTCCTCACCAAGCCCCTCTTCTACGGCATGCAGGTCCAGGAGCCGAACCGCTGGGCCGAGCTGAGCAGCCAGTTCGAGGACCTCGAGAAGGACATCGTCCGCGGCCGCAAGAAGATCGCCGACATGCAGCAGGCCGTCTCCGACTGGCGTTCACGCGGCGGCGACCAACTGCGCGACTGGTACCGGAAGCTGCTCGACGAGTCCGGCGGCCAGGCGTCCTGAGCGGCCGCCCGGCGGACGGGGAGCGGGGAGAGAGACGTGTCGCAGAGCAAGGTGGCGGGCCCCGCCCGTACCACCGACGACAGCACGGAAGCACCGTCGGGGGACGGCGGGCCGGCGCCGGCGGGGCCGCCCGGCCGCGCCGCCGGCGGGGGCGGGATCACCTGGCGGATCCGGCTGCGGCGCGACCGCACGCTGATCCTGATGACACTGCCGGCCGTCCTGCTGGTGCTGGTCTTCAACTACATACCGCTGCTCGGCAATGTCGTCGCCTTCCAGGACTACGACCCCTATGTCGGCGACAACGCGTGGCAGGCCATGGCCCGCAGCCCCTGGGTAGGGGTGGAGCATTTCGCGCGGATGGTGGAGGACCGGCTGTTCTGGCAGGCGCTGGGCAACACCCTGGCGATCTTCCTGGTGCAGCTCACCCTGTTCTTCCCCGTGCCGATCCTGTTGGCGCTGCTCATCAACAGCTTCGTCCGGCCACGGGTGCGTGCCGTCGCCCAGGCGATCCTGTATCTGCCGCACTTCTTCTCCTGGGTGCTGGTCGTCACGGTCTTCCAGCAGATGTTCGGCGGGGCCGGCATGCTCGCGCAGACCCTGCGTGAACACGGCCACGAGGGCATCGACCTCATGACGAACCCGGGGCTGTTCAAGTTCCTCGTCACGTTCGAGATGGTCTGGAAGGACGCCGGCTGGGGCGTCATCGTCTTCCTCGCCGCGCTGTCCGCCGTCAGCCCCGATCTGTACGAGGCCGCCGCGATGGACGGCGCCACCCGATGGCGGCGCATGTGGCACGTGACGCTGCCCGCGCTGCGCCCGGTGGTGGCCCTGCTGCTCGTCCTCCAGGTCGGCAACGCCCTGACCGTGGGCTTCGAGCAGATCCTGCTCCAGCGCACCGCCGTCGGTCCCACCGCCGCAGAGGTCCTCGACACCTACGTCTGGAACGTCGGCATCCAGTTCGGTGACTTCAGCTACGCGGCCGCCGTCGGCATCGTCAAGGGAATCTTCGGCCTCTGCCTGGTGCTGGCGGCCAACAAGGTCGCTCACATGATGGGCGAACAGGGGGTGTACAAGCGATGAGTCACGTTCTGGGCGTCAAGCGGCGCGAGCGGACCCGCGGCCGGCTGCGGCCGGCCTGGGAGGAGGAGCCACGCCCCGCGGGGCTCGCCGCGAAGGGCCTGGTCCTCGCGCTGGCCTGCGCCGCCGTCCTCTTCCCGCTGTGGATCGTCGTCGTGACCAGCGTGTCGTCGGTGAAGACCATCACGGAGGCGGGCGGCCTGGTCGTCGTGCCCCGCGGCGTCACGTTCGTCGCCTACCAGGAGCTGCTCGGCGGCGGCCAGGTCACCAGGGCGGCGCTGGTGAGCCTCGGTGTCACGCTCGTCGGCACGCTGTTCAGCATGACGGTGTCGGTCCTGTGCGCCTACGGGCTCTCCCGCAGCGGCTCCGTGCTGCACCGGCCGCTGCTGATGATCCTGCTCGCCACGATGTTCTTCGGCGCGGGCCTCATCCCCACCTATCTGCTGGTGCAGGGGCTCGGACTGACCGACACCTACCTGTCGCTGATCCTCCCCAGTGCGGTGAACGTCTTCAACATCCTCGTCCTGCGCTCCTTCTTCATGAGCGTGGCGCCCGAACTCATCGACAGCGCGCGGATCGACGGCGCCGGCGAGGCCAGGATCCTGTGGCAGATCGTCATGCCGCTGTCCCGCGCGGTGCTGGCCGTCATCTCCCTGTTCTACGCGGTCGGTTACTGGAGCGCCTGGTTCAACGCCTCGATCTATCTGAGCGACCAGGACATGATGCCGCTGCAGAACGTGATGATGCAGCTGGTGCTCAAGCAGGAACGGCCGACGGGACTGGCGCAGGCCATCAACACCGGCCACCTCTCGCCGCTGTCCATCCAGATGGCCGTCATGGTGCTCGCCCTGCTGCCGGTCGCCGTGCTGTCGCCGTTCGTCCAGCGGCACTTCAAGAAGGGCATGCTCACCGGCGCGGTCAAGGGCTGACGCCGGCCAGCGCCCGCCGCCGTGCGGCCGACGCGGGCCGTGGCCCTCCTCGACGCACGCCCCCACAGTCGCCGCCGTGTCCGGCCGTACCTGACCACGGCCGGACACGGCGGCCTCCACCCCCCGCTCGCCTTCACGGATCGAGGTACCAGCCATGTCCCTGCCATCGAGCCACCCCGGCAGGCGCACCGTCCTCACCGCCGGCGCCGCCGCCGGCATCACCGCACTGCCCCTTCTGCACGGCGTGGCCACGGCCGCCGACCGCACGACCGCGACGGCGCCGGGCCCCGACCCCGCGGCGCGGGGCACCCAGGCGTACCGCTGGCGCAACGTCGTCATCGGCGGCACCGGATTCATCACGGGCGTCCTGTTCCACCCCCGCGTCAAGGGCCTCGCATACGCCCGTACCGACATCGGCGGCGCCTACCGCTGGGACGCGCGCAAACGGTCCTGGACGCCGCTCAACGACGGCCTCGGCTGGGACGACCACAACCTTCTCGGCGTCGAGGCGATGGCCGTCGACCCGCACCACCCCGACCGGCTGTACCTCGCGGTCGGCACCTACACCCAGAGCTGGGCGGGCAACGGCGCCGTGCTGCGCTCCGAAGACCGGGGAGTCACCTGGTCGCGTACCGATCTGCCCGTCAAGCTCGGTGCCAACGAGGACGGCCGCGGTGCCGGCGAGCGGCTGATCGTCGACCCGCGGGACAGCGACACGCTGTGGCTCGGCAGCCGACACGACGGGCTGTGGCGCTCCACCGACCGCGGCGCGACCTGGGCACGGGCCGACTTCCCCGCCCAGCCGTCCCCGACCGGGCAGGGCGTCACGTTTCTCGTCGCCGCCGGACGGGTGCTGTACGCGTCCTGGGCCGACGGCGGACCGACCCTGCGCCGCACCCGCGACGGCGTCAGCTGGGAGGAGGTCCCCGGTCTGCCGGGCGGCGCGGCGGCCCGTGTGCCGATCCGCGCGGCGTACGACGAGGCGGGCCACGCGCTCTACGTCACCTTCGCGGACGCGCCCGGCCCGAACGGCCAGAGCGACGGCGGCGTGCACCGACTCGACACCGCCACCGGTGTGTGGACCGACGTCACCCCCGTCCGCCCCGGCGGCACCGCCGACGACGGCTCGCGCGACACCTTCGCCTACGGCGGTGTGGCCGTCGACGCCCGCCGTCCGGGCACCGTGGTGGTGTCGACCAACAACCGCTGGGCACAGGTCGACACCGTCTTCCGGTCCACCGACGGCGGACGCAGCTGGACCTCCCTGAAGGACACCGCCGTCCTGGACGTCTCCGAGACGCCGTACCTCCGCTGGGGTGAGCAGCGGCCCAAGTTCGGCTGGTGGATCCAGGCGGTCGCCGTCGATCCCTTCGACTCGCGGCACATCGTCCACGGCACCGGCGCCACGCTCTACGGGACGCGGGACCTCGTCCACTGGGCGCCCGAGATCCGGGGGCTGGAGGAGAGCTCCGTACGGCAGCTGATCTCACCGCCCGCCGGCAGGGCCCACCTGATCAGCGGTCTCGCCGACATCGGCGTCATGTACCACGACTCCCTCACGGCCTCGCCCTCCCGCGGCATGGCGGACAACCCCGTCTTCGGCACCGCCACCGGCCTCGCCGCGGCCGCGGGCAGGCCCTCGTACGTGGTGCGGACCGGCTGGGCATCCGGCGGCAACGGCGCTTACTCCCGCGACGGCGGCAGGACCTGGCGGCCCTTCAGGAGCCAGCCGGAGATCGCGGCCACCGCACCCGGGCCGATCGCGGTGAGCGCCGACGGCCGGGTCCTGCTGTGGTCCTTCGTCCACTGGGACGGCTCCACGCACGCGACGCACCGCTCCACCGACAACGGGGACACCTGGACACAGGTGCCGACGTTCCCGAAGGGGGCCACCCCGGTCGCCGACCCGGTCCACGCCGGTCGTTTCTACGCCTACGACACCGCCTCCGGCACGGTGTACCGCTCGACCGACGGCGGGCTCACATTCACCGCCGGCGCGGAGGGACTGGCTTTCGGCGACAGTCAGTTCAGGGTCGCCGCAGCGCCCGGCCGTGGCGGCGACCTGTGGCTCTCGGCCAAGTGGAACGGGCTTTTCCGCTCCACCGACGGCGGCCTGACCTTCAGCAAGGTCACCAGCTGCTGGGCCTCCTACAGCCTCGGCTTCGGCAAGGCCGCCGCCGGCGCCGACTACCCGGCGGTCTTCCAGGTCGGCGCGACCGAGGACATCACCGCCGTCTTCCGGTCCGACGACGAGGGAGCCTCCTGGACGCGGATCAACGACGACGCCCACCAGTGGGGGTGGATCGGGGAGACCATCACCGGCGATCCACGCCTCCACGGCCGCGTCTACCTGGGCACCAACGGCCGCGGCATCCAGTACGCCGACCCCGTCTGACGCCCCTTCCCCCAGCCACTTCGTGACGAAGCGAGTTCTCCCATGCCCTCCTTGTACGACGCCACCGGCCGCCGTGTGCTCTTCGGCGGCGACTACAACCCCGAGCAGTGGCCGGAAGAGACCTGGCTCGAGGACGTACGGCTGATGAAGGAGGCCGGGGTCAACTCCGTCACCCTCGGGGTGTTCTCCTGGGCGATGATCGAACCCCGCCCAGGAGCACGCGAGTTCGGCCGGCTCGACCGGCTGACGGACCTGATGCACGGCAACGGCATCGGGATCGTCCTCGCCACACCGACCGCCTCGCCGCCGCCGTGGATGGGCGCACGCCATCCCGAGACACTGCCGCGCGGCGAGGACGGGTCGGTGATCTGGTACGGCTCCCGCCAGCACTTCTGCCCGAGCTCGCCGGTCTACCGGGAGTACGCGGCGGCGATCACCGAGGACCTCGCGGCACGCTACGGCGACCACCCGGCGCTGCGGATGTGGCACATCAACAACGAGTACTGCACGTTCTGCTGGTGCGACGGCACCGCCCGCCACTTCCGCCGCTGGCTGGGGGAGAGGTACAAGACCCTCGACGCGCTCAACGAGGCCTGGGGCACCGCGTTCTGGAGCCAGCGTTACGACGACTGGGACGAGATCATCCCGCCCCGCAAGGCCCAGTACATGCGCAACCCGGCCTGCGCGCTGGACTTCCGTCGGTTCACCTCCGACGCACTCCTCGAGTGCTACGTCGCGGAGCGGGACATCGTCGCCGCACACACCCCGCGGCTGCCGGTGACGACCAACTTCATGCCCTTCTGGACCGGCCAGGACGCCTGGCGGTGGGCCGAGGAGGAGGACGTCGTCTCCGTCGACGTCTACCCGGACCCGCGCGATCCGCTGGGCGGACAGTACGGGGCGATGATCCAGGACATGACCCGTTCGCAGGCCCGCGGCCCGTGGATGCTGATGGAGCAGGCGGCGGGGCCGGTGAACTTCCGGGGCGTGAACCATCCCAAGCCCCGCGGTCTGAACCGCCTCTGGTCGCTCCAGGCCGTGGCACGCGGCGCGGACGCCGCCTGCTACTTCCAGTGGCGGCAGTCCCGGCAGGGCGCCGAGAAGTTCCACTCGGCGATGGTCACCCACGCCGGTGAACAGGGCCGCACCTACCGGGAGATCAAGCGGATCGGCGCCGACCTCGCCGGGATCGGCGAGCATGTCGCAGGCGCCGGCGTGCCCGCCGACGTGGCGATCCTGCACGAGTGGAACTCCTGGTGGGCGGACGGCCAGGAGGGCCGGCTGTCCAGCGGTCTCGACTACCCGGCCGTCGTCCGGGCCTGGCACCGCGCCCTGTGGGAGAAGGGCTTCACCACCGACTTCGCCCACCCCGAGCACGACCTGAGCGCCTACCGCCTCGTCGTCGTCCCGCATCTGTATCTGCTGACCGACGCCGCAGTCGACAACCTCGTCGCGCATGTGCGCGGCGGCGGCTCGCTCGTGTCCGGCTTTCTCACCGGCACCGCCGACGGCGACGACCGCATCCGGCCCGGCGGCATGGACGAGCGGCTGCGGGAACTCTTCGGCATCGCGACCGTGCACGAATGGTGGCCGCTCGAGGCCGGCGAGACGGTGGCGTGCGACGGCCCCGGCGCGTTCCACGGCACCGTGTGGTCGGAGGAGCTGGAGGTCTCCACCGCCGAGACGGTCGGCGTCTACAGCAGCGGCGAACTCGCCGGGCTGCCCGCTCTCCTGCGCCAGGGCAACGCCTGGTACGTCTCGACGCTCCCCGACCCCGGGATGCTGCGTGACCTGCTCGCACAGGTCGCCGACGAGGCCGGGGTCCGTCCCGTGCTCCCGGACCGGCCGGCCGGGCTGGAAGCCGTACGCAGGGGAGACCTGCTCTTCCTGCTCAACCACGCTCCCGGACCCGTCACCGTCACGGTGCCGGGACACCACCGGGACCTGCTCACCGGCGACGCGGTCCGTGGCCCGCTCCGTCTCGACCGCCACGGCGCGGCCGTCCTGAAGGCACAGCAGCCGTGAGGCACGGGACCTGGGAACCACGCCCCGCCGCGCGGTGGGAGGACGCCTTCCTCAGCGGCAACGGCCGGCACGGCGCCATGGTGTACGGCGACGTCGGCGACGAGCGTGTCGTCGTCAACCACCACACCCTGGTGTGCCCCAACGGCAGCGAGACGGCCGGCCCACCGGAGCTCGCCGCCGGGCTGCCGGAACTCCAGCACGCCCTGCTCGCCGGGGACACGACGGCGGCCGAACGCTTCGGGGCCGGACACCCGCACCTGTGGGTGCAACCGTTCCACCCCGCCTTCCAGGTACGCCTCCGCCGTACCCCCGCCGTCGCCGCCGGCTCCGGGACCTACCGCAGGGAGGTGGACTTCACCTCCGGTGTCGTGACCGCCGTGCGCGGGGCCCGGCGCAGCGAGGTGTTCGTCTCCCGCGCCGACGACGTGATCGTCCACCGGACGCGGACGGAACCGGGCGGCCTCAGCGCGGATCTCACGCTCGACGAGCAACTGCCCGGGCTCCCGGCCGGACTCCGTTTCACCCGCACCACCTTGGAGCACGAAGGGCCGTGCACCGGCCTGCTGAGCCTGCGCACCGACTACCCCGACGGGCGGACCTCCTTCACCGGAACCACCCTGGTCACCGTCACCGGCGGAAGCACGACACGGACCCGCGACGGTCTGCGGGTGACCGACGCCTCCGCGGTGCTGCTGCTGACCCGGGTGGAGCGTCACCCCGCCGACGTCGACCCCGCGGCGGCCCAGGCGGCGGCCCTCCGGGCGCTCGCGGCGCCGACCACCGCGCACACCGACGGGGCGTACGCCCGGCTCCTCGAGCGTCATCTCCCACCGCATCGCGACGCCTACGAGCGGGCCGGACTGTCTCTGGACGCCGACCCGGCGGAGCAGGAGCTGCCGGGCAGTGAACTGCTCCGCAGGCCCGCCGGCCCCGCCCTGCTGGAACGGCTCTTCGCGGCGGGCCGCTACCACCTGCTGTCGTCCAGCGGCATGCTGCCGCCCCGCCTGGTCGGCCTGTGGACCGGTGACTGGAACACCGCCTGGTCCGGCGCCTTCACCACGAACGCCAACCTGAATCTGCAGATCGCCTCCGCCGCCGTCGCCGCGCTCCCCGAGGTTTCCGCCGCCCACGCAGAGCTGGTGCACGGCCAGTTCGACGACTGGCGCGACAACGCCCGGGCCCTCTTCGGCGCGCGCGGCGTCGTGGCGCCCTCCCACACGGACGGGGAATCCGGCCACACCCGGCACTTCGAACGCGCCTACCCGCTCCACCTCTGGACCGCGGGCGCCGACTGGCTCCTGCTTCCGCTGCTCGACGAAGCCCTCGCCGGCGGTGCGCCGGACCCCCGGCTGGCGCCCGCCCTCGCGGAAGTCGCCACGTTCTACGAGGACTTCCTCGTCCCGGTCGGTCCCGACGGGCGGGTCACCGTCGTGCCCTCGTACTCGCCGGAGAACCGGCCGGCCAACGCGAGCTGGGGCACCGTCGACGCGACGATGGACATCGCCGCCGCCCGGCACGCCCTCGCCACCGCGGCCGCCCACAACCCCGGCCATCCACGCGCCACGCACTGGCGGGACCTCGCCGGGCGGCTGCCCGACTACCGCGTCAACGACGACGGCGCGCTGGCCGAATGGGCCCCGCCCGGCATCAAGGACAACTACGACCACCGGCACATCAGCCACCTCTACCCGGTGTGGCCGCTCGACGAGATCAACCCCTACGACACGCCGGACCTCGCGGCAGCCGCCCACCGCGCGCTGGAACTGCGCGGCGCCGAGAACGACTCGGCGCACGGCCATCTGCACACCGCGCTCGTCGCCGCCCGGCTCCGCGACGGTGACCGGGCCGGACGGGCCCTCGGCCAGGTGCTGGAGGGCGACTTCTTCCACGCCTCGCTGATGAGCGCCCACTACCCCGGCCGCGACGTCTACAACGCGGACGCCGCGCACGCCCTCCCCGCCGTCCTGCTCGAATGCCTGGTCCAGTCGACCCCGAGCCGTCTCGTCCTGCTCCCCGCGCCGCTGCCCGGCTGCCCCGCGGGCACCTTGCGAGGCGTCCGCACCCGCTTCGGGGCCCGGCTCGACCTCAGCTGGCGCGACGGGTCCGTCACCGCCGTGCTGCGGTCACCGGCCGACCGGACCGTCGAAGTGGTCGCCGGCACGGACCGCTTCCCCATGACTCTCGTCGCCGACGAGAAGCACGTCCTCTCCTTTCCCAGGAGGACGTGATCCCCCCACCCATGGAAGGGACTCCATGGCACACCCCACACAGGGCGCACGCCGCGCACTCCGGCGCGCGGCGCTCGCCCCGCTCCTCGCACTGCTGGCCGTCGTCGGCCTCGCGTCCGCCCCGGCGCACGCGGCCGTCTGGTACTCCTCCGACCGCTGGGGCACCTGGAACAGCGGCGGCTACACCCTCTACAACAACATCTGGGGCTCGGGAGCCGGACCCCAGACCATCTGGGCCGGCTCGGCCACCGACTGGGGCGTCTGGGCCGACCACCCCGGCACCGGCGGGATCAAGTCCTATCCCAACGCCAAGAAGGTCGTGAACAAGAAGGTCGGCGCCATCTCCACACTCACCAGCCACTACAACGTCTCGGTCCCCACCGCCGGCGCGTACAACACCGCGTACGACATCTGGGACAGCAACTACGACCACGAGATCATGCTCTGGGTCAATCACCACGGCCCCGTCGGGCCGCTGGGCACCGCTCAGGGAAGGGTCGGCCTCGGCGGTCACACCTGGGACGTCTACCGGGGCGACAACGGCGCCAACGCCGTCTACTCGTTCCTGCGCACCAGCGACTCCACCTCCGGCACGGTCGACCTCAAGGCCGTGCTCGCCTGGCTGAAGAACACCAAGGGATGGATCGGTGACGTGACCGTCGGCGACGTCCAGTTCGGCTACGAGATCACCTCGTCGCCGGGCGGACTCGACTTCGTGACCCACGACTTCGGCGTACGGACGAGCTGACGTCACAGCGGAACGCCGCGGTGGGGGGGGGGGGCCCCCCCCCCCCCCCCCCGCGGCGGGGGGCCCCGGCGAGGCGCCGGGGCGGCCCGCCGCGGGCGACCCCCGGCGCACGCGCCCCCCCCCGCCCCCCCGCCCCCCCCCACCC
>NZ_JBIVAU010000003.1:172150-177572 GCF_044745705.1 Streptomyces sp. NPDC086835
TTGTTTGTGCCCCCCCACTGGGGGGGGGGGGGGGGGGGGCGCCCCCCGGGGGGGGGGGGGGGGGGGGGCCCCCCCCCCCCCCCCCCCCCCGCGGTCCCGTGTCACCCGGTGATCGGCAGTTCGGCGCCGTCCTTGAGGAACAGCGGGATCCGCTCCAGCGGCGCGTCCACCGTCACCGTGCGTCCGCCCTCGTACTCCTCGCCCGTCCAGGCGTCCGTCCAGCGGGCACCGGCCGGCAGGTGGACCGCACGACTGGTCGCACCCGCCTCCAGCACCGGCGCGACCAGCAGGTCGGGGCCGAACAGGTAGGCGTCGGCGACCTCCCAGGCCTTCTCGTCGTCCGGGAACTCGAGGAACAGCGGACGCATCGGCGGCAGGCCCTCCTCGTGGGCGGCGCGCATCTGCTCCAGCACGTACGGCTTGAGGCGCTCCCGCAGCCCCAGATACCAGGACAGGACCTCCTCGGCCCGCTCCCCGTACGACCACACCTCGTTGGGGCCGCCCGTCATCGACGGCCCGAGCGGCATACCGGGGTCACGGAAGCCGTGCAGCCGCATCAGCGGGGACAGCGCCCCGAACTGGAACCAGCGGATCATCACCTCGCGGTACGCCTCGTCGTCCGGGTCGCCGCCGTGGAAGCCGCCGATGTCGGTGTTCCACCAGGGGATGCCGGACAGCGCCGTGTTGAGCCCGGCCGCGATCTGGCGCCGCAGGGTGGCGAAGTCGGTGCCGATGTCACCGGACCACAGTGCCGCCCCGTAGCGCTGACTGCCCGCCCACGCCGAGCGGTTGAGGGTGACGACCTCCTCCTCGCCGGCGGCGAGCATCCCCTCGTAGAAGGTGCGGGCGTTCTCGCGCGGGTAGAGGTTGCCGACCTCGAGGCCCGGTCCCGCGTGGTAGCGCAGGTTCGCGGAGAAGCCGGGCTTGAGCTCCGGCTCGCACGCGTCCAGCCAGAACGAGCGGATCCCGTACGGCTCGAGGTAGTTCTCCCGCACCCGCGACCAGACGAAGTCACGGGCCGCCGGGTTCGTCGCGTCGTAGAAGGCGACCTGCACGGGCTCCGCTACCTCCTTGTCCGGCCAGTCGGCGTGCGCCATCGGACCGTACTCGGTCCCGATGAAGTACCCGCGCTGCTCCATCGGCCGGTGGTTCTCGCTCAGCGGTGACACCGAGGGCCACACCGAGACGACGAGTCTGATGCCCAGTTCCTCCAGCTCCCTGACCATGGCGGCCGGGTCGGGCCACTCGGCCGGGTCGAACTTCCACTCCCCGAGGTGCGTCCAGTGGAAGAAGTCGCAGACGATCACGTCGATCGGCAGGCCGCGCCGCTTGTACTCGCGCGCCACGGACAGCAGTTCCTCCTGCGTGCGGTACCGCAGCTTGCACTGCCAGAACCCCGCCGCCCACTCCGGCAGCATCGGCGTCCGGCCGGTCACCGCCGAGTAGCGCTGCTGCGCCGCGGCCGGGGTGCCCGCGGTGATCCAGTAGTCGATCTGCCGCGCGCTGTCGGCGACCCAGCGGGTGCCCGTCCGCGCGAGCTCGACCCGGCCGACCGCCGGGTTGTTCCACAGCAGGGTGTAGCCGCGGCTGGAGGTGAGCACCGGAATGCCGACCTCGGCGTTGCGCTGGACCAGATCGACGACCGCGCCCTTCTGGTCGAAGAGGCCGTGCTGGTGCTGGCCGAGGCCGTACAGCTTCTCGTAGTCGTAGGCGGCGAAGCGCTGCTCCAGGCGGTGGTAGCCGTTGCCGTTCGGGGTGTAGAGCCGGGAGCCGGGCCACCAGAAGTGGGCACGTTCCTCCGCGAGGAGCTCACGTCCGTCCTCGGTCGCCGTGAACCGCAGCAACCCCTCGGCGTCGATCTCGGCCGTGATCGCCCCGTTGACCAGCACGCCGGCGCCCTGCTCCGTCTTGACGGCGAAGGAACTGCCCGGTGGGCCGTCGGCCAGGGCACCCGGGAGACCGTCGAGCAGCGGCCCTCCGATCCTGGCGCGGACCCGGACGGCGTCCGGGCCCCACGGCTCGATGCGCACGGTCTCCTGACGTCCGCTCCACTCCAGGGCACCGTCGCACTCGCGGACGGTACCCACGGTGGGGGAGGACTGGGCAAGGCTGGGTGACTGGTCCACGTAGGGAACTCCTGGGCGTCAGAGGGTCACTCTTGGGGGCGGTGCGGTGCTGGGAGGTGCTGGGACGCGAGGCGGTTCAGGCGGTGGGGGCGGGGGCCGGACCGCTGCTCGCACGCACGGTGAGTTCGGGTTCGAGGAGGACGACCTCGTCGCCGGCCCGCCCTTCGATCTTGGCCACGACCTGTTCGACGGCGTGCCTCGCCATGTCGCGTGCGGGGATGGCGACGGAGGTGAGCCGTACGGAACCGTGGACGGCGACCTGCTCCGGGCAGATCGCGACCACCGAGATGTCTTCCGGCACGGCCCGTCGGTGCTGGCGGAGCAGACCGAGCAGCGGCTCCACGGCGGTCTCGTTCTGTACGACGAAGCCCGTGACGTCGGGGCGTTCGGAGAAGATCTGGGCGAGGGCGCCGGCCAGGGCCGCGTAGTTGCCCTCGCAGGGGCGGTGCAGCACCTGGAGCCCGAGCTCCCGTGCCCGTGTGCGCAGTCCGTCGATGGTCCGCTCAGCGAAGCCGGTGCGACGCTCGTAGACTGCGGGTGCCTCTCCGATGACGGCGATCTCACGGTGACCGAGCCCGGCCAGATGCTCGGCGCACAGCGCGCCGGTCGCGGTGAAGTCGAGGTCCACGCACGTCAGTCCCGTGGTCGTGGCCGGCAGCCCGATGAGCACGGCCGGCCGGCCGCTCTCGCGGAGCAACGGGAGCCGCGCGTCGTCCAGTTCCACGTCCATGAGGATGATGGCGTCGGCCAGCCCGCTGCCCACCACCCGGTGGACCGCTTCGGGTCCCTCCTCGCTGGTGAGCATCAGCACGTCGAACCCGTGGTTGCGGGCGTGGGTGGCGATCCCGATGGCGATCTCCGTCATGACGGGCAGATACATGTCCATCCGCAGCGGCATCATCAACGCGATGATGTTCGACCTGTTGCTCGCGAGCGCACGGGCCCCGGCGTTCGGGTGGTAACCGAGCTCCGTGATGCTGCGCTCGACCCGCTCCCGGGTGAGCGCCGAGATGGTCCGCTTCCCGCTCAGTACGTAGCTGACGGTGCTGGCCGAGACTCCGGCGTGCTGCGCTACGTCGGCGAGGGTGACCATCGGATCTCCAGATGATGAAGCGCTTCGACAACACGCTCCGCGTCGGTGACTTCGGATGTGGGTAGACAGTAATCCGACGGGTTCGGCACTGTCCAGACCTCTTGTCGAAGCGCTTCAATAGATGCGCGGGTCCGGGCCGACGGGGCTTTCGGTAGACGCGGTCCGCGAGTTCAGGACGCGTGGAGCGGCGCCGCGGACGTCGCCCGAAGCGGCGGACCACGGCGACCGACTCCGTATCTCCCGCTGCCCTCGTGGGCCCCGGGCGGCGGTTCGTCTGCCGGGCACGGATACGAACGCCGTCGGCGCCGTATGGGCTCCCTGCCCGTCTTCGTACGTGCCTCGCGGCCCGGTTCCTCCGTTCACAACCCTGCTGCTCACGCTCCATCCCCCTGTCGAACGAAAGTGATACTCCTGTGCGACCTCGCCTTTTCACCGTCGATCTGCCCGGCCCGGGGCGGCTGAGCACCATGGCCAGGCCCCGGGGCGCGGACTGGCTCGAGGACGAGATGAGCGCCCTGCGCTCCGCCGGTGTCGACGTGCTCGTGTGCGCACTCACGCACTCCGAGCTCGACGAACTCGGTCTCGCCCTGGAAGCCGGGGCGGCCGCGGCCGCAGGGTTGCGGTTCGTCGCCGTTCCCGTACCCGACCGCACCGTTCCCGACCTTGCGGCGGTTCTGCCGACGCTGCGGAACCTCGCGGAGAGCCTCCGTGAGGGGGCGCACGTCGTCACTCACTGCCGCTTCGGCATAGGACGCGCCTCTCTCCTCGCCGCAGCTCTCCTGGTCCTCAACGGCGTCGACCACGACACCGCGTGGAACCGCCTCGAGCAGGCCCGAGGACTCGCTGTCCCCGACACCCCCGAACAGCGGGACTGGACGGTGAAGCTCCGCGAGCACGCACGGCCTTGACGCACTGACCCGTCAGACGGTGTGGCCGAGGTACCGCAGGTAGGCATGAAGGGCCGCGGAGGCTCTGAGCCGGTGGAGGCTGCGGCGGTGGAGATCCCGTTGTCTGTTCGTCAGTTCGCCGAGCACGCGGTCCGGGCTGCCGGTGGCCCGCAGTTCGCCCAGTACCGCGCTGATGGCGGCCAGCGGGTAGTGCCCTCGGCGCAGCAGCGCGACGACCTGCGCGGCGTGGAGCTCCGAGCGGGAGTAGACGCGGTATCGCGTGCCCGGCTCCCGGTCCGGTCGCAGGAGACCCTGGGCCTCCCAGAGCCGGAGCACGGGTGGACGGACCCCTACGGCGCGGGCAACCTTGCCGATGCGCATGCCGGGAGGCCCGGTGGCTGTGGTGACCGCCGGGTGCGCGAGGACGGTGCCCAGGGCCTCGTGCACCGCCGCCAGTTCGGCGCGTTCCCGGTCCAACTCGGCATGACTGGCGTCGAGAGCGGCCAGCGCGGTCTCCAGATCGCCGTCGTGGACGGCTCGCATGACGGTGCGGGTGGTCGCCCAGCCGTGGCCGGAGGCTGCTTCTC
This sequence comes from Streptomyces sp. NPDC086835, assembly GCF_044745705.1. NCBI lineage: Bacteria > Bacillati > Actinomycetota > Actinomycetes > Kitasatosporales > Streptomycetaceae > Streptomyces > Streptomyces sp. NPDC086835. Next base: position 176,844 of record NZ_JBIVAU010000003.1, read on the forward strand.
GAGCCGTGGCGAGGGCTTCGGCGTGCGCGGCGGTGAAGACGCGGTAACCACTGGCGGTGCGTTCGACCGGTGGCAGAACTCCCGTGTCCACGTAGTTGCGGACCTGCTGGACCGAGATCCCGGCCGTCCGCGCGAGGTCGACGGCCCGCAGCCGGTTCCCCACGTCACCACCCCCCTCGGCTGTCGCGCGCCCGACGGTTCACCTTGATGCCTCACCCTGGTTTGAGACTTGTCAGGCATATCGAAGAGCTGGTCAGCGCTGATGGGCCTCAAAGTCTCACATTGCACTTGAATGAAACAATTGATACCGCAGGCCCGGCCCGCTGTGGGCGGGGCCGAACCGTTCAGTGAGGGGAGAGAAGGGACGTGAAGTTCGTTCTGGAAGTCGACGTGGACGCCGGGCGGCCGGCGGAGGAAACGGCGGGCGAGTTGGGCCGCATCCTCCGTTACTGGGGCGGGAACCTGAACCACTACGCGCTGAAGCCGGGCGACGGGTCGGCCGTCTACGACTCGCAGCACCAGGAGATCGGCCGGTGGCGGATCGTGGAGGCCGACGGATCTTGACCGCACGGCGTGGGCACCGCAACGCACCACAGCGGCAGTTGAGGGCCGGCATCGACGAGGACCGCCGGGGTCCACCCGGGCACCGCGCTGACCCGCCCGGACCGGGGCGCCCGCCCCCCGCCGGGCCCCGCCCCCCAATAGCCCGCGGGGCAACGCCGGGCCCAA
>NZ_JBIVAU010000003.1:177582-622142 GCF_044745705.1 Streptomyces sp. NPDC086835
GTGGAGCCCGAGTGATATTGCCCGCCGGGGGGGGGCCCCCCACCCCACCACGGGGGCTTTGGGGGGCGGGCACCGCGGTGCCCCGGGGATGTCCCGCGGCCCTCGTCGATGCCGGCCCTTGCCGTGGACGCCGTCCGCCGGCGTGCCCGGTCAGCTCATTCGCCGTCGGTCCTCGTCGGTCCACTTGCGCGTGTCGCGGGGCTCGACGTAGGGCTCGGCGTCCTTCGGGTGGCCCCCGACGAGCGCGCGTTCCCGGGCGAGTTCCGCGTCGAACTCGAGGCCCAGCAGGATCGCCAGGTTGGTGATCCACAGCCAGACGAGGAAGATGATGACGCCGGCGAGGGTGCCGTACGTCTTGTTGTAGGAACCGAAGTTCGCCACGTAGAAGGCGAAGCCGGCCGACGCGACGAGCCAGATCACCACGGCGATGAAGCTGCCGGGGGTGATCCATTTGAAGCCTCGGACCTTGGCGTTGGGTGTGGCCCAGTACAGCAGCGCCACCATGAGGGTGACCAGGACCACGAGCACCGGCCACTTGGCGTACGTCCAGACCGTCATGGCTGTCTCGCCGACGCCGAGTGCCGTACCGAGCTGCTGAGCGATGCCTCCGGAGAGGACGACGATGAGGGCGCTCACACAGGCCATGATCATCAGGGCGACGGTCACGCCGAGGCGGACCGGCAGCACCTTCCACGCGGGCCGGCCTTCCGGCACGTCGTAAATGGCGTTCGAGGAGCGGATGAACGCGGCCACGTAGCCGGACGCGGACCACAGAGCGCCGAGCAGGCCGACGATCGCCAGGATCGAACCGGTGCTGGAGCTGCCCTGGAGCTGGGTGACGGCGTTGGTGATGACGTCACGGGCCGGCCCCGGGGCGAGTTGCTGGATGTTGTCGAGCACCTTCTGCGTCGTGCTCTCGCCCATGATGCCGAGCAGCGAGACGAGCACCAGCAGGGCAGGGAACAGCGCCAGAATGCCGTAGTACGTCAGAGCGGCTGCACGGTCGGTGAGCTCGTCGTCCTTGAACTCCTTGAGCGTTCCCCGCAACACCTGTCCGAAAGACTTCTTGGGCATGTCGGTCGGCTTGTCCGGGGCGTTGCGCTCCACCTCCGGCCCGGGGCCGGGGTTCTGATCCGTGCCGGCATCGGGCTGCGGTCCCGTGTCGGTGGCACGGTGGGCCTCGTGACGAGAGGCTTCTTCGTGGCGATGCCGCAGATTCGCAAAACGGGTCATATTCCCCGTGTATCCGCATTCGCGGAAGACAATCAGCCGATTGCTTTCACAGCGGAACGCCTTTGTGCGGGCGTCCTCTTCGGCATGCTCGGCGCCCTCGCCGGGCCCGTGTCTGCGTCCTGTGCTCCGTCGTGGCGGCAAGGCCCGCCCGACGACGTGCCCTCCTGGGGACGCGAACAGAGCTCACCGGCCCGGGCACCGATGTCCGCGGTGCCCGGGCCGGTGCCCGGAGGGGGAGTGGGAACGAGGTCGACCACGGCGTGTCAGCCGGGCCAGGTACCGGTGAGGCGTTTCAGGGCGACGGCACCGCTGCGGTCAACGGTAGCCTTGACGACAGCGAAGATCGCGCCCTGCAGGGCAGCGGCGAGCAGCACCTCCCGCCAGCTGCGGTGCTCATCGGTCGCGTCCGGCGCGTCCTCGTCGTGGCCCAGCTTCTTCCATACCTGGCCGAACACCGCCCCCGCCACGGCGCCGCTCGTGGCACCGATCGCCAGACCGACGGGTTTGTAGAGGATCTTCGAGACCTTCATCGGCGCCTCCTGTGCCTGACCAGCATCAGGAGAACAAGGGCCACGGCGACTCCCGCTCCCGCGCCGGCGAGGAGCTTCGTGTTGGTGTCGCGTGCCGCGTGTGCGGCGTGGGGCTCGTGACGAGGGTGAGGGGCCTTGTCGCGGATCGTGTCGCCCAACGCATGCGCGGTGGCGGCCACCTGCTCCTTTGCGCGGGTGGCCTTGAGGCCCACCTGGTCCTTCACGCCCGCGGCGGTCTCCTTGGCCCGGCTCTTGACGTCGGCCTTGGCCGCGAGCGCTTCCACCGTTTCGCCGAGCTCGTCGCGGGTGTGCTGGATCTGGGTGCGAAGTTCATCGGCCGAGAGGGCGCTCGGATCCCTGCTGCTGCCTTGCGGGGAAGTGGTCATCGGTGTGCCCTTTCCTTGATCTCGCGGACGTCGCGCTGCACGCTGCTGATCGTTTCCTGAGGCTTCGGCGGGCCCGCCCGCCGAATGTTCTTCTTCCCGGCCGCGCCGAGGATCGCGGCGATCAGGAACAGCACCCCGGTGACGATCAGTGCCGCCGCCCACCACGGCAGTACCAGTGCGAGCGCGATGATCGCGGTGGCGACCAGTGCCTGCAGCCCCAGAACCGCCACCAGGCCGGCGCCCCCGAACAGCCCGCCGCCCATGCCGAACCGTTTGCCCTTCTCGCTCATCTCGGCTCTGGCCAGCTGCATCTCTTCCCGCACCAGCTGGGAGATCTGCTGCGAGGCACGGCTGACCAGCTCACCGACCGGCTCGTCCGTGGCCGTGCGATGCGAATTGCTCATCGGTCCACCTCCTGACGGGTCCACGGGCTCCGGTTACCCGAGAAGACGCCGCGCACACAACGAGCGGGGCCCGTGCCGACGGACATGCCCCGCCAGAGGCGGCTCCATGAAGGCTGCCGTGGCGACACGGCAGTCCGGAATTGCGGAGCCGTATTGGCGTCAGGCCGTCGCGCCGCAGCAGGTCACAGACAGTGACGCTCTGGCACGGCCCGTTCCGGACGGCGGATCAGCGAACGGCCACCAGCCGCCCGAAGGCGACCACGTTCCCCTCGTAACCGCGGTCCTGCGAGTACCTTCCGCCGCAGGTGATCAGCCGGATCTCCGCCTCCGCCGTGTCCGCGTACACCTCCTCGGCGGGGAAGTCCCGCAGGTCGAACACCTCGACCGCGTACACCGCGAACACCGCCGTGCGCCCGTCGTCGCGCAGCACCTCCACCCGCGTACCGCGCGTGAGCGAGCCGAGCGGATAGAAGACGGCCGGCCCTGCCTCGTTGTCGACATGGCCGACGACGACCGACGTGCCGCGCTCCCCGGGCGTCGCAGCGCCGGAGTACCAGCCGGCCACGTCCGCCTGCGCCGCCGGGGGCACGCCCACCCAGCCGTTCCGGTCGAGCCCGACGGGCGTCAGCGGCGCGTCGATGCCTGCCGCGGGTACGGAGACACGGCGCGGCGCTGAACGCGGCAGCGGCCCCGGAGCGGGTGGCAGCGCCGCCGAGGCCCGCCGCGCCGCAGACGCGGCGGATACGGCCGACTCCGGGGACCCGCGGGACTCGGCCGGCCCGAGGGGCGCGGCGGCAGTGGCGGACGAGGACGGCTGGGGCGGGCCGCCGTACGGCCCCCCGGTCCCGTTGCCCACGAGGAACACGCCGAAGAGCAGGACACACAACAGCGTGCACCAGGGGCCGCGTTTCGAGGGCGGCGGCATGGGTCCCCTACCCCTCAGACGCCCTCGCCCGAACGGCGGCGCAGCAGGTACACGCCCCCGCCGAGCGCGCAGGCGACCAGTGTCCAGCCGGCGACCGACCTTGCGGGGCCGAGGTCGAAGACACTGCCGCCGGTACCGGCATGGGCTCCGCCGCCCGGCTTCACGGTCCCGGGCCCGTGGGTCCCGCCGGAGCCCGCCGCGATGGTGAGCGGCGCATGACCCTTCTCGCCCTCGCAGTCGAAGGTGACCTCGTACTCCGCGCCCGGCCTGGCGTCCTCGTCGACCTTCGCCGTGGCGGGGCGCCCGTCGTGGACGGTGACCGTTTCGAAGACCTCGGACGACACGGTCACCTTCTTCGCCGGGCACTTGGTGGCGGTGAGGGTGACCGTGCCGCCCGGCTCGACCGTCGAGGGGGAGACGGAGAAGGCGAACGAGGTGATGCCGCCCTCCTCGGCGTGGGCCGCCGCGGCGGGGGCGAGGAGCGCGACGGCACCGGCGAGGGACAGGGATGCGAGCGGTGTGGCGCGCATGGTCGGTTCTCCGGGTTCCCGAGGGCAGTCACGCGGAGGTTCCGCGGATGTCGGGACGTGCACCTCGACGGGAACGACGCTAGGAGCGGCCCTTGGGCCCTGCCACTTCAAGGGGGCCGATGGGCCGGACCGCGGTCCGGCCGTGAACGAGTGTCAGCATGGCGCCGGACATGGCGACGGGCGCGCCGTGCCGCCTACTCGCTGCCCGCCGGCTCCGGCATGTCGCGGGTGCCCAGCCGAAGGTGCTCGATGTGGTAGACGGCCTCGTCGAGCAGTTGGGCGACGTGGTTGTCGTACAGGCTGTACTCGATCCGCCGGCCCTGGCGGGTGCCGGAGACCAGGCTGAGCGCCCGCAGCAGCCGCAGCTGGTGGGAGACGGCGGACTGCTCCATCTCGACCGCCTCCGCGAGTTCGGTCACTCCGCACGGACCTTGGCGCAGTCGCGTGAGGATCATGAGGCGGGAGGGCGTCGCGAGGGCCTGGAGGGTGGCGGCGATGGTCGCCGCGGAGTCCGCGTCCAGATGCGCGGCCGGGGTGGTCCCGCCGCTGACTCCGTGTCCCATGGTGCACATCGTAGCCGCGCGACAGAAGCAATGGATGAAGACCTCTTCATGTGTTCCGCTATGGTGGTCGGGTTCCGCCTACACCCCGTGCCCCGGAACCCGAAGAAGAGGTGTGCTCCCGATGGTTCCTCCGACGTCGCCGACGTCCCCGACCGCCACGCCGGTGCGCGACGCCACCACCGCGCGGCCCGCCGCGACGCCCGGGACGGCACCGGACAGACGGCGCACCCGGCTGTTCGCGCTCCCCGAGGTCCGCTGGGCGGCACTGTCCGCCGCCGCGTTCCTGTGCGCCCTCCCGCTCGACCTCGGTGGCGCACCCGCCTGGGCGTGGGGCCCGTTCTACGCCCTCTGCTACGTGGCCGGCGGCTGGGAGCCCGGTCTGGAAGGGCTACGGGCCCTGCGCGAGAAGACCCTCGACGTGGACCTGCTCATGGTCGTGGCAGCCGTCGGGGCCGCGGCCATCGGGCAGTTCCTCGACGGCGGGCTGCTGATCGTCATCTTCGCCGTGTCGGGCGCGCTCGAGGCACTCGCGACCCGCCGCACCGCCGACTCGGTCAGCGGCCTGCTCGACCTCGCGCCCGCGCAGGCCCTGCGCCTGACTGACGGCGCGGAGGAGATCGTCCCCGTGTCCGACCTGCGGGTGGGGGACACCGTTCTGGTGCGGCCCGGAGAACGCTTGCCCGCCGACGGGACCGTGCTCGAGGGCGTGAGCGAGGTCGACCAGGCGACCATCACCGGCGAGCCGCTCCCCGTCGACCGCTTCGCCGGCCACACCGTCTTCGCCGGCACCCTCAACGGCACCGGCTCGCTGCGCGTCCGCGTCGACGCGGACGCGGCCGGGTCCGTGATCGCGCGGATCGTGGCGATGGTCGAGGAGGCCAGTGCCACCAAGGCGCCGACCCAGTTGTTCATCGAGAAGATCGAACAGCGGTACTCCACAGGGGTCGTGGTCGCCACCCTCGCGCTGCTGGCCGTGCCGCTCGCCTTCGGCGCCGACTTCACCAGCACCCTGCTGCGGGCCATGACGTTCATGATCGTCGCTTCGCCGTGCGCCGTCGTGCTGGCCACCATGCCGCCGCTGCTGTCCGCGATCGCCAACGCCGGACGCCACGGAGTCCTCGTCAAATCCGCCGTAGCCATGGAGTCGTTGGCCTCCGTCACCCGCGTCGCGCTCGACAAGACCGGCACCCTCACCGAAGGCGCTCCCCGGGTCGCGGAGGTACGTCTGCTGCCTGCCGGTGGCCTCGACGAGGACACGGTGCTGACGCTCGCGGCGGCGGCCGAACACCACAGCGAGCACCCGTTGGGCCGTGCCGTGGTCACCGCGGCACGCGAACGCGGCCTGCGACTGCCACAGGCGCGGCAGTTCGAGTCGGCTCCCGGGCGAGGCGTGTCCGCGCATGTCTGTGGCCGTGCGGTGCGCGTCGGCAGCCCCGCCGCTCTGCTCACCGGCGAAAGCGCGGAGGCGACGGCGATGGAGGCCGACGGCCGGACGGCCGTCGTGGTGGAGGTGGACGGAGAACCGGTAGCCGTGCTGGCCGTCGAGGACCGGCTCAGGCACGGCGCCCCGGAGGCCGTCGCGGCCCTCGCCCGTCTCACCGGTGCGGGACCGACCCTGCTCACGGGCGACAACCCGCGGGCGGCGGCCCGGGTGGCGGGCGAGGTCGGCATCACCGACGTACGGGCCGCGCTGCTGCCGCAGGACAAGGTCGCGGCGGTACAGGAGTGGGAACGGGCGGGTGACAGGGTGCTCGTCGTCGGCGACGGCGTCAACGACGCGCCCGCGCTGGCCGCCGCGACCGCGGGGGTCGCGATGGGCCGGGCGGGCTCCGACCTGGCGCTGGAGAGCGCGGACGCCGTGGTGGTGCGCGACGAGGCGGCCGCGGTCCCCGCCGTCGTGGCGCTGTCGCGGCGCGCCCGCCGGCTCGTCGTGCAGAACCTCGTGATCGCGTCCGTCTGCATCGGCGTGCTGGTGGTCTGGGACCTGGCTTGGCACCTGCCGTTGCCGCTCGGAGTCGCGGGCCACGAGGGCTCCACCGTGCTGGTGGGCCTCAACGGCCTGCGGCTCCTGCGCGAGTCGGCATGGCGGCGGGCGGCGCAGGCCTGACCGGGGCGGGCGGGCGTCCGGCGGAGCGCTCTCCCGGACGCCCGCGCCCGGCGGCGGCTGCGCACCGCCCTGCGGTCGGCGTGGCGGCGGGCCGCGCAGGCATGACCGCGGGGGCGAGGGGGACGGGCGAGCGCTCTCCCGCCCGCCCGGCCCCGCCCGCCAGATGCCCCCGCCCGCACCGACCCCGGAGCCTCGCCCGGACCAGAGGGCGTTCCTCCGCCCGGCTCCCTCACAAGTGGTCGCGGGGCAGTGTCTCGTTCCACGTACGGGAGAAGACCCGGCGGTCGTTCTCGAAGCCGTCCAGGGTGGCGTCGATGAAGAACTCGGTCTCGCTCGACGTCAGCGCGGTGCGGGTCTCCACGCGGACGTCCCAGTCGTCCCGGCGGAAGCGCATGGTCCAGGCGCTTTCCCCGCTGACCGACGTGAAGTCGTCGGCGACCGCGCTGTACTTCTCGTACGCCCGCAGGCCCACGTCGAGGCCGATGTCGTCGTAGCGGACCATGCCGCGGTCCTTGACGATCTCGAGCGCGGACCGGTAGCCGACCAGGTCCCGTGTGACCTCCCAGCGCTGCTCAGGGGGTGTCAGCCGGGTGGTGCTGAGGGGCGCTGTGCCCTCGGGCTCGCCGAACGGACGCTGGGGAAGGTCGTCGGGCGCCTCTTCCGGTCGCAGCGGCAGCGTCAGGCTGCTGGTGCCTTCGTAGACGCTCAGCAGCGCCGGTCGGGGTGGTGCCCAGGCGAGCGGCCAGTAGGAGGTGGACAGCGACAGCCGGATGCGGTGCCCGGGCGGGAAGGCCTGCGCCACGCCGTTGAGTTGGACGGTGGCCCGGTACCGGGCCCCCGGTTCCAGTGGCTCCGGCACGCCCGTCCCCTCGCGATGGGTGAGGTTGAGCAGGCCGTAAGTGACGCGGGTGGCGCTGCCGTCAGGGGCCACGTCCGACAGCCGCGCGGCGACCATGGCGACCGGTTCGCTGACCGACAGGTCCAGTTCGACGCTGGGGGAGCCCAGGATCTCGACGCGCTCGGTGAGCGCGTCGGTCTCGAAGACCAGGGAGCCGCCGTCCTCCTCCCGCTGGTCGTAGGGAAGGTCGGGCGGGGCGTTGTAGGAGGCCCACTTGCCGGCGAACTGCCCGACGGACAGCGGCGACTGCACGGTCAGGGCGTCCTTGCTCGGCGTCGCCTCACCAGGGGCGCCGATGCGGTGACGGCTGAGGGGATGGGCGGTCGGCCGGACATTGGGTGAGGGCCAGGAAGGTTCGCCCACCCAGCGGCCGGGCCGGGACTCGTAAGAGGTGGAGGGCGGCACACTGTCCTGCATCCAGGTTTGGAGCATCGGCCCGTCCATGACCCCGTTGTCGACGCCCTTGAGCCAGTGGTCCCACCAGGCGACGACCTCTTGGAGATAGCCGATGGCCGGGCCCGGCTCGCCGAGGTGGGGATACTTGTGCGACCACGGGCCGATCAGGCCCTTGCGCGGTACGTCCAGGTTCCCCAGCAGTCGCGTGACCGCGTTGGAATAGCCGTCCGCCCAGCCGCTGGAGGCCAGGACGGGGCAGCGTACGGCCTGGTAGTCCTCGCAGACCGAGGCGTGCCGCCAGTATGCGTCGCGGCGCTGGTGGCGCAGCCACTCCAGCGCCCACGGGCGGGTGTTCTCCAGGCGTTCCTGCCACATCTCGCGCCAGCGCTCGCCGACGACGGCGGGGTCGGGCGGGCAGGTGGCGTAGGCGAACATGGTGCCGGCTTCGGCCAGGTTGTCCGACAGCAGCGCACCGCCCATGTAGTGCATGTCGTCGGCGTACCGGTCGTCCGTGAAGGACGCGATGACGATGGCGCGCAGGCTCGGGGGTTGACGGGCGGCGACCTGGAGGGCGGCGAACGCGCCCCAGGAGATGCCCATCATTCCGGTGTTCCCGTCGCACCATGGCTGTTCCGACAGCCACGCGAGGATCTCCTCGGCGTCGCTCTGTTCCCGTTCCAGGTACTCGTCCGCCAGGACCCCTTCCGACTCGCCGGTGCCCCGCAGGTCGACACGGACGCAGGCGTAGCCGTGGCCGGCGATGTAGGGGTGATGGACGGAGTCGCGTACCGAGGACAGGTCGCGCTTGCGGTACGGGATGTACTCCAGCACGGCCGGCACCGGTTCCGCGTCGGAGGAGACGGGACGCCAGATCCGGGCCGACAGACAGACGCCGTCGGACATGGGGACGGCGACGTGCTCCTCTTCTGTTGTCGCGTAGGGCAGGTTGCTCACATATCGCATACGGCCGGCCCTCTCCCTCCTCATTTCGGGTCGGCTGGGCGGCTGCCCAGGATCCTGTCCGGCACACCGGTCCGGCCGGTCCGGCCGGACCGGTCTGCCTGTCTGCCTCAGGCGTTCTCACCGTCGGGGTCGTCGGTGCCGCCGGGCGCGGCCCGGTCGAAGGTGAGGTTCAAGGCGGCCACGCAGCGGTCGTACTTTTCGCGCAGGTCCTCTTCGCTGTCACCCCCGGTGAAGATGTGGGCCAGTTCGAAGCTGTAGCTGTCCTGCTCGGGCATCTGCGACAGCCGCTGCCCCTCCTCGGGCACCATGTCGACCCGCACACCCGGGATCTCCCGCTCGATGCGCCTCAGGTCCTCGTCCGAGGGCGCGTCGTGCACCACACCGTCGGCGAACCACCGGTAGTACCACTTCGCCGCCATCTTGTAGCGACCCGCGCCGTCGGGCAGTTCAGGGTTCTTGCCGAGGGCGAGGCTGACCATGCAGTGGTGGTTGGGCACGCCGTCGACGTACTCGAACAGTTCGGCGTGCGACTGGGAGTGCCGGGGATTGATCTCCAGCAGGTTGATCGCGTCGGTCCGCGGGTCGTAGAAGTACTCGATGCTGAATGTCGCCGTGTCCATACCTATCTGCCGTATCACGCGCTCGGAGACGTCGTGCAGACGCCGCACGACGGGCTCGGGGAGCGTGGAGGGGTACTGGTGGCGCAGAAAGGAAGAGCTGTCGGGGTAGTTGATGGAGTCCAGTGCACCGTAGACGGTGACCTCGCCGTGGTGGACGTAGCCCTCGACCGCGACCTGGATGCCGGAGAGCGCTTCCTCCGCCAGACACACCTGGCCTCCGACGCCCTGCATCTCCGGCGGCAGGTCCAGCCGGTCGAGGATGTACTGGAACGGGCGGCCGACGCGGGCGACGCCCTCGCGGATCTCGTCCACCGCCGCGCGGAACTCCTCCTCGTTCTTCACGCCGAAGGCGAGCTCCGACGAGTACGACAGGGCGGGCTTGAGCCACATCGGGAAACGGACGCCCTCGGGCGGGCGCGGATCCTGTGTCTCCAGGTCGACCGTGCCGAAGCGCGGGTGCTCGTCCACGACCTTCTGCTGCTCCAGCCGGCTCCAGTACTTGTGCTCGCACTTGACGACCGACTCCAGAGAGGTGCTGCGCGTGCCGTAGCGCTCGCTCAGGATCGGCACGAGCGTGCTCACGGGGAAGTCCCAGTACCCGACGATGGCGTCGATACTTCCGTCGAACGCGTCCAGGATCCCCTCTGCCTTCTCCAGCAGCGCGGGCACGGAAACCTCGCCGACCTGCAGTTCCTGCGTGGTCAGGAGTGGGTGGAAGCGGTATTCACCGGCGTCGGGCACGCTGTGCAAGGTGTCCACGTTGGCGTCGTCGAGGCCGATCACGAAAATGTTCTTCTTGGGCACTGATTCTCCTTGGGTCGGGCGAAAGGCCGCTGCATATCGGGGATGCCGCCCGGCTACCCACCGCCCCGCGCGACATGCCCCACCTGCCGGACCCGACCCGGTCGCGCGTCAGGCGGCCAGCGACCGCCGGATCCGGTCCGGCAGGAGCCGGGCGGCCTCGTCGAGGTCCACGTCGTCGATGCCGGAGAGCCGGCGCCGGGCGACACCGACGACCGGACCGAGGGCCAGGGACTCGATCAACGGCAGCGGCAGCGGGGCCAGTTCGCCCGACTCGATACGGGGCTGGATCCACTGGGCGATGGCCGAGAGCCGTGCCTCCTGGGTGTCGCGGAGCTCGTTTCCCCGGACGGTGCCTGCGCAGGACCCGGAACCGAAGACGGGCCGCGCCCCGGAGCCGGAGACGGACCCGAAGCCGAGGCCCGGGCCGGACCCGAAGCCCTCGCCCGGGCCGGAGCCCGGGGCCGGGGCCCGTCCGGAACGACCCGAGCGGCGGCTTGAGCGCCGCCGCCGTACCCGCGTGCTCCTCGCCGTGGTGCCCGTCGTCGTCGTGGGCGGTACGACCCTCGCCCTCCAGCACCTGCCCTTCACCTCCTCGCCGCAGGCCGAGGCGCAGGCCACTCCGTCCGCATCGGTCTCCGCGCCGGCCGACCCGCCGCCGCCGACGACGGGCGGGAGCCATTCGGATGCGGCGTCCCCCGCGAAGTGGTCGGCCAAGGACAAGGCCGAGCAGGGCGAGCAGGGCGAGGAACAGGGAGGGACGGCCGGGTCACGGGCCCCGTTGCCGGGGGCACCGGGACCGGCACACAGGACGGCGCGGGCGGCAGCGGTGAAATCAGCGCGGCCGGGCGGGGCCACCGGCCGGCACCGCCCCTCCCGCCCCGCCGGGGCTGTGGTCAGTGGGGCAGGCCGGTCAGGGCCAGGAACTCGCTGCGGGATCGCGCATCGCTGCGCAGCAGGCCGAGGAGCGTGGAGGTCATCGTCGTCGCCCCGGTGGCCTGGACGCCGCGCAGCGTCATGCAGGTGTGTTCGGCCTGGATGACGACGCCGACGCCTTTCGGCTCCAGGTGGGTCTGGAGCCAGTCGGCGACCTGCTTGGTGAGCCGCTCCTGCACCTGAGGACGGCAGGCGAAGTGCTCAAGGATCCGCGCGAGTTTGGACAGGCCTAGGATCCGCTGCCCAGGGAGGTAGCCGATGTGGGCCGTCCCGACGAACGGCAGAAGATGGTGCTCGCAGACGCTCCGGAGCGGGATGCTCCGGGCGAGGACCAATTCGTCGTAGTCCTCGTCGTTGGGGAACGTGGTCAGGTCGAACGGGCGGGGGCTGAACAGTTCGGCGTAGGCGCGGGCCATGCGGCCCGGGGTGCCGCGCAGGCTCTCGGTATCGGTGTCGATACCCAGCGCCTGAAGGAACTGCCCCGCTGCGAGTTCGGCGGCTGTCAGGTCCACCCCTTCCACGTCGTGGACCACACGCAGGGCAGCGGGCGCCGAGACCGGCTCAGGAGAGGGAGTCGGGCCGGGGGCCATGTGCAAGGCGGAGTGGAGTTCCCGGGTCATGTCACTCACCCGTCCCGAGAGCACTGCCCGCCCACGCACCGACCGGCACGGTGACCACGATCGGAACGAACGGGTGCCCGTACGAGTCCGCGAGAGCGGCGCTGACCGGCTGTTTCGCCTGCTTGTGCAGTTCCATGGACATGGCGGGCTCCTCATCCATAGTTTCACCAATCAGTATTGGACTTATTCGGAAGGCTGGTCAAGCGCCCCGGGGAAAAGCCATGTGTCTCTGGTTCCACCAGCACGCATTGGAGTTATCGTGAAGGTGTGACCTCAGGACTGACTCCGTCTTCGCCTCATCCCCGCGCCGCGGCGGGCGTGGAGGCGGTCTCGGTGCTCGCGGACGATGTGCGCCGCACCCTGTACAACTTCACCCGGCGGGCCCACCGGCCCGTGACGCGGGAGGAGGCAGCCTCGGATGCCGGCATCTCCGCCAAGCTGGCCGCCTTCCACCTGGACAAGCTTGTCGCGGCCGGGCTGCTGCACTCCCGCTACGACAGTCCGGGGGGCGTCCGCAGGGTGGGCCGCAAGCCCAAGGTGTACGAGCCGGCCGAGACCGACATCCGCATCAGCATCCCGGAGCGCCGTCCCGACGTCCTCGCGGAGATCCTCGTCGACGCAGTCCTCGAACAGGAACAGGGCGAAGACGCGCGGTCCGCCGCACTGCGCACGGCCCGCAGGCGGGGTGAGGAGCTGGGAGCCGTGACACGCTCCGACAGCCGCCCCGGACGCCTCGGCCCTGAGCGGTCCGTCAGCCTGACGGCGTCCGTGCTGGAGGAGTTCGGCTTCGAACCCGACCGTCAGGCCCCTGACGAACTGCGGCTGCTCAACTGCCCCTTCCATCCCCTCGCTGCCCGCTCGCCCCAGTTGGTCTGCGGCATCAACCACGCCTTCCTCGGCGGTTTCCTCACGGGACTGCAGGCCGGCGGGATAGACGCGGTCCTCGCCCCCCACCCGGGACGGTGCTGTGTGGAGCTGCGCGCCGCAGCTGACGGCCCCGGAGCATCCGGCTCCGCCGACGGCACCTGCGCGAAGGAGACCGGCGCCCGCCGGCCCGCACCCGATGAGGGCACCACGCCGTAGACGGCGTCGCGCGACGCATGGGAGAACGCCATGAGTGAGAACCTCGACCGGCCGGCCGCCCAAGGCGTAGCGGTTCGGCTCGATGATCCGAGCCGGGAGCGGCTCGTCGGCGGCGGACCGGCCGACCTGGTTCGCGAGCAGCGGGCATCCAGCAGGTACTGGATGACCTGGAGACTGTCGGAGTGTCCGCCGACGACGTGGTGGGTGTGCCGGAGGCCGAGGGCACAGCCAGGTTCACAACCTCGGGCAATGAGCTCTTCGAGCAACTGGAGGCCGCATTGCAGGCCGAGCACACCGCTGCCTGATGCAGCCGGCCCCGTCCGCCGACCGCCGACGAACGCTCCAGCGTCCACAGCCTCCGTCGATCGACCTGTCGGCAGACACACCCGGGAACAGATCAACCGATGACAGCGCACGGCTGTCGACGACGATGGCCTGGCCACGTGCGACGCGGGCAGGTAGCGGATCGCCATCCGCCCGCGGGCCGGGCCGACGCAGCAGAGGAGAGAACATGGCCGCGAACACAGGATTCGTGATCGTCGGAGCCGGCCTGGCCGGTGCGAAGGCGGCACAGACCCTCCGGGAAGAGGGCTTCGACGGCCCCGTAGTGCTGCTCGGGGAGGAAAGCGAGCACCCCTATGAACGCCCGCCGCTGTCGAAGGGCTATCTGCTGGGCAAGGACGAGCGTGACACCGTCTACGTCCATCCTCCCCGGTGGTATGCCGAGCACGGCGTCGACCTGCGCCTGGGCGTCGCCGTCACCGCGATCGACCCGGCCGGACACGAGGTGACGCTCGCTGACGGCAGCCGCATCGGCTACGAGAAACTGCTCCTGACCACCGGCTCCTCGCCGCGCCGCCTGCCCGTGCCCGGAGCCGATCTCGACGGCGTCCACTACCTGCGCCGGCTCGCCGACAGCGACCGCATGAAGGAAGCCTTCGAGTCCGCATCCCGCGTCGTGGTGATCGGCGCCGGCTGGATCGGACTGGAGACCACGGCCGCCGCCCGAGCGGCCGGTGCGGAGGTCACCGTGCTGGAGACGGCGGAGCTGCCCCTGCTGCGCGTGCTGGGCCGCGAGGTCTCCCAGATCTTCGCCGAATTGCACACCGGTCACGGGGTCGACCTGCGCTTCGGTGTGCAGGTCGCCGAGATCACGGGGGACGGCGGCCGGGCGAACGGTGTGCTGCTGGCCGACGGCAGCCGCATCACTGCCGACGCGGTCGTCGTCGGGGTCGGCATCACTCCCAACGTCCAACTTGCCGACGCTGCCGGCCTGGAGGTCGACAACGGCGTCCTCGTCGACTCCCACTTGCGTACCTCGCACCCGGACGTCCACGCCGCCGGCGACGTCGCCAACGCCTTTCATCCGATGCTCGGCAAGCACATCCGTGTCGAGCACTGGGCGAACGCCGTCAATCAGCCGCAAGCCGCGGCCAAGGCGATGCTCGGCCAGGACGTGGCCTACGACCGCGTTCCGTACTTCTTCACCGACCAGTACGACCTGGGCATGGAGTACACCGGCTACGTCGAACCGGGCGGGTACGACGAGGTCGTCTTCCGTGGCCGGAGGGACACCCGCGAGTTCATCGCCTTCTGGCTCGCCGAGGGCCGGGTGCTGGCCGGCATGAACGTCAACGTCTGGGACGTCACCGACCCGATCCGCGCCCTCGTGACATCCCGGCGCCAGGTCGACGCGACGAGGCTCGCCGACTCCGACGTCCCGCTGGGCGACCTGCTCGACCGCCCGGCCTCGGCCGGGTGAACCTCCCGGAGAGGGTGGTTCGACGGTGACAGCCAGGCATCCCCTGTCCGGCCGCACGCCTCAGGCCGTCCCGGACGCGGCGCAGCCGGTACGGGCGGACGGGTACGCGCCGTTGCGGGACTATGCCGTGATCGGGGACGGGCGATGCGCCGCGCTCGTCGCCCGCGACGGTTCGGTGGACTGGCTGGCCTGGCCGGACCTGGACTCGCCGAGCCTGTTCGCCGCCGTGCTCGACCCGGCCCGCGGCGGCCGGTTCCTGCTCCGGCCCGACGTGCCGTACACCGTAAACCGCCGCTACCTGCCCGGCACCAACGTGCTGGAGACGACGTTCACCACCGCGCACGGCACGGTCCGGCTGACCGATGCGCTGTCCCTCCCCGACGACACTTCCCTGGCGCCGGGCCGGGAACTGGTCCGGCGGGTCGAGGGCCTCGCCGGCAGTGTCCCCATGCGCTGGAGCGTCGAGCCGCGCTTCGGCTACGGCACCCGGGCACCGCACCTGACCCACCGTGGCGGCGTGCCGGTGGCCACCTCCGGACCCGATGCCCTCGCCGTCTGCGCCTGGAACGCGGGAAAGCCGCAGCTCACCGGCGATGCCTTCGCATCCGGCTTCCGGACCGGGGCCGGTACCCCGGCCGTCATCGCGCTGGCGTACGCACATCAAGAACCCCTGGTCCTGCCCACCCGCGCGGAGTGCGAGGCCCGCCTCGACCGCACCATCGCCACCTGGCGCCGATGGAGCGATGAGCGCACCTGCGCCGGACCATGGCGCGAGGCGGTCCTGCGCAGTGCCCTCGCCCTCAAGCTGCTCGTGTTCGCCCCCTCGGGCGCAGTCGCCGCGGCTGCGACCACCTCGCTGCCCGAGGAACTGGGCGGGGAGCGGAATTGGGACTACCGCTTCAGCTGGATCCGGGATTCCGCCTTCACCCTGGACGCCTTCCTGCAGCTGGGCTGCGCGCCGGAGGCCACCAGCTACTTCTGGTGGCTCATGCACGCCTCCCAACTCACCCACCCGCGCCTCCATGTGCTGTACCGCCTCGACGGAGGCACCCGCGCACCCGAGCACATCGTGCCCCTGTCGGGCTACCAGGGCTCGGTGCCCGTGCGGGCAGGCAACGCTGCCGCCGGCCAGCTTCAGCTCGACACCTACGGGGAACTGCTGCAGACCGCCTGGCTCTACACCGCGGCAGGCCACCGGCTCGACGCCGACATCGCCCGCCGACTGGCCGAGACCGCCGACTTCATCTGCACCACATGGCAGCAGCCGGACGCGGGCATCTGGGAGGTGCGCAGCGCACCCGAGCACTTCACCCAGTCCAAGATGATGTGCTGGATCGCCCTCGACCGCGCCCTTCGCCTCGCCGCACGCCATCTGATCCCCGACCGGCACGCGCCCCGTTGGCGGCGCGAACGACAGGCCGTCGCCGACTTCGTCGACAAACGCTGCTTCAGCCCGCACCGCAACAGCTATGTACGTTCCACGGACAGCGACGCCATGGATGCCGGCCTCCTCCTCGGTCTGCTCCACGGCTACCTGCCGCCCGACGACCCCCGCATGTGTGCGACCGTCGCCGCCGTCCAGAAGGCCCTGCAGAACGGCCCCTACGTCAGCCGCTATCTCGGTGCCGACGGAGTCCCGGGCGGCGAGGGTGCCTTCCTCGCCTGCTCCTTCTGGCTCGTCGAAGCCCTCGCCCGGTGCGGCCGCACCGACGAAGCCGTGTCCCTCATGGACCAGCTCGTGAGTCTCGGCAACGACGTCGGCCTCTACAGCGAGGAGATCGATCCCACCACCGGCGCCTTCCTCGGCAACCTGCCCCAGGGCCTGTCCCACCTGGCCCTCATCAGCGCCGCATGCGCCGTCGGGCAGGCCACACGATGAGCATCTGGGCCGCTCTGGCGGGCGGGTTCGTCGGCACCCTGGTCCTGACGACGGCCCTGCGCGCCGCCAACGCCTTCAACCTCACCCGCATCGACCTGCCGTTCCTGCTCGGCACCGCCTTCAGCAGCAACCGGACCCGCGCCAAGGCCCTCGGCTACGGGGCACACTTCGTCAACGGCCAGATCTTCGCCCTCGTCTACTACGCGGTCTTCGTCGCCCTCGGCCACAGCAACTGGTGGCTGGGATGTCTCCTCGGCCTCGTCCACGGCCTGTTCGCCGCCACCGCCCTGGTCAACATCCTGCTGCCCCTCGTCCACCCGCGCATGGGCACACCCGAGACCAGCGCCCCCCACGTGGCGCTGCTGGAACCACCCGGCTTCCTCATGCTCAACTACGGCCCCGGCACGCCCACCGTCACCCTCGCCGCACACCTCGGCTACGGCACCATCGTGGGAGGCTTCCTCACCTGACCACGCTGAGCGCCACCCGTCACGCGCCTGCCCCCGCCCCGCATCGGTCTCCCCCCGGATTCCCCAGGTGCAACCTGCCGGTCCGGGAGCCGACCACGGAGTGTGTGAGCGTCGACGGACGCGCAGGGCCGGTCAGGCCGCGGCCAGTCCGAGGTCCTTGGCGAGCCGGCGCCGGTGCCACGCCGGTGGCCCGAACAGCTGGGCCGAGCCGTGGGCGCGCTTGAAGTAGCGGTGGGCATCGTGCTCCCAGGTGATGCCGATGCCGCCGTGCAGCTGGATCGTCTCGCCCGCCACCGTCGAAAAGGCCTCCGAGCAGGCGGATTTGGCGACGGCCGCACAGCGCGTCAGCTCCGATGAGCCGGCGGCGGCTGCGAAGGCCGCGCAGAGGGCGGCCGACCGCGCCGCTTCCACCAGCACGTACGCGTCCGCGAGTCGGTGCTTGAGCGCCTGGAAGGAGCCGATCGGCCGGCCGAACTGGATGCGTTGCTTGGCGTAGGCCACGGTGAGCTCCAGGCAGCGCTCGGCCGCGCCGGTCTGCTCTGCGGCGAGCGCAGTGCAGGCCAGGTCCAGTACGTGCCGCAGGACCCGGCCGCCGTCGCCCTCCGAGCCGATGAGTCGGCCCTCGGCCGCGTCGAGCGCGATGCGCGCCTGCGGCCGGGTCTGATCCATGGTGACCGCCGCTTCGCGGCGCACACCCGCGCCGTCGACGGGGACCTGGAAGAGACAGACCCCGGCCGCCGTTCGGGCCGCCACGAGCAGCACGTCGGCCTGGGCCCCGTGCAGTACGAACTCCTTGGCCCCGGTGAGCCGCCAGGTGCCGCCCGGGCCGCGGGCGGCGTCGGCCCGGACGGCCGCCGGGTTCCAGGAACCGCGTTCGGCCCAGGCGAGTGCCCCCACAGTCCGGCCCTCGGCGAGTCCCGGCAGCAGCCGGGCGCATGCCTTCGCGTCGCCGGAGGCGAGCAGGGCCCGCACCGTGAGCACCGCGGAGCCGAGGTAGGGGACGGGGCTCAGGCTCCGGCCCAACTCCTCCATGACGACGTGCACTTCGCGTGCACCGCATCCCGCACCGCCGTACTCCTCGGGGACGAGGAGTCCGGCGACGCCGATCTGTGCGGTCAACGGCAGCCAGGCCGCCGCACCTTCGTGCCGTGCGAGCGATGCCCGCACGGCGGTCCGCAGTTCCTTCTGCTCTTCCGTCGGCCTCACCCGTCGGCTCCCTTCTGCGTCGCTCGGTCCGGGTCGGGTTCAGGGAGCCAGCACGCGGGCGCGGCAGGCGGCCGGTGTGCCCCAGGCGGACCGCAGCACGCGGGCCTTGCGGATCCACAGGGAGAGGTCGAACTCCTCGGTGTAGCCGAGGGCACCGTGGATCTGCAGGGCGGTACGGGCAGCGGCGCAGGCCGCCTCGCACGCCGTGACCTTCGCCGCCGCGATCTCGCGGCCGGACGCCGGATCGTGCGTGGTCAGGGCCACGGCCGCGGCGTGGACCAAGGGTCGGGCGAACTCCAGGGCGATCAACGTGTCGGCCAGCCGGTGCTTCACCGACTGGAACGAGCCGATCGTCACCCCGAACTGGATGCGCCGCCGCGCGTGTTCGACGGTTCGTGCCAGCAGGGTGCGGCCCAGGCCGAGGGCCTGGGCCGCCGTCACCAGCGCCGCGACATCGGCGGCGTGCGCGGCCGCGACGGCCACCTCCGGCCCCCGCGCCAGGACTGTTCCGCCGAGCGGGCGGGCCAGCCGGCGCGCCGGGTCGGCGGACGGCTGGACGGGCCCGGCCGCCGCTGCCAGGCGTACGGCGTCGCCTTCCACGACGAAGACAGCGTCGGCGGCGTGGGCGTCCAGGGCGTACGGGCTGCTCTCGCACAGCAGACAGAGGGAGGCGGCCGTCTTACCGGACGCGATGGCAGGCAGCCACGCGGCGGCCACCGCGTCGTCGCCCAAGCGGTCGAGGAATGCCGCCACGGCCACCGTCTCCACCAGCGGGCCCGGCACCGCGTGACGGCCCATTTCCGTGAAGGCGACACAGAGTTCGACGGGCAGCGGGCCGAGGCCGTCGTGCTGCTCCGGCACGGCGAGGGCGAAGACCCCGGCCTCCGCGAGCCGGGACCAGAGCGCGCGGCCGGGCGCGGTGTCCCCGGCGGCCCAGGCCCGTACGACCAAGGGGGTGCCGGCCGCCGTGAGCATGCCGTCCAGGGAGCGGGCGAACACCTGCTGCTCGTCGTCGAGGAGGAACCGCATCACCGGCGCCCCTTCGGCAGGCCGAGCAGCCGCTCGGCGATGATGTCGCGCTGGATCTCGTTGGTGCCCGCGTAGATGGGGCCGGCGAGGGAGAAGGTGTACCCCTCGGCCCAGCTCCCGTGCGCCGGCGCTTCCCCGGCCGTGTCCGACAGTTCGCCGTACGGGCCCAGCAGGTCCAGCGCGGTCTCGTGGAGGGCGATGTCCAGCTCGGACCAGAAGACCTTGTTGAGGCTCGACTCGGCGCCGATCGCCCCTCCGGCGGCGATCCGCGAGGCGCCCGCGTAGGTGAAGAGCCGGTACGCGCGTGCGCCGATGACCGCGTCGGCGACCCGGTCGCGCAGGGCGGTGTCGCTCGGGTCCGCGCACGAGCGCCACAGCGCCATCAGACGGTCGGCCGCCGCGGTGAACCGTCCGGGGCTGCGCAGGGTCAGCCCGCGCTCGTTGCCCGCGGTGCTCATGGCGACCCGCCACCCCTGACCCGGCTCGCCGATCACGTCCCGGTCCGGGACGAAGACGTTGTCGAGGAAGAGTTCGGCGAAGGCGGGCTTGCCGTCGAGCCGGCCGATGGGGCGCACGGTCACGCCGTCCGCGTCCAGCGGGAACATGAGGTACGTCAGGCCGTGGTGGGGCTTTGCCTGCTTGGTGTCGCCCCGCTCACTTAGGAAGAGGCCGAACGCGCGGTCGGCGAAGGCCGCCCGCGACGACCAGGTCTTCTGACCGCTCAAGAGCCAGCCCCCGTCGGTGCGTACGGCCGTGGAGCGCAGGCTCGCGAGGTCCGAACCGGACTCCGGCTCGGACCAGGCCTGCGCCCAGATCACCTCACCGCTCGCCATCGACGGCAGGACCCGGGCCAGTTGCTCGACCGTGCCGTACTCGAAGAGGGTGGGGGCGAGAAGATTGATGCCGTTCTGACTGACCCGGCCGGGTGCGCCGGCGGCGTAGTACTCCTCCTCGAAGATCAGCCACTCGAGGATCGAGGCGCCCCGGCCGCCGTACTCCTCGGGCCAGGAGACCACCGACCAGCGGTCCGCGGACAATGTGCGCTCCCACGCGCGGTGGGCGGCGAAGCCCTCGGCGGTCTCCAGGGAAGGCAGGGGCGCGGCCGGGACACGGGTGGCGAGCCAGGCGCGGGCCTCGGCGCGGAACGCCTCCTCCTCGGCGGTGAAGTCGAGGTCCATCAGGAGGAGGCCTCCTTCATCGCGCGGACGTCCATGCCGCCGAGCGAGTCCTTGGCGGTCTCGGAGTTGTGCGCGTGCGCCAGATGGTGCAGCCCGAAGGCGGAGTCCAGTCCGGCGTGCAAGCCCTGAAGGTCCTCGGCCTGGTTGACGGCCCGCTTGGTCAGCGCCAGCCCCAGACGGGGCATGTCGGCGATCCGGATGGCCAACTCCATGGTCCGGTCGGCCAGTTCGGCGCGGGGCACGACCCGGTTGACCATTCCCACCTCGTACGCGCGCTGCGCGCTCATCCGGTCGCCGGTGTAGAGGAACTCCTTGGCGATGCGCGGCGGCATCACCCATGGGTGGGCGAAGTACTCCACGCCGGGGATGCCCATGCGCACCACCGGGTCGGCGAAGAAGGCGTCCTCGGAGGCGACGATCAGGTCGCAGACCCAGGCCAGCATCAGGCCGCCCGCGACGCACGCGCCCTGCACGGAGGCGATCAACGGCTTGGGCAGTTCGCGCCAGCGGCGGCACATGCCCAGGTAGACCTCGGACTCGCGGGCGTAACGGCTGTCCGCTCCCTGTTTGTCCGAGTGGTCCCACCACAGGCCCGCCTTACGGTCGAACGGCAGATGCGCGTCCCGCTCCGGGGTGCCGATGTCGTGGCCGGCCGAGAAGTGCTTCCCCGCTCCCGCGAGGACCACGACCTTCACCTCGTTGTCGTCGGCCGCGCGGTAGAGGGCGCGGTCCAGGGCGTAGGTCATCGCGGAGTTCTGGGCGTTGCGGTAATCGGGCCGGTCCATGGTGACCGCGGCGACGGCACCGTGGCGTTCGTAACGGACCGGCTCGGCGGGTGCGGTGCGGGCAGCGGACATCCGCCCTCCTTCCCTAACAAGTGTTTGGTAGGTTAACGTACGGGTCATCGGCCGTCGAGAAGTCGGATCGCCCATTCGTCGAGAGCCGTCCGGAGCCGCCCATGAGCAGCGTCGAGGAGTTCCGCGCCGAGTTCCGCGACTGGCTGCGAGCCGACCTCACGGGGGAGTTCGCGACCCTGCGAGGACGCGGCGGACCCGGCCGGGAACACGAGGCCTTCGCCGAACGCCTCGCCTGGGAGCGGCACATGGCCGCCGCGGGCTGGACCTGCGTCGGCTGGCCGAAGGAGTACGGCGGCCGGGGCGCCACCCTCGAGCAGCAGGTCGCCTTCCACGAGGAATACGCCCTCGCGGACGCCCCCGCCCGCGTGGGCCACATCGGGGAGCAGCTGCTCGGCCCCACCCTGATCGCCTTCGGTACGCCTGGGCAGCGCGAGCGTTTCCTCCCCCGGATCGTCGCGGTCGAGGAGCTGTGGTGCCAGGGGTACAGCGAGCCGGACGCCGGGTCGGACCTGGCAGGCGTACGGACGCGGGCCGAGCTCGACGGCGAGGAGTGGGTGGTCACCGGCCAGAAGATCTGGACCTCACTCGCGCACGCGTCCGACTGGTGCTTCGTCGTCGCCCGCACCGAACCCGGTTCCACCCGCCACCATGGCCTGTCCTATCTCCTGGTGCCGCTGGACCAGCCCGGTGTGGAGGTGCGGCCGATCACGCAGCTGACCGGCACCTGCGAGTTCAGCGAGGTGTTCTTCGACGGCGCCCGGACGCCGGCGGGGAACGTCGTCGGAGCGCCGGGCGAGGGCTGGAAGGTCGCCATGGCCACGCTCGGCTTCGAGCGCGGAGTGTCCACCCTCGGCCAGCAGGTCGGCTTCCGCTGCGAGCTGGAGGCCGTCATCGACCTGGCCAAGCGCAACGGCGCGGCAGAGGATCCGCTGATCCGCGACCGGATCACCCAGGCCTGGATCGGACTGGAGATCATCCGGGGCAATGCGCTGCGGATGCTCGACGGCGTCGCGGCCGGCGCGCCGGGACCCGAGGCGTCCATCGGCAAGATCTTCTGGGCGACCTGGCACCGGGAGCTGGGTGAGCTGGCCATGGACGTCTGCGGCGCCGACGGCATGCTGGCGGCCGGCCCGCCCTACGACCTCGACGACTTCCAGCGGCTGTTCCTCTTCTCCCGCTCCGACACCATCTACGCCGGATCGAACGAGATCCAGCGCAACATCATCGCCGAGCGGGTGCTCGGCCTGCCCAAGGAGGCTCGCCCATGACCTCGGCGCCGCCCCCGCCGTACGTGCCGGGCCACCGCCTGCTCGCCGGCCGTACCGCCGTCGTCACCGCCGCAGCGGGCGCGGGGATCGGCGGCGCGACCGCCAGGCGGCTCCTGGAGGAGGGGGCGAGCGTCGTCGTCTCCGACGCGCACGCCCGCAGACTGAAGCGGTCGGAGGCGGAGCTTGCCGCCCGCTTCGGTGCGGACCGCGTGTCGTCGCTGCCCTGCGACGTGACCGAAGAGAGGCAGGTCACGGCACTCTTCGACCACGCCGAGGAGCGGCACGGGAGCCTCGACATCGTGGTCAACAACGCCGGACTCGGTGGCACGGCCGATCTCGTCGACATGCCCGACGAGCAGTGGGACAAGGTCCTCGACGTCACCTTGAACGGCACGTTCCGCTGCACCCGCGCCGCTCTGCGCCGCATGAAGGCCGCGGGTGGCGGAGGCGTCATCGTCAACAACGCCTCGGTGATCGGCTGGCGGGCGCAGAAGGGCCAGTCGCACTACGCCGCCGCCAAGGCCGGGGTCATGGCGCTCACCCGCTGCGCCGCGCTGGAGGCCGCCGAATACGGCGTACGCGTCAACGCCGTCTCGCCCAGCCTCGCCATGCATCCGCACCTGGTGAAGGTCACCACCCCCGAACTGCTGGAGGAGCTGACCTCCCGCGAGGCGTTCGGCCGCTACGCAGAGCCGTGGGAAGTGGCCAACGTCATCGTGTTCCTGGCCAGCGGCTACTCCTCGTACATGACCGGCGAGATCCTGGCCGTCAGCAGCCAGCACCCGTGAGGCGAGAATGGTTGCGTGCCGAAAAGCAGCAGGAAGACCACGATGAGCCCATCGCCCGATCGGCGCGAGGAACTCCTCGCCACCGCGGCCGAGGTGTTCGCCGCACAGGGGTACAACGCCACCACCGTCCGCAAGATCGCGGACGCGGCGGGGATGCTCGCGGGCAGCCTCTACTACCACTTCGACTCCAAGGAGTCGATGCTCGACGAGATCCTCTCCACCTTCCTGGACGACCTGTGGGCCCGGTACGACGCCGTCCTCGCCGCCGGAATCGGACCGAAGGAGACGATCGAGGCCCTCGTCACCGAGTCCTTCCGGGAGATCGACCGCCACCGTGCCGCGGTCGCCATCTACCAGAAGGAGTCCAAGCACCTCCTGACCCAGCCGCGCTTCGGCTATCTCGCCGACTCGCAACAGAAGTTCGAGAAGGCGTGGCTCGGGACGCTGGAGCGCGGCGTCGCCGAGCGCGTCTTCCGCGCCGATCTCGACGTCCGGCTCACCTACCGCTTCGTGCGCGACACCGTATGGGTCGCCGCGTCCTGGTACCGGCCGGAGGGACAGCACAGCCCGGAGGAGATCGCCCGCCAGTACCTGTCGATGGTGCTGGAGGGGATCGCCCTCCGCGCCTGACATCGCAGACATCGGAGAAGGAGTCGGCCATGGCCGAGGCATACATCGTCGAAGCGGTCCGTACCCCCGTCGGGAGGCGGAACGGCGGACTGTCCGCCGTCCACCCGGCCGACCTCGGCGCGCACGTCCTCAAGGCGCTGATGGCGCGCTCGGGCGCCGATCCGGCGGCCGTCGAGGACGTCGTCCTCGGCTGCCTGGACACCGTCGGTCCCCAGGCCGGCGACATAGCCCGCACCTGTTGGCTGGCCGCGGGACTGCCGGAGGAGGTGCCCGGTGTGACCGTGGACCGCCAGTGCGGCTCCTCGCAGCAGGCCGTGCACTTCGCGGCCCAGGCGGTGCTGTCGGGCACGCAGGACCTGGTGGTCGCGGGCGGCGTGCAGAACATGTCGATGGTCCCCATCGCCTTCGCGACCCGTCAGGCCGCCGAGCCACTCGGCCTGACCCAGGGCCCCTTCGCCGGCTCGCAGGGCTGGCGGGCCCGCTACGGCGACCGGCCGGTCAACCAGTTCGCGGGCGCCGAGATGATCGCCGCCAAGTGGGGCATCTCCCGCCGGGACATGGAGGAGTTCGCGCTGCGCTCCCACCAGCGGGCGATCCGCGCCGTCGACGAGGGCCGCTTCGAGCGCGAGCTCGTCCCGTACGGTGACGTGACGACCGACGAGGGCCCGCGCCGCGACACCAGCCTGGAGAAGATGGCCGGCCTGAGGCCGGTCATCGACGGCGGCAGCATCACCGCGGCCTGCTCCTCCCAGGTCTCCGACGGCGCGTCCGCCATGCTGCTGGCGAGCGAACGAGCCGTACGGGAGCACGGGCTGACCCCGCGCGCCCGCATCCACCACCTCTCGGTGCGCGGCGAGGACCCCATCCGCATGCTGACGGCGCCGATCCCGGCCACGGCGTACGCACTGAAGAAGGCCGGGATGACGCTCGACGACATCGACCTGGTCGAGATCAACGAGGCGTTCGCGTCCGTGGTGCTGGCGTGGCTGAAGGAGACCGGGGCCGACCCGGAGAAGGTCAACGCCAACGGCGGAGCCATCGCCCTCGGCCACCCGCTCGGCGCCACCGGCACCAAGCTGATGACCACCCTGTTGCACGAGCTGGAGCGCACGGGCGGCCGCTACGGCCTCCAGACGATGTGCGAGGGCGGCGGCCAGGCGAACGTCACGATCATCGAACGGCTCTGACCTGCCACAGCGCCGTACGGCCCGCCGGTCTCGTCGACCGACGGGACATGCGTGGCGAGGCGCCCGTGTCGCCCACGGGCTCCGATCCGCCGACGGTCTCAGCCCGGCGCCACTACGGGCCCGTCGCTCCGGCGGAAGACCTGGACCGGCCCCGGTGCCACGATCCCGGGGCGTGTCCGGATACGGAACGGGCCGCGGTCCTTCAATGCGGGGGGAGAAGTGAGCGGAGGGTGGCGTGTGCTTCGGCCATCACGGAGTCCACGAGCTCGGCGCAGGACGGCAGGTCGTCGATCAGCCCCGCGACCTGGCCGGCCGCCATCACACCGGCGTCGGCGCGCCCTTCGACCATCGAGGCCTTCAGCATCATCGGGGTGTTGGCGGCCAGCAGTACCTGACTCCAGGACAGCTCCTTGCCGTGTCTCATCGCCAGGCCGTCACGCACCATCTGCGCCCAGCCCATGCCGCTCTCGCGCCGGAAGGCCGCGGCGTGGCGGACCGCCCGCAGCAGCGAGGCGGCCCGGCCCGAGCGTTCCAGCGCGTCGACCAGCTCGGTGCGCAGCATCCGGTGGGGCAGGCCGTCCACCTTGGTGGTGACGGTGACGTCCTGGACGGTCGCGGCCAGATACCTGGCCTTGACCGCGTCGGGGACGGTGCTGTCGGAGGTCAGCAGGAAGCGGGTGCCCATGGCGATTCCGGCGGCGCCGAAGGCCAGTGCCGCGACGAGACCGCGCCCGTCACGGAAGCCGCCGGCGGCGATCACCGGGATGTCGACCGCGTCCACGACCTGGGGGAGCAGGACGGTGGTGGCGACGGTACCGGTGTGCCCGCCGCCCTCGCCGCCCTGCACCACCACCGCGTCGGCGCCCCAGGCGGCGACCTTCTCCGCGTGCCGCCGGGCGCCGACGGACGGGATGACGACGACCCCGGCGTCCTTCAGTCGCGCGATCAGCTCCCGGGAGGGCGCGAGCGCGAACGAGGCGACCTTGACGCCCTCGTCGACGATGATCCGTACCCGCTCGGCAGCGTCCGCCGCGTCCGCACGGAGATTGACGCCGAACGGCGCGTCCGTACGGGACCTGACCTCGCGCACGGCCGAGCGGAGCCGGTCCGTGGTCATGGTGGCGGAGCCGAGGATCCCCAGCGCACCCGCGTCGGCGGCGGCCGCGACCAGGCGAGGTCCGGCCACCCAGCCCATGCCGGTCTGCACGACGGGGTGCCGGACACCGGCCAGTTCGGTGAGCGGGGTCCTGATCGTGACGTCGCTCATGCGGCCGGTACCTCGCGGTCGCGCAGCGCCGCCGGGTCGACGACCTCCCGGATCAGCCGCAGCTCCTCGGCGGTGGGCTCGCGCGTGGGCGGAACGTCGTCGGGGACAGTGAGCGTGAAGCCGGTGGCCGCGACGACCTGCTCGACCGTGACTCCGGGATGCAGCGAGCGCAGGCGCATCGTCCGGTCCGGGGTCTCGAAGTCGAACACGCCCAGGTCGGTGATGACGTCCGGGACGCGGTGGAAGCGGGTCGCGGAGAGGCCGGCCGCGGCGGCACGGTCGAAGCCGACCCCGCACACCATGTCGACCCGCTCGACGAAGACCCGGGGGGAGTGCCGGGGCACCCAGTAACTCGTCGGATTGTTGAGGGTGTTGACCGGGGCGCCGCGCACGCCCAGCAGCTGTCTCTTCGGCCGGCTCCACTCGCCGACGCAGGAGATGTTCTGGTTGCCGTGCCGGTCGAGCTGGCTCGCGCCCATCATCACGTGGCGTCGCCCGGTGGCGACCAGGGCCAGGTGCTGCCGGTAGGGCAACCAGCCCTCGATCACCTGTGCCGTGGTGCCGACCGCCGGTACGTCGCCGATGAGCAGCGCTTCGCCGTCCGTCAGCAGCAGGTCGGGGGAGAAGGTGAGCTTCGCCAGCCGGGCCCCGATCGTGGGGACGGTGCCCATCGGGGCGGCCAGGACCTCGCCCGCGCGACGCCAGGCCTCGGCGCACGCCACCACGCAGTGTTCGGCCCGCGTCGCCTGCGTCGTGCCGCCGCTCATGCTTCCTCCTCGTGGAACGCCGCCACCGCGGCCCGGTACGTGTCCTCGTCGCCCGACAGGAACCGCTCGCCGAAGGCCCGCCAGGCCTCGGGGTCGCGCGCCGCGTGGGCGTAGGCGCGCTGGAACACCTCGTCGCGGTCGTGGTCGGGGGCGCAGGAGGTGAAGTGCGCGCCGTTCGGGGCCTCGACGACGCCGTTCACGAACGCGCGCTTGACCAGCAGGGACTGTGGACCGGAGTCCCCCCGCAGGTCGGCGGTGTCCACGATCCGCTCGCAGGAGACGTACGCCGCGTCGGCGGCCTCGCAGAACAGATCGTCGAAGTACGGGTCCGGTCCCAGGTACTGGGCGTTGCCCTGCACGTCGGCCCGGTTCAGGTGGACGAGAGCGGCGTCCAGCCGCAGGGCCGGGACCGCGACCAGTTCCTCACCGTCCTCGTACGGGGAAGTGACCGTGCGCAGCGACGGGTTGACACTCATCACGTCCGAGGCGAGACCGGCCCGGACCGGCATGAACGGCAGCCGCTGAGCTGCTGCGGTGAGGCCCCACATGACCATGGCCTCGTCCAGCTCCACCATCTCGAAGGCGGCGCGCTGCCGGGCCGCCCCGAAGTGCGGTTCGAGGGGGATGGAGTCGAGTGTCGCGAACGCCGCGACCAGCTTGCGGATCTTCCCTGCGGCGGCGAGCAACCCGACGTCCGGGCCGCCGTAGGACACGACGGTCAGATCGGTGACGTCCGAGCGCAGCAGCGCGCGCACGAGCGCCATCGGCTTGCGCCGCGAGCCCCAGCCACCGATGCCGATCGTCATCCCGCTCTCGAGGCGGCCGGCCACTTCCTCGGCGGTCATCGTCTTGTCGCTCACCGTTCCTCCTCCTTGGACGAGACGAACGCGTCGCGGTGTCTGTCGGCGACGCCGCCGAGGTTGGCCTCGAAGGTGAAGCCCTGCTCGAAGCGGTAGCTGCGGCGGACGTCCACCGGGTCGATCCCGTTGATCGCGGCCTTGGCGAGGCGGATCAGAGAGCCGTCCTTGGCGGCGATCTCCTGGGCCAGTTCCAGTGCGGCGTCGTGGAGATGCTCGCGGGGGACGACCCGCCACACCGAGCCGTGCCGGTGCAACTCGTGGGCGGTGGCGGTGCGGGAGGTGTAGTACAGCGCCCGCATCAGATGCTGGGGGACCAGCCGGGAGAGGTGGGTCGCCGCGCCGAGCGCGCCCCGGTCCAGTTCGGGCAGTCCGAAGGTCGCGTCGTCGGCGGCGACGATGGCGTCGGCGTTGCCGACGAGGCCGATGCCGCCGCCCAGGCAGAACCCGTGCACGGCGGCGACCACCGGGACCTCGCAGTCGTAGACCGCGGCGAACGCCTCGTAGCAGCCGCGATTGGCCCCGATCAGGGCGTCGTACCCGGCCGTGCGCTGCAACTCCTTGATGTCCACACCGGCGTTGAAACCGCGGCCCGCGGCCGTGAGCACCACGCAGCGCACCGTCGGGTCGGCACCCGCGGCGCGCACCGCGGCGGCCAGGTCGTACCAACCCTGTACGGGAAGGGCGTTGACCGGCGGGAAGTCCACGGTGACGACGGTGATGCCCTCTTGCGGGGCGGAGGTGGAGACACCCATGAGCACATAAGACCTTCCCACCAAACGTTTGTTAGGCGAAGGTAGCAGTGGATCCCTCGCTACGGGAGGTGCCAATTGGCAGCGATCACCGACCTGTCCGGCTCCGTCACCGTCGTCACCGGCGGGACCCGGGGCGTCGGCGCGGGCATCACCCGCGCCCTGCTCGAAGCCGGTGCGCAGGTCGTGACCTGCGCGCGACGGGCCCCGGACAAGCCCGTCGAGGCCGCCGGGCGCACAGCCCGCTTCCTCCCGGTCGACGTCCGCGAACCGGAGGCGATCGGTGGATTCTTCGAACGGGTACGGAGCGACTACGGGCGGCTCGACACCCTGGTCAACAACGCCGGGGGCACTCCGTTCCGGATGCTCGACGAAGGCGGGGCCGAACACCATTCCCGCGTCCTCGAGTTGAACCTCCTCGCGCCGCTGACCGCCTCGCTCGCCGCCTACCAGGTGATGCGCCGTCAGAGCGGGGGCGGATCGATCGTGATGGTCGGCAGCGTCAGCGGGACCCGCCCGTCCCCGGGGACCGCCGCGTACGGAGCCGCCAAGGCGGGCCTGGAGAACCTCGCCCGCTCCATGGCCGTCGAATGGGCGCCCCTCGTCCGGGTCAACACGCTCGTCCTCGGCATGGTCCGCACCGAACTGTCCCATCTGCACTACGGGGACGAGGAAGGCATCGCCGCCGTCGGCCGCACCGTGCCGCTCGGCCGGCTCGCCGATCCTGCCGACGTCGGCGACGCCTGCGTCTTCCTCGCTTCCGACCGCGCCGCCTACATCAGCGGCGCCGCCCTGCACGTCCACGGCGGAGGCGAACGCCCAGCGTTCCTCGACGCCGCCACCGTCAACAACTGACCGCCCCGGCAGGGCGACGCGTGCGTCCGCACGTCCGCCGCCCTCGTCGCGTGGCCCGGGGCGCCGGACCCGGGCGACCGCCTGAGGACAAGCTCACCGAAAGGACACAGCCATGACCACCGGAATCTGCGCCGGGCGCGTCGTCGTCGTCACCGGGGCCGGCCGCGGGCTCGGACGTGCGCACGCCCTCGCCTTCGCCGCCGAGGGAGCGAAAGTCGTCGTCAACGACCTCGGGGTCGGCCTCGACGGCACGGGAGCGGCCTCGGGGCCCGCCCAGCAGGTCGTCGACGAGATCCGCGCGCTCGGCGGGGAGGCGGTCGCCCATGACGGGGACATCACCACCGCCGACGGCGCGACCTCGCTCATCTCCCTCGCGGTGGACACCTTCGGCCGCCTCGACACCCTGGTCAACAACGCCGGGTTCCTGCGCGACCGCATGCTCGTCAACCTGGACGAGGACGACTGGGACGCCGTCATGCGCGTCCACCTCAAGGGCCACTTCCTGCCGCTCAAGCACGCCGCCGCGCACTGGCGCGCCGAGACGAAGGCCGGCCGTGGACCCGACGCCCGCGTGATCAACACCAGCTCCGGCGCCGGCCTGATGGGCAGTGTCGGCCAGGGCAACTACGCCGCCGCCAAGGCCGGGATCATCGGCCTGACGCTCGTCGCCTCGGCGGAGATGGCGCGCTACGGCGTCCAGGTCAACGCGATCGCCCCGGCCGCCCGCACCCGGATGACCGAGCAGACCTTCGCCGACACCATGGCCGCCCCCGAGGACGGCGCGTTCGACGCGATGGCCCCGGAGAACGTCTCCCCGCTCGTCGTCTGGCTGGGCTCCTGCGCCTCTGCGGGGGTCACCGGCCGGGTCTTCGAGGCCGAGGCCGGCCGGATCACCGTCATGGAGGGCTGGCAGCCGGGTCCCACCGCGGACAAGGGCGCCCGCTGGACCCCGGCCGAGGCGGGCGGGACCGCCCTGAAACTCCTGGCCGCGGCCGGGACGCCCCAGCCGGTGTACGGGACGCGGTAGCTGCCGCCGTCCTTGCCGGCCCGCCGTCAGGGCGGAGTTCCTCAACGGCCCCGAGGGCCGCAGGCCGCGGCCCTCGGGGCCGCTCGGCATCACGGTCCGGCCGAGCCCTGGGACGGGGGACGGCCGGGCGCCTCGGCCTCACAGTCCCAGGCAGGAGGCCGAAGCGCAGCGAGCTCTCCGCCGGTGAAGGTTCCTGGGCGTTGACGCGAGAGCAGAGTTGTCAGAGCCCCGTCGGACAATGCATGCGTGAGCCTGTACTACGAAGTGGTCTTCGCCTGTTTTCTCCGGGATGCGACACCTGAGCCGGTCCTGGCCGCGCTGCGGTGGCACACAGGCGCAAGCGCGGACCGTCCGCCGCACCTCGATGCGAACGAGCACCCGTACCCGCTGCTCGCCGCGAGCCCCGACAGCTGTCTGCCGGGCGGTGAATTCGCTTTCCTGCAGCGCCAGTCCCGCGGAAGCTGGGATGCGTGGGGGCTGTTCACCCGTAACCTCTGGCTGGACGACGACATCGGCGAACTCGTCACGGTCCTGAACCTGCTGGCGCCCCACGTCGAAGACCCCGGATACGGCGGATACATGCGCGAGGAGGGGGACGCCAAGCCGTCGATCTTCACGTTCCGCGACGGGGCCTATGGTCTGGAGGCGGACTGACGTCGGGCCTCGATCCCGCATGGAGCCGTGAACGTCACTCCACCTCGCCACCGGGCAACGTGCGCTACGCCGATCGTGCTCTCGCCGACCCCATGGCCTCCGAGGGCTGGATCGCCGAATGTGCACGGGAGAAGCCGGATTCCCAGAACGGGTAAAATCATCACAAAGCTCCAATTTTGATCCGAGTGCCGCTCGCTTCACGGCAATGACGTGACCAAGGGGCAAGGACCGTCCATTCGCACACCCGCACTCGTCAGGAGGGCTGCTGGTGGATCCGTGGCTGATCTGGTTGATCATCGGAGCGGCACTGGCTGTGGCGGAGATCTTCACTCTCACCGCCGCGCTCGGAATGCTGGGTGGGGCGGCATTGGTCACGGCGGGATTCGCCGCGGTAGGACCTCCGCTGCCCTGGCAGTTGCTGGTCTTCACCGTCGTCGCCACAGTCAGCCTGCTGTTCCTGCGCCCCGTCGCATTGCGCCACGTGCGCCGGCCTCAGGCGGAGCGGTTCGGCGTGGACGCTCTGGTCGGAAGGGCTGCCTATGTGGTCTCGGAGGTGACAGCCCTGGGTGGCAGGGTGCGCATCGGCGGCGAGGAATGGACGGCCCGCCCCTATGACGAGACGCTGGTGATCCCTCCCGGAACGACCGTCGACGTCATCGAGATCAGCGGCGCCACCGCCCTCGTCCACCCCCGGGAGTGAACCATGGAAGTCTCGGCGCTCCTCATCGCCGGCCTGATCGTCGCCGTCTTCGCCGTCTTCACCGTGATGCGGGCGGTGCGCATAGTGCCCCAGGCACGCGCACGCAATGTCGAACGGCTCGGCCGCTACCACCGCACCCTGCAGCCCGGCCTCAACGTCGTGGTCCCCTACATCGACCGCGTCCATCCACCGATCGACCTGCGGGAACAGGTGGTGTCCTTCAGGCCGCAACCGGTCATCACCGAGGACAACCTGGTCGTCGAGATCGACACTGTCATCTACTTCCAGGTCACCGACCCTCGGGCGGCTGCCTATGAGATCGCCAACTTCCTGCAGGCGGTCGAGCAGCTCACCGTCACCACTTTGCGCAACGTGGTCGGGTCGATGGACCTGGAGAAGACCCTCACCTCGCGTGACACCATCAACAGCCAGCTCCGTGGCGTGCTGGACGAGGCCACCGGCAAGTGGGGGCTGAGGGTCAACCGGGTGGAGATCAAGGCCATCGACCCCCCGCAGTCCATCAAGGACGCCATGGAGAAGCAGATGCGGGCCGAGCGTGACAAGAGGGCCGCGATCCTCGGCGCCGAGGGACAACGCCAGGCACAGATCCTCACCGCTGAGGGCGACAAACAGTCCGCCGTCCTTCGCGCGGAGGGCAACCGTACCGCCGAGATCCTCAAGGCCGAGGGCCAGTCGCGAGCCATCGACGAGGTGTTCCAGGCCGTGCACCGCAACGATCCTGACCCCAAGCTGCTGGCCTATCAGTACCTCCAGACGCTGCCCCAGCTCGCGCAGGGCCCGGGCAGCACCTTCTGGATGATCCCCAGCGAGGTCACCTCCGCGCTCCAAGGTGTATCCCGTGCCTTCGGCGAAGCGCTGCCCCAGTCGCCGGCCACCCGGGAGAAGACCTCCGACGACAAGGCCGCCGGCGATGCCGCCGACGACGCGGCACAGGCCGCGGAGGCCGCTGCCGAGGCCCTCGCCGACGCAGCGAAGGCGGATGGTGTCGCCTCCGACGCCCTCCGCCCACGCGGCCCTCGCTGACGGTCGACAGAACCACCCAACGGGCCGCGACCGTCAACGCGCACCGACGGTCTGTCCGCGCCTGGGTCCCGAGGCCGCCGGTAACAACGCCATGCCGCTGATCTTCCTGCCACTCATCTCCAGCACGTTCGTCCCCATCGACGCGATGCCGGGCTGGTTCCAGCCGATCGCCGAGTACCAGCCCTTCACCCCCGCCGTCGAACCCTCCGCGGACTGCTCCTCGGCACCGGGATCGGCCACAACGGATGGCTCGCCCTCGCCTGGTGCCTGGCCCTGACCGTGCTCGGCTACCTCTGGTCGGCCTCCAAGTTCAACAGCGACCCCACGTAACCGCCATGACAGCGCGGGCCACCTCCCGCACCTCGCCCCGCCCCGTCGGCGTCATCAGACGGAACTCCCGTAGCACGCCGGGCCGTTCGGCCGACGCACAAGCGTGTGCCGGCTCCGGATGTCCCGGTCGTAGGTGCAGGCAGCTTCAAGTGGCTGTCTCTGTGCCGGAGCGGGGTGCCGAGGCACATCACCTTCCGCGGTCGGGAGGGGCCGCCGTGGCCGGATCCCATGGGAAGTTGGCCCTGTCGATGCTGGCAGGTCAAGATCCCTGTGCGGACAATCGGCCTCGTCCGTGCCCCATTGGGCAGTGGATTCCCGAACACGTCAGGAAAGCCATGGCCCTGGAGATGCGCGACCGCTGCGAACGATGCGAGAGCACGATGCTGCCGCCGGACTCGACCACCGCCCGCATCTGCTCGTACGAGTGCACATTTTGCGTCTCTTGCAGCCGTGCGATGCAGGACACCTGCCCCAACTGCGGCGGCGAACTTGTGGCACGCCCCCGCCGTAGGCCCACCCCTGCCGCACCGTAGGCAATCACTCGTGTCAGGCGTCACCGCATCGGAGCGCGAAGCAGAGCACCTGTGACACCTCGCTTCGCGGACGGCATCCTCGTTGTCGGAGGCCCGCGCGACGAGAATGATGCCCCTTTTGGCAGTCAAGCATTGCCGTGCAGCTGAAGGAGAGGGCTCGCGGGTGCCGGTGAACTGTGCCGCTGCCGGTCTCGTGATGTCAGACCTGGTAGGGGTACAGGGTGATGCTGTCTGATCTGGCGCTGATCTGCACCCAGGAGTCGTCCATGTTGACGCGGATCGGTGATGCCAGATCGAACAGCACGGACCAGTGGCCCATCTGGAGACAGGCAGCTCCGTCTTCCGTGACGTGGAGGAGGCCGCGCATGATCACCTGGTCGCCTTCCTGTCGGAGTTCCGGCTGGGAAGGAGAGGCCGGGTGGGTGTTCTGGCCCCAGTGGATGTCCTCGTCGACGGTCCATTCAACGAGGTGTTGGCCGTCAGCCTCACGCGGATCACCGCCCCAGAGCACCACTGCGGATCCGATGGGGGTGTGAACGCCAACCTTCATGTGCTGCTGAGGCGTCTGCGGCAGTCCCTCCGTGCGGACAAACATCGCCCCATCATCCACGAGGCCATGTGCAGGAGATCACCGCCGCCCGGACGCAAGTGCTCGGCGACGGTGGTGAGGGTGATTTGGCTACAAGGAGCGGCCCTGACAGGCGCGGGAGGCGGGCGATGAGCGACAAGAACGACGCGACCGTGGCGGCGGAGGGTCCAGGATGCGACGGGTGACGGGCGGATCCGCCTGGGGAAATGAGCGGCAGGGTCCCCCTGGTACGCGGTACGGTGCGCCGATGTCAGTGATCAAGAAGTTCCAAGTCACCTTTGACTGCGCGGAACCTGAGCGCCTCGCTCGCTTCTGGTGTGAAGTGTTGGGGTACGTCGTACCGCCGCCACCGGAGGGGTTCACCACCTGGGACGATTTCAACCGCACCCTGCCTCCTGAGAAGCAGGGATCATGGTTCGCCTGCAGTGATCCCTCAGGCGTGGGCCCGCGCCTGTACTTCCAGCGCGTCCCCGAAGGGAAAATCGTCAAGAATCGGGTGCATCTCGACGTCCGGGTCGGCACCGGGCTCGTGGGGGACGAGCGCCTCGCCACGCTCGAAGCCGAGTGCGCACGACTGGTCGCGCTCGGCGCGACCCACGTGCGAACGCTGTACGCCGATGAGGAGAACGAGTCGTGCATCCCGATGCTGGACATCGAGGGCAACGAGTTCTGTATCGACTGAACATTCTCCGAGCCGGGGAGGTGAGGAGCCACCTCCCCTGAGCCTCTCTGGTCTCGTAGGGGGCGGGAGTTACGGCCACGGACTGGGGACAGGCGATCCTGCGGGCCTGCCACCAAGCGGGCTTCACGCCCACACCCGCTACGTCACCGCCGACATTGCCGCCCAACTCACCCTCGCCCGGGCCGGCCTCGCCACCGCGCTCGTCCCCCGGACGGCAATCGACCCGACCGTACCCGGAATCCGCACGGCGCCCATCGAGGACCGCCCGATCCTGCGCCTCCTGTTTGCCGCGACCCGTCACACCGAGGCCGCGAACCCGACGACCACGGCCGTCGTCGCAGCGCTGCGCACAGCCGCGGGGCAAGGCCTCACCACGCACCTCCCGCCGGCCTAGGACAGGGACGTCGAGCCAGTTCGAACGCTTCGACTCGACTCGGTCCCGGACCGGTTCCCTCCCGTCCCAGTGCGACGTCGGGCGGCGTCGAATGCTGTCGCGCGTCCCGCCCGTCGCCGCCGAAACAGCGACAATCCGGATCAATCGGCGCTCCGGGGCGTAGGGTTCGGCGCGTGGAGGGATCGAATCGACTCAGTGCCGACGACGCCCGGCTCCTCGAGCTCGAGTCGGCGGCGATCGCCGGGCATACGCTGAAGATGATCATGCTGGAGCCGAGCGACGTCCCGCTCGACCTCGATCGACTGCGTGAAAGCGTCGACGCGAGGCTGGTGGCCGGATCGCGCGGCCGTGAGCGGGTGGCGCTCCCCGCCGCCCACTGGGTCACCGACGACGAGTTCGACATCGCCGCCCACGTCCGCCGCCGCGACGACACCGCCGGGATCGACGAGCGGGGCGCCTGGACGGTGGCGGGTGAGCTGATGTCCGAGCGCCTCGACCACCGCCGCCCGCTGTGGGCGCTCGACGTCCTCGGTCCGCTCGCCGACGGCCGCGAGGCGATCGTCGCGCGCATCCACCACGCGATGGCCGACGGGATCAGCTGCCTGCGCTTCCTCGACGAAGTCATGTGGGAGCCGTCCGGCGACGTGCCGTCACCGCCGCTTCGTGGTGGGGCTGCCGTGCCGGCGGCGGGCGGATCGCACGGCCACGAACTGCGCCGGCTTCCGGCGACGCTCCTGCGCGAGCTCGGGCACCGGGCGAAGGACTCGGTGCTCGACCGAAGGATCGGCGCGGCGCGCGAACTCGCGTTCACCACCGCGCCGCTGGTCGAGCTGAAGGCGATCGGTGCTTCGCGACCCGGCCGTGCCACGGTCAACGACGTGCTGCTCGCCTCGGTATCCGGCGGCTTGCGTGCCTGGCTGGCGGGGGCGGGTGAGCGCGTCGGCAGGCTGCGGGCCCAAGTGCCGGTCAGCCTCCACCACCGCGACGAGGGTCCGGCCGAACTCGGCAACCGCGACTCGTTCCTGAACGTCGACCTGCCGCTCGCCGAGGCCGATCCGCTGGCCCGCCTCGATCGGATCAGCGCCGGGACCGCCGCCCGCAAGGTCGCCGGCGACGCCCAGGAGCTCTACGACCTCTTCCACGCGCTCGCCCGCTGTCCGCCGCTCGAGCGCGCCGTCGAACGCATCGCCACCGGCCCGCACGAGTTCAGCCTCGCGATCTCCAACGTGCCGGGCCCCCGCGCGGCGCTCGCGGTGACCGGCCGGCCGGTCGAGAGGCTCTACTCGGCCGCCGAACCGGCGCAACGCCACGCGCTTCGGGTCTCGGCGATCTCCTACGCGGGAACGGTCGGCGTGGGGATCTGCACCGATCCCGAAGCGCTGCCCGGGATCGCCGGGCTGGCCGACGCGATCAGCGGCTCGATCGCCGAGCTGCGGCGGGCTGCGATCGGATAGCGTCCGCGCGGCGAGGTCGCTCAGGATCAACCCCGGCAACCGGCTGACCGGGCCAAGGGCTATGAGGTGGTGCAGCCGTGCCCCGTCGCACGCGGTCCGTCCACACCCTTGCGTCCGCGTAGGCCCGCGCGTTGTGCCGCGTCAGGGGCGACGCCTCGAAAGGACGCAGAACTCGTTCCCCTCCGGGTCGGCAAGGATGACCCAGCTCTCGTCGCCCGTCTGGCCGACGTCGGCGTGCCGAGCCCCTAGATCGAGCAGGCGACGGACCTCTTCGTCCTGCTCCCTGTCGGTCGGGTTGACGTCGATGTGCAGCCTGTTCTTGACGGTCTTTCCCTCAGGCACGCGCGCGAACGTCAACACCGGTGGCACCGGGCCAAGTTGGCTCTTGCCTTCAGGCGACGCAGGGGGGCCGATGGTGACAGTTCCGTCGTCGTCCTCGTCCTGCACCTCGTAGTCAAGGACCGAGCACCAGAACCGGGCGAGACCGTCGGGATCGCCACAGTCGATCGCAAGCTCGGTGAACTTACTGCTCATGTAAGGACCTCCCGGTCGAGTAGCGGGTCCGTCGAAGGACACGCTAATCGCTGCGGGGGCGTTGCCGTTGCCGATGGGTACGTACGCGAGCGGCGGTCCCGCGCGGCCTCCGGCCGAAGGTGCCCGGATGATCCCTTGGGCGACCGGTCCCTTGGCAGCCTTCAGTTGAGCTGCTCGGCCGGCCCGAAGATGAGTAGTCCCGCCGACGTGGATCAGAAGGTGAGCAGGGCCTTCACAGCGCGGCGCTCGTCCATGGCTCGGTACGCCTCGGCGGCCTGGTCGAGGGGGAGGGTGAGGTCGAAGACCTTGCCGGGGTTGATCTTCCGCTGCCGGATCAGGTCGAGCAGCTCCGGCAGGAACCGTCGCACCGGAGCAGGGCCGCCGAGTACGTGCACCTGGGATTAGAAGAGTTCCTCCCCGCTGAGCGCGACGTCATGGTTGACGCCGACGAAACCCATGTGACCGCCCGGCCGGGTGGCCCTGAGTGCCTGCTGCATCGACTCCTGGGTGCCGACGGCCTCGATGACGGAGTGGGCGCCCAGCCCGCCGGTCAGCTCCTTGATCCGGGCAACGCCTTCGTCGCCGCGCTCGGTGACGATGTCGGTGGCACCGAACTCGCGGGCCAGGTTCTGCCGCGGCTCGTGGCGGCTCATGGCGATGATCCGCTCCGCGCCGAGCTGCTGAGCGGCCAGGACGGCGAGCAGGCCGACCGCGCCGTCACCGACGACCGCCACGGTCTTGCCCGGCCCGGCCTCGGCGGCCACCGCGCCGAACCAGCCGGTGCCCAGCACGTCGGAGGCGGCCAGGAGGCTGGGGATCAGGTCCGCGTCTGGGGTGTCCGGCAGCGGTACGAGGGTGCCGTGGGCGTGCGGCACCAAGGCGCGCTCCGCCTGGGTGCCGACCTGGGCCATGAAGACGCGGTTCACGCACGAGGAGGGGTAGCCCGAGCGGCAGATCTCACAGGTGCCGCAGGAGGCGACGAAGGAGCCGACGACGTACTGGCCGGGCTTGATGTTCTTGACGCCGCTACCGACCTCCTCGACGATCCCGACGTACTCGTGCCCCATCGGCATCGGCCGGTCGACGGACTCGATGCCCCTGTAGGGCCACAGGTCCGAGCCGCAGACACAGGTCGCCGTCAACCGGATGATCGCGTCAGTGGGGGCGGTGATCTTCGGGTCGTCGATCTCTTCCACCCGGACATCGCCGGGGGCGTGGAGGATGGTCGCGCGCATGGTGCTTCTCCTTGGGGGTTGGGGTCGGTGCACCGAGGCCAGGCCGGCGATCCAGGGGCCGGCGCGGTGCCCAAAGACACGAAACCCGCCTTGCCGCATGCGGAGAAGGTCGAGGTTATGGGGGCACAAGCTCAACCTCCCTCCGCTCCGCCCCGTGGCTACCGTGGAAGGCATGGATCACCGACCCGACAACCGCTCCGACATCCGGGACTTCCTCGCGAGCCGGCGCGCCAGGATCACCCCGGAGCAGGTCGGGCTACCGACCAGCGGCCGGCGCCGGGTTCCCGGGCTACGGCGCGAGGAGGTCGCGGTCCTCGCCGGCGTGAGCACCGAGTGGTACACACGGCTGGAGAAGGGTCACGTCAGCGGGGTGTCCGAGGACGTCCTCGCCGCGGTGGCCCAGGCGCTGGAGCTGGACGAGGACGAGCGCACCTATCTGTTCGACCTGGCCAGAGCCGCCCGGCCCACCCGCCGCACTCCGCCGCGCCGCAAGGACGTCCAGGTCCCGCCCCGCGTCCAGTGGTTGCTCGACTCCATGACGATGGCCTCCGCATTCGTGCGCAACGGCCGCATGGATGTCATCGCCCACAACGCACTGGCCCGCTCCGTACATGCGCCGATGTTCGACAGCCGCACCACCCACGAGCACGGCCGCGCCAACATCGCCCGCTACATCTTCCTGGACCCCGGCGCCCGCCACTTCTACGTCGACTGGGATGCCGCCGCGGTCTCCACCGCCGCGCTGCTGCGCGCCGAAGCCGGACGCGAGCCGAACGACCGGGCCCTGCGCGAACTCATCGGCGAGTTGTCCACCCTGAGCTCCGAGTTCCGCACCCAGTGGGCCGCGCACGACGTCCGCATCCGCCACGACGGCATCAAGCGGCTCAGGCACTCCGAGGTCGGCGAGCTGGAGCTGACCTACCATTCCCTGGACCTGCCGCTGCCCAACCGTGCCCTGCACGACCTGACCATTTACGCCGCCGAACCGGGAAGCCCTTCCGAAGAGGCCCTGCGGCTGCTCGCCTCCTGGGCGGCGACCCAAGGCGCCTCGCCCCGGACGCCCCGGGAAGGCTCCCGCGACTCGTCCCACACCTGACATCGAACGGTTGAACGGTGGATCGGCCCGGGGTGGGACGCCCCTGGGCTTGATAGGCAAGTGAATACTTGCCTATGCTGTGGTCGTGGCCGACGACATCTTCAAAGCCTTGGCCGACCCCACCCGCCGCACCATCCTCGACGAGCTCGCGGAGAAGTCCGGACAGACACTGTTCGAGATCTGCTCCCGGCTGAGCATGAAGCACCAGCTCGGCATCTCGCGTCAGGCGGTCTCCCAGCACCTCGCCGTGCTGGAGGCCGCCGGGCTCGTCGGGACCCGGCGGGAGGGCCGCTACAAGTTCCACGACCTGAACACGGCCCCGCTGCGGCAGATCGCCGAGCGATGGCTCGTGTCGGACACCTCCGGACCGGAAGAGAGCACTCCATGAAGATCCATCTGACCAGCGTCTTCGTCGAGGACCAGGCCAAGGCCGAGCACTTCTACACCGAGATCCTCGGCTTCGTGAAGAAGCACGACGTCCCGGTGGGCGAGGAGGACCGGTGGCTGACCGTCGTGTCGCCCGACGAGCCCGACGGCACCGAACTCCTCCTCGAGCCGGCCGGCCACCCGGCCGTCAAGACCTACCGCGACGCCCTCGTCGAGGACGGCATCCCGCTCGCCCAGTTCGCCGTCGACGACGTGAAGGCGGAGTACGAGCGCCTGCGCGGCCTCGGCGTCCGCTTCACCCAGGAGCCCGTGGAGATGGGCCCCGTCACCACGGCCGTCTTCGACGACACCTGCGGCAACCTGATCCAGATCGCGACCAAGCCGCAGTAGGCAGCCGTACGGGTCACTGCTCTCACTGCTCCCGCAGGCCCCAGGGAGAGCCGTACTCGCTCAGCAGGTCGAGGAAGGGCACCGGCGGGAGGGCCTCCGGGCCGCGGACGCCGGACTCCGCCCACACGCCGCTCGCGACGAGCTCCAGGGCGACGACCGGGTTGATCGCCGTTTGCCAGACGACCGCCTGCGATCCGTACTCGTGCATCGACCACTGGTTGTCGACCACGTGGTAGAGGTACACCTCGCGCGGAGCGCCGTCCTTGGTCCCCTTCACCCATGTGCCGGCGCAGGTCTTGCCGTGCATCCGGTCGCCGAGCGTGGCCGGGTCCGGCAGGCAGGCGGCGACGACATCGCGTGGGGACACCTGCGCCCCACCCGGGACGGTCACCTTGTCCGTGCGGTCGAGGCCGAGCTTGTGCAGCGTTTTCAGAGTCTCGATGAAGTCGTCACCGAGCCCGTACTTGAATGTGACCCTCCCGGCGTCCACCCAGCGCGGGATCAGCAGAACCTCCTCGTGCTCGACGTTGACGCACTCGACCGGGCCGATGCCCTCGGGGAAGTCGAAGAACTCGGGCTCGCTGAAGGGTGCCGTGGTGAACCAGCCCCGGCCCTTCTCCCAGACGACCGGCGGATTGAGGCATTCCTCGATGGTGGTCCAGATGGAGAAGGAAGGGGCGAAGTCGTAGCCGTCGACGGTGAGGTTCGCACCGTCGCGGACGCCGATCTCCTCGATCGTGTCGAACAGTTCGTCCGCCGCGTACCGGGCGAACACGTCCGAGAGCCCCGGCTCGACCCCCATGCCGACGAGCGCCAGCCGCCCGGCCTTCTCCCAGTCCGCGGCACGCTCGAACTGCGCGTCGCCGAGCTTGACCCCGCACTCCTCGTAGGGGCGCTCGCGGTGCGGGTGCGACAGTGACATCGCCATGTCGATGTAGTGGGCCCGTGCCTCGAGCGACGCCTCGAAGAGCGTCATCACGAAGCGCGGATCGGTGGCGTTCAGCAGCACGTCGCACCCTTCGGCCACGAGCAGCGCGGTGACCGCCTCCCGGTCGCCGGCATCGACCCGGACCGCGCTGAAACGGGTTCCGTCCTCGCCGAGCGCGGTGACCGCCGCCTCGGCGCGCGACAGGTCGTAGTCGGCGACGACGATGTGGTCGAAGAAGGGGCGGCGGGCGGCGATCCGGGTGATCGCGGTACCCACACCGCCCGCGCCGACCAGCAGTACTCGCATGAGGAACGCCTTTCGTCGGGGGCCAAGAGCCCTGTGCCGCCATGAAACGGGCCGTCGTCGCAACACGTCAATCGTGTTGGCATAAGCTCGACGGGGACGGAGGGAGCCCTCATGGCGAAGCAGGTGGTGACGGAATCGGCGCGCCGGCGCAGGCGGCCGACCAAGAAAGGCGTCGTTCTCTCGGAGCAGCTGATCGTCGAAACGGCGCTGCGGATGCTGAAGGAGCACGGCCGGGAAGGGTTGACGGTGCGGCGCCTCGGCACGGCGCTGGGAGCCGACCCGAGCAGCCTGTACCGGTACTTCCGCGGGACCGACGATCTGACGCTGGCGATCGCTGACGAGCTGATGGGCCGCGCGATGAGGGGACGGCGGTCCGTGGGCGATTGGCGGGGCGATCTGCGAGAGCTCGGGCTGCGGATCCATTCCGCCTATCTCGCGCACCCGCAGGCCGCTGTCCTCACGGCGAGTCGGGTCAGTGGCCGTGCGAACGAGATCGCCGCCGACGAGACGATCCTCGGCGTGCTGCGCTCCGCCGGATTCCCCGATCCGGACGCGGTGCGGATCTACCAGGCCTTCATCGACCAGACGCTCGCCTTCGCGGCGCTCGACGCCGCGAGCCTCGCTCTTCCGGACACGGCCCGGACCGCCGACGAGACGGTCTGGCAGGCGACCTATGCCCGGCTGCCGGCCGACACCCACCCGAACATCGCCGCCACTGCGCCGCTGCTGGTCGACCGCATGAACGAGAGCGCGTACCCGAACGCGCTGGACATGCTTCTGGACAGCGCCGAGGCGACGCTCACGGCGGTCCGGCGGCGTCACGGCCCGAAAGCCCATGGCTGAGCGCTGACTTCACCTTGACGTGACGACGATTCCGCCGGCCCGCCGGTCGTGTGAACGCTCCACCTGAGCCGAGGGCCTGTCCGACATCGCAGTCGGACAGGCCCTGGACGCTACGTCTCCGGCCGCCGGAGTTCAGGTCCTGTCCCGCCGCACAGCCTTGCGGCGAAGGCGGAGGGGCAGCACGTACCAGCACAGCACGAACCACAACATGACGCCGCCGACGAGCAGTTCCGCCAGGAGGCTCGGCAGTACGACGTGGAGGATCAACAGCAGGGTGCAGCCGATGGTGAGGGCGAGCAGGACCATGCCGCAGACCATCAGCCGACTTGCGGCCTCCACGACCTCGTGCTTCATCCGCAGTCCGGACAGGAAGCGATGGATCGACACCGGCGCTATCAGCGCCCCCGTCGCCGAGGCGCCGAGCACCACGGTGACGACGTAGACACTGCGGTCGAAGGTGGCGAGGTCCCGGAAGGCCGGTGTGAAGGCCAGACTCAGCAGGAAGCCGAACAGAATCTGGACTCCGGTCTGTGCGACCCTGGTCTCCTGAAGGATCTCGTTCCACCGGCGATTGACCCGCTCGCGCGAACTCTCTGGCGGGCAGCCGATGTCAGCGGTTTCGTCGGGCGCGTCCGCCGTTCGGCTCGTGATGGTCGCGGACCGTTCCAGCATGGCCATAGAACCTCCTCGGTGGTGCGCGTGTACCCGCAAGTCCGCGTGGTACGCCGACCTGCACACATGGCGGGTAGCCACGCCCGGTGCCGCTTCTGTCCTGCACACACAGCCACTGATTGGATGGTCCGGCCTCGCGGCCGATTCGGCATCCGGAACGGCCGGAACGGGGCCGAACCCGAGCCGTGCCGGCCATGGCAGGCACGGCCCACACGGCCCACACGGCCCACACGGCCCACACGGCTCACACAGGCGGAAGCAGCAGGAAGACCGGATGGCGCCTGGACTCGGCGGCGAACTCCTCGTCCGTGGACGTGGCGTCCACATCGAAGTACGGACGGGTCACCGGGACCTCGCGAAGGTACTGCCTCAGCACCGGGACGCTCTGCTGCGCATCCAGCTCCACGACCCGCAGACGCTCGGAGCGGCCACCCCGGCTGAGGGTGACGTCGCCGTTCACCCGCACATTGCGTACCCAGCTCGTGACTCCGTAGGCCGCCACCAGCCGGCGTTGCCCGTCGGCCGCCATGACGTCGACCGGAATCGAGTACGGACGGCCGGTCGTCC
This sequence comes from Streptomyces sp. NPDC086835, assembly GCF_044745705.1. NCBI lineage: Bacteria > Bacillati > Actinomycetota > Actinomycetes > Kitasatosporales > Streptomycetaceae > Streptomyces > Streptomyces sp. NPDC086835. The sequence goes on from NZ_JBIVAU010000003.1 coordinate 221,695, forward strand.
TGCCCACCACGGTCAGGACGTGCCGGTATCCCTTCCCCATGCCCAGGCGCGTCATCGCGCGGAACACGGCGTTCACTGCCTTCGTGCCCGCACCGATCCGGTAGGTCTTCGCCATCGCCGTTCCTCGCCTCCGCCGCCGCACTCGTCCCGCCCCCTCGCGCGACCCGCGCTGCCCGAGGCCCCGCAGCCACGCGGCTGCGGATCAAGGATCGCACAGGGCGATGTGGCGCAAGTCCCGCCCGTGCCATGCCCGTTCCTCGCCGGGCCAGGCGTCGACGCGGGCGCTTGGCGAGCCGGTCGACCATGGCCGGGTCGCGGTGGTCGAAGAACAGCGACGACCCGGTGTCGAGGTGGCGTTGGGTGCGACCTGCGCCACGGACTGGTCACGGGCGGTAGGTCAGGGTGGTCATCATGCCGGATTCCGAGTGGTAGATGTTGTGGCAGTGGAGCATCCACAGACCGGGATTGTCGGCGTCGAAGTCGAGGACGAGTTTGTTGTGGGGCAGGACGATGGCGGTGTCTTTGCGGGCCCCTAGGGAATCGATACCGGCGAGGGCGAAGGTGTGGCCGTGGAGATGGACGGGGTGCCACATGTCGGTCGCGTTGACGACGACGAGGCGTACGCGTTCGCCGCGTTCGACGCGATGGACGCGGTCGGGTGAGTAGGGGCGGTGGTCGATGCCCCAGTCGTAGTCCTTCATGCCGCCGGTGAAGGTGAGTTTGAGGATCCGGTCGGGTCTGCGCCGGTCGAGTTCGACGGATTCCTGGGGCCTGAGCCGGCGCGCCGAGGGAAGAACGTCCCGCCACAGTTCGGCAGGGCGGGCGGTGGGGCCGGGCAGTGCGCCTTTTGCCGTGCGCAGGACGGCCATGGCGGCGCCGTTCTTGCCTTCCGCGAGTGCGGTCAGCGGGAAGACGCCGTCCTTCGCGGTGATCAGTACGTCGTACCGTTCGCCCATGCCGAGGAGCAGGGAGTCGGTCCGGTGGTGGCGCACCGGGAAGCCGTCGCTGTGGGTGATCGTCATCCGGTGGCCGCCGAGGGCCACACGGAACGGCGTCTCGGCGCCCGCGTTGATGATGCGCAGCCGGATCCGGTCGCCGGCTCTGGCCCTGAACTGGGCCGGGTCGTCGGGTGTGCGTCCGTTGATCAGGTAGTGCGGGTAGGCGACGTCGCCGGCGTGGCCCCCGAGCAGCGGGCTGTTGGCACCCGTCATCAGCCGGCCGGGTCCCTTCCCGCGCTTCGGGGCGGGTGACGCGTCGTCCCGCTCCGGCACGCGGGCCGCCGGCGGACCGTACCCGGCCGCAATTCCCCCTGAGGGTTTGGACGATACGGGCCCGGCTCCGTGGCCGCCCCCACGCTTGTGGGCGGAGCCGTGCCCCATGGCGGGCTTGCCCTTGCGGAGCTGGTCGAAGACGTCCTCGGGGCTGGAGCCGCCGACCCCGTCGATCCAGTCGTCCAGCAGGACGATCCATTCCACGTCGTATGCGAGAGGCTCGTTGGGGTCGTCCACGATCAGCGGCGCGTACATCCCGCGGTCGATCTGCAGGCCCAGGTGCGGGTGGAACCAGTACGTGCCGGGGTGCGGCGTCCGGAAGCGGTAGGTGAACGAGCCGCCCGGCTTGATGGGCGGCTGCGTCACCTCGGGCACGCCGTCCATGTCGTTGCGCAGGGCGATCCCGTGCCAGTGCACCGTGGTGGGTTCCGGCAGATGGTTGGCGAGCGTCAGCTCGAGTGTGTCGCCGGCGGTGATGCGCACCTCTTTGCCCGGCAGTTCGCCGTCGTACGTCGAGGTCCTGACGGTGCGTCCGCCGCCGATCCCGACCGTGGCCGGTGTGGCCGTGAGAGTGAGACCGCGGAGCTTGCCCTCGGGGCTGGGTGTCCATGTGGGCCGGAGCTTCTTGCCGTCGGCGACGGAGCCTTCGGCGCCGACGTTCGTGGCCTCCCGTCCGGCGCCGCCCGCGTGGTCCGCGCCGCTGCCCGAACAGGCAGTGGACAGCGCGGAACCCGCCGCGGCGATCCCGGCGCCGAGCACGGCACGCCGGGTGGGAGAGGCCGGACGGGTGTGGTCCTGGCTGAACATGGTCCTCCGTCGGTCGGATCCGCGAGGGGTCCCGCCCCGGCCGAGGGGGGCGGCGCCCCGGGCGGGGCCTGACGCGGCACGAACCAGCATGGAGCATCATGCCGAAAACATGCGGTAAGTCCGTGTATGTCGTCTCTGTGGTGCTGCCGGAATACCGCTGGTGGCGGCGGGCCGCACCGCGGACGGTCGGCGCACGTGCGTGGCGTCACCGGCGAGGACCCGGGGGCGCGCCTTCGGGCCGGGTGGCTGTGGCAGGTGCCACCAGCCGCGGTTCTCGCGGCAGGAGTCAGCTCAAAGACGCAAGCGTGAAGTGCCGCACCTGAAGCGGTGCAACCAGGTACTCGTCCTCGCCCGGCAGGACCACGGGCCGGTCACGCCAGTGCTCGCCCGCGTAGGCGACCAAGTCGTCCTCGCTGCGCCAGCGACTGACGTACAGCAGTGAGCCAGGCGGCGCGAGCAGTACCTCGTGGTCCACCAGCCCAGGGTAGCGGCCGGGGAACTCGCGCACCGCGGACACGATCATGTCGCGGAATGCTTCGAAGCGTTCAGGACGTACGTGTGCCTCACTCACCCTGACGATCATGACCGGCAGAGTGGCACACCGGCGGACCGGACGACAATGCCTCGGCCGGCCTCGCCCGACGACGGCGGCCTCGCCGGACGACGCCGGCGTGTCCTATGGGCGCTTTGCCGGTACGGGCCCAAGGGCGGGCCACCGAGCGAGCATTCGTCGGCGCATGGCGGTACAGAGGCTGCTCACGCCGCTGAGAGACCGGTGGCCGGCCGTCATCCGGCTGACGACCCCGAGCCGGTGGACGAGTCGTTGCCGGGCGGTAGCGGTGCCCCACGTCCAGTCCTGGTGCGGAACGCGGGCCAGGTGATCGGTGCTGTCACGGTGTGCCCGCTCGACCAGCGCGTCGCCGCGGAGCAGCCAGCCGGCGCACGCGTCGACGAGCCCGTCCTGGGTTTCGGAGCCGGTCGCGGCGCGCCACTCCTCGCGGTACGCGCCCTCCGCCCGTTCCAGCAGCGGTTCCGCCGCAGAAGTGACGCACCAGCAGGTCGGGAAGCCGATGCGCAGGTAGGCGAGTTCCATCAAGCCGCTGCCCAGGGACGCCTGCTCGAAGTCGATGAATCTGACCCCCGCGGGAGTGTGGAGATCATTACCGGGACAGGGATCCCCGTGGAGAAGGGCGTGCCCGGATGCCTGGTCGAGCCGGTTCACGAGGTCGTCGAGTTCGCCGGACACGCCAGGCGTGACAGGGACCTCCAGCGCCTCGGCCAGCCCTAGGAAGGACGCGATGTCGGCCTGGCCCGGGCCCTGCCACCGGGGGAGTACCCCGACGTCCTCCGCACGGGCGGTGGCGTGCAGCCGTGCCAAGGCGGCTGCGTAGCCGACGATCCAGTCGCCGGCCGGGCGCCGGTGGTCCAGATGCTCGAGCACCAGGACCCGCGCACCGGGATCGGTGGCCAGCAAAGCGGGCACCACGGGAGGTTCGGCCCGGGTGGCGAGCCGCAGGGCGGCCACCTCGCGGGCGTATCGCTCGTCGGCGTCAGGGCCGTCGACGATCTGCTTCACCACCGCCGTCGCCGCCGGCAACTCGACGCGCCACACGCGCGAACGAGGGCTGCTGTCCAGCCTGCGAGAGCGTCCGGGCGATCCCAGCTCGGCCCGTAACTCGTCCCCGAACGGCAGTCGCGACCACATGGGCTCATCCTTCCACGCAGGCGAACGAGCATGCGGCTACTGCGCACCGGCCGTTCCGACGTGGGTGGCAGGCGCCGTCAGCTGTGAAATCGAAGTGCCTCGACAGGTATCGGTCGGGTACCGTGCGGGCCATGTCGAGCCCTGAGTCGGCCGAGGTGGGGGCTTTCGGTCACGCCGTCAGCCCCCTGAGCCACTGAGTCCGTAGTCATGCCGTCCCGCCGCGTTCCGCTGCCGGACGAGTGCGCCCTTGGGTGCTGACCGCGGTGACGAGACGACCTTCTCGTGCTTCTCCTCACCTCGGAGCCACTCGATGCCTCTCCCGTTGTACCTGCTTGCCATGGCCGCCTTCGCCATGGGCACCTCGGAGTTCATGCTCGCCGGCCTCCTGCCGGACATCGCCTCGGACCTCGGCGTCACCGTCGGGGCAGCAGGCACCCTCACCACGGCTTTCGCGATCGGAATGGTCGTCGGGGCCCCGCTCATGGCCTCACTCGCCCGCAACCGGCCCGCACGGTCCGGTCTTCTCGGGTTCCTCCTCGTGTTCTCCGCAGCCCACGCGGTGGGCGCTGCCACCTCCAGCTTCCCGGTCCTGTTCGCGACCCGGTTGGTGGCGGCGCTCGCGAACGCCGGGTTCCTCGCCGTGGCTCTGACCACCGCGGCGACGTTGGTGTCTCCCGACAAGAAGGGGCGCGCACTCGCGGTGCTGTTGTCGGGCTCCACGGTCGCCACGATCGCCGGTGTCCCAGGCGGATCGGTGCTCGGCACACTGCTCGGCTGGCGGGCCACCTTCTGGGCCGTCGCCGCTCTTTGCCTCCCCGCAGCCATCGGCATCCTCACAAGGATCCCGGCGCGCCGTGTGCGCAAGGGCGCGGCCGGCGGGCCGGCCCTGCGATCGGAGCTCGCGCAGCTGAGCAGTCCGCGGCTGCTCCTGGTCATGCTGCTCGGCGCGCTGGTCAACGCGGCAACCTTCGCAAGCTTCACCTTCCTCGCCCCCGTCGTCACCGACACCGCCCGGCTGGGAAAGCTGTGGGTCTCCGTCGTCCTGGTGCTCTTCGGCGCCGGCGCGTTCGCCGGGGTCACCGTCGCCGGACGGCTGTCCGACCATCACCCCGGACCGGTCGTCGCGGTCGGCGGTCCGTTGCTGCTCATCGGCTGGCCGGCCCTGGCCGTGCTCGCCGACAAGCCGGTCGCTCTGCTCACCCTCGTGTTCGTCCAGGGCGCGCTGTCGTTCGCGCTGGGCAGCACGCTGATCACGCGGGTCCTGTACGAGGCCGCGGGAGCCCCCACCATGGCCGGCTCCTACGCGACCGCCGCACTCAACGTCGGCGCTGCCGCGGGCCCCCTGGTCGCCGCGGCCGCCCTCAGTACGGCGGCCGGGGACCTCGGGCCGCTGTGGGTGAGCGGATTCCTCGTCCTGGTCGCGCTGCTCGTCGCGTTCCCCCTGCGCGGTGTGATCGCAGCCGCCGGGAGCGGCGAGGTGCTCCACTGACACACGCGAAACCCCCTGAGCATCAGGGAGTATGCCGCCATGGAGGCGACTCCATGGCTTCCGCATCAGACCTCGATCAGACCTGCACCCCGTCGTGCCCCGGCGTCGTGGCCCGCCGTGTCCACGCCGCCAGGGCCTCCGGCGTGCGCGGCCCCTCGTCGGAGGGGCCCAGCAGTCCATGGGCGCGGAGCACCTCCGAGACCGCCGTGCCCCACGGTCTGCGCAGCCGTGCCGAGTCCAGCAGGGCCTGATCGGCAAGGAGTTCCCCGACCGGACCGGTGCGCAGGCCGTCCGGTGAGAGCACGGCCGCGTCGTCGGCCCAGCGCAGCGCCAGGTCGACGTCGTGCGTCGCCATCACGACCGTCGTCCCGGAGGCCCGCAGCCGGCCGAGGACCTCGAGCAGCCGCTCCTGGCCGTGCGGGTCGAGTCCGGCGGTCGGTTCGTCCAGGATGAGCACCCTCGGCCGCATCGCCACGGCGCCCGCGATCGCGGCCCGTTTGCGCTGGCCGTACGAGAGGAGATGTGTAGGCCGGTCGCGCAGCGCCACGATGTCCATCGCGGCCAGCGCCTCGTCCACCCGGGCCCGTACCGCGTCCTCGGAGAGCCCGAGGTTCATCGGACCGAACGACACGTCCTGCTCGACCGACGCCGCGAAGAGCTGGTCGTCCGGGTCCTGCACGACCAGCTGCACCGTCGTACGGAGCCGGGTCAGACCGGCCCGGTCGTAGGTCACCGGCTCACCGTGCAGGCGCAGCCGGCCGGTCGCGGGCCGCAGCCCGCCGCTCAGGAGCCGCAGCAGGGTCGTCTTGCCGCTGCCGTTGCGCCCCAGCAGTGCGGTGGAACGGCCCTCCGCGAGGCCGAGACCGATGCCGCTGAGCACGGCGGGCCCGTCCTCGTACGCGTAACCCGCGTCGACGAGCTCCACGACGGCGGGGCCGGGGGAGTGGTTCATGGCAGAGACCTTTCGAGCACGAGAGTGAGGGCGACGATCCCGGACAGCAGCGCGGCGACCATGGCGAGGAACGGTCGCGACACCGTCGCCGGCGGCACCAGCACCCGCAGCGTGCCGTCGTATCCGCGGCCGGCGAGCCCGTCCTGCAGCCGGCCGGCCCGGTCGAAGGCGCGCACGAAAGCGGTCGCGCCGAGGCCGGCCAGCGACCGCCAGGCGGCCGCCCTGCTCGCATGGCCGAGACGGGCGGCCTGCGCCTGGCGGATGTTGGCGACGGCGTCCAGCAGCAGAAAGCTGATCCGGTACATCACGAGCGCCACGTCGACCACGGCCGGCGGCACTCCCGCGCGTACCAGCCGGGGCAGCACGTCCGACACGGGTGTCGTGAAGGCGAACAGCAGCACGCCGAGCGACGCGGCGGAGGTGCGCAGCAGCAGCCGCGCGGCGTCCCCGGGCCCGTCGGGTGCGAAGGCCACCAAGCCGTCCGGACCTCCCACCGAGAACAGCAACGGTACGGCTCCGGTGACACAGAACCCGAGCGGGATGCGGAACGCCCGCCACAGTTGGCGCGGTGCCACGCCGGCCGGGCCGAGCAGGATCGCGACCGTCGCGGCGGCGACGAGGACGGCGCCCGGCCAGGGCGGCAGACAGACGGCGGTGACGGTCAGACCGAGGCCGAGGACGGCCTTTTCGCAGGGGTGGCGGCGGCGCCAGCGACTGCTGTGCGCCGCCGCGTCGATCGGCAGCATCGGCGCTAGGGCGCCGTCGTGGTGGCGTCGGTGCCCTCGCTCCGCGAGCCGGTGACCGAGGGGTCGGGTGCCGGGTCGTCCGGTTCCCTGTCACCGGCCCGCTCGGCCGCCGCCCGCTCCTCGCCCTGCCGGCGGCCCTTGCGCAGCCCGAAGTAGTACGCCAGGACGCCGGCGCCGAGCGCCGCCTGGAGGGAGAACAGCGCCGACTCGATCTCGCCGGACGGCGGCTCGTACAACGGGGTGAACCACGGCTCGTAGTCCGGCTCGAGTTCCGTGATCGCCGCCTCCGCCTCGCCGTCGGCGCCGGTGAACGGCTCCTCCTTGTGGTCCCCGAGCCCCAGGACGAGCGGCAGTACGGCCAGCGCCGCGACGACGAGCAGCAGCAGGGTGTTGATCCTCGCGTTACGGCTCATCGGGCCGACGCCTCCTTCTTCGCAGCCGTGCCCAGCACACCGAGCCTGGTCAGTTCGCCCTTGCTGGACCGGCTGAGCAGCCGCATCACCAGCACGGTGAGCAGCCCCTCGCTGACCGCCAGCGGAAGCTGCGTGACGGCGAAGATGCCGCCGAACTTCGCCAGCGAGCCCGGGATGCCGCTGCCCGGGTCGGGGAAGGCCAGCGCCAACTGCACGCTGGTGACGCAGTACGTGGACAGGTCGGCGACGAAGGCGCCGAAGAACACGCTCACCATCAGCGGCACGTCGAAGCGGCGCAGCAGCCGGTACACCCCGTATCCCGCCCACGGTCCGACGACCGCCATGGAGAAGACGTTCGCGCCCAGCGTGGTGAGCCCGCCGTGGGCCAGCAACAGTGCCTGGAACAGCAGGGTGATGGTGCCGAGCACCGCCATGATCGGCGGTCTGAACAGAATGGCCCCGAGGCCCGTGCCGGTCGGGTGCGAGCAGCTGCCCGTCACCGACGGGATCTTCAGCGCCGACAGGACGAACGTGAACGCCCCGGACGCGCCGAGCAGCAACGTCGATTCCGGATTGGACCTGACCTCGCGGTCCAGGGCCCGTACGCCGTGGACGACGAACGGGGCCGACGCGACGCCCCAGGCGACCGCGTGCAGCGGGGGCAGATACCCCTCGGCTATATGCATGATGTGGGAGACCCTCTCCAGCACCTCGTGGATGGACAACGCACCCTGGCCGGTCTCCTGGCTGACGGGTCATGCCGCCCGGACTCCGCCTTCCCGGGCACCGCGCGTTCACGCGGTGTCCCAGTGGCTCCCCGTGAGGGGGTGGAGCCGGACTTCCCGATCACAGTGGCGAGGGCCGCACCGGTACCGCACCGGTTTCCCGAACACCAAGGCCCCGTGACAGTAATGCGCCGACCAGCGACATCACAAGCCGCGCACGGGCGCACCGGCGGGCGGCCGGGTGAGCCGTTCGCCACACCCGCCGCCGCACCGCCCGTCCGTCACTGCTTGCGGTAGCCGTACGCCTCCGACGCCGCGGCCTCCACCGCGTCCAGGTCGGCACCGGCGGAGGCCGTCACCACGGCCGCGACAGCGCCCTCCACGAACGGCGCGTCCACCAGGCGGGTACCGGCCGGAAGTTCGTCGCCCTCGGCCAGCAGCGCCTTGACCGTCAGGACGGCGCTGCCCAGGTCGACGAGGACGGCGACGCCCGCGCCGCCGTCGACCTGCTCCGCCGCGGCCGTGATCAGTTCGGAGCTGGTGCCGAGGCCCCCGTCGGGCGTGCCGCCCGCCGCGGCCACCGGGGCCGTACCGCCGCCGGCGAGCCCCTTGGCCAGTTCGGCGACCGCGGTGGCGACGTCCCCGCTGTGCGAGACCAGCACGATGCCCACCTGCTTGCCGCCGCTCATCCGGCCGCCCTCTCCGCCGCGTCCGCCGTCTCGGCGAGCGCCGCCAGCAGCAATGCCGACGATGTGGCGCCCGGGTCCTGGTGGCCGATGCTCCGTTCACCGAGATAGCTCGCCCTGCCCTTGCGCGCCTGCAACGGCACCGTGGCCGTCGCCCCACTCTCCGCAGCCTCACGGGCCGCCGCGAACGTCCGGGTGGAGTCGCCGAGCGCCGCCACCGCCGGCTCGAGGGCGTCCAGCATCGTCTTGTCACCGGCCTTCGCCCCGCCGAGCTGGGCCACAGCGGCGACGCCTGCCTGCAGCGCTTCGGCCAACTGCCCCGGTGTCACCTCGGCGTCGTCTCCCAGCGCCTTGCCGGTGCGCCGCAGAAGCGTCCCGTACAGCGGGCCCGACGCCCCGCCGACCGTCGACACCAGCTGCCGTCCGGCCAGCATGAGCACGGCGCCCGGCGTCGCCGGGGCCTCCTTCTCCAGGACCTCCACGACGGCTGTGAACCCCCGCCTGAGGTTGCTGCCGTGGTCCGCGTCGCCGATCGCCGAGTCCAGCTCGGTCAGTCGGTCCGCCTCCCGGTCCACCGAGGCGGCGACCGCGGCCAGCCAACGGCGGAAGAATTCGGCGTCGAGCACAAGAACTCCCTGGGATCAGTCGGTTCGAACGGTGATCTCGATGCTTCAGGCTCTCAACGTCCCCAGCGCAGCGCCGGCGTCTGCACCGGCGCGTCCCACAGCCTGAGCAGTTCCTCGTCCACCTGACAGAGCGTCACGGAGGCGCCGGCCATGTCCAGAGAGGTCACATAGTTGCCGACGAGCGTACGGGCCACCGGCACGTCCCGCTCCGACAGCACACGCTGGACCTCGGCGTTGAACCCGTACAGTTCCAGCAGCGGCGTCGCGCCCATCCCGTTGACCAGCGCGATCACCGGGCCGGTGGGACGCAGGTCCTCCAGCACGGCGTCGACGGCGAAGTCGGCGATCTCCCGCGACGTCATCATCGGGCGGCGCTCCCGCCCCGGTTCTCCGTGGATGCCGATGCCCAACTCCAGCTCGCCGGAAGGGAGATCGAAGGTAGGGCTGCCCTTCGACGGCGTGCTGCACGCGCTGAGCGCCACGCCGAAGCTGCGGGAGGAGTCGTTCACCTGCCGGCCGATCGCCTCGACCCGCTCCAGTGGTGCCCGCTCCTCCGCGGCGGCCCCGGCGATCTTCTCCACGAACAGGGTCGCTCCGGTGCCGCGCCGCCCGGCGGTGTACAGGCTGTCGGTCACCGCGACGTCGTCGTTGACGAGGACCTTTCCCAGCCGCACCCCCTCGTCCTCGGCGAGCTCGGCCGCCATGTCGAAGTTCAGCACGTCACCGGTGTAGTTCTTCACGATGAACAGCACGCCCTCGCCGCTGTCGACGGCGGCGGCGGCCCGCACCATCTGATCGGGCACCGGGCTGGTGAACACCTCCCCGGGGCAGGCGCCGTCGAGCATCCCGTGCCCGACGAACCCGCCGTGCAGCGGCTCGTGCCCCGAGCCGCCGCCGGAAACGAGCGCCACCTTCCCCGCGACGGGCGCGTCACGGCGCACGATCACCCGGTTGTCCACGTCCACGGCCAGGTCGGGGTGGGCCGCCGCCATCCCGCGGAGGGCGTCCGCGACCACGGTCTCGGGAACGTTGATCAGCATCCTCATGGGTATCTCCTGGGAAGCTCGGCAGGGTGTGGCTTCCGGCCTACGTTCTCGCTGGTCCGCGAAGGAGCGCAAGATTGCTGCCGGGCGGCTCCCGTCCGGCAGGTGACCGACGGCCGCACGTCGCTGCCCGGCACCGAGTCGCGGCCACGTAACCATCGTCGCAGGCAGGGGGGCGTTGCCCTTCCTTCCGTGGGCCTGCGTGTGCAGCAGTTCGGATCGTGGCCGCGGCGGCCAGGAGGGCCATCCGAGCCACGCTTCCCCGGTTGAGCCGAATGCAGCCGCACCGTTGCGCCCCGGAATTCCCCGTTGTCTATGTTGAGCGCGTCACGATGGGGAGTGCAAAGAACCCGAGGAGCGGCATGGGCCGGACGGAGTACGACTACATCATCGTCGGCGGGGGCTCGGCCGGCTGCGCACTGGCGAACCGGCTCAGTGCTGATCCGGGAAACAAGGTCCTGGTCCTGGAGGCGGGCCGGCCCGACTGGATCTGGGACATCTTCACGCACATGCCCGCCGCGCTGACGATGGTCATCGGCAACCGTTTCTACGACTGGTGCTACGTCTCCGAACCGGAACCGTTCATGGACGGAAGGCGCGTCACCCAGGGCCGCGGGAAGCTGCTCGGCGGGTCGAGTTCCATCAATGGGATGATTTTCCAGCGTGGAAATCCGATGGACCTGGAGCGCTGGGCGTCCGACCCGGGCATGGAAACGTGGGACTACGCGCATTGCCTTCCGTATTTCAAACGGATGGAGCACTGCGTGGCCGGTGCCGACGACTGGCGGGGCCAGGGCGGCCCGCTGTGGCTGGAACGCGGTCCTGCGGCCAACCCGCTGTTCTCCGCGTTCCTCGAGGCCGCGCAGCAGGCCGGCCACCCGCTGACCTCCGACGTCAACGGCTACCGACAGGAAGGTTTCGCCCGCTTCGACCGCAACATCCGGCGCGGACGGCGCTGGTCCGCCGCGCGCGCCTACCTCCACCCGGTCAAGAAGCGGCCGAACCTCACGGTGCAGTGCTTCTCGCAGGTGGACCGGGTGCTGTTCAAGGGCAAGCGCGCGGTGGGTGTGGACTTCCGCCGGTTCGGCCGGGAACGCAGGCGGGCCTTCGGCGGCGAGGTGATCCTCTGCGGAGGCGCCATCAACACGCCGCAGCTGCTGCAACTGTCCGGAATCGGCAATCCCGACGAACTGCGGCCGCTGGGCGTCGACATGGTGCACGAGCTGCGCGGTGTCGGCGAGAACCTCCAGGACCACCTCGAGGTCTATGTGCAGCACGCCTGCAAGCTGCCGATCTCGTACAACCCGTCACTCAAATGGTCCCGACGGCCCGCGATCGGTCTCCAATGGCTGCTTTTCCGCACCGGACCGGCCGCCACCAACCATTTCGAGGCAGGCGGGTTCGTACGCGGCAACGACGTGGTGCGCTATCCCAATCTGATGTTCCACTTCCTGCCCATCGCGGTGCGATACGACGGCACACCGGTAGGCGCGGAGCACGGTTACCAGGTGCACATCGGGCCCATGTATTCGGATGTGCGCGGTTCGGTGAAGATCAAGTCCCGGGACCCGAGGGTGCATCCGGCGCTGCGGTTCAATTATCTGTCCACACCCAACGACCGGAAGGAGTGGGTGGAGGCGATCCATGTCGCGCGCGAAATCCTGTCCCAGCCTGCTTTCGCCCTGTACGACGGAGGCGAATTGTCGCCCGGTCCCGGGGTCGAGACGGACGAGGAGATCCTGGAGTGGGTCGCCCGCGACGCCGAGACCGCGTATCACCCGTCCTGCACCGCCCGCATGGGTGTCGACGAGATGTCGGTGCTGGACCCCACCTCCATGCGGGTGCACGGGGTCGAGGGGCTGCGCGTGGTCGACGCGTCCGCGATGCCGTACCTCACCAACGGAAACATCTACGCGCCGGTGATGATGCTCGCGGAGAAGTCGGCCGACCTCATCCTCGGCAACACCCCGCTGCCCCCGGCCACGGTCGACTTCTACCGGCACAGCGCCCAGGAGAGCTGACACCGTGTCGTTCGACGCGCCGGCTCCTTCGGTCAGCAGGGCTCGCGCCAGGTGTCCAGTTCCGGCTTCTTGAGCATCGACGACAGCCGCAGCCCCCGGGCCACCGGGCAGAACCCGGCCGTGGGCTCCGCGTACTCCACATGGAAGACCGCCTTGCCCGCCGCGATGAACGGTTCGAGCAGTGCGCATTCGTCGTACTGTGCGCACTCCTCGTTGACCGCGAAGTCGAAGTCGTCCAGCAGGTGCGGAATCTGCGCCAGGTCGTTCTTGAGACCCACGGCCAGTCCGCGCTCGTGCGCGATGTCCGCGATCATGCGGTTGTACCGGAGCTGGTCGTGCGCCGTGAGCGGGAAGCCGGTGTCGTTGCCGTAGCCCTCGACCAGGTCCGGTTCCACCGCGTCGAAGCCCTTGTCCCGGCACATGTCGAACCGGCGTTCCATGACGGGCCGCAGGGCCGACACCTGGCGGATGTCCAGCCAGCGCTCGCCGTGCCAGCCGTTGGGCCTGCCCAGCACCGAGCGGGGGAAGTCGTGCCGGTCGGGGCGGAAGTCCTCCCAGGCCCCGACGTTGACGTAGCAGATCACCTTGCGGCCGTCCCGGTGCAGGCGGGCGACGTCCGAGGCGGTGTTCTCGAAGCCGTCGATGTCGTAGACGGGCACGTCGACCGACGGGTCGACCTTGCCGTCGAGCTGCCACTGCCAGGCCAGTCCGGGGCGCGGCTGCCACACGGGGCCGGCGCGGGTGCCGGCAGCACGATCGTGGCCGCCGGAGCATGCTGCCAGGGCCGCCACGGCGACCAGGGCGACGACCTTCGGTGGGAGTCGCCTCATCGGTCCGTCGCGGTCAGCGCCGGGGTCAGCCCGGACCAGGGGTTGGGCGGTTCTCCCGTCACGGGACCGCACACGGCCGCGCCCCGCTCGCGTGCGGTGCGCACGGCGAGCGGCACGAGCAGTTCGGGCACCCCGTAGACGAGGTGGCACAGCCGCTCGGGCGGTTGTCGCGCGGTCCACGAGGGGCGGTTGAACGCCGACACGTACGTGGACCAGTGGCCCTCGAAGGTGACGGTCAGGTCGGCGAGCCGCGCGTAGCCGGGAGCGGGATGCACCCCCGGGTTGAGCACGACGGTCGAGGCGCCGAGGCGGCGGACGGACCGCACCAGCCGGCGGCAGGCCGGCAGCCCGTGCGGCCCGGCGGTCACCTGGTCCAGGAAGCAGCCGTCGATGGCGTACCACTCCTGGTGCCTGCGCAGGTCGGCCGTGATCTGCGCCGGGTCGCGGGCGCCGTAGTCCGTGTCGACGTAGCCGAGCAGCCGGGCCCCCGCCGTGCGCAGTGCGTCGGCCGCGGCGGCGAACGCCGGATCCGGAGCGTGACCGGGCCCGCTGGCGGGGTTGAGCACGACGGCCCAGGTGCGGGCGGCCCGGGTGATGAGCCGGTGCCACGCGGCCGGGTCCTCGGCCGGATGGACGTACAGCGGGATCAGCAGGCTCACCGCGCCGAAGCCCCTTCCTCGCTGCGGGACCGGGCCGCCCACAGCGCCGCAAGTGACGCGTCGAGGGGATACGACGGCCGCCAGCCGAGAGCGTCGCGGGCGGCGGTGATGTCCGAGCACTGCCACGACACCCGCGGGGACCGTGCGGAGCCGCTCGCGCCCTCCTCGACGATCCGCCCCCGGAAGCCGGCCACGCCGGCCAGCGTCCGCACCAACTCACGCACCTGGACCGCCTCGCCGCCGCCGATGTTGAGGACCGGCGGCAGCGGCCCCGGCGTGGTGGCCGCGAGCTCCGCCGCCCGGGCCACGTCGCGGACGTCGACGAAGTCGCGGTGGGCGGACAGGTCACCGAGGCTCAAGGTCGCGTCCGGAGCGCACCCGGCGTCCGTGAGCAGGGCCGTGACCCGGCCGGGCAGCCCGGTGGGCGGCGCTCCAGGGCCCACCGGGTTCCCCACCCGCAGCACCACCGCGTCCAGCCCCGACGCGGCGACCGCCACGGTGCCCGCCAGCTTCGTCGCACCGTACGGGCCGGACGGGCGGGTCGCCGCCGACTCCGCCGCCGGCCTGCCGGGCGTGCCGGGGCCGTACTCCGAGGCCGAGCCCAGATGCACCAGGCGGGCCGCGGGGGCCGCCTGGTGCAGCGCCGCGCACAGCACGGCGGGGCCGCGGGCGTTCACCTCCGCGAGGGTGACGGCGTCGGTGCCGGTCGCGCCCGCGCAGTTGACGACGGCGTCGGGCGCGGCCGACGCCAGCGCCTGCGCCAGCTGCCGCGGGTGGTCGGACGCGAGGTCGACGGTGACGTCGGCGGCGGCCGAGCGGCCGCCGGCGAGCACCTGGGTGCCCGGCAGGGCACGCAGCCGCTCGGCGACGTGGCCGCCCAGGTAACCGGTGGCGCCGAGGACGAGGATGCGCATGTGTGCTCAGGCTCCCTTGAGCAGAAGCGACTTGCGGCTGGTGAACTCCGCGTTGGCACGGTCGTAGTCGTCGGGGCGGCCGATGTCCAGCCAGTAGCCGTCGAACTCGTAGGCGTGCGGCGGCCGCCCGGCGGCGAGCAGGTCCAGCACCAGCTCGTCGAAGCCCAGAGGCAGGCCCGGCGTGTAGCCGTCGAGCGTGGCCCGCGAGACGCCGTAGACCCCCATGGACACCCGGTAGTCGATGCTCGGCTTCTCCGTGAACGCGACGACCCGGCTCGCGTCCGTGGTCAGCACCCCGAAGTCGATGTGCACCTTGCGGGCGTAGGTGGCGATGGTCAGGGGCGCGCCGGACGTCTCGTGCCGGCGCAGCACGTCGGCGTAGCCGAGGTCGGTGAGCACGTCGCCGTTCATGACCAGGAAGTTCTCCGGCAGACGGTCGCGGAG
Organism: Streptomyces sp. NPDC086835; assembly: GCF_044745705.1. Classification (NCBI taxonomy): domain Bacteria; kingdom Bacillati; phylum Actinomycetota; class Actinomycetes; order Kitasatosporales; family Streptomycetaceae; genus Streptomyces; species Streptomyces sp. NPDC086835. The sequence continues at coordinate 237,026 of NZ_JBIVAU010000003.1, forward strand.
GGTGAGCAGCGGGCCCATGGTGCCCAGCGGGCTCTCCTCGGTGGCGTAGTCGATGTCCATGCCCCACTGCGAACCGTCGCCGACGTAGGCGCGGATGATCTCGCCGAGATGGCCGATGGCGATGGTGCAGTGGGTGAAGCCGTCCGTGGACAGCTGGCGCAGCACGATCTCCAGGATGGTGTGCTGGTCGCCGATGGGGACGAGCGGCTTGGGCAGCGCGGTGGTGTACGGCCGCAGCCGGACACCCTTTCCTCCGGCCAGGATCACTACGTGCATGGGAGTACCTCCTGCGAGTGGGAGCCGGTCGGGTCAGATGTTGTAGATGCCGGTCTTGTAGCGGGCCAGATTGGCCGGATCGCCGAACCACTCCACGGTCCGCGCGATCCCTTCCTCCAGCGTGTGGCGGGGCTGCCAGCCGGTCGCCGCCGTCAGCCGGGTCGCGTCGGCGACGAGCCGCATCACCTCGGAGCCCGCGGGCCGCAGGCGCTCGGGGTCCTCGCGCACGTCGAGCGGGGCGTCCATGACCTTGCCGATCAGCGCGACCAGGTCGCCGACGGAGATCTCCCCGCCGGTCCCGGCGTTGAGGGTGCGGCCCACGACCCGCTCCGCCGGTGCGGTGCCCACCGCGAGGAACGCCCGCGCGGTGTCCTCGACGAAGGTGAAGTCCCGGGTGGGGCGCAGGTCGCCGAGGGTGATGGTGCGTTGCCCGGCCGCCACCTGGCCGATGACGGTGGGGATCACGGCGCGCATCGACTGGCGCGGGCCGAAGGTGTTGAACGGCCGCAGCGTGACCACGGGCGTGCCGAAACTGGCGTGGTAGCTGTCGGCCAGCCGGTCCCCGCCGGCCTTCGAAGCGGCATACGGCGACTGGGTGTTGACGGGATGGTCCTCGGTGATCGGCACGGTCTGCGCGGTGCCGTACGTCTCGCTGGTCGAGGTGTGCACCAGGCGCGGCGTCCCCAGCGCGCGCACCGCCTCCAGCACGTTGAGCGTGCCGGTGACGTTGGTGTCCACGTAACTGTGCGGGGCCTGGTAGGAGTACGGGATCGCGATGAGCGCGGCGAGGTGGTACGCGCAGTCGGCGCCGTCGAGCAGGCCGCGCACCGAGCCGGGGTCCCGTACGTCACCGAGGACGATCTCCACGTGGTCGAGGACGTCGGCGGGCAGGCTCTCCAGCCAGCCGTAGGAGGAGAACGAGTTGTACTGGGCCATGGCTCTGACGCGGTGGCCGGAGGCGACGAGCGCCTCGGTGAGGTGCGAGCCGATGAATCCTTCGGCTCCGGTGACGGCTGCGAGCGGTGCGGAGGTCAACTCATGGTTCCTTTCGTCCGGTTGAGCGGGAAGGCTGGTGTTCTCCGGCTGAGCGGGACTGCCGGTGTTCTTCGGGTGAGCGGCACGCACCGGTGCGGTGACCGGTGGTCAGGCGTGCCGCGAGGGCCTGCCGAGAAGGCCGATCGCGCAGGCCGTGAGACAGACCGCGGCCACGCCGCACCCCAGGGGCTGCACGGCCGGGCCCGGCGGCAGGCCCAGCCAGGTGACCGCCCCGGCGCCGCCCGCGGCGAGGAGGCAGAGCACGGCCGGCGGCCAGGCCACACCGAACGCCTGGAGGAGCAGGGCGGTCCACAGGGTCGCCGCGAGCAGCAGCAGCGCGGCCGGGTCGGAGCCGGTGAGCAGTGCCGGAGGCAGCAACAGCAGGAGGTAGCCGGTCAGGCACAGGCCCAGCACGCCGGCCGAGCGCAGCCGGAACGCCCCGGGTGTCGCGCTGACGCGCAGTGCGGCGAGGGACCATCCGCGATAGCGGTACAGCAGCCACTCCGCCGGGCCCATGCTCAGCGTCAGCGCGATCACCGCGTACGGGTGCCGCCGGCCCTCCAGCATGACGAGCACCGCCGCCGCCAGCCCGAACAGGCCGTAGGGGAGGGACGAGTTCAGGCCCGGCCGCGGACCGTCGGAGACGGCCGGGGTGGCGAGGCCGGCCCACAGGACCCGTGCGCAGGCGGCGAGCGTGGCCAGCACCGCCAGCAGGGGCAGGCCCGTGCGCAGCAGGGGGCCGGGCTCCCACCACGGCAGCACCGCGGCGCCCGCGATCAGCGGGCTGAGCGCGGCCAGCAGCAGCCGCTCCCGGCCCAGGACGAGCAGCACGCCCGCCGCCGCCAGATACAGCGACTGGGCGGCGGCCACCGCGGTCACCGGACCGCCGCCGGCGGGCAGCGCGGCGAGTCCCGTCGCCACCGCCGCGCCCGGCACGGACCCGGCCAGCAGAGTGCGGGCCGCTTCCCGGCGTCCCGTCACCAGCCGCAGGTGCGCCCGGTGTCCCAGCGCCTGCCCCCACGCCCAGGAGGCGACAGCCGCCACGATCAGGACGGGGGCGTGCCGGTCGACACGCCACAGCGGAGCGATGAGCAGATACGCCAGGGCCGGCAGTGCGAACAGCACCCCCCGCAGCAGGCATCGCAGCGTGTCCGGCCGCCAGGGGTCGGCCGCGGCGGGCGGTTCGGGAAAGGTCCGGGGCACCCTTTCGTACAGCGCCGAGGCGAGCGAGAAGACGTTCTCGTGTCCGTACCCGTGCCGGATCACCTCGGCGGAGAGCCCTTCGGCCTCCAGCAGCGCGGCAACCTCGTACGGGTGGACGGCCGGGCCGATACGGTCGGCCAGGTCGGCGGCGAGCCGGTTGACCGCGTCCTCGTCCGGGCCCTGTCCGGGCAGCCGCAGAGTGAGAGTGCTGTCGTCGCCCCGGCCGAAGAGCGCCGGGCCGGGCCCGGCAAGCCGCAGCGCCAGCGTGTCCTGCTCCGCGCCGCCCGGTTCCAGGGCCATCGGTCCGCTCACAGCGCCACGCTCCTCGTCCTCGCGCCCGCCGGGGACCGTGGGTCCGGCGGGGGAGGGGCGGTGGTCAGGGGCCGGGCGGGCGCGAGGACGCCGGGCTGCCGCGGGGCCGCCGACAGTTCCCGGTAGATGGAGCGGAAGGTGTCGATGGTCCGGCGGAGGGTGAACTGCTCGATCACCCGCAGTCGCGCCGCCTCGCCCATCGCCCGGCGCCGCACGGGGTCGCCCAGCAGCTCCAGCGCGGCGGCGGCCATCGCGGCCGGGTCGCGCGGCGGCACCACGAGACCGGTGTCGCCGACGGCCTCCCGTACTCCGCCCACGTCGGTGGAGACGGTCGCCCGCCCGCACGACATGGCCTCGATCAGAGTGAAGGGGAAGCCCTCGCTGATGCTCGACAGCATCACCACGTTCCCGGCCGCGTAGGCGTCCTTGATGTCCTCGACGCGCCCCTCGAATGTCACGGCGTCCGCGTGTCCCAGCTCGGCGGCCAGCGCCTCGCACCGCTCCCGGTAACCTTCCCCGCCCCGAGGCGTTCCGCCGAACAACCGCAGCCGCACGCCGGGCCGTTCGGCCCTGACGAGGGCGACCGCGCGAATCAGGGTCTCCAGGTCCTTGATCGGGTCCACGCGCCCGGCCCAGCTGAGGGTGAGCGTCTCCGGCTCGGGTCCGGCCGGCGGGAAGGCGGCGGGGTCGACGCCGTTGTAGACGGTGCGGATCGACGCCGGGTCGGCACCGCCCCGCTCCTCCCAGAGCCGGTTGTAGCGGTTGCCCGGCGTGATCAGCGCCGCCCTGCGGTAGCTCTCCTCCGCCAGCAGCCGGAAGAACCCCAGGACCACCGCCTTGACCGGCCAGCGGTAGGGGGCGGTGCGGTAGCCGAGGTAGCGCTCGCGCAGGTAGACGCCGTGCTCGGTCAGCAGCAGCGGAACACCGTGCCGTTCGAGGGCGGTCAGCCCCGGCAGCACGGCGACGCCGCCGCTGACGGCGTGTGCGACGCCGTCATCGGGAGGCGGCGCGGCCAGCGGGCGCAGGGCGTGTTCGAGCAGGGCGGTGGCGGTGAGCGCGTCGTGCAGCGTCGGCCCCGCCTCGCGCACGGCCGTCCCGGGGCGCGTCCATACGGCGGTCAGGATCGCGATCGCCGTGTCGCCACGCAGGAAAGGACTGAGCAGTCCGTCCGCAGCCGCCCGCGCCAGGGTGTGCAGGGCGGGCGCGAAGTCGTCCTCGGCGCAGGGGTCGACCAGTGCGGTCAGGAACCGTTCGTACGCGTCGGCGAGCCGGCGGCGGGAACGGCCGCGGGGCGGCCGGCCCGACGGCGCCTCGCCCCACATAGGGACGGAGAGCACGCCCGAGACATGACCCGGCAGGTCCCACACGAGCGGCTCCCGCCCGGTGCCGGTGACGGCGATGACGTCGAAGTCGACGTCGGGCATGCCGGTGACGAGCTGGTCGCACCAGACGCTCACCCCGCCGTGACTGTGCGGATAGGTGCCTTCGGTGAGCAGGGTGACGCGCGTGGCGCCGGAGCGTCGCGCGCCGTGGTGAACGTGCATCGGTGTGCTCCACGGCCGAGGTGTGGGTGGTCGTGCCGGCCCCGGCCGCGGGTGGGCGGCCGGGACATCGCTGCCGGATGCGCGCCGGTCAGCTCCCCGCGGCGGGGGAGACCGGCACGGCCACGCCCTCGGGCACGCGGGTGTCCGGTGCCGGGCCGGTGGCCGGTGCGGAGCCGCCCGCGTCGGTGGCCGTGGTCGTGGCCGCGGACGACGGCAGCGTGAGGGTGAGCGGTGAGGTCGCGGAGGACGTCCACCCGGACCGTCCGCCCGCGTAGGCCTCGCCGAAGGGAGAGCCGGCCCGCGTGGTGCCCTCGGGCATCGTCGCGGGAACCGCCACCCCGTCGGGGCCCTCGACGGTGACGGTGCCGCCGATGCGGAAGGCCGTGACCTCTCCGCTCTGCACGGCCGCGCGCCATGCGGCGCGCCGCCGGAGTTCGCTTCCGATGTCCTTCATCCGCGGATTGACCACCGGGGTGTTCTCCGTGAAGAGCGTGTCGTAGGTGTGGAGGACACCGTCCAGGACCGGGTAGGCGATGCGGTCCTCCGCCAGGTTCGACTGGTGGATGAAGTGGGGCTTGGGGTCGTTGGCGAGGACGTGGCCGAGGGCGATCTGCCGCTCCAGGGGCACGATGTGTTCCGTGTAGCCGGTGGCGGTGTCGAGCGGGGCGGGCAGGCAGGTGGTGGTGGCCGGGTTGTCCTCGCAGATGCCGCTGCCGCCCTGCGCGCGGCTGGTGTAGATCCAGTTGTACTCGTCGACCTGCTCGGCCGCCCGCCCGGCGTTGTAGAAGATGTTCATCGGGTAGCGGGGGACGGTCGTGGCCGCTCCGACCTGACGTTGGCCGGGCTCGCGGGAGTTGTCCGAGGCCAGCCAGGTGATGCCGTTGTCGGCGAGAGCGAGTGCCAGGTTGGGGTTGTCGGCCGGCTGCTGGGGCAGGACCCGCAGCCCGGAGTGCTCACCCGTGACCAACTCGCCCTTCTCCAGGGGCAGTCCGGCGATGAGGCCCCAGACGCGGTTGTGGGCGATCTCGTCGGAGAGGTCGTCCCTGCCGACCCACTTGGTCCTTCCGTCCGCATCGGTGGCGCACCGCCAGGGCACCACCGTGGTGTCCTGCTCGCAGCCGAGGAAGGCGTGTGTGTAGGTGTGGTTGATCCAGCGGAACGCGCCGCGCTCGGTGATGAGCCTGTCGGCGAGCGGGTCGGCGCCGTTGTTGTCCTCGCGGTGGTCGACGCTGCCGGCGCCGTTGTAGGCGAGGTCGAGGGTGAAGTCGTGCTCGCGCTGCCAGGCGGTGGCGTGGTCGACGTCCGCGGGCGTCATGCGGATCGGGTCAGGGGTGGCGTTCGGATCCGTGCAGTCGACGTCGCCGGGTGTGCAGTTGAGGGCGGAGTTCCAGCGGTCGTCGGCGGCGAACACGTCATCGACGTGCACGGCGAAGTAGTTGCGGGACGCGCCGAGGTGCACACCGCCGGTCATCCACTGCACGATGCCGCGTGCCAGCAGCCGGAACTGCTGCTGGTACCGGTTGTAGACGAAGGTGACCACGAGTTCGCGCCGCCCGTCGTGCCGGTACTCGCCCACCAGGGAGCCCCGCCGGGCCGTCCCCGGGATCGGTGCCTCGACGTACGGGGTGAAGTCGGCGCCGGCCACCGGGGTCGACAAGTAGGCGTAACTCTCGCCCACGGTCGGTGAGTTGTCCTCGAACGGCACCGGTCCTTCGAGGTAGCCGAACGGTCCGGAACGGCCGGCGTCGGTCACCTCGGCGCGGGCGCCGTCGACGCTGCCGGAGTAGCCGCCGTACACCGGGTACTGGAGTCCGGCCTCGGGGCGGGCGTACGTGTACGCGTCGACCTGCGGAATGTCATAGGCCTGTTCGTAGGCCACGAGCGCGGCCATCTCCGGCGAGTTGGCCGGGAACGGGTTGTCGTCGGGCAGGACGACGGCCTGGAACCGGGCGCGCTCCCGACCGTCCACGGTGTCCGCGAGGTAGTCGGCGTCGATAACGGGCCGGTCGGCCCGAGCGAGGTCGATCTCCGTGTACGGCGTTCCCGCGGCGTCCAGTTCGGCCGCGATGGCGTCGGTGGACGGGCCGCCGTCGCTCACGATGAGCACCCGCAGATCGATGCGGGGAGCCGGGGCGTCGGCGTGTGCCGCCGTGGTCGGTACGCCGAGAGCTGCGATGAGCGCGCCCGTCGTGAGCAGGGTGGTGCGTATGGTCCGCTTCATGCGGTGCTGTCCCCTCCCAGGGCAGGGGTGAGCACTGCTCCGCGGAGCGGACGCACCCCCTTGCGCGACGCCGGCTTCCCCCTCAGAGGCCGTTCGTCGACGCATCCGTCGCGTCACATCGTGAGGTGTCTGTGTAGCTTTTGTGGTCCTGCTGCGAAACCTGACGGAAAAGTGCACGTGTGCAACAGGCGGTCGTCCGAGGTGATCGGGGCCTCCGGAGGCCCGCCGCGGTCGCCCGTCGGCGTCCGGCTTCAGCAGGTGCCGCCCAGGTTGGAGGGGGATTGCGGTGCGCCGGCGGACCGCTGGGGCCCGCCGGCGTGACTGCCGTTGGTACAGACCGGTCCGCCGGGCGGTCGTGGGCCGGTTTCAGGTCACCGCCCTGCCCGGCGTGAGGTCAGGAGCACAGGACGCGGGTCTCGGGTGTGTGGACCGGGCCGCCGCTGGTGTTCGTGCTGTCGCTGAACTCGGCGTAGAAGTACGAGTAGAAGCCGATGTTGCCGTTGCAGCCGGAGTCGGCGGCGATCTGGAGCGTCAGCGTCACGGTCCGGCTCTGGCCGGGTGGGACGGGGGCGCCGTAGTTGGTGCCGAGGTTCGTGGGGCCGGTGCCGGAACAGGCGGAGCTGCCGGTGGCTGTGGCGAGACTGCAGCCCGTGACGGAGTACTTGAGATCGGGGCGCTGAGTGGTCAGCCAGGTGGGGTCGATGGTCTGGTACACGAACCAGATGTCGTAGGTCTTGTTGTTCGTCAGCGTCATCGACAGGTTCACCGTGCCGCCCGGCGTGGTGGTGGCCGTGTCGGTGGTGAACGTCAGCTCGGCGGGGCCTGGATCGGCGGCGCTCGCGGAAGGGGCCAGGCCGAACACGGCGAGGAAGAGGGCGAGGACGGTGGTGAGACCGAGGCGTCTCGTCAAAGGTGATCGCATGGCCCGGGAGGCTAGGCAGGGGGCGGGCGCAGCGTCTGCCCCCCGCCGGAGCCCGTGAGCCTGGAGCGACCGAAAGTGCGCCTCGCGTGAAGGAGGTGCGGCGAAAGTGTGACGGACGATCGTTGATCGCATACGTGCACGGTGGAGCCGGTACGGCGGGCCGGCCGGCGCGGAGGCCGCGCCCGACGCCTCGACGGGACGGAGGTGGAGCTATTGGCGTGTACTTGTTGCGCGCCTCCGGCACGTGCGGGTGCGCCCCCGTTTCGCCGCGTCAGCGGTCGCGGCGCCCAGGGCGGTGCTCGTAGGAGGTGGCCCGGGACCCGTCGACGCCCACCTCCAGCCTGCCGACCCGCTCCATCTCCAGGACGACACGGTCCCCGTGGCTGAGCGGCCCCACTCCGGCCGGCGTGCCCGTCGCTGTCACGTCACCCGGGTGCAGCGTCATGACGGAGGAGGTGTAGGCGATCAGTTCACGGACGCCGAAGATCAGGTCCGTCGTGTCGGTGCGCTGTCGGGTGGTGCCGCCCACGTCGCAGCGCAGGCCGAGGGAGTCCGGGTCCGCAGGGACGCGCGCGTCACGCCGGTTCCTTCTCCCGGGCGTGGGCCGTCCGTGAGCGGTCCTCCTTCCGCGCCGCCAGGACGACGAGCACGCCCGAGACGACGCCCGCGAAGTACGGGGACGGCACGAGCAGGACGCCGCCGACGAAGCACCACGCCGCGAGGCCCCAGCCGGCCCAGGCGGGCACGGCCACCCCGCGGCCCGCGAGGTGCCACGTCAGGCAGCCCAGCAGTATCAGGGGCACGGCGAAGCTCCCCGGACCGGCCCAGAAGGTGACCTCGTTCTGCAGGGACTCCACCGTCCGATCGGCCGCCCCCTCGGTCGGCGCGAGCGGGACGGCTGCCCACACCCCCCGATCCGCCCAGCCCTTGATGTCCCCCCAGGCGAACAGGGTCAGCAGCAACAGGTGCCCCGTCCCCAGCCCGATCATGATGCCGCTCGCCCAACGCAGCAGTCGTTTACCGGAGTTCATCGTCGGTCAGCCCCGTTCCCCGTGCTTCGCCGCAAGGCCGACGCGGTCGCGCCAGGCCCGTTCCCACTGCCGGGTCAGCGCCGGGTAGACGATGAGATACCGGAAGGGCGCGATGGCGGCCATGTAGAGCCGTCCGAACCTTCCATTCGGCTTGACGAGTACGGCCATCCGCAGCTCGTGGTCACCGTCCGCCCCCTGCACCCAGCTGAGGTGCATCACGGTGTGCACGGTCTTGTTCGCCAGCTCACGGGCGGACTCCGTGGGAAGCTCGTAGAGCCCCTTCAGGGGCATGCTGTCGTCGTCCTCGCCCCGGGGTGCGTCGCGGAGGTCGCTGGGGAGGCGGTCGCGGAGCGAGGCGACCCGCCCACCGACACCCGCCGCCGGGTCGTCCCAGCCGAGGAGCGCGCCGAGCTTCCACCGTACGGCGAAAAGGAACCGCACCGGCCAGGGCTGTTCGGTGAGCCTGCCGGCCGTCCGCATCGCCGTCAGCATTTTGGGGAAGTCGTCAGGCCCGGCTCCGGGGGTCCGGAACGCCCACACGTCCTCGACCTCGAAGTCGGAGGTGAATTCGTGGATGCGCCACCGATGCTCGGTACAGGTGGACTTCGCGAGTCGTGCCACGTTTCGACCTCTCGTTCTGTACGCAGCCGTACATTTCATCTGTACGGTACCGTACGGAACCCGCCGCACGACACCCCCCCGAGAGCAGGTGAGCAGGTGCCCCCCGTCGCTCGCACCCCGCGAAGTCGCTGGATCGAAGCGGGACTTGACGCCCTCGCCCGGGGCGGACCGGACGCTGTCCGGGTAGAGGCTCTGGCTGCCGAGATCGGCGTGACGAAGGGCGGCTTCTACGGATACTTCGACGGTCGCACCGCGTTGCTCGCCGAGATGCTCGACGAGTGGGAACGCCGTTGCACCGACAGCGTCCTCGAGCAGGTCGAGTCCGAAGGCGGGGACCCTGCGGAAAGGGTCCGGCGGGCCGGCCGACTGACCTTCTCCGACGACCTTCACCGGATCGATCTCGCGGTCCGTGAGTGGGCCCGTCATGACCCGGCGGTCGCCGCACGCCTGCGGCGGATCGACAACGTCCGCATGGATTTCCTTCGTTCGATGTTCGGCAGCTTCGTCGCGGACCCCGACGAGGTCGAGGCACGATGCACCCTGGCCTTCGCGCTCGCGATCGGCCGCCACTTCATCGCCGCGGACCATCCCGGACGCACCAAACGCGAAGCGATCCACCTGGCCGGAGAATTCCTCCTGCGCCCAGGCCGTGACGTCTGAGGTTGTCGGCTCATGGCGCACGGGCGTGCGCGGGCCTGTCGGCTCAAGGCCACCGGTGCGCAACCGGCCTGTGGGCGCGTGGTAGGGGCGGCCGTGCTCGCTCCGGCGCGTGTCGCGGACGGCCGTGCTCGGTCCCGCCCGTGGCGTCAACTCCCGGGCGCCCGCCGCCCGGAACAGCCGCGGCCGTCCCGGTCTCTCCGGGACGGCCGCGGTCGTCGCCGCGTGTCAGCAGCTCTCGACCCACTGGTGGGAGGAGATGTTGTCCTGGAGGCTCTCGCCGTACCCGCCGCTGTTGAGCCAGCTCTTGTGGCTGAACTTCTCCCAGCCGAGGGAGAGGTCCAGCCACATGTCGCCCCGGGCAAGGCAGGCCGTCCCAGTGGCGGCTGGAGCCCGTCCAGCTTCAGTGGTCGCCGCCGCGGTACTCGTGCTCCCAGGCGTGGGTACCCTCGGTCCGCGGACTCAACTCCCGTGCGAGCGTAGCCCGTTGCGCAGCCCATACGTCTCCGGTGGGCGCCCCGTCGCACCACGCAGCGGTCCGGGGTCGGCCCGCATGGCGCTCAGGACGGCTCCCCGTCGTCGGCGGAGCGCGGTGCCTCCTGCAGGGGAAAGGCCATCAGGCTCATGCCCACAGGCATCGTTCCCGGCGTGCGTGGCGGGCGTGCGGCGTCGTGGAGGTCGGCCGCGATGCCGGCGAGCTGCCGCCTGGCCGCTTCCCAGATCTCCGGTTCCACCCACAGCTCGGCATCGACGGTCACACCCTCACTCTCCGGGGCCCGGCGCACCGCGCGCTCCTGGAGCGTGTGGGCCAGGGTGGCGGCCAGCAGTTGGGTCCCGTCGCGCTGGTCGGACAGCGGTGATCCGTGAACGGTGCGGTAGCGGCGCTCGCGGCCCCCGCGTCGAGTGCGCTCCTCGGCCAGTTCGACCAGGCCCGCGGCGTCCAGTCTGCGCAGGTGCCCGCTGGCCAGGGCGTGCGAGACGTCCAGCTCCCGCGCGAGTTCGGCGGCGGACATCGGTCCGGTCCACATGAGCGTGAGCATCCGCAGCCGCAGGGGATGGGCGAGCGCTCTCAGCACGGGGTCCGGATCAGTCACACCGGCAAGTAAAGCGCATGCCGGTATGTGCATCCCTACCCCCAACCAAGTGATTGGCGGTAGGCTGCCGCTCAACCTGGACCGAGACGTCGGGGCGACATGGCGCAGCGGGCAACCAGGTGCAGCGTCGAACGAGGCACGGCATCAAGGGGGTTCGGGCATGGCCGCGGGCGTGTTCACGGTGCTGCGGAATCGCAACGCCCGTGTCTACCTGGCGGGAGTGATCATCTCCGGCTTCGGCGACTCGGCCATGCTTCTGGCCTCCGCGGTCTGGGTGAAGGAGCTCACGGGCTCCAACAGCCTCGCCGCCCTGGTGACTTTCTGTGCCTGGGCCCCGGCCCTGGCCGGACCGTTCATCGGCACCCTGGCGGACCGCATGCGTCGCCGCACACTCCTCGTCGCGACGAGCCTGGCACTGGCGGTCGTCATGACCGCACCTGTCGCCGTGCGCTCGCCCGAGGACGTGTGGCTGCTCTTCACCGTACTGACCCTGGTGGGCACGGGAACCGTGCTGATGGACGCCGCCGAGACCGCGCTCATCGCCTCCGCAGTGCCGAGCGAGCTCCGCGGGGACTTCAACGGCCTTGCCAGGACCGCGATCGAGAGCACCAGCCTGCTCGGCCCGCTGATCGGTGCGGGTCTGTTCACCGTTCTCGGCGGACCCACCGTCGCCCTCCTGAACGCCCTTTCCTTCCTCTTGGGCGCAGCCGCGTTCAGTCTCATCCGCGCGCGTGAACCCGCGCCCGCAGCTCGGTCACGGCAGAGCTGGACCGCCGCCTCCGCGGACGGAATCCGTTACCTCTGGCGGCATCCCACGCTGCGGCCCCTGGTGGTCGCGGGCGGCTGCGCCATGACGGCGTCGAGCCTCAGCAGCACGGCCACGTTCGCGCTCCTCGACATCGGACTGGGTCAAGCCGCCGCGTTCGCCGGCGTCCTCAGCTCGATCCAAGGGCTCGGATCGGTCGTCGGCGGTCTGGTGGCCGGCGCACTCCTGCGCCGCATACCTGCACGCGCCCTCTCGGCGATCGGCCTCGTTGTCTTCGCCGTCGGCGTACTGGCCCGGATCAGCGGTTCGGTGCCCGTCGTGTCGGTCGGCAGTCTGCTCATCGGGCTGGGCCTGCCATGGCCGCTCATCAGTGCACTGACCACGGTTCAGAAGGAGACCCCGGACGAACTGCTCGGCCGGGTCGCGGCCACCGCGAACACTCTGGTCTTCGCGCCGACCGGCCTGGCCCTCCTCGCGGGCACAGCCATGGTCGCCACCCTCGACCACCGGGTCCAGCTCCTCGCCGCCGGCGTCCTGGGCCTGGCGGCAGCGGTGCTGCTCGCGACCGCAGGCCGCGCCCCGCGCGGTACGGAGCCCGCCGAGGAGCCCGGCGCCGCTCACCGACCGCACGAAGCCGACGCCGTGGACACGTGAGGAGGAGGAAGCACGCTACAGGCGTCTCCCTCCGGACACCGGCGGGCAGGCGCGGATCCGTCGGCCTGTCGGTCCGGCTTCCCCGGCCCGTATGACCCCCCGACCGGAGCGGAGGCGGCGCCGAGGTGGCGGGCGAGCTGCGCGGTGTGGGTGAGTTGCGGGTAGTGCCCGGCCCCGTCGATCTCGGTCACCGGGCGGCCGGCGGCCACCACCGACGGGTGTGACGCCCGATGGGCAGCGGTCACTCCTGACCGCTGTCCAGCTCGTCGTCGCGGTTCTCGGGGGTCGTGGAAGGGTCCGGGGACGGGCTCGGGGAGGACCGGTACAGGAAGTCCTCGAACGCTTCCATCCCGAGCAGGAGCAGCATCATCACGATCGGTACGCACAGGGCCAGCAAGACCATGGAGCCTCCCTAGGGAAGCGCGGACTTTCTGCCTGGGGCCGACGCGAGAGCCGGCGGACCATTCATCAGTGTGGAGCCGAACGGGGTAACCCGCATGTCGGCCTCGCGCGTTTCCGCCACCGTGCATGCCATCCGCCGAACCTCGCCTTCGCCTCACCAGGCCGGAGGCGGGCTCGGCGAATAGTTGAATATGATTATCATCTGCTAGCGTCCTCGTCGCACACGTCACCCGTCCGACGGAGATGGAAAACCCCATGCGCTGCCCCAAGTCCCTGCCTGTCGTCTCCGTGGCGGTCGCCTCCGCGTCGCTCCTGACGGGTTGTTTCGCCTCCGGTGCGCCCGGCGCATCCGGTGGTCCGGCCTCCGGTGACAAGCGCATCCGCGTGGTGATGATGCAACCGCCGCGCTCCGGTCTCTCCCCGCTCAGCGACGACGCCTTCAAGCTGTCCCGCTGGAGCACCGCGGAGACCCTGGTCACTCTCGACGCGAACGGCGACCCGCGTCCGGCCCTCGCGGAGAAGTGGGAACGTTCGGGCGACAGATCGTGGACCTTCACCGTCCGCGACGGCGTGACCTTCCACGACGGCACCGAGCTCACCGCCGCGGACGTCGTGCGTTCCCTCACCGAGGCGACCCGGGCCGCGCCCAGACCGCGCATCCTCGACGGCGTCGAACTGACCGTCACCGCAGACGGCGACACCGTCACCGTCACCACGGCCACCGAGGACCCGCTGCTCCCGCAGCGGCTCTCCTCGCCCCAGCTTGCCGTCCTCGCAGCCAAGGCGTACCGGGGCAGGACGGTGAACCCGATCGGCGCCGGCACGGGCGCGTTCGTCCTGAAGAAGGTGAACGGGACCAGCGCCGCGACGCTGGACCGGAACGAGCATTACTGGGGCGGCACAGCGAAGGCCGCCGGCATCGATGTGAGGTTCGTGCCCGACGGCACCGCCCGTGCCGCCGCGCTGCGCAGCGGCGAGGCCGACATCGTCGAGTCCGTGCCGGTCTCGCAGGCCTCCTTGCTGGACGAGGACCAGATCACCGAGGTCCCGATGCCGCGCACCAACACGCTCTACCTCAACACGGCACGCGGCACCTTCAAGGATCCCTCCCTACGAGCCGCCGCCCGCGCCGCGATCGATGCCGGGCCCTTGGTCGAGGGCGTCTACGAGGGCCGGGCGGACGTGGCGGAGGGCCTGCTCGGCCCCGCCCTCCCCTGGGCGAAGGAGCGCGCCGGCCGCACCCGTGACGTCAAGGCCGGAAACCCGCGGGGCAAGACCGTCACCATCGGCACCTTCACGGACCGTGCCGAGCTCCCCGAGGTCGCCGCCGCTCTCCAACAGCAGCTCCGGAAGGCCGGCTTCACGGTGAAGCTGGAGATACGCGAGTACGCGAACATCGAGTCCGACGCCTTGGCCGGGAAGTTCGACGCGTTCATCCTGTCCCGGGCCACCGTCCTGGACTCCGGTGACCCCGCCGCGTACATGTACAGCGACTTCGCGAGCGACGGCTCCTTCAACCTCTCCCAACTCTCCGACAAGAGCGTCGACAAGGCCCTCGAGAAGGCCACCACCACGGCGTCGGGGGAGGCGCGCCGCAAGGCCGTCCTCGACGCGGAGACCGCGGTCCTCAACACCGACGCCGCGATCCCGATGCTCCACGAACGCGTCGTCCAGGGTGATGCCACCGATGTCGTGGGCTCCGCCAAGGACCCTCGCGAGCGCCTGCTGGTCACCGTCGAGACGTACGTCAAGTGAACACCACAGCACCCCGTACCGCGGCCGCTCGCACCGCAGCCGCTCGAACGGCCGCGCTGGCCGCCGTCGTCGCCACCATCGGCCTCCTGCCGTGGCTGTCGGGCAAGGACGCGGCACTCAGTGTGCTGCGCGCCCGGTCGGCCGAACAGGTGCCGACCGAGGAGGCGTTGGCGGCGATCCGCGACGACCTCGGCCTGGGCGCCGGACCACTGACTCTGCTGGGTCGCTGGACGGCCGGCGCCCTCCAAGGCGACCTCGGCGTCTCATGGGTGTCCGGCACCGATGTGCTGCCGTCCGTGCTCTCCGGGCTCGGCGTGTCACTGGCGCTGATGGGCGCCTCGCTGGCCGTGGCGCTGCTGGTGGCCCTCGCGCTCTGTACGGGGACACTGGTCCGCGCGGCGCGCGGCACGCTGCGCGGCGGCGGCAGCGGCGGAGCACCCGCGGCGATGCTCGCCTCCGTACCCGAATTCCTGCTGGCGACAGTGCTGTTGATCGCGCTGGGCGTGTGGCTGGGCCTGCTGCCGACGTCCGGCTGGCAGGGCCCGTCGTCCATGGTGCTGCCCGCGCTGGCCATGGGCGTTCCCGCCGGCGGCCTCCTCGGCCGGCTCGTCGACGACGCCCTGCCCGCCGTGTCCGGGGAGCGCTGGGTCGTACTGTGGCGGGCGTCGGGCGTCTCCCCGTGGCGCATCGCGTGCGCGGTGCTGCGCCGGTCCATGCCGGCGATCGTTCCGCAGTTCGGCCTGGTCGGGGTCGGGCTGACCGGTGGCGCGGTCGCCGTGGAGACCGTCTTCGCGGTGCCCGGCATCGGCCGTACGGCCCTGGGCGCCGCCAAGGCGCAGGACCTGCCGCTGCTGCAGGGTGCGGTGCTGGCGCTGCTCGTCCTCGGCCTCACGGCCGGCGTCCTCTCCCACCTCGTCCGCGCACGGCTGCTCGGGCCCGGGCTGAGGGACGCAGCCCTCGCGCTCCCGGCCCCGCCGCCGGCACCGGCGGGCAGGGCGGCGCGCGCCGTGCCCGTGGTCCTCGCCGGGCTGTTGACGGCGGGCACGGGATGGGGTCTGCTGCGCGATCCGTTGACCGTGGACGTCACCGCGCGCCTGCTCGCCCCGTCCTGGACGCACCCGCTGGGCACGGACGGCCTCGGCAGGGACGTGCTCGCGCGACTCGGTCACGGGGCTGCCGCGACCGTGGGCGTGGCGCTGGCGGTCTGCCTGATCAGCTGTCTCTTCGCTCTCGCCGTCGGCTTCCTGCCGTCCCTCTCCGCCGGTGCGGCGGACATCGCCAACGCCCTGCCGCCGGTCATCGTCGGCATTCTCGTCGCCGCGGCCCTCGGCCCCGGAACCGCCGGAGCGTCCGTCGCCGTGGCGCTGATCTCCTGGCCCCCGCTGGCCGCACACGCCTCCGCCCTGGTGCAGGAGACGCGGGCAGCCGGATTCCTCACCGCCCAGAAGGCGATCGGATCGACCCCGCGGTGGATCCTGACCCGGCACATCCTGCCGGCCGTGGCCGGACCCGTGGCCCGGCACGCGCTGCTGCGCCTGCCGGGCATCGCCCTGGCCCTCGCCTCGCTCGGCTTCCTGGGCCTCGGCGCACAGCCGCCCGCGCCCGAATGGGGCCTGCTCCTCGACGAGTCGAGGGCGTATGTCGAGCGGGCGCCCTGGGCGGCCCTCGCCCCGGCCGCCGCCCTTGCGCTGTTGGCAGGCTTCGCCGTCTCGCTCGCCTCCGTGACGGCGCCCGGACGGCGCGCCGGGACCGTACGAGCGGGGGTGGCGGCATGACCGGCCGTTCCACGCTGCTGTCCGTCCGCGATCTGCGGGTGAGCTTCCCCGCCGACGGCCGGGACGCGGAACTGACCGCCGTACGCGGTCTGTCGTTCGACGTCCGAGAGGGCGAGGCACTGGCCCTGGTCGGCGAGTCGGGGGCCGGGAAGTCCCTGACCGCGCGCGTCCTCCTCGGCATGGCGCCGCCCCGTGCGGCGACCAGCGGCAGCGTCCGCCTGCGCGACCAGGAACTCCTCGGCGCGCCCCGGTCGTCGTACGCCCGCCTCTGGGGCCGGCGCATCGCCTTCGTACCCCAGGACGCGCTGTCGGTGCTCAGCCCCGTGCACACCGTCGGCGACCAACTGGCCGCCGCCGTGCGCTCCGTGAGCGGCCTCCGCCGGGGACAGGCGTGGGCCGCCGCGGTCGCCGCGCTGGACCGGGTGGGCATCGCGGACGCGGCCCGGCGGGCCTCCGCGTACCCCCACGAGTTCTCCGGCGGAATGCGCCAGCGTGCCGTCATCGCGATGGCGACGGTCAACGAACCGGAGCTCGTCGTCGCCGACGAGCCGACCACCGCGCTCGACCCGGCCGTACAGGAACAGGTCCTCGGTGTCCTGGCCTCGCTGCGTGAAACGACCGGCGCGGCGCTCGTGCTCGTCACGCACGACCTGGACGTGGTCGCCCGGCACGCCGACCGGATCGTGGTCATGTACGCCGGGAGCCCCATGGAGTCCGGCACGGCCGAACAGGTGCTCACCCGCCCACGGCACCCGTACACCGCCGGGCTGCTCGCCTCCCTGCCGCCCGATCGACCGGTCACCGACCGGCGGCTCCCGTCCATCGGCGGGGCACCGCCCTCATCGGCGGAGCTGTCCCGGCTCACCGGATGCGTCTTCGCGCCGCGCTGCCCGCTGGCCGGCGAGCGATGCCGCACGCACGAACCGGAACCGGTGGCGACGGCCGGCGCGGAACACCTGGTCGCCTGCCACCACCGGACCGACGTACCCGACTCCGCCCGCGACCTCTTCTCCGTCAACGGTGCCTCATGAACGCCTTGCTGAGCGTACGGGACCTCACCGTGCGCTACCCGGGACACGCACGGCGTTCCGCGCCCGTCCTCGCCGTCGACCGTGTCTCCTTCGACGTGTCCGCGGGGGAGACCCTGGCACTGATCGGCCCGTCGGGTTCCGGCAAGTCCAGTACGGCGGCTGCGGTGCTCATGCTGCGCCGGCCGGACGGCGGCGAAGTCCGGTTCGAGGGGCGCGAGTTGACCACACTCGACGAAAAGACGCTGCGGTCCGTGCGCCCGGCGGTCCAGCCGGTCTTCCAGGACCCGTACGGCTCGCTGAGCCCGCGCCTTCCCGTCCGCGACGCGGTGGCCGAACCTCTGCGCGTCCAGGGCCGGTGGGATCCCGTGGCCGGTCCGCGTCGGGTCGCCGAACTGCTGGAGACGGTCCAACTGGACCCGCGGCTCGGGGAACGGCTGCCCCACGAGCTGTCCGGCGGCCAGTGCCAGCGTGTCGGCATCGCACGGGCGCTGGCGAGCGAGCCGCGACTGCTCGTCCTGGACGAGCCGGTGTCGGCCCTCGACCCCTCCGTCCGGGCGGGTGTCGTGAACCTGCTCACCGATCTCCAGGAACGGCTGGGGCTGGCGTATCTGTTCATCTGCCACGACCTGCCCCTCGTGCGTCACTTCGCGCACCGTGTGGCGGTCATGGACAGTGCCCGCATCGTGGAGACACTGCCCGCGAGTGCCCT
This sequence comes from Streptomyces sp. NPDC086835, assembly GCF_044745705.1. Taxonomy (NCBI): domain Bacteria; kingdom Bacillati; phylum Actinomycetota; class Actinomycetes; order Kitasatosporales; family Streptomycetaceae; genus Streptomyces; species Streptomyces sp. NPDC086835. Next base: position 255,034 of record NZ_JBIVAU010000003.1, read on the forward strand.
GTACACGAGCGCGCGACCCCTGGTCCGGGAGCCGTTCAGCAGGTCCGCAGCCGGGGCCCGCGCACGTTCCTGAGCGGAGCGGGCTCGCCACGAAAGCGGACCTGCCTGAATCGGTACGGCCGCGCCACGCGGAAGGGCGCGGCCGGGAGTCAGGGGCGTCCGCGCGCCTGTTCGGCGGCCTGTTCGGCGGCCTTCCGCTCGGTCCGGGCGTTGGCGGTGCTCAGCTGCCCGCCGCCGCTCTCGAGGTGTGCGCGCACGAACCACTGGAACAGCTCGAGGCCGCGCAGCTGCTCGATGAGCATGTCCTGTGTGACGGGGTCGGGTTCGTCGGTCGCCTTCATCGCTGCGCGGTGCTCCTCGATGATCGACGTGTACACGAGGTCGAGGGCGCCGAGGTGTTCGATGGACTCCGCCCGGCCGATCGAGTAGTCGTCCCATGAGCGGTCCGAGACGAGTGCGCCAGGGGTTCCCTTCGGCTCGCCGCCGAGCGTGGAGATGCGCTCCGCGAGGTCGTCGATCATCTCCCGGACCTGGTCGACCTGCGGGTCGATCATCTCGTGCACGGCGATGAAGTGGGGTCCCACCACGTTCCAGTGGATGTGCTTGAGGGTGAGGGCCAGGTCGTTGAGTGCGTGCAGACGCATCTGCAGCATCTTGATGATCGCTGCGCCGTCCTTCGTCGACATGCCCGGCACGGTGTAGTCGGGGGTTTCGGATGTCACGATCGCTCCTTGCTCTGCGGTTCCTCCCGTCAGGCAATCACCGGCGGCACCGTCGCGCCCGGCCAGAACGAGTCGGCGCTGCTCCGAACAGGGGACACCGGGCCCGGCCCGCCGCTGGCGGTGCCCGAAGGCGGAGCTGCCGGGCTCAACGGCCTAGACTCGGCGGATGGCGAAGTATTTCGACGTGCACCCCGAGAATCCTCAGCGGCGCACCATCAGCACTGTGGCCGACAGCATCCGATCGGGGGCGCTGGTCGCGTACCCGACGGACTCCTGCTTCGCACTGGGGTGCCGGCTGGGCAGTCGTGATGGCATCGGCCGGATCCGGTCGATCCGGAACCTGGACGACCGCCACCACTTCACCCTTGTGTGCCAGAACTTCGCGCAGCTCGGGCAGTTCGTGCACGTCGACAACGATGTGTTCCGCGCGATCAAGGCGGCGACCCCCGGCAGTTACACCTTCATCCTCCCGGCGACGAAGGAGGTGCCCCGTCAGCTGCTGCATCCGAAGAAGAAGACGGTCGGCGTACGGATCCCCGACCATGCCGTCGCCCAGGCCCTGGTCGCGGAGCTCGGGGAGCCGCTGCTCTCCAGCACCCTGCTGCTTCCCGACGAGGACGAGCCGATGACCCAGGGCTGGGAGATCAAGGAACGGCTCGACCATGCGGTGGACGCGGTGGTCGACTCCGGCGACTGCGGCACCGAGCCCACCACGGTCATCGACTTCTCCGGCGGCGAGCCCGAGATCGTGCGCCGAGGAGCGGGAGACCCTTCGCGGTTCGAGTAACGGGCCCCTCCCCGGCGGCCGGGGCCACGGGCACCCGCCTGGACCGACTCACAGGCAGGCGGGTCCGCACACGCGGGCGCACCGCTGTGGCCGCCGCGCGTCGAGCGCCCACGGGGTACGGCCGCCCGCAGCACCGGCTCGAGACGGGTGCGGATTCCCTCGGCCCGCGGCCGGCGCGGCCCACTGTCTCTTCCCGCAGGGCCTTGGTGCAGAGGACCGGCGCGTGCAGCATGCGGATCCCGCCGGCCGGTGCGGCGAGTTCCTGCACGCGCCCGCGGCCCCGACCGTCCTCGTCCGCAGCCGAACCGCGCCGGCGGGGATGCCGAGGGGCGTCGGAGGCGCCAGGGGCGACAGCCCCCGCCGCAGAGCCGGTGACCACCGCGTCGGCGCCCGCCACCGCCTCCCCCGGCGCGGCCGCCCCCCCCACGGGTGCCTCGAGCGCCGCACGGGCGCCCGCCTCGCCAGAGCCATGGCCCTGCCTGCGCTGCGGTTCTCCACGGGTTACGCCGGACCCGCGCGGGCCGATCGCCCCACGCCGAGAAACAGGGCCCCGCACCGACCCGCCGCCGTGCGTACGGAGCGTGAGATCTGCCCGCTCACCGTGATTCCGGACCCCCCCCGGGACGCCCTGAGTTGTGATGCCGCGCATAGGGGCCAGATCACTTCCTAAAGGCGGTAGTGGACACCGCCCACCCGATGCGCCAGGGCGCGGGCCGAGAAGCGACGTTTCGGTCATTTCTCTTAAGTGGGGTAGTAGGTCACATTCTTGCGCCGCGCTACGACCGCCCCTAACCATGGCTGACGTCCCGGGAAGCACAACCGGACAGGGCGTCCCGCCCGTCCGACCGTGCCGGGCCACATGGCGGAGAGGTCTCCGCCCCGCCGAACCGCACGAAGGTCGGCCGCCCTGATGTCCATCGTTTGGAGAGTCCCATCCGTATCACCGCCTTCACCCAGACCAGCCGTACCGCCCGTCTCCGCAAGCTCTCGATCACCGGCATGGCCACCGCCGGCGCCGCTGCCGTGGCGCTCACTCTGGCCCCCTCGCCCGCCAGTGCGGCCCCGGCCGCAGCGGACGCGTCGAAGGTCGCGGTCTCGGTGGCGGCCGACGCGCCTGCGGTGAAGACGGCGGAGAGCGCGAAGGACGCGGACAAGGCCAAGAAGGCCAAGAAGAAGAAGGTCTACGCCGACAACCTCGACGGCTGGATCAAGGAGGCCCTGGACATCATGAAGTCCAAGGGCATCCCGGGCAGCTACGAGGGCCTGCACCGCAACATCATGCGTGAGTCCAGCGGTAACCCGAACGCCCAGAACAACTGGGACATCAACGCGCAGAACGGCACGCCCTCAAAGGGTCTGCTGCAGGTCATCCAGCCGACCTTCGACGCCTACCACGTCGACGGCACCCCGCACGACCTGACCGACCCGGTCGCCAACATCACCGCGGCCGCGAACTACGCCGCCGACAAGTACGGCTCCATCGACAACGTCGACTCCGCCTACTGATCCGCGCCACGACGCGCGGACGCCCGCACCCGCCCCGTGGCGGCGCAGCGTCACGGGTCCGACGCCGCGGTCAGCGCTTCTGCGCGGCCGCGGCGTCTTTGGGTTCTCCGAGCCGTTTCTCTCGGCACGACGCGGCAGTCCGCGTCCTTCCGACGCGATGGGCGCAGCAAGGCGCATCACACCCCGGCTGCAGCCGGAGCGTGATGCGCCTCGCGCTTGTCAGCGTCCCGCGCGGAAGCGCCGGTGCAGATCGTGCACCTGTCCGGCGAGCTCCGGTACGGGACCGTGCACCTCGAGGCCGGGCACGATCTCCTGGACGGGGAGGGTCCGCACGGGCGGGGCGGGCACCCCCAGCTCGGCGAGCCACTCGCCGAGCTGCCGCGACGAGACGATGTAGACGATGCGGCCGAGCCCCACCCAGCCATGGGCGGCCGCGCACATCGGGCAGTGCTCGCCCGAGGTGAAGACCGTCGCCGCCCGCCGTTCCCTTGCCGTCATGTGCTCGGCCGCCCACCGGGCGAGCGCGAACTCGGGATGCTGCGTCTGGTCGGCCAGCGACGTCTCCCGGTTGCGGTCCTCCGCGAGGACCCTGCCGTCGCCGTCGACCAGCACGGAACCGAACGGCTCGTCACCGGCTTCCACGGCCTCGGCGGCCAGTTCCACGCAGCGCCTCAGGTGCCGCAGCTCGGACTCGTCGGTCATCGCAACCCCCATGGTGTGCTCCGTTCCGCCCGCGTCCGCGGGCCCGTCCGGCGACGTTACCCCGGGGTCGTGCCCGGGCGGCCGGGCCCCTGCTCGGTCCGGGGCGGGTCCCCGGGAGGCCGGCCGTCGTCGAGCGGCGTCCACAGATGGGTCGCGTCGCCCGGCGCGAGCTGCTCCACGACCTCCGCGAGGTCGGCGCAGGCCTTCTCGATCTTGCGGCGCACGGCGATCTGCTCCGTGACGACCGACGCCAGCAGCAGGCCCGTCAGCGCCGCGCATCCGTTCAGCGCCTGGAGCACCACCATGACCTCCAGCACGCTGCGGCCGGCGAACGGGCCCATGCCGTCGGTCGCCGCCGAGATCGCCAGCACCGAGATCAGCAGCGCGCACGGTGCCGAGCCGGGCAGCTGGAACCGCAGCGCCGCCCAGATCAGCATCGGGAAGACCAGGAACAGCAGTGACAGGCTCACCCGGGTGGCGAGCAGCGTCACGGCGACCGACGCCAGACCGAGGGCCACCGCCTCCGTCCACCACCACGCCCGTGTGTCGCGCGGCAGGCGCGCCCGGCGCAGCACCAGCAGGAGCGGTGTGATCACCAGGACGCCCATCGCGTCCCCGGCCCACCACGCGGACCACACCGGCCAGAACTCACCGAGCGGCAGCGCACCGCTCAGCACCAGGGTGCACGCGCCGAACGTCGCGCTGACGAGCATGCCGCCCAGCGCCCCCAGGAACACCAGCGCCAGCCCGTCCCGGAGCCGGTCCAGGCCGATGCGGAAACCGACCCGTCGCAGCATCAGATACGCGGCCAGCGGAGCGAACGTGTTGCCGGCCAGGATGCCCAGTGTGGCCAGGCCGACGGAGTCGATCGTCGCGATGGTCAGCAGCGCGCCGAGGAGGATGCCGGGCCAGACCCGCGCCCCCATCCACAGCAGACAGGCCAGCGAGATCCCTGTGGGTGGCCACAGGGGTGTGACCACAGCTCCCTCCACGACCACCTGCTGGAGCAGGCCGATCCGGCCGCCTGCCCAGTAGGCGGCCGCGACGGCGAGCACACACAGCACTGCTGCGGCCGGACCCCGGACTTGTTCGCTGCGGACCACGCACGTCATCACACAGGAGCGTCGGCGCCGCGTCCTCGTGACACGCGCTGCCGAGGCGCCCGAACTTGCCGGGAGCCGCCGCGCGCCGGACCGCCGCGGCCGCCTACGCGGGTTCGTGGAGGAGGACCAGCACGGCCGCGTCGTCCGTGTGGTCGGTGAGTGCCGCCGTACCCATCACCTGCGTGGCCAGTTCCCCCACGTCCGTTCTCTCCCGGACCGCGGCGCGGACCAGCTCGGCGACCGCGTCCAGGCCCGCCTCGATCGGATACGAGGGGCCTTCCACGACGCCGTCGGTGAGCAGCACGAACGCGCTGCCCTCGGACAGGCGCCGGTTCGCCACCGGATACACCTCGCCGGGCAGGATGCCCAGCGGTACGCCCGCCTCGTCCGCCACGATCCCGCCGTCGCCGCCGGCCGTCGCCCACACGGCGGGCACATGACCCGCGCGGGCGCTCTGCAGTGCGCCGGTGGCCGGGTCGTAGCGCAGGAAGCTGCACGTCGCGAAGAGCCCGTGGTCGACGGAGAGCAGCAGCTCGTTGGCGCGGCGCAGCACCTCGCCCGGGTCGGTCGTGGCGGTGGCCACGGCGCGCAGCCCCATCCGGACCTGCCCCATGAAGGCTGCGGCATCCACGTCGTGACCCTGCACGTCGCCGATGGAGAAACCGAGTGAGCCGTCCGGCAGGAAGAAGCCGTCGAACCAGTCGCCGCCGATGTCCAGACCGTTCCTGGCTGGCGTGTACCGGGCCGCGACCCGTAGACCGGGCACCGTGGGAAGGTCGGCCGGCAGCATCGACCGCTGCAGGGCCTCGGCGAGTTCGACCCGTGCCTTCTGCCGTTCCGCGCCTTCCCGGGCACGGTCCGTGAGGCGGCCGAGCGTGGCCAGCATCTCGTCCGCGGTCGCCGATCGCACGGGACGACGCCGGGTCATGGACCTCTCCGAACTGCCTTGCAAGATCGACCGGCCCGGACTTGTGCGGCGCACAGGGGCATCGGCCGGCTGGGCCGTACAGCCCGCGTTCATTGTATTTCCGCGGCCCCGGACCCGCTCGGGGTGCGACCTGGGGCCGGGTCAGGACGGCTCCGGGGGCGGGGGAGACGGGGCCATGGCCCACCGGATCGCGCCGGTGAGCAGGGTTCCGGTCGGGCTCACACAGCACTTTTCGAACGTCGGCGCGTACGGCAGCCCGAGCGGCTTCCGCGCCCACGGCGGCAGCAGGGCGACGCCGTTCGCGGCCAGCACCGCGTACGGGACCCGGGCGGGCAGGGGCAGCGGGGGATGGAGCAGCATGAAACGGGCCGCCTCCAGGGCCTCTGGCGAAGGGCGCAGTTCGGGGCGGTACGCGGCGATCCGCTCGGCCAGCCCGGCCCGGTCGCGCGGCGGGTCGCTCACTCCGAGCGCGGCGGCGACCCGTGCGGTGTCGGCGATGTACCCGTCGCAGCCGTCGGCGTCCAGGGGACGGGCGCCGAAGCGCTGATGGGCGCGCAGGAAGCTGTCGACCTCTGCGACGTGCACCCAGCCGAGCAGGTGCGGGTCCGCGGCACGGTACGGCTCGCCGGCAACGGTCCGGCCCGTCACGCTCTCGTGGACGGCCCGGACCGTGTCCACCGCTTCCTGGGCGTCGTCGGCCGTGCCGTACGTCGTCACGGCCAGGAACGTGCTGGTGCGCTGCAACCGTCCCCACGGATCGCCCCGGTACCCGGAGTGGGCGGCGACGGCCGCCATGGCCAGCGGATGGAGCGACTGCAGCAGCAGGGCGCTCAGCCCGCCGATGAACATCGAGGCGTCGCCGTGGACGGTACGGATGGGCCGCTCGGGGCCGAACCAGCGGGGCCCGGGTGTGTCATGGATACGGGCACGCGTCTGCGCCGCCGCGGGGCCTGCGACCCGGGTGAAGATGCTGCTGCCGAGTTGCCGCCGCAGACCGCGGATCCGGGGCGGTGAGTTGCTCACACCACCAGTATCCCGCCCGGAGGCGGGCGGGATCCCGGTCTGCCGTCCTTCTGTCAGCGGTGGGCGGCCAGAAGGCCGGCGAAGGTGCACAGGACCGCGGAGACGAGGACCGCAGCGACGCCCGCGCACAGCAGCCGGCGCCGTAGCTCCTCGTACCGCGCGGTGTACTCGAGCCGCAGCTCGTCGGCCCGGGACACCAGGGCCTCCAGCACGCGCCGTGACAGGGCGATGCGGTCCTGGGTGTAGGCGCGGACGACCTCCTCGCGCTGCGCGCTGGTCAGCCACGGCATCCGCCCGGCGAAGGCCTCCGCCTCTTGCTGGGCCTCCTGAAGCCGGCTCTGCGCGAGCAGATAGCCCTCGAGCCTGACGAGCCCCGCGGCGACCTCCGACTCCGTCTGCCGCACCGGGCCCCTCACCGGTTGTCCTTCCCCTCGCCGAGGGGCGGGGCGATTCCCTTCCCCGGTTCGACGACATCCCGCCGACCGGTGTCCGAAACCTCGTCCAGAGTGGCGATGGCGGGGTGGTGCAGGTCGAACGCAGGCGATTCCGAGCGGATCCGGGGGAGCGTGGTGAAGTTGTGCCGGGGCGGGGGGCAGGAGGTCGCCCACTCGAGCGAACGTCCGTAGCCCCACGGGTCGTCGACCGTGAGCTGCCGGCCGTACTTCGCCGTCTTCCAGACGTTGTACAGGAACGGCAGCATCGAGATGCCCAGCAGGAAGGACGCGATCGTCGACACGGTGTTGAGTGCGGTGAAGCCGTCGGCCGCGAGGTAGTCCGCGTACCGGCGGGGCATGCCCTCGGCGCCCAGCCAGTGCTGCACCAGGAACGTGCCGTGGAAGCCGATGAACAGCGTCCAGAACGTGATCTTGCCGAGCCGCTCGTCCAGCATCTTGCCCGTGAACTTCGGCCACCAGAAGTGGAATCCGGCGAACATCGCGAACACCACGGTGCCGAAGACGACGTAGTGGAAGTGCGCGACGACGAAGTACGAGTCGGAGACCTGGAAGTCCAGCGGCGGCGACGCGAGGATGACGCCCGTCAGACCACCGAACAGGAACGTCACGAGGAAGCCGATCGCCCAGAGCATCGGTGTCTCGAACGACAACGATCCTCCCCACATCGTGCCGATCCAGTTGAAGAACTTCACACCGGTCGGTACCGCGATGAGGAACGTCATGAACGAGAAGAACGGCAGCAACACGCCGCCTGTGACGTACATGTGGTGCGCCCACACCGTCACGGACAGACCCGCGATCGCGATCGTCGCACCCACCAGACCGATGTATCCGAAGAGGGGCTTGCGCGAGAAGACCGGCAGGATCTCGGTGACGATGCCGAAGAACGGCAGGGCGATGATGTACACCTCTGGATGGCCGAAGAACCAGAAGAGGTGCTGCCACAGCAGAGCGCCGCCGTTCGTGGCGTCGAAGATGTGGGCGCCGAACTTGCGGTCCGCCTCCAGGGCGAACAGCGCTGCCGCCAGGACCGGGAAGGCGAGCAGGACCAGCACACCGGTCAGCAGCACGTTCCAGGTGAAGATCGGCATCCGGAACATCGTCATGCCCGGAGCGCGCATGCAGATGATCGTGGTGATGAAGTTGACCGAGCCGAGGATCGTGCCGAAGCCGGAGAAGGCCAGACCCATCACCCACATGTCGCCGCCCACCCCGGGGGAGTGAATGGCGTCCGACAGCGGGGCGTAGGCGAACCAGCCGAAGTCGGCCGCACCCTGCGGGGTGAGGAAGCCGGCCACCGCGATCAGCGAACCGAAGAGGTACAGCCAGTACGCGAACATGTTCAGACGCGGGAACGCCACGTCCGGAGCGCCGATCTGCAGCGGCATGATCCAGTTCGCGAAACCCGCGAACAGCGGCGTCGCGAACATCAGCAGCATGACCGTGCCGTGCATCGTGAACGCCTGGTTGAACTGCTCGTTCGACATGATCTGCGTGCCCGGCCGGGCCAGCTCGGCGCGCATGAAGAGCGCCATCACGCCGCCGATGAGGAAGAACATGAACGACGTGACGAGGTAGAGCGTCCCGATGGTCTTGTGGTCGGTGGTCGTCAGCCACTTCACGACGACATTGCCGGGCTGCCTGCGGTGTACGGGCAGCTCGTCCTCATAGGCGTCTTCCGACTGCACATCGAGGCGAGAACCTGACTGAGATGCCACACGAACTCCCGTACGTTCGGGTGCCGTCTGCCCTGGCTCCGGGCGCTGTTGCACCCACAGGCGGCGACCCCAAGGACATATACCGGTGCAATGTATATGTGTGGGACCCAAGGGGCTATTTGCGACATCCGCTGTTCGGGTGACGACCCGTCGGGCCCGCGTGCTCGGGCCCTCGTCGGCACCCGCCCCGCGAGCGACGGGCGTTACGGCCCGCTGATCCCGGGTACTTCTGTGCGGTCGGTACGCCCCGTACCGACCGCACGACGAGGGAGGTCGACGTGGAAGATTCGGTGGACCGGATCGCCGAGCCCTGGGGCGGTCGGACCCCGTATCCGCGGCACGGGGCATGGCCGACCCGCGTCGACACATACCTCGCCGAGGGCGTCAAGGAGGACGAGGTGCAGCAGTGGGTGCAGTCGGCCTCGATCCTGCACTCCGACGGGGACGCCATGGACATCGCCGTCAAGGACGGTCGCATGGTCGGTGTGCGGGGAAGGGCGGTCGACCGGGTCAACCGGGGCAGGCTGGGGCCCAAGGACCTCTTCGCCTGGCAGGCGAACGCCTCGCCCGACCGGCTGACGAGGCCGCTGATCCGCCAGGCCGGACGGCTGGTGGAGACCGACTGGCCGACCGCGATGGACCGGGTCGTCGCCCGCTCCCGCGAGCTGCTGGAGGAACGAGGCCCGGGCTCCATCGGTTTCTACACCACCGGCCAGCTGTTCCTGGAGGAGTGCTACACCCTCGCGGTCCTCGCCCGGGCCGGCATCGGGACGAACCACCTCGACGGCAACACCCGCCTGTGCACCTCCACCGCCGCGGAGGCCCTCAAGGAGTCCTTCGGCTGCGACGGACAACCGGGCAGCTACGACGACATCGACCACGCCGACGTGATCGCCCTGTTCGGGCACAACCTCGCCGAGACCCAGCCGGTGCAGTGGATGCGCGTCCTGGACCGGCTGGAGGGGGCCGACCCGCCGCGGCTCGTCTGCGTCGATCCGCGGCCCACCCGGGTGGCACGCCGCGCCACGGTGCATCTGGCGCCGCGCGTCGGCACCAACGTGGCGCTCCTCAACGCGCTGCTGCACGAGACGATCCGTCACGACCGGGTGGACCACGCGTACATCGAGGCGCACACGGTCGGCTTCGAGGAACTCGCGGCCCGCGTCAAGGACTGCACCGCCGAGTGGGCGGCCGCCGTGTGTGACGTTCCCGCCAGGCTGATCGTCGAGGCGGCGGAAGTCCTCGGGGGCGCCGACCGCCTCCTCTCGACGGTGCTGCAGGGCGTCTACCAGTCCCATCAGGCGACCGCGGCCGCCGTCCAGATCAACAACCTGCACCTGATCCGCGGGATGCTCGGACGGCCGGGCGCCGGCGTGCTGCAGATGAACGGGCAGCCCACCGCCCAGAACACCCGGGAGTGCGGCGCCGACGGAGACCTGCCGGGATTCCGGAACTGGGAGAACGACGAGCACGTGGCCGACCTGGCCAGGGTGTGGAACGTCGAACCGGCCACGATCCCGCACTACGCACCGCCCACCCACGCCATGCAGATGTTCCGCTACGCCGAGCAGGGCTCCATCCGGATGCTGTGGATCAGCGGCACCAACCCGGCCGTCTCACTGCCCGAGCTCTCACGGATCCGCTCGATCCTCTCCGGCGAACGGCTGTTCGTGGTCGTGCAGGACCTGTTCCTGACCGAGACCGCCCAACTGGCCGACATCGTCCTGCCGGCGGCGACCTGGGGCGAGAAGACCGGCACCTTCACCAACGCGGACCGCACGGTGCACCTGTCCGACAAGGCCGTGGAACCGCCCGGGGAGGCAAGGCCCGACCTGGACATCTTCCTCGACTACGCCGCCCGTATGGACTTCCGCGACAAGGACGGCGGCCCGCTGATCCCCTGGCGCGACCCCGAGTCGGCGTTCGAGGCGTGGAAGCGCTGCAGCGCCGGCCGGCCCTGTGACTACACCGGTCTTTCGTACGGCCTGCTGCGTGGCGGCAGCGGTATCCAGTGGCCCTGCACCGAGGACGATCCCTCCGGCACGCCGCATCTGTACACCGACGGGATCAGCTGGGCGCACCCCGACCGCTGCGAGTCCTACGGCAAGGACCTGGTGACCGGCGCGTCGTCCGGCGTCGTCGAGTACCGCTCGCTCAACCCGGACGGAAAGGCCATGCTCAAGGCCGCCGAGTTCCTGCCTCTGCACGAGGCGCCGAGCGAGGAGTACCCGTTCCAGCTGACGACCGGTCGCACCGTCTACCACTTCCACACCCGCACCAAGACCGGCCGCACACCGCAACTGAACGCGGCAGCACCGGATGTGTGGGTGGAGATCTCCGAGGCCGACGCCGCCGCACGCGACCTCGCGGAGGGCGACCTCGTCGAGGTCGGCTCCCCGCGCGGTTCCCTGCGGGGGCGGCTGCGCGTCACCGGACTGCGGCGGGGAACGCTGTTCGTTCCCTTCCACTACGGCTACTGGGACACCCCCGCCGGCTTCGGCCCCAATGCCACGGTCCCGGGCCGGGCCGCGAACGAGACCACCGTCACCGACTGGGACGCGGCCTCCAAGCAGCCACTGTTCAAGACCGCCGCCGCGACGCTCACCCTCGTGGAGAAGGGCGCCGGGCTACACTCACCCGCCCCCACGACCACCGCCTCCGAGCCGGGCCGTGACGCCGGCGTCCCCGCCACGGAAGGCGGCCCCGACGCCCGCGTGCGGCAGACGACGGACGACGTGCCCTCGCGGGAAGGGAGCCGGCAGTGAACGGCATCAGCCTCACCCTGCGCGTCCTCCACCACGGCGAGCGGCACCTGGCGGAGGAACTGCTCACCGTGGCAGACCGGCACAGCACGGAGCACGAGGTCCACCACGTCGCCAAGGACCTCGCGGGATGGTCCCGGGAACACGTCGAACGCCTGGCCGTGACCGGCCGCGCCCACGGGCTCGAACTCGACGACTCCCCGGCGAAGCCCTCGCCCGGACTGCTGACGATGATGCGGGAGAAGGCTGCGCAGGCCGTCGGCCACCGGCCGGAGCCCGGCCTGCTGCTCCTGCGCGACCTGCGCGATCTACACCTGGACGCCGCCGAGAACTCGCTCTACTGGGAGATGCTCGCGCAGGTGGCGCAGGCATCGAAGGACACCCGGCTGCTCGAGCTCGTCTCTTCGTGCCACCCGCAGACGCTCCGGCAGATGCGCTGGACCAACACCATGATCAAGAACATCTCGCCGCAACTGCTGACGAGCCTGTGATGGCGGAAGGACAGGGAACAGCGAAAGGGCCGGTGATGCTGATCACCGGTGCGTCCTCCGGGATCGGGGCCGCCGTCGCGACCCGCTTCGCCGCCGCCCCCGGCTGGCGGCTGCTCCTGCACGGACGCGACGCCGAGCGACTGGACCACGTGGCGGCGCGCACGGGCGGAACCCCGCTGCGGGCCGACCTGAGCGACCCGGCGAGCGCCGACCGGATCGCCGCTGAGGCCATCGGATCCGCCGGCCGGGTGGACGTCCTGGTGGCGGCGGCCGGCGTCGGCTGGGCAGGGCCGTTCACCGCCATACCGGCTTCGGCGATCGACGAGGTGCTGGCAGTCGACCTGGCGTCCGTCGTGCACCTGGTGCGTCACCTCCTGCCGCAGATGGTCGAGCGGGGCAGGGGACGGATCGTGCTGCTCGGTTCCATCGCCGGTGCGGTGGGCGTCGGCGACGAGGCGGTGTACTCGGCGGCCAAGGCGGCGCTGGGCACGTTCGCCGACAGTCTCGCGTACGAACTGAGAGGGACGGGCGTGACGATCTCCCTGGTGCTGCCAGGCATCGTCGACACGCCGTTCTTCGAACGGCGCGGAACCCCGCCTCGCCGCACCGGACTGAAGCTCCTCACCCCGGAGCAGGTGGCCGAAGCGGTCTGGCGTGCGGTGATGCGGCGGCACCGGGCCGAGATCTTCCTGCCGCGGTGGTTGCGGCTGCCGGCGCGTATCCACGGAGCGGTGCCCCTCGTCTTCCGGCGCCTGGCAGAGCGCTTCGGCTGAGCCGTCGGGCTGTCGCCACCGCGGTGGCCGCGGCCCGGGCCCGGCCGAGCGTTTCGGCTGAGCCGGCGCGGTCCGCCGCCGGCCGAGTGGCCTCAGGCGCCCGGCGGACCGCCGCCGGGCAGGGCGGCGACGAGGCGTGCCGCGTCGTCACGGAACAAGGCCGCGGCGCGTGCGACCTGGCCGTCCCTCACGGGACCCGGCGCGACCAACTCGTCCACACGGGCCAGTAGTTCGCCGATGCCGTCCGCCCACGCCGTCACGCCCTCAGCCGCCATCGCGAGCACACCTTTGACGCCGTGGCCGGCGATCGGCCGGTAGCCGATGACGGGGACGCCCGCGGCGAGTGCCTGTACCGCTGTCTGGCCGGCCGCGTTGTCGATCAACAGCCGTGAGTGGGCCATCAGTTCCGGCAGATCGTCCACCCAGCCGAGGGCGACCGCGCCCGGTACCGCGGCCGCCCGGCGGCGCAGCCGTTCGTCGCGGCCGCACAGCAGTACGGGGAGGCAGCCGTGGCGCGCGAGCACCTCCGCGGTGCGCGTCAGCCCCGACCCCACGCCCCAGGCGCCGGTGCAGATCAGCACGGGGGGCCGGCCGTCGGCCCAGCCGGGCGGGTCCTGGGCGGCCGGACGGCCGAACTCCGGCGGCACCACCGGCCCGGGGGCGCCCGCCGGCCGGCCGGTCGCCGCGTGTACCGCCTCCGCGCACGTCTGCGTGACGCACAGGTACAGGTCGTTGCCGGGATGGAGCCAGCCGCGGTGGACGGCGAAGTCGGTGACGAACACGGCGCTCGGGACCGCCAGGGTGCCGCGTTCGCGCAGTCGGCCGGTGATCTGACCGGCCAGATGGAAGGTCGAGACCACGGCGTCGGGGCGCCGGTCGCGGACGAGCGCCCTCAGCCGGCCCTCCGCCAGCGTGGCCAGCGGGGCCACGTCCGTGACCGTGCCGCGCCGGGACGGCGGACGGCCCGCGCCGCTGCGCTGCTCGAGGAACAGCGCGTGGACGCCCGCGTAGAGGCCCGGAACGTGCCGTACGGAGAACCGGTAGGACGACCGCAGAGCCCGCCCGGCGCCGGGCGGCAGGAGTGTCAGTACGTCACGCACCAGCACCTCGTGGCCCGCCGCGGCGAGCCTGCGCGCCATTTCACCGGCGACCGCGTCGTGGCCGGCCCCCATGCCCGCGCTGAGCACCATGAAGCGCCCACCCATGGGGCCACCTCCTCGGCACGCGTGCGCCGGACAGATCCGTCCGGTCCATGGTGGCCCCGGACCGGAGCCGCCGGTGCCCGGGAAGGGGGCCGGGGGGACCGATCGAGTGAACCGGCGACCGCGGCGCCTGCTGTCGGGCGGCGCCCGGGCCGTTCCCCGACAGGCTGGACCCGTTACTCGACAGGCTGGACCCGCTCGGTCCGTGATCCGGGAGGTCCGCATGTTCCGTCGGTCCCACGCCGCTTCGATCCCCGTGCGGGGCCCAGCGGACAGCAGGGGGCGGGGGGACCGCCCGGCGCAGGGGCGGGACCTGGCGCGATGACGGCACTGTCCGTCTGCCTCGCGCTGCTTGCCGCGCTCGCCAACGCCGCGGCCTCGGTGCTGCAGAGACGGGCCCTCGCGGACCTCGCCGGTGCCACAGCCATGGCGCTGCTGCGCCGGCCGGGGTGGGTGTGGGGCGCGGCGATGCTCGTCCTGTCGGGGGCCCTCCAGGCACTGGCGCTGGCGACCGGGCCGCTCGCCGTGGTGCAACCGGTGATGAGCACGGAGCTGCTGTTCACCCTGGTGGTCGGAGGCATCGCCTTCCGGCGTCGACCCGACCCGCGGACCCGGGTGGCCTTCGTGGCGATGGCGGTCGGCCTGGGCGGCTTCCTCGCACTGGCCGCCCCGTCCGGCGGCCGGGATACGGTACCGACCGCGCACTGGGCATGGGCAGGGCTCTCGCTCGCCGCAGCGGTCGCCGTGCTCGTCGCGGTCTCGCTCCGGCTTCCGTCCGCCCCCCGCGCGGCCGTGCTGGGCACCGCGACGGCGATCGGTTTCTCCTGCACCGCCGTCCTGATGAAGGACGCGCTGGGCAGGCTGCCGGAGGGTGTCGGCGCGGTGTTCGCGACATGGCAGTTGTACGCGGCCATGGCCGTCGGCCTCGGCAGCTTCCTGCTGCTCCAGGTGACGCTCCGGGCGGGCTCGCTGGCCGCCTCGCAGCCCGCTCTGACACTCGGTGACGCGCTGCTGAGCGTGGTGCTGGGGGTGGTGCTGTTCCAGGAGAGCGTGCACCTCGGGTGGCGTACGCCGCTGGAAGTGGTGGCCCTCGGGCTGCTGATCGGCGGCTGTGTGGAACTGGCCCGGTCCCCGCTCCTGGCGGAGGACCCGGAGAGCGCGGAGGGTACAGGGAAATGGTGATGCCCATGAACAGTGGATCCACCGCCGCGCTTGCGGTGACGGGCGCGGCGCTCCTCGCGGCCGGCGCGCACATCGGGCCCGCGGCGACCTGGCTCCCCGGTGTACGCGGCGCCCTCGCCCCGGTCCTCGACGGGCGGGGGCATCAGGACCGGGTGGCGCTGACGTTCGACGACGGCCCCGACCCCGGCACCACGCCGCATTTCCTGCGGGCCCTGGACGAACTCTCCGTACGGGCGACCTTCTTCGTGCTCGGCAGCCGGCTCGCACAGCACCCCCGACTGGGCAGGCGCATGGCAGCGGAGGGCCATGAACTGGCCGTGCACGGCTGGTGCCACGAGAGGCCGTGGTACCCGCGGCCGTCGCGGGACGTACGGGACCTGGCGCGGACGGCGGACCTGGTCACGGAGGTCTCCGGCGATCGGCCCCTCTGGTACCGGCCCGCGTACGGGATCCTTACCGGCGGACGGTGGTACGCGGCCAGGGCCAACGCGCTGCGCCCGGTGCTGTGGACCTCCTGGGGCCGCGACTGGACGGCCGCGGCGACGCCCGGGAGCGTACGCGCGGAGCTGGGCAGGACGCTGAGGGGAGGGGCGACGGTGCTGCTGCACGACTCCGACGCGATGAGCGCTCGCGGCTCGTGGCGAGCGGCCCTGGGAGCGCTCGCCCCGGTCGTGGAGGACTGCCGGGTCCGCGGCCTGTCCGTCGGCCGGCTCCGCGACCACGGCCTGCCCACGCGCTGACCCTCGGGCCTGTTTCTGTCCGCTTGCATGCCCGAATCTGTTTACTTCCCCGTGGTTCGTGCGTAGCATCGGGGAAAACCACAGGCTCGGTCATGGAAACGGATGTAAAACCACATGTTCGCAGCGGAGCGTCAGCAAGAGATCATGCGCCTGGCCCGCGAAAGCGGTCGGGTGGATGTGCTGTCCCTCGCCGAGGAGTTCCAGGTCACCGCGGAAACCGTGCGGCGCGACCTCAAGGCCCTCGACCGGGCGGGGCTGGTGCGGCGTGTGCACGGCGGCGCCATCCCCGCCGGCAACCTCGACTTCGAGCCCGACCTCGCGGAGCGCGACGCGGTCGCCGCCGACGAGAAGGAACGGATCGCGCGGGCCGCGCTGGGTGAGCTGCCCGTGGACGGCAGCGTGATCCTGGACGCGGGCACCACGTCCGCACGACTGGCGGCCGGCATCCCGGTGGAGTCCCAGCTGACGGTCGTCACCCACGCGCTGCCCGTCGCCGCCCGCCTTGCCGACCACCCGGGCATCGCTCTCCATCTCGTCGGCGGGCGGGTCCGGCACCGCACCCGTGCCGCCGTCGACGCCTGGGCCCTGCGCGCCTACGGCGAGATCCAGGCCGACGTCGTCTTCCTCGCCACCAACGGCTTCGACATCGAGGGCGGCCTGACCACCCCCGACCTCGCGGAGGCGGCCGTCAAGCAGGCCGCGATCGCCGCGGCACGCCGGGTCGTCCTCCTGGCGGACTCGACCAAGTTCGGGCAGCAGCACTTCGCCCGCTTCGGTGACCTGGCGAACGTGGACCTGCTGATCACCGACACGGGCCTGAGCCCCGAAGACGCCCGCTCCATCGAGCAGCAGGGCACGGAGGTCGTCCGCGCATGATCCTCACCGTCACTCCCAACCCGAGCCTGGACCGCACCTACGAACTGCCGTCCCTGGACCGCGGAGCCGTGCTGCGCGCGACCGTGGACCGGGTCGACCCCGGCGGCAAGGGCGTCAACGTCTCCCGTGCGGTGGCCGCCGCAGGCCACCGCACGGTCGCCGTCGTACCGCTCGGCGGGCCGGAGGGCGCGCTGCTCGACCGGCTGCTCGGCGAGCACGGCATCGAGGCCGCCGGCGTCCCCGTGACCGGTTCCACCCGGGTCAACATCACGCTCGTCGAGCGTGACGGCACCCTCACCAAGGTCAACGCGGCCGGACCCGACCTCGCACCGGCGGAGGCTGAGGCGCTGCTGGAGACCGTCCGCACCCGCTCGGCGGAGGCGGACTGGATCGCCTGCTGCGGGAGCCTGCCGCGCGGCCTGCGTCCCGAGTGGTACGCCGAACTCGTGGCCCGGACCCACCGGGCCGGGGCCCGTGTCGCCCTCGACACTTCCGGAGCCGCCCTCACCGCAGCCCTGCGGGAGCGGCCCGACGTGGTCAAACCCAATGCGGAGGAACTCGCGGAAGCGGTCGGCCGCCCTCTCGCCACCGTCGGCGACGCCGTCAAGGCGGCGGAGGAACTGCGCGACCGGGGCGCCCGTGCGGTGCTCGCCAGCCTGGGAGCGGACGGCCAGCTGCTCGTCGACGACACCGGTGTCTGGTTCGGCCACGCCCCCGCCGACGCCGTCCGCAGCAACGTCGGAGCCGGGGACGCCTCCCTCGCCGGCTTCCTCACCGCGGGCGGCGGTGGCCCCGCCGCCCTGGCGGCCGCCGTGGCCCACGGCACCGCCGCCGTACAACTGCCGGGCAGCGTCATGCCGTCACCGGCCGACCTGGACCCCGAAGCGGTGACGGTCACCGCTTCCGTCCCCCTCGACCGCGTCCTCGGGGAGTCGGCGTCATGACCGTCCGTCCCGGGCGGGCCCACCGTCCCCCTCGTACCGGCGCGCTGCCCTGCGGCCGTGTCGGCGCCGGGGTCCGCCCACCCACGTCCCACCACCGCCCTCGGGCGGTTCGCGAGCAAGGAGCCGCGTGATGAGTGAGTTGATCACCGCAGAACTGGTCGACGTCGACCTGGCCGCCGAGACCAAGCAGGCCGCCGCGCGGTCCCTCGCAGAGCGGATGGTCGCGGCCGGCCGCGTCACCGACCTCGACGGCTTCCTCGCCGACGTGGCGGCCCGCGAGGCGCAGATGCCGACCGGCCTCGACGGCGGCATCGGCATTCCGCACTGCCGCAGCGAGCATGTCACCGCCCCGACCCTCGCCTTCGGTCGCAGCGCCCGGGGAATCGACTTCGGCGCTCCGGACGGGCCCGCCGACCTGATCTTCCTGATAGCCGCGCCGGCGGGAGCCGACGACGACCATCTGACGATTCTGTCCGCCCTGGCCCGGCGGCTCATGGACGCCCGGTTCACCACCGCGCTGCGCGCCGAGCACGACCCGGCGGCGGTCGCGGCCCTGATCCGCGGCGAGGAGGCCCCGGCCCCCGAGGAAGCCCCTGCGGCCGGTGCGCAGAGCGCGGCCCCGGTGGAGGCCCACGCACCGTCGGCCCCGGCGTCCGCCGCCGCTCCCTTCCGGATCGTGGCCGTCACCTCCTGCCCCACGGGCATCGCCCACACCTACATGGCCGCCGAGGCGCTCCGCCAGGCGGGCGAGGCCGAAGGCGTCGAAGTCGTCGTCGAGACCCAGGGCTCGGCCGGCTTCACCCGCCTCGACCCGGCCGTGATCGCGGCGGCCGACGGCGTGATCCTCGCCCACGACGTGGAGGTCAGGGAGCGGGGCCGGTTCGCCGGCAAGCCCACCGTCGACGTCGGCGTGAAGGCGGCCGTCAACCGGCCCTCCGAACTCGTCGCGGAGGTGCGGGCGAAGGCCGAGCGGGGCGAGACCACCGCTTTGGCCACCACCACCGCGCCCATGGACTCCGGTGCGCCGGGCGACCACTTCGGCATCCGCCTGCGCACTTGGCTGATGACCGGCGTCAGTTACATGGTGCCGTTCGTCGCCGCGGGCGGTCTCCTCATCGCCCTGGCCTTCGCCATCGGCGGGTACGAGATCAACAGCGCCCCCTCGGTCGCCGAGCACTTCGTGTGGACGGAGGCCGCCAGCTGGGCCGCCCTGCTCTTCCAGGTCGGCGGCGCCGCGTTCGGCTTCCTGGTTCCCGTCCTCGCCGGATACATCGCGTACGGCATGGTCGACCGGCCCGGACTCGTACCCGGCATCGTGGGCGGCGCCATCGCCGTCACCGTCAACGCGGGCTTCCTCGGCGGACTCGCCGCCGGTCTCATCGCGGGCGCGGTGGTGATGGCGATCCAGCGGGTCCACGTGCCGACCGTGCTGCGCGGTGTGATGCCGGTGGTCGTGATCCCGCCGGTCTCCGCCGCCGTCGTCGGATTCCTGATGTTCATCGTCGTCGGCAAGCCGATCGCCTCGCTCCAGAAGGCCATGACCGACTGGCTGAGCGGCCTGTCCGGCGGAAACGCCGTGCTGCTCGGCGTCCTGCTCGGCCTGATGATGTGCTTCGACCTCGGCGGCCCGGTCAACAAGGTGGCCTACGCCTTCGCGGTGGGCGGCCTCGCGACCCCCACCGACGGCAGCCTCAAGGTCATGGCCGCCGTGATGGCCGCCGGAATGGTCCCGCCGCTCGGCATGGCCCTCGCGACGACCGTGCGCGCGAAGCTGTTCACCAAGGCGGAGCAGGACAACGGCAAGGCGGCCTGGGTCCTCGGCGCCTCGTTCATCAGCGAGGGTGCGATCCCGTTCGCCGCGGCCGACCCGCTGCGGGTCATTCCGTCCGCGATGGCCGGCGGCGCGGTCACCGGCGCACTGTCGATGGCGTTCGACGCCACGCTGCGGGCCCCGCACGGCGGCATCTTCGTCGTACCGCTGATCGGCCGGCCGCTGCTGTACCTGCTGGCCATCGCCGCCGGCACCGTGGTCACCGCCGCCCTGGTGGTCCTCCTCAAGAGCCGCCGCAAGCCGGCCGGCCCGGCGGCCACGCCCCCGGCCGTCACCGAGGCCGCGGACCCCAAGGTCCCGGCCGCCGCCTGAAACCCCTGGCCCGGTCCGTCCCGGGCCTGCCGGAACGGTTCCCAGCAGGCCCGGACGGCGGGACCGGACCGCCCCCTCAGGACCGGCCCATCCGGACCGGTCCGGGGACAGGTCCCGGCCAGATCCGCACGGACACCCGGACCCGTCCCGGCCCAGGAACCGCCCACCGGCCCAGCGTTGTGCCTTTCCACGGCGGACACACACCCCCACCGGCAGCCCTCGTACCCCATCCCGTAGGAGTGTCATCCCCATGCCCCAGCGCACTGTCGTCATCGGCTCCCGCTCCGGACTCCACGCCCGGCCCGCCTCGGTCTTCGTCCAGGCCGCCGCCCGCCAGCCCGTCAGGGTGACCGTGGCCCGCGACGGAGGCGCACCGGTCGACGCCCGCAGCCTGCTGTCGGTGCTCGCACTCGGCGCCAAGCACGGTGAACCCCTGGTGCTGTCCGCCGAAGGCGACGGCGCCGAGGCCGCCATCGAGGAACTGGCCACGCTCGTCGCCGCCGACCTCGACGCCCAGGAGCAGCGG
This sequence comes from Streptomyces sp. NPDC086835, assembly GCF_044745705.1. Classification (NCBI taxonomy): domain Bacteria; kingdom Bacillati; phylum Actinomycetota; class Actinomycetes; order Kitasatosporales; family Streptomycetaceae; genus Streptomyces; species Streptomyces sp. NPDC086835. Next base: position 275,617 of record NZ_JBIVAU010000003.1, read on the forward strand.
TGACGACCGGCACGACGACCTCCGCCGCACCCGCGACCGCGGTCACCGGGGTGCTGGACGGCATCGGCGTCGGTGGCGGCAGCGCCGCCGGGCCCGTCGCCCGGATGGCCCAGCCGTCGGTACTGCCGCCGCCGCGCACCGTGGATCCGGCCGACGTACCGGCCGAGGCGGCAGCGGCCCGGGCCGCGCTGGCACGCGTCGCCGCGGACCTGGAGGAGCGGGCGGCCGCCGTCGGCGGCGACGCGGCGCAGGTACTCTCCGCCCAGGCGCTGATGGCCGCCGACCCGACGCTCGCCGACCAGGTCGGCGAACTCGTGGCCGGCGGGGCCGACGCGGCCCACGCGCTCGACAAGGCGTTCCGCGCCTTCCGCACGTCGCTCGAGGCGGCCGGCGGTTACTTCGCCGAACGCGTCGCCGATCTCGACGATCTCCGCAACCGGTCGGTCGCGGCGGTACAGGGCCTCGCGACGCCCGGCCTGCCGGACCCCGGCCACCCGTACATCCTCGTCGCGGACGATCTCGCGCCCGCCGACACCGCCCTCCTCGACCCGGCCGAGGTCCTCGCCCTGGTCACCGAACGCGGCGGCCCCACCAGCCACACCGCCATCCTCGCGAAGATCCTCGGCCTGCCGGCCGTCGTCGGCTGCGCCGCCGCCGCGGAGCTGACCGACGGCACGCCCGTGCTCGTCGACGGCGCGGCCGGCACGGTCGTGACCGACCCTGACCCGGACACCGTCGCCGAGGCCGCCGCGCGCGACGAACGACGTCGACAGGCCGCGGCCCGGGTCAGCGGCCCCGGCCGGACGGCCGACGGGCACGCGGTCAAACTGCTGGTCAACCTGGGCGCCTTGCAAGAACTGAACGTGGCCGCGGCGTCCGACAGCGAGGGCGTGGGGCTGTTCCGTACCGAGTTCCTCTACCTCGACCGCGAGCAGGCCCCCACCGCGGAGGAGCAGACCGACGCCTACCGGGTGGTCTTCGACGCCTTCGCCGGGCGCCGGGTCGTCGTACGGACCCTGGACGCGGGGGCCGACAAGCCGCTTCCGTTCGTCACCGCGGCCGACGAGCAGAACCCCGCCCTCGGTGTGCGCGGCCTGCGGACCTCGCGCCGTGACCCGGAGCTGCTCGAGACGCAGCTGGCCGCGATCGCCGCGGCGGCGCAGGACACGGAGGCCGACGTATGGGTGATGGCGCCCATGGTCTCCGTGCCCGGTGAGGCGGCGGCCTTCACGGCACGGGTGCGGGCCCACGGACTGCGGACCGCGGGTGCCATGGTCGAGGTCCCGGCCGCGGCCCTGCGGGCGACAGACCTTGCCCGGCAGTGCGACTTCCTCAGCATCGGCACGAACGACCTGGCCCAGTACGCGTTCGCAGCCGACCGCACCCTGGGCACGCTGGCCGAATTCCTGGACCCCTGGCAGCCGGCCCTGCTCGAACTGGTGCGGACGGCCGCCGGGGCGGGAGCGGCCTGCGACCGCCCGGTGGGGGTCTGCGGCGAAGCCGCGGCCGACCCGCTGCTCGCCCTGGTCCTCGTCGGTCTGGGCGTGAGCAGCCTTTCGGTCGCGCCGAGCTGCCTGGGCGACGTCCGCGCCACTCTGGCGGCGCACACCCTGGACGACTGCCGGCGGCTCGCCGGACTGGCACTGGCGGCCACGGACGCGACGGCGGCACGCACGGCCGTGCGGGAGGGCGCGGTGCGAGAGGCCCTCACGTAGCCCTGCCCGTGTCCGGCGGGCAGGGCGGCCTGTCCGCCGGACACGGGCAGCCCCGGTGCGTCCCGGTCCCGGCCCGGCGGGAACGGTCCCCGCGGCCTCCCCGCCCGGCCCGGGCGGTGGAGCAGCGCACTGCCGCCACGGATGCGAGCATGACGAGAGGGCCGTCGAGGACGCGCCCGCGCCGGTGCGGCGCAGGAGGAACGGGCGACCCGGGGATGGTGGGGCGTGAACGGCGCTGACCGGCCGCTGGAGCTCGGCTTCCTGCGTGCCGTGTTCGAGAGCGTGGGTGCCGGGCTGTTCATCACCGACACCTCGGGGCGGCTCACTGCCTCGAACCCGTGGGCCGACCGACTCCTCGACCGCGACACCGCGCAGATGCTCGGTGAGGACCTCCACGACCTGCTGCACCGGCAGGCCGACGGCAGGACGCTCTCCCGGGACGAGTGCCGTGTCCTTTCCGTACTGAAGACCGGCAGCCCCGCAGAGGGGAGCGACGAGTTCTACCTGCGGGCCGACGGCACGACCGTCCCGATCATCTGGGCCGCCACGCCCCTGGTACGGCAGGGGAAGGTGGAGGGCGCGGTGATCGTCTTCCACGACTTCAGCCTGCACCGGCGTGCCGCCGACCAGCAGGCGACGCACCTCATGGCACTGGAGGAGCTCACCGAGCGGCTGACGATCGTCGCGGAGATCTCCGCGGTGCTCAGCTCCACCCTGGACGTCCCGAAAATGCTGCACCGGCTGGTGCGTCTGCTGGTGCCGGAGCTGGGCGACTGGGCGGCGGTCGATCTTCGTACGCACCCTCAGGCCGACGATCTGCGCCGGATCGTCGTGCGGAGCGGGGACCAGGGAGGGGAGGACGACGGCGGGGAGGACACGCTGCTGGGGCCGTTGCCGCCGTTGACCGAAACACCCTCCGCGTCGGCCCTCGCCCGTGTGATGCGGGGCGGCCGGCCCCTGCGGCTGGAAGCCGAGGACCTCACCCCGCAGGCGCCGCTCGCGCGGGCGCACCGGGACCTGTTCGACCGGCTCGGCGGGCACTCGGCGGTGGTGGTGCCGCTGAGCACCACGCGCCAGGTGTTCGGGGCGCTCACCGTGGCGCGCAGCGGTGAACGCCGGCCCTGCACGGAGGCCGACCTGCTGGTGCTGGCCGACATCGGCCGCCGGGCCGGCCTGGTGCTGGACAATGCCCAGCTGTTCGACCAGCAACGGCAGCTGGCGGAGACCATGCAGCGTCAGCTCCTCACGCCGCTGCCCCAGGTCGACCACCTTCAGATGGCCGCCCGCTACCAGCCCGCGGAGAGCGCCGCCGAAATCGGGGGCGACTGGTACGACGCCTTCCTCCTCGCCGACGGCGTCACGACGATGGTCATCGGCGACGTCGTGGGCCACGACCTCAAGGCCGCTGCCCACATGGCCGAGGTACGCAACATGCTCCGTGCCCTGGCCTGGGACCGGCAGGAGCCGCCCAGCCTCATCATGCGACGCCTCGACGAGGCGATGACGAACACAAGCGATGCCCCGATGGCGACCGCCGTCTTCGCCCGGATCGAGGGCCAGGAGGGAGGGCCGTGGCAGCTGCACTGGGTCAACGCCGGCCATCCGCCGCCGCTCCTGGTGACCTACGACGGACACGCCCGTTACCTCGAAGCGGGCCACGGACCCCTCCTCGGCATGGACTCCGCGCTGCATCTGGGCCTGGGGTGGCCCGACGCCCGCGAGAAGCTCCCAGCGCGCTCCACCCTGCTGCTCTACACCGACGGCCTGGTCGAGAGCCGGACCCGTTCCATCGACGGAGGACTCGCCCAGCTCCGCCGTCACGCCGCCGAACTCGCCCACCGGGACGTCGAGGACTTCTGCGACGAACTCCTCGCCCGCATGGCGCCCAGCGGCGACGACGTCGCCCTCCTCGCCCTGCGCATCCCGGAGTGGGGAGAGGGCCGGGACGGCGAGCCGCCGCCGCGACAGCACTCGCACAGCCCGGCCGCGCCCAACCGCGCCGCACCCGGGTCCCAGGTGGAGGACACCGAGGTACGGGACACGTCCTGACCCATGGCGCCGCCGGGATCACCGGGCGGTCCGCGTCCGAGGCGGAGCGGGCCCGCGTCAGGAGGCCAGGCGCGCCGCGAGGAGGGCGACATCGTCGTGGAACGCGTCGTGGCCGTGGGCGAGGAGCGCGTCGCACAGCTCGGACAGCGGAGCGGAGGCGCGCACCGCGGCGATGCCGGTGGCGTCGTCCATCCCCTCGTCGATGGACCGGCGGGGGTGCTCGACCAGCCCGTCCGTGTGCAGCAGCAGTGTGCTGCCGGGCGGAAGTATCTCCGCCTGGTCCTCGCGGTCCATCGCCGGATCGACGCCCAGCGGCAGGCCGGTGTCCGTCTCCAGGTAGCGGGCCCGGTGGTCCGGTGTGACCAGCAGCGGCGGCAGGTGGCCCGCACTGGACCAGCACAGCCGCTTGCCGTGGGCGCTGGGCTCGAGCCTTGCGATGATGACAGTGGCCATCGGGCCGCCGTGCAGTTCGTGCAGGACCTCGTCGAGCCGGCGCAGGATGCGGCTCGGCGGCTCCTCCTCCTCGAACGCGATCACCCGCAACATGTTGCTGATCTGGCTCATCACCGTGGCCGCTTCGAGGCCGTGGCCCATCACGTCCCCGACCATCAGGCACGGCACGCGGCCCGGCAGCCGGACCAGGTCGTACCAGTCGCCGCCGATCCGCGGCGCTTCGGTGGAGGGCTGGTACCTGGCCTCGAGCTCGAGGTCCCCACGACGGGGCATCCGGGGCAGCAGCCTGCGCTGGAAGTCCTCCGTGGCGTGCCTCAACCGGTCGTACAGGCGGGCGTTCTCGATGGCCACACCGGCGGCCCCGGCCAGCGCCACAACGATGTTCTCGTCGTCGTCCGTGAACGGCTCGCCGCTGCTCCGGTCGGCCAGGTAGAGCGTGCCGTAGAGCTTGTCGCGCACGCGGATCGGCACCCCCAGCAGGCTGGTCATCGCCGGGTGGCCCTGCGGGAAGCCGATCGCGTGCGGATGTTCCGCCACACGATCGACGCGCAGCGGGTGCGGATCGCGCACCAGTTCGCCGAGCAGGCCGGTTGCGTGCGGCAACCGGTCGCCGAGGGCGGCGAACTGGTCGCGGCCGAAACCGGAGGTGATCAGCTCGGTGAACTCACCGGCGTCGTCCAGCACACCGAGCGCGGCGTAGCGGGCATGCGCCAGCTGCCGGGCGGTCTCGTTGATGGTGCGCAGCACGGAGTCGAGCTCCAGTTCCTTGCTGATCGCGAGCACCGCGCCCAGCAGTTCCCGCACGCGTCCGTGCGCGTGCGCGACCTGCTGGAGGCCGTCCTGGATCTGGTCCAGGTAGTCGCCCTGCGGGGACGGGAGGGCGGGAGCAGGGGAGTGCGGGTCCTCCGGACCGTCCGGAACTCGTTGTGCCATCGAAAAGCCCTTCGCCCGGGTTTCGTGGCGGGCCGCTCTTCCTGCGGCGGGTACCCATCCGCCCGGGGGCGACTCATGGCGGCGGGGGAGACACGGACCTTCCCGGCGCCCACGGCGGGGTCGGCCGCCCATGGGCGCCCCGGAACAGGGCTGCGGCGGCCGCCCGTCGTCACGGCGCGTCCGGAACCGTCCCGCGAGCACATGCACGCCACAGGCTTCAGCGCGCAGAGCACGGGGTACGCGGCCATCCTGAATCGCATGGCTCCCTTCACCGGGCAGCGAGTGCGGCCCGCGCCCACGGGGCCACTGAGCAGGGAGGACAGACATGGACGTACACGTGGGCCCCGCACCGTCCGCCCGGGCCGGCGACCCGGACCCGCGGCCGTGACCGGCCCCCGCTGGCGCGGTGTCGACGCCGTCGTCCTCGACACGGACGGCGTCATCACCGACTCCGCCCGGATCCACGCCGCAGCCTGGAAGACGGCCTTCGACGCCTGCCTGCGGGCCCACCCGCCGGACGACCCGGCGGCCCGCCGGCCCTTCGACGTCCGGGACGACTATCTGCGCCACGTCGACGGCCGCTCACGCCAGGACGGGGCCGCGGCGTTCCTGGCCTCGCGCGGGCTGCGGCTGCCCACGGGGAGCCCTGACGACGCGCCGGGCACGGACACGGTGGGCGCCGTCGCCGCGTACAAGGAGCGGCTCTTCACCCAGCGGCTGCGCGAGCAGGGCATCGACGCCTACCCGGGCACCGCACGACTGCTGCGGATGCTGCGCGACCGTGCCGTTCCCCTGGCGGCGGTGTCGGCGTCCCGCCACGCTCGGGAACTGATCACCCGGGCCGGGGTCCTGCCCTGTTTCGATGTCCTGATCGACGGCGCGGAGGCGGCCCGCCTGCGGCTGCCGGGCAAGCCGGAGCCCGCGTTGTTCCTCGAAGCGGCCCGGCGGCTCGGCGTCCCCCCGGGGCGGGCGGCCGTCGTGGAGGACGCCCTGGCCGGCGTCGAGGCGGGCAGACGCGGCGGCTTCGCCCTCGTGATCGGCGTGGACCGTACGGGGGGCCCGGGGACGGGCGACGCCCTGCTCGAGCACGGCGCGGACCTCGTCGTACGGGACCTCGCCGAACTGCTCCCCGCCGGCCCGGACCGGTCCGGCGGACCGGACGTCCCCGCAAAACCTCACACAGCCCCGGCCGCCCCCGAGCCCCCAGTGCCCCCGGAGGACTGACCATGCACGAGTGGATCTGGACGTACGAGGGATACAACCCCGCGCGCGAGCGCCTGCGCGAGGCGCTGTGCACACTCGGCAACGGCTACTTCGCCACACGGGGAGCCGCCCCCGAGTGCACCGCCGACGAGATTCACTACCCGGGCACGTACGCGGCGGGCTGCTACAACCGTCTCACCTCGACCGTCGCCGGCCGTCAGGTCGAGAACGAGGACATGGTCAACCTGCCCAACTGGCTGCCCCTGCGCTTCCGTCTGTACCGCGTCGCCGGCGACGCGGCCTGGTTCACCCCGGACAGCACGGCGCTGGCCGAACACCGCCAGAGCCTCGATCTGCGGGCCGGCACCCTCGAGCGCACCATGCGCTACGTGGCAGAGGACGGCCGTTCCCTCACCGTGCGTCAGCTGCGGCTGGTCCACATGGCCGATCCCCACCTCGCCGTGCTGCGCACCCAGTTCACCGCAGAAGGCTGGTCCGGCGACATCGAGGTCGAGGCCGCGCTCGACGGGGCGGTGACCAACAGCGGCGTGGCACGCTACCGGGAGCTCAACGGCAGTCATCTCGTCCACGTCAACGCCGGTGACGGCGAGCCCGACACGATGTGGCTGCGCTGCCGCACCACCACCTCCGACATCCGGATCGGTATGGCGGCCCGCACGGTCGCCGACGAGCCCACCGACGAGGAACGGGCCCGAACCGCCCATGAACCGCTGCGGGCCGTGCAGTTGCTGAGGCTGACGCTCCCGGGAGGTGTCACCCGTACGGTCGACAAGACCGTCGCGCTGCACACCTCGAGGGACGCCGCGATCAGCGACCCGCTGCACGCGGCCCTCGGCCGGGTCGGCCGGGCGCCGGGCTTCGAGGCGCTGCTGGAGTCGCACCGGACGGCGTGGCGGCAGCTGTGGCGCAGGGGTGAGCTGGACGTGCCGGGGGAGGCGGGCAGCATTCTGCGGTTGCACCTCTTCCATGTGCTGCAGACGCTGTCGCCGCACACGGCCGACCTCGACGTCGGTGTGCCGGCCCGCGGTCTGCACGGCGAGGCGTACCGCGGCCACATCTTCTGGGACGAGCTGTTCGTCCTGCCGTATCTGAACCTGCACTTCCCCGAGGTCTCCCGGGCTCTGCTCATGTACCGGTACCGCAGGCTGGAACAGGCCCGCGTGCTGGCCCGCGGCGCCGGCCACACCGGCGCCATGTACCCGTGGCAGAGCGGCAGCGACGGCCGCGAGGAGACGCAGGAGCTGCACCTCAATCCCCGGTCCGGCCGCTGGCTGCCGGACCACTCCCGCCTCCAGCACCATGTCGGGTCCGCCATCGCGTACAACGTGTGGCAGTACTGCGAGGCGAGCGGCGACGCGGAGTTCCTGCACACCAAGGGCGCGGAGATGCTCACCCAGATCGCGCGGTTCTGGGCCGGATCCGCGCAGTACGACGAGCAGTTGGAGCGCTACCGCATCCGTGGCGTGGTCGGTCCTGACGAGTACCACGAGGCGTACCCGGGCTCCTGCCTGCCGGGGCTCGACGACAACGCGTACACGAATGTCACCGCCGTGTGGGTGCTGGCCCGCGCCCTCGAGGTGGTGCGCGAACTGCCGGAGCCGCGCCGCCGTGAGCTGTACGAGCGCATCGGTCTCGACCGCGGGGAGCTCGCCCGCTGGGAGGAGGTGTCGCGCCGGATGTACGTGCCGTTCCATGACGGTGTCATCAGCCAGTTCCACGGCTACGGCGACCTGGAGGAGCTCGACTGGGACGGCCTGCGCGCCCGGCACGGGGACATCCGCCGCCTCGACCGGGTGCTGGAGGCCGAGAACGACACCGTCAACCGCTACCAGGCATCCAAGCAGGCCGACGTCCTGATGCTCGGCTACCTCTTTTCACCGGCCGAACTGAGCGGCCTCTTCCGGAGGTTGGGCTACGAACTCGACGACGAGACCTGGCACCGGACCGTCGACTACTACCTGAAGCGCACCAGTCACGGCTCCACCCTCAGTGGCCTGGTCCACGGCTGGCTGCTGGCGCGCCAACGGCGCGAGGACGCGTGGACCTACGTCAAGGAGGCACTGGAGGGCGACATCGCCGATCTTCAGGGCGGCACCACGGAGGAAGGCATCCACCTCGGGGCGATGGCGGGCACGCTCGACCTGGTGCAGCGTGGTCTGACCGGGATGGAGACCCGTGGCGGGGCGCTGTGGTTCGACCCCGTGCATTCGCCGCAGCTCGCCGAGTACGGCTTCTCCGTCCGCTACCACGGCCACTGGGGGGTGCGGGTGCGGATGCGGCCGGGAGAACTGCACATCGGCGTGCCGGCCTCGGACGGGGGACCGATCGAGGTGCGGCTCCCGGACCGGGCGGTGTCGGTCGAGCCGGGCGGCTCCCGGCTGCTGATGCTGCCCGACGACGGGTACCGGCCCTCGCCCTGATCGCCCCGACCGGCCCTCGCCCGAACGGGACGCACGGGGCTCTCGCCCTTGCGGACCTCTGCGCCGACCGGCGGGGGCCGTCGGCGGTCGCGACTCAGGTGGGGTCCTGCTGTCCCGGCAGGGGCAGGCACGCCCAGACTGTCTTGCCCGCGGGAGTGTCAGCCGCCAGGACCAGCTGTCACTCAGCGAGTTGACCAGGAACAGGCCGCGGCCACCCGAGGCGTCCGGGCCGGGATCACCCAGGCGCGGCGGCGCCGGACTGGGGTCGGTCACCGCGCAGACGAGGTGGCTGCTGTAGCGGAAGAGACCGAGCCAGACCGGGTACTCGTCGGTGCGCGGCGCGGCGGGCGGAAGGGCGTGCCGCACGGCGTTGCCGACGAGCTCGCTGACGATCAGCTCGACGTCCGCCACCAGGGGCCGCAGGGCCCAGTTGTGGAGGGTACTCGCGGCGAACTTCCTCGCCTGCCCCGCGTTCCTCGGGCGGCCGTCCAGCCCGCATGCGGAGAAGCCGCCGGGAACGACAGCTTCCTCCGGAGCGCACTCCGGCGCGTCGGAGAGCATGCCGGGCGGGCGTTTCACGCCAGATTGCGTCAGACCACTCCCGAACCCGTGCCGTACATCGGTTCCCGGGAGCGCCGGCATGTGAGTCGTCACTGGTCATGTCTCCCTGCGGGCTTTGCCGTTCGACAGCGGACGCAGGGCGAGTATTGTCGAGCCGACCGGCGGATGCAATTGCAGATGGGATTGCATCGGTGGGATCCGGGCCAAACGTGTGCGAGCAGTGAGGAGTTGATGGGCGTGGAGTTCGTCAACGGAATGCAGGCCAGTGCGCTGGAGTCGGTGACGTGGATCAAGAGCAGTCACAGCAACGCCACGGGGAACTGCGTGGAGATGGCGGCGCTGCCGGGAGGCCGGATCGCGATCCGGAACTCACGTGACCCGCACGGGCCGGCGCTCGTCTGCACACGCGACGAGTTCGCGGGGTTCGTGGCGGGAGCCCGTGAGGGTGGTTTCGACGCGGTAATCGGCTGAAAACAGTCGGTGAGTGGGCGACTTCCCCATGGCCTCGCCGCGCGAGTGCTGGATACTGTCGTCGTCCCTATTTCTCCGCAGGAGCGCCTGATGGCTGCAGTCGAACCGAGTCCGTCGTTGTTCGTCCGGCCGCTGGGAGCGGTCGAGAACAACCCGACCGCCCTCAGGCTGATCCTGGGTGGCAAATTGCGCCAACTGCGGGTGAACGCCGGACTGGACCCTGCGGACGTCGACGCCCGGCTGGGTTTCTCGCGTTCCAAGACCAGCCGGATCGAACTGGGCCGCCACGGCTGCAAGCCGGCCGACGCGATGGCGCTGCTGAATCTGTACGGCGTGGGGGCGCAGGAGCAGGTCGACGAGTTCATGCGGCTGGTGACGCAGTCCCGCCAGAGCGACTGGTGGCGCTCGTTCAGCGACGTGCTCTCGGACTTCTTCGAGCCACTGGTCGCCCTGGAGGGCGCCGCGGCGACGATCCGTACGTACGAGCCGTTCTACGTGCCCGGTCTGCTCCAGACCGCCGCGTACGCCGAGGCCGTCGTCCGGTCAGGGCCGGGGCACCTCCTGACCCACGATGTGCGGCGCCGGGTCGAGCTGCGTAAGGAACGCCAGCGACAGCTCGACACACCGGAGGCACCGCGCCTGTGGGCCGTGATCGACGAGTCCGTGCTGATGCGTACGGTGGGCGGGACGCATGTGATGCGCGAGCAACTGCTGCACCTCGTCGGGATGATGGAGCGGCCACGGGTGACCCTGCAGGTCGCGCCGCTGGAGGTGACGGCCTCCGTCGGCGTCGGTACGGGCGTGACCTATCTGCGTTTCGCGCTGAGCGACCTGAAGGACGCGGTCTACATCGAGCACCTGACCGACAGCACCTTCTCCCAGAAGCCGCAGGCCGTCGAGCAGTACCGCGACATGCTCGACCGGCTCGGCGCGTGCGCCCTCACTCCCAAGCAGTCACTGGAACTGCTCCAGGAGCGCATCAAGAGTCTTTGAGCGCCGGGGCGTCGGGCCCCGAGTCCGTGATCTGCCCTGCGGTGTGCGCGCCTTCGAAGCCCGCGCCGCCACGACGACAGCGGCCGGCCCGGCGAGCCGCTCCCTCGAGCCGGCTCGCCGGGCAGCCGCTCGCGCGTACTGCCGTGGCGCTACGGGATGCGCGCGACCCCGCCCCACTCGATCCACTCGTCGGTCTGCTGCACCGGCGCCAGATCGTTGTCAGGACGCCAGGTGGAGACCTCCACCAGCCCGGGCTCCAGGATCTCCATGCCGTCGAGGTAGGCGGCGACCTCGTGCTCCTCGCGGACCCTGCCCCAGTGGTTGTCGGTGGCCTGCGCCATGAATTCGGTGACGAACTTGCGGATCTCCGGCCGGTCGCTCACCAGTTGGCAGACGACCAGGAAACTGCCCGGCGCCAGTCGCTCCGCGACCCGCCGCACCAGACCGGCCGGATCGTCCTCGTCCGGGATGCAGTGCATCACCGACACGAAGAGAGCCGCGACAGGCTGGCTGAAATCGATCAGCCGCCGGGTCTCCTCGTGGCCGAAAATGCTGTCGGTGTCGCGCATGTCGGCCTGGATGACCGTGGTGCGGTCGTTCTCGTCGAGCAGGGCCCGGCCGTGCGCGAGCACGATGGGGTCGTTGTCGACGTAGACGACCCTGGACGCGGGATCGACCGACTGCGCGACCTGGTGGACGTTGTCCTGGGTCGGCAGACCGGATCCGTGGTCGATGAACTGGCGGATGCCGTAATCGGCCGCCAGCATCCGCACGACACGCCGCAGGAAGCGGCGGTTGTTGACGGCGAGTGTCTTCGTGCTGGGGACCTGCTTCAGAAGTTCTTCGCAAGCGTCGCGGTCCGACTGGTAGTTGTCGTCGCCCCCCAGGAAGTAGTCGTACATACGTGCCACGCTGGGCACTTTGGTGTCGATGGCGTCGGGGCGCCACGAACTCTGCATCCAGTCCTCACCCGCGTTGATGGAGATCCGGTTCTGTGGGATCCACATGCTAGGGAGACGCCGCACGGCGGTACAGGTGGATGGCAGGGCAGCGGCTCCGGTGCGTCGGCTTTCGGCCATGGCACTCCGTCCCAACTGCCCCACTCTCACCAGGCGTTGCGGCAGGTCAGAGCGCGCCCCACGAGTGGGCGCGGGTGCGAAGGTGGTCGTGGACGAGCGCCAGGGGCGGATGGACGAGGGCCCCGGCCCTGGTCGCCAGGTAGAGCGTGTTGAGCGGCGGGGCGGCGGGCTCGTGGAGCAGTTCGACGGAGCCCGCCGAGAGGGCCGGCTCGGCGAGATAGCGGGGGAGGGCGCTCACTCCCGCGCCCGCGATCACCGCGGCCAGAACGGCGCGAAGGTCCGGGACGATCACGGAGATGTGGTTCGGCGGCCGGCGGTCGAACTCGCTCAGCCAGTAGCGGCGGACGATGGGCAGGTCGTCCGCGTAACCGACCAGCGGGAGGTGGGCGAGGGCGTCCACCGGATCACCGGCCAGTCGCGCGCTGTCGACACTGCGGGCCAGGGAGGGCGCGCCGACGAGGACGAACTCCTCGTCGATGAGCGGCGTGGCCACGATGTCCTGCTGTGTCGGCCTTATGGCGGACACCACCAGCTCCACGTGTCCCTCCGCGAGGGCGGCCAGCAGGTCCCTGGCGAGACCCAGCGTCACATGGATCCGCAGCCCCCGGGTCGTCAGCGGCGCGAGCGTGGGCAGGACACGCATGGCCATCAGCTCGCCCGGCCCGGCGATGCGCACGGTCCCGACATGCGCCGCCCCGGCGCTCGACGGTTCCAGCGCCGCCCGCAGCTCGTCGAGGTGCGTGCCGACGCGGGCGGCGAGATCGGCCGCGTGTGCGGTGGGGGTGACGCCCTTGCGGGAGCGGACGAACAACTGCTCACCCAGTTGGTCCTCCAGCCTGGCCAGCTGCCCGCTCACGGCCGGCTGGGTGAGTCCGAGACGCTCGGCCGCGGCGGAGATCGACCCGCAGCGGTAGATCTCCACGAAGGTCGACAGCAGATCGAGTCCGGGCACGCAACCCTCGTTCCATAAGAGAAGTTATGACGCTCATGATGCCCGCGGATGATCCGGGGTCAAAGCTGGGGTTGTCCCGATCGAACCGCAACACACTCGAGCCACGTAAGGACTGCTCCATGTCGAAGATCCTCATGGTCGTTTCCGGCGCCGACAACCTCAAGCTGTCCGACGGCACCAGCCACCCCACCGGCTACTGGGCCGAGGAAGTGGCCGCCTCTCACGAGGTGCTCCGGAAGGCGGGCCACGACGTGGTCATCGCGACGCCGGGCGGCGTCCGGCCGACCGTGGACCCCATCAGCCTCGATGAGCGCGGCGGCGTGGAGGAGGCGGACGCCAAGAGGTTCCGCGCCTACCTGGACGCCATCGACGCCGAACTGGCCCGGCCCACCGATCTCTCCACGGTGTCGGCCGGCGACTACGACGCGGTGTACATCCCGGGCGGTCACGGTCCGATGGCCGACCTCGCAGTCAGCGCCGACCTCGGCCGGCTGCTGACCGACGCCGATGCCCAGGGCAAGATCGTCGCGGCGCTCTGCCACGGACCGGCGGCGCTGCTGAGCGCCGTCGGCGAGGACGGCTCCTTCGTCTTCTCCGGGCGTGAGCTGACGACGTTCAGCGACGAGGAGGAGCAGCAGGGCGGCCTCGGCGACAAGTCGCCGTACCTGGTCGAGTCGCGCCTGCGTGAGCTCGGCGCCGTGGTCCGGCCGGGCGAGGCGTGGGCGAGCCGGGTCGTCGTCGACGGCAACCTCGTCACCGGCCAGAACCCGCAGTCGAGCGTCGACACGGCGCGGCAGGTGGTCGACGTGCTGGCGCGCCGCTGACCTGCTCCCCGTACCTGCGACAGGGCCCGGCCGGGTTTCCCCGGCCAGGCCCTGCCGTGTTTTTGCGGCGAGGGACGCCGGTCCCGGCGGACGTGAAGGCGCACGCGCCACGCCCGGGCAGAGCAGCGCTCCCGACGGCTTCGAACACGGCCGCCGCTCCGGCGTTAGGGATGGCCGTCACCAGGGCACTCGAGTCTCGGAAGCACAGCCGGACCGGGTGACTGAGGGCGCCTCTTCGCGCACGGAGGGTGACGACCGCGTTCGCCGGTCGACGCCCGGGGGAGCACCATGGAACCGGCCCGCGTGAACCGTCCCCGACCGCCCGGACATGGTGATGAACGAGAACTCGACCCCGACCGTGACCGCCGCCGCTGCCGCGTCCGCCGCGGTGTTCGGCGCGCCCTGCTGGGTCAGCCTCATGGCCCGCGACCTGCAGGCAGCCCAGGACTTCTACGGGGCCGTGCTCGGCTGGAAGTTCCGCAAGGGAAGACTGGGCGACCAGTTCAGAGTCGCGGTGGTCGACGGTTCGCCGGTCGCCGGGATCGGCGCGCTGGCCCCCGCCCTGACCGTCGCCGTCGCCTGGACCCCGTACTTCGCCGTGGAGGACGCCGACCGGACCGCGAGTCGCATCCGGGAACGCAGCGGCACCGTGGCGGTGGGGCCGCTGGCCCTGTCCATGGGGCGCGGCGTGCTCGCGGCGGACCGCGACGGCGCCGTCTTCGGCCTCTGGGAGGGCGAACTCATGCGGGACTGGCCCGCCTGGCGTGACAAGGCGCCCGCGTGGATCCGGCTGCTGGCCAAGGACGCCTTCGAGTCGGCGATCTTCTACGGCGAGGTGTTCGACTGGGCGTCCGACCGGGCCGGCTGCTGCGAGGTCAGCTACCTGGAAGGGGCGGTCGTGCTGCACCGCGAGGGACGGGTGCTCGCCAGACTCACCTCCGGAGCGGACGGCACCGCGAGCAACCCCCTGCTGCACCCCCGCTGGCATGTGCACTTCGCGGTGAAGAACCTCGACGAGACGGTGCGTACGGCCGACCGGCACGGCGGCACCGTCCTCGCCGAGCGCACCACCCCGCACGGCGCCGAGGTCACCCTGCGAGACCCCGACGGCGCCATCTTCAACGTGACCGCCACGGACAACGCCGTACCGCAGTAGCACCTGGGGAAGGACCTGCAGACATGGACCGCGCCGCTGTGTTCGACGTCGACGGGACGCTGGCCGACACCAACCATCTCCATGTCGTCTGCTGGTGGGAGGCCTTCCGGCAGGCAGGGCACCACGTGACCATGGACCACATCCACCGCTCCGTCGGGCTGCCCGGCCAGGACCTGGTGGAGCATGTGCTCGGCGACGACCGCGACACCGCGCAGGACGAGGCGATCAAGGCTGCCCACAAGGCCCTCTACGGGACGTACTCCGACCGGCTCCCGGCCTTCGACCAGGCGGGAGATCTGCTGCGTGCCCTGGCGGGCGACGGCTGGACCGTGGTGCTCGCGAGCTCGGCCGGCGGGTCGGAGCTCGCCGCGCTCCGGCGGGCCGTCGACGCGGACGACGCCATCTCCGCGATCGCGGGCGCCGACGACGTGGCGGAGGGCAAGCCCGCTCCCGACCCGGTCGAACACGCGCTGGACCTGGCCGGGGTGCCTGCCGACCGTGCCGTGTTCGTCGGCGACACGGTGTGGGACATGCAGGCCGCGTCCCGCGCGGGGGTGCGGTGCGTGGCGCTGCTGTGCGGCGGGATCCCGCGTACCGCCCTGGAGGCCGCCGGGGCGGCGGCGGTCTTCGACGATCCGGCGGATCTGCTGGCCCGGATCGGCACCGGCCCGTTCGCCGACCTGCTGGTGCCGTCCGGCCGTTAGACGGGGCCGCTTCCTCGCGGGTCGCTTCGTGGCGCGGCCTCCGGGCGGGCCGCCTCGTGCGCGGGCCGCGCGAGCTTCGGTGGCCGGGTCGGGACGGCGAACGGGCGCCGCGCGCGCTCAGTGCGCCCGATGGCCCACCAACGGCGCCGTCCGCTCGCCGGAGCCCTTGCGGACGCCGCGCAGGAATTCCTCCAGCGCTGCCGTGGCCGTGTGCCGCGGCTGCCAGTCCAGCTCTTCCCTGGCCCGGGCCGTGCTCATCACCGGCATCCGCAGCAGCGCGTCGAACAGCTGCGGCGACGCCGGAACGGCGCGCAGTCCCCATGCGGCCGACACCACGGCGTGTGCCGCCTGCCGCGGGACCCGCACCACCCGGGCCTTCAGCAGCTCACCGAGGGTCTGCGCGTCGACGACCGGCTCGGCGGCGAGGTTGAACGCCCCGCGCGCGTCGAGGAGGACCGCCAGGAGAAAGGCATGCGCGGCGTCGTCGGTGTGCAGCACCTGGAAGCGCAGTCCCTCGATGTCCGGCACGAAGGGAAGCAGCCCCGGCCTGATCAGCGGTCCCGGCAGGAACTTGCCGGCGAAGATCCGGCGCTGTTCGCTGGCGGAGGTCTCCTTGAACATGAACGCGGGCCGTATGCGCGCCACGCGGATCCCGGTGTGCCGTAGTTCGAAGGCGTCGAGCGCCCGCTCCAGATAGGACTTCTCGCGACAGTAGGCCGCCTCCGGCCAGCCGTGCGTGGGCCACGATTCCCCGACGCCGGGACCGGTCTTCGGCCCCGGCGCGTAGGCGCCGACCGACGAGGCGTGGACGAGCGCCGGTACCTGCGCCGCGGCGACCGCGTCGAAGAGTCGCAGCGACCCGAGGACGTTGGTGTGCCAGGTCGTGGCGGGGGAGTGCGTCGGCTGGAAGCGCCACGCCAGATGGATCACGGCGTCGGCGTCCTCCAGATGACGCACGAGCAGGTCGCCGCAGTCCTCCCGGGCCAGGTCGACGGCAGCCCAGGACGTCCGCGAGATGTCCAGATCGGGGACGCGCCGGGCGAGCCCGAGGACCGACGCGATCCGTGAGTCCTCCGCAAGCGCCCGCACCACGCTCGTGCCCACGTTTCCGGTGGCCCCGGTGACCACCACCCGCAGTCCTGTCTTCACGCTCATCAGCCACTCCGTGGGGTTCCCGGAACACCGGCCGGCTGCTGCCCGGGTCCCCGGCGGGCGCGGACCGAAACGGATGAAACGCGCGGTGCTGGGCACACGGGATCAAGAAGCAACGGGATCAAGAAGCAACGGATCAAGAAGCAACGGATCAAGAAACCGCCGGGCCGGCACCGGACGCCGGCACAGTCTGCCGAGGGAGTCAGGAATGACCAGTCTGCCGGGAGTGGACCGGGGTGGGTCCGCGCTGGTGCTCGCCCCGGGTGTGTACGCCCCGCAGAGCGACACGTTTCTGCTCGCGGACGCGCTCGAGCGTGAACCGCTGAGGCCGGGTGCCGAGGTACTCGACGTGGGCACCGGCACCGGAGCGCTGGCCCTCAAGGCCGCACGGCGGGGCGCCCGTGTGACGGCTGTCGACAGCTCATGGCGTGCCGTCGCCGCCACCCGCCTCAACGCCGTGCTCGCCCGCCGTCGGGTGCGCGTCCTGCACGGTGACCTGCTGGACCCGGCCATGGGCCGGCGCTTCGACCTGATCGTGTGCAACCCGCCGTACGTGCCCGCGCCGCACGCACGCCCGCCGCGGCGCGGCGCGGCCGTCGCCTGGGACGCGGGCCACGACGGCAGGGCCGTCCTGGACCGGATCTGCGACGGTGCCGCGGAGCTGCTGAAACCGTCGGGTGTCCTGCTGCTGGTGCACTCGGCGCTCAGCGGGGTCGGGGCGACTCTCGAGCGGTTGCAGGGCGCCGGCCTGGACGCCGCCGTCGTGGAGCGTCGTCTCGTTCCCTTCGGGCCCGTCCTGCGTTCGCGCAGGAAGTGGCTCGAGCGGCGGGGGCTGATCGCTCCCGGCGAGGACAAGGAAGAGCTGGTGATCATCCGTGCCGAGCGAGCATGAGGACCGAACGGTCCCGGAGCCCTGCCGTGTGACGGTGACCCGGGAGGGCCCGATGCTGGTGGCGGGTCCCGTCGAGGTCGTCCTCGACGACGGGACCACGGTGCGGTCCGACCGGTTCACCGTCGCGCTGTGCACCTGTCGGCGCAGCCGGACGTACCCGTGGTGCGACACCAGTCACCGCCGACGGGCCAGGAGGTGAAGATGACGAATCTCGTCACGGCCACGGAAGCGGCCCTGGAGGGCGAACTGCCGGACGCACGGGGCGAACTGTCGCACGGCGTGCTCGACGCCCTGCGCCACCCGGCAGGCGCACCACTGCCGGACCCGGGCTCCGCGCAGAGCGCCGACCCCTTCGGTGACGACCTGCAACTCGCCCTGTACGTCAGCTATGAGCTGCACTACCGGGGCTTCGCGGGTGTCGACCCGGCCTGGGAGTGGGACCCGGGGCTGCTCGCCCTGCGCGCGGCGATGGAGCGGCGCTTCCTTCACGAGCTCCGCGACCGGACCGCAGGCCACCCGGACGTGTACGACGCGCTGGAGGAACTGCTCGTCGAACCGGTGGACGGCACGGGGGTGTCGTACTTCCTCAAGGACGAGGGACAGCTCTGGCACCTGCGCGAGTACGCCGCCATGCGCTCCCTGTACCACCTCAAGGAGGCCGACCCCCACGCCTGGGTGATCCCACGGCTGCACGGCAGGGCCAAAGCCGCCTTCGTGGCGGTCGAGTTCGACGAGTTCGGCGGCGGACGCGCCGAGCGGGTGCATGCCCGGCTCTTCGCCGACCTGATGGCCGACCTCGGCCTCGACCCCGCCTACGGCCGGTACCTCGACGCCGCCCCCGCGGAGATGCTGGCGAACGTCAACCTGATGTCGTTCTTCGGCCTGCATCGCGCCCACCGGGGCGCACTGGTGGGGCACTTCGCCACCGTCGAGGTGACGTCCTCACCCGGTTCGCGCCGGCTCGCCGAGGCGATGCGCCGTACCGGTGCGGGGCCCGCTGCCGAGCACTTCTACGCGGAGCACGTCACCGCCGACGCCGTGCACGAACAGATCGTGCGCCGCGACGTCATCGGTGGACTCCTCGCCGACGAACCCGCTCTCGCGTCCGACGTGGCCTTCGGGATAGCGGCCACGACCTGCCTGGAGGACCGCCTCGGCGACCGGCTCATGGCCGCCTGGCGCGACGGCTCCACGAGCCTGCGCGCACCCCTGTGAAGTCAGGAAACCGTGAAAACGGCGCGGCGGCTGTGACGGTCGATTCCGGCGTGCCGTGGCCTGTCCATACCAGCCACTACCTACAGTAGCCAGCTGTGTGGCGGACGGAACCGCTCCGGTTCACAATGAGGCACCGGACGGACCTCGCTCCGCCGTGTCAGGGGGCTTCATAAACCGGGAGACCATGATGCTGATGCCCGACACGAGTGTGATCACCAGGCTGATTGCCCGCTACCGGGCGCAGGAACATTACGTCCTCGCCGCCCCCCACGACGACTCCGCGCGGAGACGGTTCGAGGACACCGCCTACACACTGTGTGTGCTCATGTGCGAGCGCACGGCCCGCGACGCGCTGCTGGCGGCCGAGACCTACGTGGGCCGCCGGATCCGTTCGGCCGCACCGGTCGTCGGCGAAGGCGTGGCATCCGGCGGGCGCTGAGGGGGATCCCGGACGTACCGGCACGCACGGGTCCGGGCGAGAGGGAGCGGGGAAGGACGAAGTGTCTGAGGTTGAGGCCCGCACGAGGCTGCGAGCACCGGTGGCCGGCATCGTCAGCCGGAGCAAGGAACCGGCCGTCGTACAGACGGTGCGATCGACCGCGGCGGCGACCATCTCGTACGTCGTCGCCCTGCATGTGCTCGACAGCCCTGTCGCCCCGCTCACCGCGCCCCTGACCGCGCTGCTCGTCGTCCAGGTCACCCTCTACTCGACACTCACCACGGGCGTGCGCCGGGTGAACTCCGTCGTCGTCGGCGTCCTCATCGCCATCGGGTTCAGCGCGCTCGTCGGTCTGACCTGGTGGAGCCTCGGGCTGATCATCCTGGCCTCGCTCGTCGTCGGCAGATTCGTGCGGGTCGACGAGTTCGTCCCCGAGGTCGCGATCAGCGCCATGCTCGTGCTCGGCGTGACCCAGGTGACCGACACCGCATGGGACCGGGTGCTCGAGACGCTCATCGGCGCCGTGGTGGGGCTCCTCTTCAACATGCTTTTCGTGCCACCGGTCTGGGTGGAGGCCGCCGGGGAGTCGATCGAGGACCTCGGGCGACGCATGCGACGGCTGCTCCTGCGGATCGGCGAGGAGCTGACGAGCCCCACCCCGGTCGAGCGGGCGGCGGCCCGGCTCCACGAGGCCCGCAGGCTCGACAACGACATCGCCGACGTGGACGCGGCGCTGCGCCAGGCCGAGGACAGCCTCCGCTTCAATCCCCGGGTCAAGGAAGGCCTGTTGCACCGCATCGTGCTCCGCACCGGCCTCGACACCCTGGAGATCTGCGCCGTCGTGCTGCGGGTGCTGGCCCGCACCATCACCGACCTCGCCAAGGAACGAAGGGAGGAGGAACTGTTCTCCCACGAGGTCGGTGTCGCACTCGAGGAACTCCTCGCGCACGTCGCCGACACGCTGGTGAGCTTCGCCGTCCTCGTCACCACCCAGACCAGCGAGAGCGCCGACGCCGCGGAGGAGCGGCTCACCGGGGAGCTCGCCGCCGCCCGCGCCAGCCGCGACAACGCCGCCGATCTGCTGCTCAAGGGCGTCCAGCGACAGCCACGCCACTGGCAGCTGCACGGCGCGCTGCTCACCGAGATCGACCGCATCCTCGACGAGCTGGACATGGACCACCGCTCGCGGCGTCTCATGGAGGAGCTCGACCGTCACACCCGGGAACGGCGGGAGAAGCGCCCGCGGTTGTCGGCCCTCCGCGACTGGCTCTGGGGCAGAACGCCGCGCCGCCGGGTCCCTTGACCCCTCGCGGCGCGCGGCGGTCCCGGGCCGGGACCGCCGCCGCGCGGCGGTGCGTCAGCCGGCGACCGGAGGCCGGGGCGCCAGCAGAAAGCCGTCGACCGGTCGGGTGGGGATCCGGCGCAGCGGGATCGACAGGTCCTGCGGCGGAACCCCGTGCTCCAGCCGCGCCAGCTGTGGCACCAGGGCCTTCAGCAGCGCCACGGTGATGTCCTCGCCGGGGCACCGGTGGCCCGTCTCGGTGTCGCCGCCGCCCTGCGGGACGAGCAGATCCGCACCGACCGGCCCGCCGTCGGCGAACCGCGCCGGCTCGAAGACGTACGGGTCGGGCCAGAGCGCCGGATCGTGATGGTGGCCGTAGACGTCGAGCAGCACGAGCGTGCCCTCGGCGATCGGCTCGCCCCGCCACTCGAGATCCCGCACCGCGACACCGCCCAGGAACGGCGCGAACGGGTAGAAGCGGCGCACCTCGTGGGCGAAGGCTTCCGCGTACTCAGGACCGCCCTCCCGCAGCAGCTCCCGCTGCCGCGGCCACCGGTGCATGGCATGCGCGGCGAACGCCATGAACCAGGCCACCGCCGCTGTCGGCCGGATGATGTTGAGCACCTCGACCGCGGCGGTGTGCGGGTCCAGCAACTCGTCGTCGTCGTCGCGGTGCAGTGCCACGGCGTGCAGCGCTGAGCCGGAGTCCTCCGTCCCGCTCCGGCGGATCTCCTCGATCAGGGCGCTCAGCCGTTCCTCCTGGCGGGTACGGGCTTTCCGTGCGCGCCAGTGCCGTGGACCCGCGGTGGCGAAGCCGTCGACCATCGCCACCAGGTCGCGTGCCGTGGCCCGGCCGTCGTCCTCCCCACGGGGCACCCCCGCCCAGTCGCACACGGAGCGGGTGATCAGCACGCTCGCCTCCGTGAACAGTTCGATCCTCGGCCGGTGTGCCCACTCCGCGGCGGCGGCGTCCCACTCCTTCACGGCCTGTCCGGCCAGGGCGTCCACCCCCGTCGCGTCCTTGAGAAGGGAGACGAACAGCGCCTTGCGGGCCCGGTGCGCAGGGCCGTCGAGCGTGTGCACCGCTCCCCGGCCGAACAGCGTGTCCAGGACGGGACCCGGCAGCGCGGAACGGCGTGCGATGTGCTGCTCGTCGTAGAAGAAGGGCACCGCGTCGAGGCCGTGCAGGGCGATCGCCGGGCGGCCCATGAGCCGGGTCCGCACGGGGGCGCCCCCACTGCGCCGCAGCAGGTCGGGCAGCCAGGCGTACCCCTCGAGGAGCGCGGGCAGGGTGGCGTCGGGGCGAAGGATCTCGCGTAGTTCCATGCGGGGGAGGGTTCCCCCGTCGGCTCAGTGAAATGCCCTGATTCGCCCTGATGTGGTCACTGGAGGTGCTGCTGCGCCCGCAGACTGCGGCCCCTGCTGCGCACGATCTCCTCCGCCACCGCGCTCAGCTTGCGGTTGGTCCGCTGCGAGAACCGCCGCAGGACGTCGAATGCCTCCGCCGGGCCACAGCCCAAGGCATGCATCAGGATGCCGCTGGCCTGGTCGATGACGGCACGTGAGTCCAGCGCCGTCTCGAGCTGGCTCACCTGGGCGAGAGCCGCCCGGTAGAAGTGGTCGCGCACCAGTCCCTGGGCGAACTGCTCGCCCAGCACGACCACCGGATGGTGCGCCAGATGGGCGAACGCCCCGGGGCGGAAGCTGTAGAGACTCAGGGTCACCTCCACCTCGCTGCGCCGGAACGGCATCGTGACGCTGGAGCGGATACCCGACTCCAGGGCCGCGGCGCGGTAGTCGGGCCAGCGCTCCTCGTCCAGCAGGTCGACGGCCGAGACGGGCTCGCCCGTGTCCAGGGCGCTCGAGGTGGGGCCCTCGCCCGAATCGAGCTCGACGGAGATCAGGGTCGTCAGATCGGGGTGGGTGGCGGCGGCACGGCGCTCGGCCGAGCCGTCGGTGACCGTTGTCGCGGCGCCGCAGCAGGGCTCCACGCAGCGCATCGCCGCTTCCGTGAAGGCCGAAAGGTCGCGGGCGCCGGCGGCGGGTCCCACGGTCAGGTCCGTCGGGGGCAGCATCGGGTGTCCTCCTTCCGCGGGTGCGGCTGCCCGTCCCCTCGCACCACAAACCCCGGGTTACTCATGCCGAACTCCTGGTCGTCGCGTTGCGCCGCCGCGCGGTCGGCTAACTTTCTCCCATGGCGCAGAGCGATGAGGTCGGCGACGATCTCGAGGATTTCGTCCGCCGGGTGGCTGAGCTGAGAGCCGCGCGGGGGCTGCCGCCGGACGAGCAGCAGACCCTTCTGGACGCGGCCCTGTTCGAACTCCAGCACGTCTCGGAGACCCTGTGGCCCAAGTACGAACGTCTGGCGGCACAGGGCCCGGCCCGGGCGTCGGCGGACCGTACCGAACTCCAGTTGCTCCGGGCCCTCTTCCAGCGGCTGCCGCTGCCCGTGGCCCTCATCGGCGGTGACACGGTCGTCCGCCGGATGAACCTCGCCGCCACGGACCTCACCGGCGTACGGGCCGGCTTCGCCGCCGGCCGGCCGCTGTCCGGCCTGCTGCGCCCCGGCGACCGCAGCGCCCTGCGCTCGCAGGCGGCCGCCGTCGCCAGGGGAGAGGGGCCGCGCAGTCTGCGCGTACATCTCCAGCAGCGTCCGGAGGAGACGCTGCGGGCCACGCTCACCGCCCTGCGCCCGCCGAACGAGCCGCACCCCGCCGTGCTGATGGTCCTGCAGTCCGACATGGCCCACGACCGGCAGGACGGCGGCCCGTCCGGCACCCCGGTCGGCCGCCCCGGGACCAGGCTGCGCCGCGCCACCGCCCCCGACCTCGCCGAAGCCGCCGCACACGCGGCGCAGATGGACCTCCTGGACGGTATGACCACCGCCCTGCTGCGCGCTCCGGCCGGCGAACCGGAGGCGGCGCTCGGCGCGGCCGCGGCGGTCCTCGCCGACCACGGCGCGGACTGGGCCGTCGCCGACCTCGTCACCGGCGCCGGTCTGCGCCGTATCGCCGTACGGGGCCCGGGCGGCGAGGAGGCTGCCGCGCTGGCGGCACGGATAGCGGCCCAGGATCCGGCGGGCTGCCCGATCGTCGTCGACTGCGCCGGCGAAGGATCCTCGCTGCTCCAGGTGCGCCCGGAGGATCTCGACTGCTTCGGCCGCGACGCCGACGGGGACTCCGTCCTCGTCCAAGCCGACGTGACGTCCCTGCTGTGCGTGCCCGTCCAGGAACGCGGTGAGGGAGGGGGCAGGGTCCTCGGGGTGCTGTCGCTGTTCCGCAGCGGGGGCACGCCCGCCTTCTCGATGGCGCACGCGCGGGTCGTCGACGTCGTCTCGCGGCATGTCGCGCTGGCTATGCGGCGCGCCGCATGACGTCCTCGTGCACGGCCTCGTCCCGCATGACCTCGTTGCGCAGCTGGTCGCAGCTCCGGCTGATCAGCCGGGACACGTGCATCTGCGAGATGCCCAGCGTCTGCGCGATGCTGCTCTGGGTCATGTCGCGGAAGAAGCGCATGTACAGGATGTTCTGCTCACGCTCGGGCAGCTTGCGCAGTCCCGGCTTCACCGCCTCGCGGTCCACGAGCACGTCGATGGCGGGATCGGCCGCTCCCAGCGTGTCGCTGAGCGAGTAGCCGTCGTCGGCGCCCGGGAGCTCCGCGTCGAGGGACAGCGCCGTGAAGCTCTCCAGAGCCTCCAGACCGACCAGAGCGTCCTCCTCGGACACACCGGCGCGTTCGGCGATCTCCGCGACCGTCGGGGCGCGTCCGGAGACGGTCTGCACGAGGTCCTGGCGGGCGAACCGGACGCGGTTGCGCAGGTCCTGGACGCGGCGCGGCACGTGAAGGGCCCACATGTGGTCGCGGAAGTGCCGCTTCACCTCGCCCACGACGGTGGGCACCGCGAAGCTCTCGAACGCGCCACGTGAGGGGTCGTACCGGTCGACCGCCTTGACCAGGCCGAGTGCGGCGACCTGCTGAAGGTCCTCGATGGACTCGCCGCGGTTGCGGAACCGGCCGGCGATCCGTTCGGCCATCGGCAGCCAGGCGGACACGATCTCCTGGCGTACTTCCTGCCGCTCAGGTCCGTCGTCGAGTTCCGCCAGCCTGCGGAAGGCTTCGGCTGTGTCGGGGGCGTCGGAGTGAGAGTGCTTGGTGTGAGCGAACGTGGGCATGATGTCGCGACTCCCTGGGATGTGGGGGCTGCTATGCCGGAAAATCGAGTCACCCGGGGAACACGGACAGGGGCCTGACGCGACCGGAGCATCCGCTCCCACGGGGCGTGCCTCCTGTCCGAAGCACAACACGCACCTGCCCGGGCGCGTGCGGCCAAAACCTCTCAGCCGACGGCCGGTACGTCGATCCGCGTGCCGACGGGGAGGTGGTACACGGCGAAGGCGTGGCCGATGACCGGCTGCGCGACATTGCGCACCTTGACACCGCCGGCGGTCATCCCGTGCTCGGTGCCCATGTGGGCGTGGCCGTGCACGGCCAGGTCCGCCTCCGCCTCGTCGACCGCCTCCGCGAGGAGATACGTGCCCAGGAACGGATAGATCTCCGGCGGCTCCCCGGCGAGCGTGTCGGGGACCGGCGAGAAGTGCGTGAGGGCGATGAGGACCTCACAGCCCTGTTCCCGCAGATCGACCAGGGAACGGGCCAGATCGGCCGCGCACCGGCGGCTGTAGCGGACGAAGGACCTCATCTCCGGCTCGCCGAACTCGCCCGCACTGCGGCCCGCGAAGCCGCCCCCGAAGCCCTTCGTACCGGCGATGCCGACCTTCGTACCGCCGACATCGAGCACCGTGCCCTCGCCTTCGAGGACGGTCGCGCCGGCGCGCTCCAGCACGCCCGTCACCTCGTCCTGAAGGTCACTGTGGTAGTCGTGGTTCCCCAGCACGGCGACGACGGGTACGGGCAGCCCCTTGATCTCGTCGGCCACCACCTCCGCCTCCTCGACGGTGCCGTGGCGGGTCAGGTCACCCGCCAGCAGCAGCATGTCGGCACAGTCGCCGAGCGTCTCCCAGGCGGGGCGCAGCAGTCCCCGGCTGTCGGGCGCCAGATGGATGTCTCCCACGGCAGCAACACGGATCACTCGAGCTCCTCGGGCCGTTCGGGGGCTGTGGCACAGGCGACCGAGAGGTCGGCCCGCACCGGCAGCTCACCGAGTTCGGTCTCTGCGATGCGCAGGATCTCGCTCCTGCACGCGGCCGTGGACACGGTGCCCCACAGGTGCACGTATCCGCCGCGCATGTCGATCTGTACGCCCAGTTCCGAGATCTCCTCGTCCGCGAGACGCTCACGCAGACGCGCGATCCGGTACTCGGAAGCCTCAGGTTCCTTCATGGGACACCTCCCGCGGAGGGATGACGTCCAGCCGTTCCAGCAGATACAGGAACGCGTCCGGCATCGGCGAGGAGGAGTGCTCGCGGCGCAGCCGGTCCCAGTCGACCCGCTCACGCAGCGCCCGGGCGATGGGCAGCAGCGCGCCGAAGTCGCAGTGATGCTCCGACAGCGCCGTGAGCCGGCTCTCCAGCAGGTCGGAGGGGGCGAGCACCGGCATGTGCACGGAGTCGACCGGCAGGATCTCGGCCCGGTCGAGCATCTCCTTGGTGACGGGGCGATGGGCCAGTTCGAAGATCAGGTCGATCTGCTCGCCGCCCGCCCTGGCCTTCACCAGCCAGTCCTCCGGCGGGGAGACGACCTGGATCCCCCCTTCGACGAGGGTCCGGACGACGCCTTCGGCGTCCTCCCTGCGGAGGCAGAAGTCGGAGTCGTGCTGCAACCGGATGGGCACTCCGTGCGCGTAGGCCGCCACGCTGCCCACCAGGGCGAAGGGATACCCCGACGTCTTGAGCAGTGCGCCCACCTGCTTGGTGGCCTCAAGGATCGCCTGGGTGTGGTCCTGCGGCAGTTCGTCCGGGGCGGTCGCGGCCGGTTGGACGGCGGCGATCGCGTCGAGGGCCCCGCCGGGCCCGGAGGCTCGCGGCAGAGTTCCCGGCCGGGCCGTGTCCTGAGGGTGGTTCATCACCGGTTCTCCGTCCTGGGTCCGTCTCGGAGGTCGTTGGCTGTCTCCCGCTGTCCGCAGACGTCGTGAGGACACGACAGGTACCCCATCGACGGTAATTGATCCGTCCCCGACGGTCGCGGACCGCCGGGCGGCCCGGCGGACAGGCGCCGGGGTCGGTGCCGTCCCCCGCCTCGCCGATATCGCGCCGGTCCCGCCCCGGCGTTCGAGAGGCGGCCTTCCCGAGACGGAAGGACGGCGGTGTGGCGCCGTCCACGGCGGGTACACGGTCGCAAGGTGGCCGCTGCCACGCAATGCGGCAACAGTCGGAATGCCGGTACGAGTGTCGAGGAGGCTGGAGCCCATGGTCTCGCGAGCCACCAGGCCGCCGGGGGAGGAATCCGCCGCCGGAGGCGAGCGGTTCGGCGTCACCGCCGCACGGCGGGGCGACACCGTCGTGCTCTCCCTGAGCGGTGAACTCGACCACGACACGGCCGCTCCCCTGCGGGAGGCCATCGAAGAGCATCTGAGCGAGGGCGCCAAGCGGATCCTCGTCGACTGCGCCGGCCTGGACTTCTGCGACTCCACCGGGCTGAACGTCCTGCTGCACGGGCGGCTTGCCGCCCAGGAGACGGACGCACGGGTGGAACTCGCGGGCATGCGGCCCCCTGTGGCGCGGATGTTCGAGATCACAGGGGCACATGCGGTGTTCCGGGTGCACGCCGGCGTGGACGAAGCGCTGGCGGACGAGCCGTCGACCTGACGGAGGAGGCCTGATGACCACGGGCCCCGGGGGGCACGAGCAGACCCGCCGGCTGGCGCTGTTCGGCACGAAAGGGGTCGTCAGCCGGTGTCGTGACTTCACCGAGCAGGCCTTGGCCGACTGGGGTTGGACGGCGGCCGGCCCCGAAGGACCCAGCGACGTCGTGGAGGACGTGCTGCTGCTCGTGTCCGAACTGGTGACGAACGCCTGCCTGCACGCGGGCGGACCCCAGGAGCTGGTGCTCAGCAGGTCCGCCGGGTGGCTGCGGGTCGAGGTGGCCGACGCCGACCCGCGCCGGCCCCGGCGCAAGGTGCAGAGCGACCTCTCCCGGCCGGGCGGCCACGGGCTGCTCATCATGGAGCGGCTGGCGCACCGCTGGGGCTCGGAGCCCCGCGGCACGGGGAAGGTCGTCTGGCTGGAGGTGCGGCTCAGTCCGGCACGGGGACAGCGGACGAGTCGTCCATGATCCCGGCCCGCAGCTTCTCGAGGATGCGTGCCAGCAGACGCGACACGTGCATCTGGGAGATGCCCAGGCGTTCGCCGATCTCCGACTGCGTCAGCTCCTCGCGGAAGCGGAGCGAAAGGATCAGTCTGTCGCGCTCGTCCAGCGTGGCGATGAGGGGCTTGAGCGCCTCGAGGGAGTCGATGATGTCGAAGGCGGGGTCGTCGATGCCGAGGCGCCTGGTGACGGAGTTGGACGCGTCCTCGTCGTTCACCGTGGCGTCGAGGGACTGCGCGGTGTAGCCGTTGGACGCGCGCTCACCCTCCACGACCTCCTCCTCGCTGACGTGGAGGTACGCGGCCAGCTCGGTGGTGGTGGGCCTGCGGCCCAGCCGCTGCTCCAGGACGTCGAGCGCCTTGGCGAGGTCGATCCGCAGCTCCTGGAGCCGGCGCGGCACCCGCACCGACCAGCTGGAGTCCCGGAAGAACCGTTTGATCTCACCGATCACGGTCGGGAGGGCGAACGAGGCGAACTCGACCTCGCGTTCCAGGTCGAAGCGGTTGATCGCCTTGATCAGTCCGATCGTCCCGACCTGGATGATGTCCTCCATCGGTTCGGCCCGGTTGGCGAACCGGAGCGACGCGAACTTGACGAGGCTCAGATTGAGCTCCACCAGCGTGTTGCGGACATAGGAGTACTCGGAGGTGCCCTCTTCCAGATCGGCGAGCCGTGCGAACAGCGTGGTCGACAGCGCGCGGGCGTCCATGGGGCTGACGGCCCGCGGGTCGGGGATCTCGGGGAGGCCGTCGGGAACGGCGTGCCGCTCCGTCGCGAGGAGCGGCTCGGGGCCGCCGACGGATTCCGGGGTTTCACCGGGGACGGACTGCCGGGTGGGGGTCGAGCTGGACATCGAGGCTCCTTCGACGGGGCGGAGGCCGGCGCTGCCGGGTGCAGCGGGACCGTCGGGCGAGCTCCTTATGTATTGATGATTCCCCTTCGAGGTGCTTTGAAGCAATCGCTCGGGGGCACGCGGTTGATATGGAACGGGTGTCTGAGCAGGAGATCTCCGTCAGCCGCCGCTTCCCCCTCGACGGTGGGCGGGGCGTCGTGGCCCGATGCCGTGACCTGACACGCGAGGCGCTGGAGGACTGGTTCACCCTGCCCGGGGCGGACGGACGTGTTCGTGCCCAGGACGCACTGCTGCTCGTGTCCGAGGTGGTCACCAACGCGTGCACGCACGGTGGCACCCCGTACGAGCTGAGGATCGACCGCGGCCCCGGCCGGATCCGGGTCCAGGTCAGCGACACGGGCACGGCCCGGCCGCGGCCCCGCGGCCCGCACCACCCCGCCCGGGCCTCCGGACACGGCCTGTATCTGCTGGACCGCCTCTCCGACGAGTGGGGATGGGCACCTCATGGGACGGGTAAGGCGGTCTGGTTCGTCGTCACGCTCCCGGAGTGAGCTCCGCGCCTGGCCGGCCGCCGGAATGTCCCTCGGAGCGCGGGGTACACGCAGTACCCGATCGGCCGCGCCCCGAGTCGCGGCGATTGCGGCCCATCCGGGCGCGGCGCACGGTGGAGGGGTTGGTTTCCCGTCCCCGGTCACAAGGTCCGGTCGCTAAGGAGTGGTCATGCCACGCGGTTCGAGTTCCAAGAGGGAACGGCAGTACGAGCACATCAAGGAGGGGGCCGAGGAACGCGGAGCGAGCGAGAAGCGCGCCAAGGAGATGGCCGCGCGCACGGTCAACAAGGAGCGTGCCCGCTCGGGCGAGTCCAAGAGCGCGAGCAAGACGTCCACGCAGGACATGTCGTCCTCGCGCCGCGGCGGCAAGCGCTCGCACAGCGGCTCGGAAGGCCCCACGTACGACCAGCTGTACGCGGAGGCGCAGCGCCGCAACGTGCACGGTCGCTCTTCCATGAACAAGGATGAGCTCAAGCGGTCACTGGGCAAGTGACCCGCCGGCACGGATGCCGGACGCCACGGGAGGCCGCGGCGTCCGGCATCCGCACGTCCGGCCCCGTCCTCCGTCGCCGGTTCCCCACGCACGGCGCCGTCCGCCGCCGGTTCACCCCGACCCGGCTCCGCCCGCCGTAGGCCGGGTACCCGGCCGACTCTCATGCTGCCGCGTGTTCCTTCACCGAACCGGCGAGTTCCTTGTCGAGCGCGGCCCGCACCAGCCCTGCCGCGAGGTGCGCCGCGTCGGCGTCGTCCGCGAGCTTCAGCAGCGTCCCCGGGTCGTCGGCGACCCCGAGGCGCCGGGCGCCCTGCAGGGCCTTCTCGTCCAGCAGCGGCCCGGCCTCCGGCCACACGGCCTGCACCTCCCGCAGGAAGATGTCCGCGCCCGCCGGACCGATGCCAGGGACCTCCCGCAGAAGGCGGCGCAGCAAGTCGACATCGCCGCCGGCCTGCTTCCGCATCCGCCGCAGATCGCCGCCGTACCGCTCGGTCAGCAGTTCCGCGCCGTCGCCCAGCTGCGTCGCCGTGCGCTCGTCGTAACGGCGGTAGCCACCGCGACCGAGGGCGTCGACGCGCTCCTGCCACGACGCCTTCCGCATCGCCTCGGGGCTGCGCATACCCGCGTCGCTCAGCTCACGGGCAGCCGCGACGGCGACCGAGGCCCGGATACGCGCACTCAGCAGATGGGCGAGGACCAGCAGCCGGTACAGCGGCTGCGGGGTGTCCCGCAGCTTGATCCCCGCCTCCTCCGCGTACGTACGCCCGTGGTCCTCGAGGAGCGTGTGCAGCACGGCGCGCTGCTGCTTGTCCTTGCCGCCGCTCCCTCGGGTGCTCACCGTCGTTCCCCGGACTCGTACGGCCAGCGCAGCAGTGCGCCGAGGCCGCCCACCGGCACGTCGTGGGAGCCGTCGGCGGGGACGCTCTGCACCTCGGCGCCGGTCACCACCGCCGAGCGCAGCAGCGCGTCGTCGGCACGGGCCGCGGAGGGCCGGGTCTCGCCCAGGTACTGCGACTCCGTACGGCGTACGGCCAGCTGGTCGGGCTCGCTGCCGACCCAGACCTCGCGCTGCGTGTCGGCACCGTCCGGCCTCACGAACAGCTCGGCGATCCGGTGCTCGCGCGCGGCCTCCACCAGATCGGGGACGGTCTGCGCGACCGAGTCGTGGGCGGCGCGGAACCGGTCGAGCTCCTTGTCGGTGGTACGCAGGGCGAGCTCGTGCAGTGCGCTCTCGATGTCCTTGTCCAGCAACCGGGTGGCCGCGCCCTCCGCCCGGCCGCCGTGCTCGGTCTCCACGGCGATCGGCCGCAGCTGCGGGGGCAGCTTGTCGTGGACCGCCCTGCGCTCACGGGCCCCGCCGGCCAGCACGATCAGGTCGGCCTTCACCTGTTGTTCGCAGGTGGCGATCGCGGCCGCGATCTCACCGGCGTTGTGCTCCCAGGTGTTCTCGATGCTCCGCTGGAAGTGCCACTCCGACCAGTCGTCACGTCCCGTACGGTGCACCGGCCAGTCCCAGCCCTCGGCGTGGCCGGCGGGACGGGAGGCGACCGGGGTGCGCACTTCCAGGTCCGCGCCGAGCCGGTCGATGTACGCGACCAGGCACACCGGCTCCCGGGCGCCGAGGTCGAGCAGTGGCGAAACGTGCGGCAGGGCGGACCACCGTACGTCCGGGGAGACGGCCGGGGGCACGGCGAGCGGCGGGTCGAGGACCACCTGACCGGCGGTCGCGAACACGGCGCGCCCGGCCCCGTGCGTCGGCCCCGGCCGTGACATCAGGGCGTCGTAGACAGCACGCCCGGTAGCGTCGTCGGCCCCTTGCCGTGTGAGGGCGTCGCACACATCGCGGGCCTGCAGCTCACGCCGCCTCGTGGTCGACTCGTTCTCCCATCCGGTGTCGAGATGAACGCTGGCCCATGGACCTGGACGCTCGTAGAGAGGGGTGAGAAACGACAGCTGCATGACTTCCTCCCTCGGAGGCCGGGTATCGCGTCACGAGCGGGTACCCGCAAGGTCAACCCACACACGCCACGACCAGGACGACTCGGAAGGGACGGATGCCGTGAACGAGACCGAGCACGGGCACAAGGGCGTCGACCCGGCGGACCTCAGCGAACAGGATCTGCTGCGGGAACTCGAGACCATCCACCGCAGCCGCCACGACACACTCCTCTACGGTTCACCCGCCGCCCTGGAAGCGCACAACGTGCGGATGGCGGACCTGGAGGCGGAGTATCTGCGGCGCTACCCCGACCGGCCGGTGGCTCCGGGCAGGACCCGCTCCGGGGCCCGGGGCAGGACGCAGTGAGCGTGCGGGAAACGGAGCAGGCCCCCGGCGCCCGGGGGCCTGCCGCCGGCCCGCGTCCCGGTCCCCGGGCGCGGGCAGCATGGAGTGTGTGAACGCGCCGGGCGCGTCCACACCTGGTGTCCGGCGGCTCAGCGGCTCGCGCCGACGCCGGAAGCCTTCGCGAACTCGGCGGTGAACGCGTCGCAGAACGCCTCGAGGTCACCCGGCTTGCGGCTGGTGATCAGGGTGCTCGGCGCCGCCTCGCAGACGCGCACCCGCTCGTCCACCCATTCCCCGCCCGCGTTGCGGATGTCGGTACGCAGGCTGGGCCACGAGGTGAGACTGCGGCCGCGCACCACGTCCGCCTCGATCAGCG
Organism: Streptomyces sp. NPDC086835; assembly: GCF_044745705.1. NCBI lineage: Bacteria > Bacillati > Actinomycetota > Actinomycetes > Kitasatosporales > Streptomycetaceae > Streptomyces > Streptomyces sp. NPDC086835. The sequence goes on from NZ_JBIVAU010000003.1 coordinate 307,951, forward strand.
TCCACGGCGCGTGGCAGATCGCCGCGACCGGCTTGCCCGCGTCGAAGAACGCCTTGACGAACGCCACGGCGTCGGCGTCCATCCGCAGCGCGTCGGGATTGGCCACGCCGCCGGGCAGCACCAGCGCGCCGAACTCGTCGACCGACGCGTCCGCCACCACCTGGTCGACAGGGAAGGTGTCCGCCTTGTCGAGATGGTTGAACGCCTGCACCCGGCCGGAACGCGTCGACACCAGCTGCGGCTTGTCGCCGGAGTCCGACACGGCCTGCCAGGGCTCGGTGAGTTCGACCTGTTCCACTCCTTCAGGGGCCGTCAGAAACGCGATCAGCATGATCAGCTCCTTTCGTTGTTGCTCTCGGCGACGCTGATCTCCGCCAGCGCGGAGTGCGGATCCTCGGCGGCGGCGAGATCTCCGAGGCTCACCACGCCGAGCGGGCGGCCGTCCTCGACGACCGGCAGGCGGCGCACCGCGTGCGTGCGCATCAGCCGCACCGCGGACGCCACGGAATCGTCGGGGGCGACGCACACCGGGTCGGGGGTGCACGCGGAAGAGGCGCTGACGCCGGCGGGATCCGCGCCCTCGGCGACCGAACGGAGAGTGATGTCCCGGTCGGTGAGCATCCCGACCACCGTGTCGCCGTCGGCGACCAGCACATCGCCGATGTCCAGGTCCCGCATCAGCCGCGCCGCCTCGACGAGGGAGGCGTCCGGCCGCACTGCCGCCACCCCGGCCGTCATGACTTCTCTTACGAGCTCTGCCATCGCTGTTCGCCTTCCACTCGTCCCTCACCAGCCCATTCGGGGCGGCTGCCGGGGCCGGGTACCCCACTCCACCGGCACCGACACAGGAAGAGACGGGGCGGGCGCGGGCAGTTTCCGGGCAGCGAGGTTTGGACCGGCGGAGGGCGGGGACCCGAAGATCGGCCGAGCGGCCATGGGATGGGAGAACGGGCCGGGTGCGCGGATCGGCGGAACCGCGCACCCGGCTCCGCCATGCGGCTAGGGCTGCCGCGGGTCCGGCTGTGCGAAGGCTTCGAGGATGCGTTCCGCGGCCAGCGTCGCGGTCATCTGCCCGCTGCGGACCTGCTGCTCCAGGCCGGCCGTCAGCTCCCGGACCCCCGGGTGCCTGTGCAGCCGGTCCAACAGGGTGTCGTGGACCATCGCCCACGTCCAGCCGATCTGCTGCTCACGGCGCTTGGCGTCGAGAGCGCCGGTCGAGCCCAGGACCTTACGGTGCTGCTCCAGGCGCTCCCACACCGCTTCCAGTCCGGTGCCCTCCCGGGCGCTGCACGACAGAACGGGCGGGGTCCACGCGGCGTCGGCCGGGTTCATCAGACGGAGGGCTCCGGCGAGTTCGCGGGCCGCGGAGCGGGCGTCGCGCTCGTGCGGACCGTCGGCCTTGTTGACGGCGATCACGTCGGCCAGTTCCAGCACGCCCTTCTTGATGCCCTGCAACTGGTCACCGGTGCGGGCGAGGCTGAGCAGCAGGAACGAGTCGACCATGCCCGCCACGGCGGTCTCCGACTGGCCGACGCCCACCGTCTCCACCAGCACGACGTCGTAGCCCGCGGCCTCCATCACGACCATCGTCTCCCGGGTCGCCTTGGCGACCCCGCCCAGCGTCCCCGAGCTGGGGGAGGGGCGTACGAACGCCGCCGGGTCCACCGCCAGGCGCTCCATCCGGGTCTTGTCGCCCAGGATCGAGCCGCCGGTGCGGGTGGACGACGGGTCGACGGCGAGCACCGCCACGCGGTGCCCGAGCCCCGTGAGCATCGAGCCCAGCGCGTCGATGAAGGTGGACTTGCCGACGCCGGGCACCCCGCTGATGCCCACCCGCCTGGCCGCCCCCGCGAACGGCAGCAGCTCGGTCAGCAGCCGCTGCGCGAGCGCCCGGTGGTCCGGGCGGGTCGACTCCACCAGCGTGACGGCGCGGGCGATGTACGCCCGCGAGCCGTCCCGCACGCCCTTCACATAGGCGTCGATGTCGATCTTCGGTGGCATGGGCAGGCCCTACGACAACTCGTGGCCGAGCGAACCGGCCAGGGTCCGCACCAGGTCCCTCGCGGCGTCGGGGATCACCGTCCCCGGCGGGAACACCGCCGCGGCACCGGCCTCGTGCAGCGCCGGGACGTCCTGCGGCGGGATCACACCGCCGACGACGATCATGATGTCCTCGCGGCCCTCCGCCGCCAACTGCTCCCGCAGCGCCGGCACCAGCGTCAGGTGCCCGGCCGCCAAGGACGAGACGCCGACGATGTGGACGTCCGCCTCGACCGCCTGCCGGGCGACCTCGGCCGGCGTCTGGAACAGCGGGCCGACGTCCACGTCGAAGCCGAGGTCGGCGAACGCCGTCGCGATCACCTTCTGGCCCCGGTCGTGCCCGTCCTGGCCCATCTTGGCGACCAGGATGCGCGGCCGCCGGCCCTCCGCCTGCTCGAACTCCCCGACCAGGGCACGGGTCGCGTCCACCGCGGGCGACATGCCTGCCTCGTTCCTGTACACACCCGAGATCGTACGGATCTGGCCGGAGTGCCTGCCGTACACCTTCTCCAAGGCGTCGGAGATCTCCCCGACGGTCGCCATCGCACGGGCGGCGTCCACCGCCAGCGCCAGCAGATTGCCCTCGAGGCCGCCGCCCCCCACGTGGCCGGCGGCCGCGGCCGCGGTCAGGGCGCGCAGCGCGTCCTGGCAGGCGGGCTCGTCGCGCTCCGCGCGCAGCCGTCGCAGCTTCTCGATCTGCTGGGCCCGCACCTGGGAGTTGTCGACCTTGAGCACGTCGATCTGCTCGTCGGACTCCACCCGGTACTTGTTCACCCCGATCACCGGCTGACGCCCGGAGTCGATCCGTGCCTGGGTGCGCGCCGCGGCCTCCTCGATGCGGAGCTTGGGGATGCCGGCGTCGATGGCCTTCGCCATGCCGCCCGCGGCCTCGACCTCCTCGATGTGCCGCCAGGCGCGCCGGGCCAGATCGTGCGTCAGCTTCTCGACGTAGGCGCTGCCGCCCCACGGGTCGATGACCCGGCACGTGCCCGACTCCTGCTGGAGCAGCAGCTGGGTGTTACGGGCGATGCGCGCGGAGAAGTCGGTCGGCAGCGCCAGCGCCTCGTCGAGGGCGTTGGTGTGCAGCGACTGGGTGTGCCCCTGCGTCGCGGCCATCGCCTCGACACAGGTACGCGTGACGTTGTTGAAGACGTCCTGGGCCGTCAGCGACCAGCCGGAGGTCTGCGAATGGGTGCGCAGCGACAGCGACTTCGGGTTCTTCGGGTCGAAGCCCTTCACCAGCTTCGCCCACAGCAGCCGTGCCGCCCGCAGCTTCGCGACCTCCATGAAGAAGTTCATGCCGATCGCCCAGAAGAACGACAGCCGGGGCGCGAACGCGTCCACGTCCATGCCCGCCCCGATACCGGCCCGCAGGTACTCCATGCCGTCGGCGAGCGTGTACGCGAGCTCCAGGTCGGCCGTGGCCCCGGCCTCCTGGATGTGGTACCCGGAGATGGAGATCGAGTTGTAGCGCGGCATCTTCTGCGCCGTGTACGCGAAGATGTCCGAGATGATCCGCATCGACGGGCCGGGCGGATAGATGTAGGTGTTGCGGACCATGAACTCTTTGAGGATGTCGTTCTGGATGGTCCCCGCGAGCATCGAAGCCGGTACGCCCTGCTCCTCCGCGGCCACGATGTACAGCGCGAGGACGGGCAGCACCGCCCCGTTCATGGTCATCGACACGCTCATGCGGTCCAGCGGGATGCCGTCGAACAGCTGCCGCATGTCGTAGATCGAGTCGATCGCCACACCGGCCATGCCGACATCGCCGGTGACCCGCGGATGGTCGCTGTCGTACCCGCGGTGCGTCGGCAGGTCGAACGCGACGGACAGGCCTTTCTGGCCCGCCGCCAGGTTGCGCCGGTAGAAGGCGTTCGACTCCTCGGCCGTGGAGAACCCGGCGTACTGCCGGATCGTCCAGGGCTGGTTGACGTACATCGTCGGGTAGGGGCCGCGCAGGTACGGCGCCACACCCGGATACGTACCGAGGAAGTCGACGCCGGCCAGGTCCGCGTCCGTGTACAGCGGTTTCACCGGAATGCCTTCCGGCGTCTCCCACACCAGCTCACCGGCCTCCTTGCCGGTGGCGGCCTCGAGCGCCGCGCGCCACTGCTTCTCGTCGGCCGTGCCCGCGGTGGCGGGACCCAGCTCGATCCCCGTGAAGTCCGGGATGCCCATCACGCCACTCCGATCCGGTCGAGGGCCCCGGTCAGGACGGCGACCGCGTCGCCGCCCGCGACGACGAACTCGTCGACACCGGCCCTCTCGTACGTCTCACGCTGTTCGCCGGGCCGCCCGGCGAGGAACACCCGCAGAGCGCCGGCCGCCTTCAGGGCCGCGGCGACCTGCGCCGCCTGCTCCGCGTAGAGCGCGTCGCTGGAGCAGATGCACGCCACCTGCGCGCCGCTCGCCGTGAAGGCCGCCGCGGCCGAGGCCGCGTCGACGCTCACCGGGTCGTGCACCGTTTCGATGCCCCCGGCCTGGAAGAGGTTGGCCGCGAAACCCGCCCGCGCGGTGTGCGCGGACGCCGGGCCGAGCGCCGCGACGAACACCCTGGGCCGCGCGCCGGTCGCCGCCAGATGCGCGTCGGAACGGGCCCGCAGCTCCTCGAACGCCTCGTCGCGGCGGACCACCGGCAGGCCTCCCGCCGGCCGCCGCGGCGCCGGGTCGCGTTCGACCGCCGGCTCACCCAGCAGCGGGAACTCGCTGACGCCGGTCACCGGTTCGCGGCGGGTGTCGAGCCTCCTGCGGCGGCTCTCCCACGTCGCGCCCAGGCGCTCGGCGACGAGCCCGCCGCGCAGCGCGGCGGCCTGGCCGCCGGCGCGCTCGATCTCCTGGAACCACGCCCAGGCCGCCCGGGCGAGCTCGTCCGTGAGCTGCTCCACGTACCAGGAACCGCCGGCCGGGTCGACGACCCTGCCGAGGTGCGACTCCTCCAGAAGGATCGAGGACGTGTTGCGGGCGATCCGGCGCGCGAACGCGTCCGGCAGGCCCAGCGCGTGGTCGAAGGGGAGCACGGTCACCGCGTCGGCGCCGCCCGCACCGGCGGCCAGCGAGGCGACCGTCGTGCGCAGCATGTTCACCCACGGGTCCCGCCGCGTCATCATCACCGTGGAGGTCACGGCGTGCTGGCGCTGGGCGGCGCCGCCCCCGGTCACTCCGCACACCTCGGCCACCCGGGCCCACAGCCGGCGGGCCGCCCGCAGCTTGGCGATCGTCAGGAACTGGTCCGCGGTGGCCGCGTACCGGAACTCCAGCTGCCCACAGGCCGCTTCGGCGTCCAGCCCGGCGGCGGTCAGGTCCCGCAGCCAGGAGACACCGGTGGCGAGCGAACAGCCCAGCTCCTGGGCGGCACTGGCGCCGGCCTCGTGGTAGGGAAGGGCGTCGACGCTCACCGCGCGCAGATTGGGATACGTGGTGTGGCAGAGCGCGGCGAGCTCGGCGGCGACGGCGGTCCGCTCCTCCATGTCCGCGTGGCGGCCGGTGCGTGCGGCGTGGCCCAGAGGGTCCGCGCCGAGATTGCCGAGCGCCGACTCCGGGGTGGTCGCCCGCTTCTCGTACAGGCCGAGGAGTTCGCGTGCCGCGACCTCGAAGTCACCGCCCGCGTCGAGCACGACGGGAGCCAGGTCCAGGTGGACGCCCTCCAGGGCCGTTGCCAGGCCGTCGACGGGCACACCCGCGTCCCCGACGGCCAGCCACACGGAGGCCGCGCCGTTCTCCAGGTCGGCGAGGATCGCCTCGTTGGTACGGGCCGGATCCGGCCGCTCGTGACGCTGGCGTACGTCCCAGCCCGCGACCGAACCACCCTCCGGCGTGGCGCCGCGGGTGAAAGGAGCGAAACCGGGGAAACCGGCCGAGTCGGCACCGCCGGCGGACGTGTACAGAGGACGGGTGGTGATCCCGTCCTCCAGCGCCGTGGACAGTGCGTCCTCTGCCGCCGCGCCCGCCGCGTCCTTGCCTGCCTTGCGCAGTACGCCTTCGACCAGGCGCTGCCACTGCTCATGGGTCGCATCCGGAAACTCGGCGGCCAGTGAGAACCCGTCATCGGGGAGGACCGTCATGCCCCGGATGTTAGGTCAGTACCCACAGTCACAGCAGGTCCGGCGGCTGTGACCTTGCCCTCTCCGGGGCGCTCTTGATCCATTGCGCCCGGTGCCCTATCCGGCGGCCGCCACGGCGGTGTCGCCCGGCGTACATGCATGGCCCTACCTCAGGCGGGTACCCGCAACGGACCAGCTGACAAAGACAAGAACGGACCGGCTGAACTGACAGAAACAGGTGAGTCACATGGGTCTTGGCGGATGCATCATCCTGATCGCCGCCGGAGCGATTCTCACGTTCGCCACCGACTGGGAGGTGGAAGGCGCGAACCTCGACGTGGTCGGGCTGATCCTCATGGCCGTCGGCATCATCGGAGTCGCCACCTTCACCAGCATCGCCCGGCGACGGCGCGTGGTCGTGCCGCCCTCGACGCCGGTGGTCGAGGACAGGCCGACACCCCGCACGTACGAATGAGGAGGGGCGTAACCCTCCTCGCACGGACGAATGACGACAGGGCGAACCCCGCAGGTACGAACGAGAACAGGCGTGAATCCCGCACGTACGAAGGCCGATCGGCGCGCGTACGGAAGGCGCGTCGCCCGGGAAATCGCCCGGGCCGGCCGGGGCGCCAGGGGGCGCCCCCCGGGTTTGACCGGCGGCGCCGAGGGCACCCGGAGCGCGCTCGACGCGCACGTCCCGTAACCGTTCACGTCTGAGAACGGAGCCGATTGTGAGCCGTTCCCGAGTCGTCGTCGTGGGAGCCGGGTTCGCCGGTTTCCAGGCGGCCCGCACTCTCAGCCGGACCCTCCGCGACGATGCGGAAGTGGTCCTGCTCAACCCGACCGACTACTTCCTCTACCTGCCGCTCCTGCCGCAGGTGGCCGCCGGCATCCTCGAACCCCGCAGGGTCACCGTGTCCCTGCCCGGCTCGCTGCCGCGGGTCCGACTGGTCCTCGGCCGGGCCACAGGGGTCGACCTCGACGGGCGGCACGTCCACTACGAAGACACCGAGGGAGGGACGGGCCGGCTCGACTACGACCGGCTCGTCCTCGCCGTCGGCAGCGTCAACAAGCTGCTCCCCGTCCCCGGTGTCGCCGAACACGCACACGGCTTCCGCGGGCTGCCGGAGGCCCTCTACCTGCGGGACCACGTCACCCGGCAGATGGAGCTCTCCGCCTCCGCGGGGACCAGGGAGGAACGCGCCGCCCGGCGCACCTTCGTCGTCGTCGGGGCCGGCTACACCGGCACCGAAGTCGCCGCCCAGGGCGCCCTGTTCACCCGGGCGCTGGCGGACCGGCAGCGCACCGGCCACCGGGAGCCCCCGCCGCGCTGGATCCTGGTCGACATCGCGGAACGGGTCCTGCCCGAGCTGGACCGCAGGCTCTCCGACACCGCCGGCCGGGTGCTGCGCGAGCGGGGCGTCGAGGTCCGCACCAAGACCTCCGTCAAGGAAGCCACGGCGAACGGGGCGCTGCTCGACGACGGGGACGACATCGCCACCCGCACCCTGGTCTGGTGCGTGGGCGTGCGGCCCGACGCGCTCGTCTCCGAGGTCGGACTGCCCGTCGAGCGCGGACGGCTGGTCGTCGACTCCAGGCTCACCGTGCCCGGTCACCCCGAAGTCTTCGCGTGCGGCGACGCCGCCGCGGTCCCCGACGTCACCAGGCCGGGCGAGTACACGCCGATGACGGCCCAGCACGCCTCCCGTCAGGGCAGGACGGCCGGCCGCAACGTCGCCGCGTCCCTCGGCCGCGGCACCCCCCGCGCCTACTCCCACCACGACCTCGGCTTCGCCGTCGACCTCGGAGGCGTCAAGGCCGCCGCCAACCCGCTCGGTGTCGCGCTGTCCGGGCCGCTCGCGGGCGCGGTCACCCGCGGCTACCACCTCGCCGCGATGCCCGGCAACCGGGTGCGCGTCGCCGCCGACTGGGCGCTCGACGCCGTACTTCCACGGCAGGCGGTCCAGCTCGGGCTCGTGCGTTCCTGGTCGGTCCCGCTGGACACCGCTTCGCCCGAACTGGCGCGCGTCGGCGGCGCCCCTTCCAAGGAGCAGTGAGATGCAGGACGAACAACTCATGGAACTGGCTCAGCAGTTGCGCGTCGACGCGGTACGCGCCGCCGATGCCGCGGGCTCCGGGCACCCCACTTCTTCCATGTCCGCGGCCGACCTCGGCGCCGTGCTGCTGGCCCACCATCTGCGCTACGACTTCGACCGGCCCGAACACCCGGGCAACGACCGGCTCGTGCTCTCCAAGGGGCACGCGTCACCGCTGCTGTACGCCATGTACGTGGCGGCCGGGGCGATCGACGAAGAGGAACTCCTCACCTTCCGCAAGCACGGCAGCCGCCTCGAAGGACACCCCACCCCGCGGCTGCCCTGGGTCGACGTGGCCACCGGCTCACTCGGCCAGGGGCTGCCCGTCGGGGTCGGCATGGCCCTCGCCGGCAAGCGGCTGGACCAGATCCCGTACCGCGTATGGGTGCTGTCCGGCGACAGCGAGATGGCGGAGGGCTCCGTCTGGGAGGCCGTGGAGCACGCCTCGTTCGAACGGCTGGACAACCTGACGCTGATCCTCGACGTGAACCGGCTCGGCCAGCGCGGCCCCACCCGCTTCGGCTGGGACCTCGACGCGTACGCCCGCCGACTTCAGGCCTTCGGCTGGCACACCGTCGAGGTGGACGGGCACGACGTCAGGGCCGTCGACGACGCCCTGTCGGAGGCAGCCGGCACGGTCGGCCGCCCCACCGCCGTCATCGCCCGCACCGAGAAGGGGCACGGCGTGTCCGCCGTGGCGGACCAGGAGGGCAAGCACGGCAAGCCCCTGGCCGAGGCGTCGGACGCGATCGCGGAACTGGGCGGTGTGCGCACCGCCAGGATCGAGGTCCAGCAGCCGCCTGCGGCCCGGGTCCTGCACGAGCGGCACACCGAAGGGCTCACCCTCCCCGCGTACGACACCGGCGACAAGGTCGCCACCCGCACCGCGTACGGGCAGGCGCTGGCCGCTCTCGGCTCCGCACGCACGGACGTCGTCGCGCTCGACGGCGAGGTCGGCGACTCGACGCGCACCGAGTACTTCGCCAAGGAACATCCCGGCCGCCACTTCCAGTGCTACATCGCGGAACAGCAGCTCGTGGCCGCCGCCGTCGGCCTGTCCACACGGGGCTATGTCCCCTATGCCGCCACGTTCGCGGCCTTCTTGACCCGCGCCCACGACTTCGTACGGATGGCTGCCGTCAGCCGCGCTTCCGTCAACCTCGTCGGCTCCCACGCCGGCGTGGCCATCGGCCAGGACGGGCCCTCGCAGATGGGACTCGAGGACCTCGCGATGTTCCGCTCGGTGCCAGGCAGCACCGTCCTCTACCCGTGCGACGCCAACCAGACCGCGCGGCTCGTCGCGGCCATGGCCGATCTGCCGAACGTGAGCTACCTGCGCACCAGCCGCTCCGACATGCCGGTGATCTACGGCCCCGAGGAGGACTTCCCGGTCGGCGGCTCCAAGGTGCTGCGCGCCTCGCACCGCGACCGCGTGTGCGTCATCGCCGCAGGAGTGACCGTGCACGAGGCGCTGACCGCCGCCGCCGTCCTCGAACGGGAAGGCATCCCGGTACGCGTCGTCGACCTCTATTCGGTCAAGCCCGTCGACGCGGGCACCCTGCAGAGCGCGGCCGACGACACCGGCTGTCTGCTGACCGTGGAGGACCACCGCACGGAGGGCGGCCTCGGCGACGCGGTGGCCGAAGCGTTCTCCGACGGACGCCCCATGCCGCGGGTGATACGCCTCGGGGTGCGCAACATCCCGGGATCCGCCTCGCCCGAGGAACAGCTGCACGCCTCCGGCATCGACGCCGAGTCCATCAGTGCGGCCGTGCGCCTGCTCGTCGCGGAAGCGATGGTGCACCCGTGAAGGAAGAGCGGACCCACCCCGTGCGGGCCGGCGGGCGGACCGTCGAGATCCAGCGGCCGGACAAGGTGCTCTTCCCCGACGACGGCATCACCAAGGCAGATCTGGCCGAGTACTACCGGGCCGTCGCGCCGTACATGCTGCCGCATCTACGCGGCCGGCCGCTGATGCTGGAACGTCACCCCGACGGCGTCGGCGGGCCCCGCTTCATGCAGAAGAACACCCCGGAGAGCTATCCGGAGTGGGTGCGCAGGGTGGAGGTCGGCAAGGAGGGCGGCACCGTGGTCAACACCGTGTGCGACAACACCGCCACCTTGATGCACCTGGTCGACCAGGCGTGCATCACCTTCCACCGGTGGCAGTCACGGACCGGCCGGCTGGAGCGGCCCGACCGGCTGGTGTTCGACCTGGACCCTTCGGGCGACACGGCCGACGACTTCGAGACGGTGCGACGCGCGGCGCGGCAGCTCGGTGAGCTCCTCGACGATCTGCGCCTCAACTCGGTCCTCATGACCACCGGTTCCCGCGGGCTCCATGTGATCGTGCCCCTGTCGGGAGACACCGACTTCGACGGGGTGCGTTCCTTCGCCCAGGAGGTGGCGGAGACCCTCGCGGGACGCGACCCCGACCACCTGACCACCGCGGTGCGCAAGCAGGCCCGAGGCGACCGGCTCTATCTCGACGTGCAGCGCAACGGCTACGCGCAGACCGCGGTGGCGCCCTATTCCGTGCGTGCCAGGGCGGGCGCGCCGGTCGCCGCACCGATCAGCTGGGACCAGTTGGACGACCCGCGGACGGGCCCGCGGCGGTGGACGGTCACGGACGCCCTCGAACAGGCACGCACCGACCCGTGGGGCGACGCGCTCGGCGGCCGGCGGGCATTGGGCCCCGCCGGCCGCCGGCTTGCCGCCCTGCGATAGGGGCGGCCCTTCGTCACTCCACCACTACCACCTGTACCAGCGAGAACGCCCGCCACCCGCCGTCGTGCTGCGCATCAGGAATCCCAACAGCCAGATCACCAGGACGGCGAGGGCGATCCACCACAGGACCTCCACCGCGAATCCGGCGCCGAACAGAACGACGGCGAGAAGGAGAACGAGCAGGATAGGAACCATTGTCTGCACCTCCATGACGGCGGGTGCCCGCATTTTCCCGCCGCACACACTGTCCGATGCGAATGGAGCCTGAGCGTAATGGACCGGAAAAGGGGCAATGACAGTGGAAAGGGAAATGGCGTACGCGGCCGCGACGAGACAGAGGAGGAAAGGGCCGACCGCAGGTGGGCGGACCTGCTCCAGGAATTGCGGGTCGCGCAGACAGGCGTGCAGATCCTCTTCGGTTTCCTGCTGACGGTCGCGTTTCAGCCACGCTTCGTCGAGTTGTCACAGACCGACCAGACGATCTACTCGGTGACCGTCGTACTGGGCGCCGCGACCACCGGGGTGCTCATCGGTCCCGTGGCGTTCCACCGGATGCTCACCGGCCGCCGGCTCAAGCCGCAGACGGTCTCCTGGGCCTCCCGCCTGACCGTGCTCGGTCTCGTGCTGCTGCTGTGCACGATGGCGGCCGCCCTCCTTCTCATCCTCCGGGTGGTGCTCGACGACACGATCGCGCTGTGGCTCGTCGTCGCCATGGTGGTGTGGTTCGTGGTGTGCTGGTTCGTTCTGCCCGCGTGGACCCGCGCGACGCGCCGCGGACTCGACTGACGTGATTTCAGCCGCCGTATCCCCCAAGGGGAAGGGGCGGTTGTCGTGCCATGAGGCGTCAGCGGTACTGTGCGCGCACCGCCAGACGCATTGGCGCGGTAATCGTGGAGGAACCAGTGACTGAGACCAGAAGAACGTGGCGGCGTACGGGAGCGCTCATAGCCGTCGCTTCGGCCGGCGCACTCGGCGTCGGCCTTTCCGCCGCACCGGCGATCGCGCACACGCCGGTGTGGTCGGTGACCTGTGACAAGGTCAGCGTCGACCTGACCGCGTACAGCCCCACCGAGGAGAACACCGTGACCATCACGGTGGACGGCAAGGAACTGCTGCCGACGAAGACCTTCAAGAAGGAATTCCACGACAAGCTCGACCTTCCCGAGCACGACAAGGAACTCACCGTCCGTCTGGTCGTCGTGGCCGGCGACGGCGACCAGTTCTCGCGCGACGAGTCCAAGACCGCGCCGGTCTGCGACGACGCGACCCCGAGCCCCACGCCGTCGACGACGCCCCCCTCGCCGACGCCGAGCGAGACCTCGCCCACCCCCAGCGAGACGCCGAGCACCAGCGCCCCGGCCACCAGCGCCCCCGCGACCAGTGCGCCCGCGACGCCTTCGGCGCCGCCGAGCACCGGGACGCCCGGCGGCGGCCTGGCCGAGACCGGTGGCTCCAGCGCCACCCCGGTCATCGCCGGAGCGGCTGCCGCGGTGATCCTCGCCGGCGGCGGCATCATGTGGGCCGCGCGCAAGCGTCGTAGCGCCCAGCACTGACATGACGTAGGCGGGCGGACCGTGACGGTCCGCCCGCCTTTCGCTGTCCCGGTCCGAGCCGAAGCGGCCGCCCGCGCGGCCCCCGCCCGTCCCGCCGCGGCAAGGCCGCCTCCGTGTCCGAGCCGGAGACCTCGGCGCGGTCGTCCGGACACTGACCACCACGCCGCGTTCTACGGTCCCGCCGAGGGCGCCGCGCTCCGCCTCTGCGCCCGCCGACTCACCGGCCACGGCAGGGCCATCGGCCACCCGCGGCCCGAGACGCCCCGGGGCAGCGCAAGCGGTGGACGACGGCGCGCGTCCGTCGCGCCGCGGACACTCCAGCGGCACCGGATTCCCACGCCCCGCCGGCAGTCGGCCGGCATCGGCGTGGTGACACGGGGTGCTGATGCCCCGTCACGCGAAGATGCCAGTGCGTTCCTTGTGTTCTCCCGTCCTTCATCCCGACCTCTGGCGCGATCCTCTTGGCCCGGCGATGCTGTCCGCCGACAGCGCTTACTGCACGCTCAACCAGCCATCCTCCAGGAGTACTTGTGGGCCTTGGCAGAGCAAGACACACCGTCGTGCTGGCCGCGACGCTGTCCGCACTCGTGGTGGGGGCCGCCGCCCCCGCCGTCGCTGATCCGCCGCCCCCGCCACGGCAGACCGCCGAAATACTGCGGCCCGTCGCACCGCCGCCCGCCAGCGCCGCCGGCGGCAGCCAGACAGCCGTCGCCGACCCCGACGGCATCGAGACCGCCCGCGCGTCCCGGCCGATCGCACCCGGCGTCCGGCTCACCTCGTACGACCGGCTCGAGGCCGGCAAGTGGCTGCGCGTCGACGCGCTCTCCGTCGACCTGGGCAGCGGCGTACAGGCCGACTACCTGTCCTCGGGGAAGGTCGCCGACCGCGGCAGCGTCTCCGAACTCGCCGCCCGGCACGAAGCCGGCGAGGGCCGCCGCACCGTCGCCGCGATCAACGGGGACTTCTTCGACATCAACCAGACCGGCGCACCGCAGGGCCCCGGCGTCAAGGACGGCGAGATCACCCACTCGCCCGCCCCAGGAGCCCACCGGGCCGTCGGCATCGGCCCGGAAGGCGCGGGCCGGGTGCTGCAGATGTACTTCGAGGGCACCCTCACCGTCCCCGGCAAGACCCACCCGCTCGGCGCGTACAACGCCGCCAACGTACCGGCGGGCGGGATCGGGGCGTACACCTCGGCATGGGGTGAGGCCGACCGCGCCCTCACCACCGACACGGCGACGCCCGTCGCGGAAGCCGTCGTACGCGACGGCAAGGTCGTCGAAGTGCTCGACCGGCCCGGGACCGGGGCCGTGCCCGCGGGCACCACGGTCCTCGTCGGCCGCGAGGCCGGGGCCCACGTACTCGCGGCCCTGCGGCCGGGCGACGCGGTGAAGGTGGAGTACCGGCCCCGCACCGACAGCGGCCCCGTGCCGCGCACCGCGGTCGGCGGCCGTGAACTCCTCGTCGTCGACGGCGTCGCACAGAACCACGACGGCGCGGGCAACAACACCGCCGCGCCCCGCACCGCCGTCGGCTTCTCGAAGGACGGTCGGGCGATGCGGATCATCACCGTCGACGGCCGGCAGGCCGACAGCGGCGGCGTCACCCTCACCGAGCTCGGCCTGATGATGAAGAAGGCCGGCGCGCACAACGCGCTCAACCTCGACGGCGGCGGCTCGTCGACCCTGGTCGCCCGCGAACCGGGCAGTGACGCGCTCCAGGTGGAGAACAGCCCCTCCGACGGCAGCGAGCGCGAGGTCCCCAACGGCCTCGCCCTCACCGCCCCCGAGGGCAGCGGCAGGCTGCGCGGCTACTGGGTCGAGACCGCCGTGCCGGCGTCCTTGGCCCCCACGGCCGACCCGGTGCTCGGCGGTCACCCGGAGCGCGTCTTCCCCGGGCTCACCCGCAGGCTCACCGCCGCGGGTTACGACGAGACGTACGGACCGGCCGCCGGCGCCCCGCACTGGCGCACCTCGCGGCCCTCCGTCGGCCGGGTCGACCAGGACGGCGTCTTCCGGGCACGGCGCAGTGGCACGACCGAGGTCCGCGCCGAACGCGCCGGTGCCGAAGGCGGCATCCGGCTCACGGTGCTCGACGACCTGGCCCGCATCGAGCCGACCACCCGTCGGGTCTCCCTCGCCGACCCCGGCACGGCCGGCGCCTTCGGTGTCCTCGGCCTCGACGCCCAGGGCAACAGCGCGCCGATCGAGCCCGCCGACGTACGACTCGACTACGACCACGACCTGTTCGACGTCCGCGACGACGGACGCGGCTCCTTCACCGTCACCGCGCGCACCGGAGGCAGCACCGCCGGGCGGATCACCGCGACCGCCGGGGGCGTGAGCACCACGCTCGCCGTGAGCGTCGGCCTCGCCGAGCAGGCCGTCACCGGCTTCGACGACGCAGGCTCATGGACCTTCAGCCAGGCCCGGGCGAGCGGCTCCGTCGCACCGACACCGGACGGGCACGACGGCACCGGCCTGAACCTCACCTACGACTTCACCCGGTCGACGGCGACGAGGGCCGCCTACGCCAACCCGCCGCAGCGGATCCCGGTCGCCGGACAGCCGCAGTCCTTCACCCTCTGGATCAAGGGCGACGGCAACGGCGCCTGGCCCACCCTCCACCTGAAGGACGCCGCCGGGTCCGATCAGCTGCTGCGCGGGCCCTACATCACCTGGACCGGGTGGCGGCAGGTGAAGTTCGACGTGCCGCAGGGCGCGGCGATGCCGCTGGCGGTGCACCGGTTCTACCTGGCGGAGACCGCCGCGAACCGGCAGTACACCGGAGGGATCGTCATCGACGGACTCGACGCGCAGGTGCCCCCCGCGGTCGATCTGCCCCGCGTGCCTCCCGTCGTCGACCCGCTGATCGATCCCGCGGCCGTCACGGAAGGACGGGACTGGCGGTTCGCCGTCATGTCCGACGCCCAGTTCGTCGCCCGCGCCCCGGACAGCCCGATCGTCGCCCAGGCCCGCCGGACCCTACGGGAGATCAAGGCGGCACGGCCCGACTTCCTCGTCGTCAACGGCGACCTCGTGGACGAGGGCTCACCGGCCGACCTGGCGTTCGCCCGCCGCGTGCTCGACGAGGAACTGGGGGGCGACCTGCCCTGGTACTACGTGCCCGGGAACCACGAGGTGATGGGCGGGAGGATCGACAACTTCGTCGCCGAGTTCGGGCCCGCGCAGCGCACGTTCGACCATCGCGGCACCCGCTTCGTCACCCTGGACACCTCCAGCCTGACTCTGCGCGGAGGCGGACTCGCCCAGATCAAGGAGCTCCGGGCCCAGCTCGACGCGGCGGCGGTCGACGCGGGCATCGGGTCCGTGATGGTCGTCGAGCACGTCCCGCCACGTGACCCGACCGTCCAGCAGGCCAGCCGGCTCGGCGACCGCAAGGAGGCCGCGCTGATCGAGAACTGGCTGGCGGAGTTCCGCCGTACGACCGGCAAGGGCGCGGCGCTGATCGGCAGCCATGTCGGCGTCTTCCACGCCGCGCACGTCGACGGCGTGCCCTACCTCGTCAACGGCAACTCCGGCAAGGCCCCGGCCGGCCCGGCGGACGAGGGAGGCTTCACGGGCTGGTCGCTCGTCGGCGTCGACGACGTCTCACGGGCCGAGCAGGCAGCAGCGCGCCGGGCACCGTGGGAGGCCCGGCCCGACTGGCTCTCCGTCCAGACCCGGACGCATGTGGACGGGCTCGACCTGGAGGCGCCCGCCGCCCTGCGGCCCGGCGAGAGCGGGGACGTGAAGGCGACGGTCGTCCAGGGCACGCGCCGCGTTCCCGTGGCGTACCCCGTCAGCGCGGACTGGTCCGGCTCGCCCAACGTCCACATCGGACGGGCGGACGGCGCACGGGGCCGCCACGTGGCGTCCTTCGACCCGGCGACGGGCCGCCTCACGGCGCTGCGTCCCGGGGAGTTCACGCTGGCGGTGACGGTGAACGGCACGACCACCGAGGTACGCCGGAGCGTGGTGTCGCTGCGGGACCGGGCGGCGTGACGCGGAAGGGGCGGGGCCTTCTCCCGCCCCGCCCCTTCCGGTCACGGCCACGGCCTCGGACAGACGCGGGCCGGCGCTTCGGAGCGGCGCTTCGGAGCGGCCTCGGCCCCGGAGGAGGCAAGGGCCTTGGTTCCGGGGTCAGTCGGTGAGTCCGAGGCCCGGCTCGCCCGCGGCGAGCGGGGCGAAGTGCTGTTCGACGTCCTTCTCGTGGACCGCGTCGAGCCGCGCGGGCGACCACCGCGGGTCGCGGTCCTTGTCGATGACCTGGGCGCGGATGCCTTCGACCAGGTCCGGCGAGGCGAGGGCCGTGCAGGAGACCCGGAACTCCTGCTCCAGAACGGGCTCGAGGGCGCCCAGCGCGCGGGCCCGGCGGATCGCGGCGAGGGTCACCTTCACAGCGGTGGGAGACCTGCTCAGGATGGTCTCCGCGGCCTCCTTGGCGGCGGGTTCCCCGCAGTCCGAGAGCCGTTCGACGATCTCCTCCGCGGAGCCGGCGGCGTAGCAGTGGTCGATCCAGTCGCGATGGGCGGCGAGCTCCGCCGCCGGGGGCTCGGCCGCGTACCGACGCAGCGCCTGGGCGGGATCCGCCGACCGGAGGGACCGGGCGAAGCCGGCGAGCCGGTCGCCGGGCACGAAGTGGTCGGCCAGGCCGAGCAGCAGCGCGTCGCCGGCGCCGACCGCGTCACCGGTGAGCGCCAGGTGGGTGCCGAGCTCGCCGGGCGCCCGCGCCAGCAGGTGGGTGCCGCCGACGTCCGGCACGAAGCCGATCCCGGTCTCCGGCATGGCGACGGCCGAGCGTTCCGTGACGACCCGGACGCTGCCGTGCGCGGACACACCGACGCCGCCGCCCATCACGATGCCGTCCATGAGCGCCACGTACGGCTTGGCGTAGCGAGCGATCCGCGCGTTGAGCCGGTACTCGTCCCGCCAGAAGGCCACCGACGCCCGGCCGCCGGCGCGCGCGTCGTCGTGGATGGCGCGGATGTCCCCTCCGGCGCAGAGCCCCCGCTCACCGGCGCCGGAGACGACCACGAGGGCGATGTCGTCGTCGTGCTCCCAGGCCTCGAGCGCAGCGTCGACGGTTCGCACCATGGTGTGGGTGAGCGCGTTGATGGCCCGGGGGCGATTGAGGGTGATGTATCCGGCGTGCCCTTCGGTGCGCAGCAGCACCGAACCGTCGCGCAGCGGTGCGGAATCGTCAAGGGCCATCGCGTCGTCCTTCCGGTCCGGGATCGTACGGGTCCATCCTCGCTCACCCGCGACCAACCGCCGTACGCCCCCTTCCCCCTCAGTCCGACCAGTCGGTATGTTCGCTGCGACGTGCAGGGACAAGGTGACGGAGGACTGCCGGACATGGCGGAGCGACCCATCAGCATCGAAGGCCACTGCGACGAGCGTTTCTCGGCGGTCCGTGCCGCCTTCGAGAAGAACTTCACCGAACGGGGAGAGCTCGGTGCCGCCGTGACCGTCCTCGCCGACGGCGACAAGGTCGTCGACCTGTGGGGCGGCTGGGCGGACGACGCCCGGACCGTGCCGTGGCAGAGCGACACCGTGGTGAACGTGTGGTCCACGACCAAGGGGCCGACCGCCCTGTGCGCCCACGTCCTCGCCGACCGCGGGCTGCTCGACCTGGACGCGCCGGTCGCCGACTACTGGCCCGAGTTCGCGGCGGCGGGCAAGAAGAGCGTCCTCGTGCGCCACCTGCTCTCGCACCGGGCGGGCCTCGCCGGACTGCGTGAGCCGCACTCGCTCGACCAGCTCTACGACTGGGAACTGACCTGCGCCCGGCTGGCCGCGACCGAACCCTGGTGGGAGCCGGGCACCCGCTCCGGCTACCACGCGATCACCTACGGCCACCTCGTCGGGGAAGTGGTGCGCCGGGTCAGCGGCCGGCTGCCGGGCGAGTTCCTGCGGCAGGAGATCACCGGACCGCTGGGCATCGACTTCACCATCGGCCTGCCGGAGCGGGACTTCGGCCGGGCCGCCGAGTTGGTGCACCCGATGGCCTCCAGGAGCAGTGAACAGGCGGCGGTCTTCGCCCAGTTGGCACCCGTCGCCATCGCCGCCCTGACCAACCCGCCCACCGGCGCGGACGCGGCCAACTCCGCCGGGTGGCGGGCCGCGGAGATCCCCGCCGCCAACGGCCACGGCACCGCCCGCGCCGTCGCCGCGCTGTACGGCATCCTCGCCGGGCAGGGGCAGCTCCACGGGCACCGGGTGCTGTCGCGGGAGGCTGCGGAGCGGGTGCGCGAAGGCCAGGGCGGCTGCCCCGATCTGGTCCTCGCGGCCGGCTTCGCGCACGACACCGAGGCCGGCCTCGGCCTCTGGCTGAGCGGCACGAACGGCTCGTACGGGCCCAACCCCCGGGCCTTCGGCCACGACGGCTTCGGCGGCTCCTGCGGACTCGCCGACCCTGAAGCCGGCATAGCCATGGGGTACGTGATGAACCGTATGGGCCCGCACATCGCGGACGACCCGCGCAAGATGGCCCTCGTCGAAGCCGTCTACGCCTCCCGCTAGCGCGCCTGGGCACGGCCCTTCCGGATTCTTGCAACACGTTCTACTGTGTGCGCGCCGCCGCGCAAGGGGCGCACCGCGAGACGCCTGGAGGGGCCGTGCACCTTCAATACACGCCGCAGCAGGAACAGTTACGCGCAGAACTGCGCAGGTACTTCGCGGGGATCGTCCCCGACAACGCCTACGCCCGGTACGCCGAGCCGGCCGCCAGGAAGCGCTTCTACCGTCGCACGATCCGCCGGCTCGGCTCGGACGGCTGGCTCGGCGTCGGCTGGCCCGAACAGTACGGCGGCCGCGGTCTGACCCCCATGGAGCAGTTCATCTTCTTCGACGAGGCGGCCCAGGCAGGAGTGCCGCTGCCGCTGATGGCACTCAACACCGTCGGGCCGACGATCATGCAGTTCGGCACCGACGAGCAGAAGGCGTACTTCCTGCCGAAGATCCTCTCCGGTGAGCTCGACTTCGCCATCGGCTACAGCGAACCGGACGCCGGCACCGACCTCGCCGCGCTCAGGACCCGGGCCGTGCGGGACGGGGACACGTACGTGGTCGACGGACAGAAGATCTGGACCACCAACGGCGACACCGCCGACTGGATCTGGCTCGCCGTCCGTACCGACCCCGAGGCCCCGCCCCACAAGGGCATCACCATGCTGCTCGTACCGACGACCGACCCCGGCTACTCCTGCACGCTGATCAACACCCTCGCCTCGCACGACACCACCGCGAGCTATTACGACAACGTGCGCGTTCCCGTCGCCAACAGGGTGGGCGAGGAGAACAAGGGCTGGCGGCTGATCACCAACCAGCTCAACCACGAGCGGGTCACCCTCGCCGCCCACGGCACCATGGCGATCCGCGCACTGCGCGACGTCCAGCGCTGGGCCGCCGACACCAAGCTCACCGACGGCCGCCGGGTGATCGACCTCGGCTGGGTGCGTGGCCGTCTCGCCCGCACCCACACACGGCTCGACGCCATGAAACTGCTCAACTGGCAGATGGTGAACGCCGTGCAGGACGGCACCCTCACCCCGCAGGACGCCTCCGCGGTCAAGGTCTACGGCTCGGAGGCCCGGCGCGACGCCTACGCCTGGCTGATGGAGATCGTCGGCGCGGCGGGCCCCCTCAAGGAGGGCTCGGCGGGCGCGGTCCTCGGCGGCGAACTGGAACGCGGCTACCGTTCGGCCGTGATCTTCACCTTCGGCGGCGGCAACAACGAGATCCAGCGCGAGATCATCTCGTGGATCGGACTGGGGATGCCGCGGGTGCGACGCTGACCGGCTGCGACGAGGATTGATAGTGGGCACTGAAGAGGGATGGTCGGCATCAAGATCACCATCATTCCTCAGAGGTGACGGCGCATCACTTCGGTGTGTCGAAGGTGGCCGTGCCGCGGTCGGTCACCGTGCGACGGCCGGCGAAGTCGCTCACTGGAGCCCTGCTGTCTCGCCTACAAGGGGCCGAAGGCGCGTACACGGGGATGCCGTCGGCCGCGGTGCAGGCGGTGACGTCATCGATCCCGGTTCAGCGAGCCACGTCCTCGAAGACGGCCGGGCCCAGGGTGCCGCGGCCCTTGGCGTCGTGGGCAAGGTCGAGCACGGTCTCGCTGTGTCAGGGGGAAGGGATAGCCGGCTGCACTCCTTCCTGGCAAACGGCGTCACCGAACTCGGCCTGGCTGTCGGGGGTATCTCGCCTTCAGCGAAGGGACAGCGGCTGGTGTGAGGGTGGCGGATCGCTGGGTACAGCGCGGTTGAAGCTCAGGTCATTTCGGCTGGGTGACATGGAAGGCGCGCTGCGAACCGCGTGCGAGCCCGCGGCGGCCGTGCTTGCGTCCGTGGCCCGCGTTCACACCCGGAGGGGATGAGTCGCCGCACCGACCAGCGCCAGCCAGTCGATCAGCCCGGCCGGGTCGGCCCTCCCGCACTGGAAGCCGACATGCCCGTCCGGACGGACCGCCACCAGACCGAGCCCCGGGCTGTTCGCCAGCCGCAGGACGGTGACGTGGGAGTCGGTCACCGCCTGCGGCGGCGGGGGAGCGGCGTCGCACTGCAACAGCAGGTGCACACCCGGGCCGGCCAAAAGTTGGTGGAGCCGCCGTGGAGCCCCGCCGAGGCTGACGGCCGCGTCCGTCAGGCGGTCTCCTGGGCGGGGTGCACCCCGCAGGTCGCGGTATCCCTGCACCGACAAGGGGCTGTGCCGGTAGTTCACCCGCAGCTGGGAGATGAGGCGCATGGCATCGGCGACCAGCCTGCGCCGGTCCAGAAGGGCGGGTACGGCCGGGGCTGCGCGCGGGGCGGCCACTCCGCGCAGCCAAGAGGGGATCCGCCCGGTCGACGCCTCCGCGCAGAACGCCATATGCGTAAGGACGATCCGGTGGTGGGCAGCCGGTCTGCGCTCCTGGTCGTAGGAGTCCAGCAGCACGTCGTCAGCGGGCCCGCCCTCGGCATGGCCTGCCGCCAAGCCCAGTTTCCAGCCGAGGTCACAGCGTCCTGAATGCCGGCGTTCATGCCCTGGCCGGTGGCAGGCGAGTAGTTGTGGGCCGCGTCCCCCGCGAGGAAGAGCCGCCCCTGACGGAACCGCCGCGCGAGACCACACCGCAGCGGCACCCGCGCGGACCAGGCCAGGTGCTCGATCCGCGCCGGCGTTCCCGCGTCGCTCAGAAGCCGCTGGAGCTCGGCCTGCGGTACGGCGGCGCCGGGCTGACCGAAGTCCGGCCCGGGTTCGCCGGCGGCCGCCCGCGTGGCCAGCAGCCGCCAAGCGGCCTGCTCTCCGAGCGGGAAGAGGAACACCAGCCCATCACGCCGCGCGAACACCTGAGCACCGGAAGGACCGGCGCGACCCGCGGCACCCGCCACGTCGAGGTCGGCGAGGATCACCTCCACGGCGTACGGCCTGCCGTGCCAGCCGATGCAGGCAAAGGCCCGCACGGTACTGGCGGGCCCATCACAGCCGACGACGAAAGGACAGCTGATCTCTTCCGTGCCGCGCGGCGATCGCAGGACGGCCGACGCGTCGTGTCCGTCGTCGCGGGCAGCGATCAGCTCAGTGGACCGTGTCGTGGCTCGCCGGCTGCCGACGCCTGCACCGCCGATACGAACGCAAGGCAGAGCACTTCCTCGCCTTTGTCGGCACAGCCGCGGTCCTCATCGGCTTCCGTCAACTCGCCGAGCGAAAACAACGTCTTAGCTCCCCGAACCGTCCCGGGCCGGGGCGGCCACCGACTCGACGGCTTCGACGAGAGCGTCGGCGCCTTCCCAGTTGATCATGTGGCCCGCGCCGGGCACGGTAACCAGCCGCGCACCGCGTATGCCCGCGGTCATCCGTTGCGCGTGGACGGGCGGTGTCGAGCGGTCGTCGGCGCCGACCACGACGACGGTGGGCACGGTGATCTCGCCGAGGCGCGGATAGCGATCCTCCGCGGCGAAGGCCCGCACCACCGGCAGCAACGGGGGGTGGTCCTGCCGTAGGAAGACATCGCGGTAGACCGAGATCATCGCCGGGGACGGCCGACGGCCGCACTGGACGGCGCCGAAGAGGAGCGCGCCGGTTCGCGTACACATCCAGCGCTGGATGATGCCGGCTCTGATCAGCGGGATCTGCAACCGGTTCTGCGGCGCTCCGTCGTAGATCCGGCCCGCCCAAGTAGCGACGAGCACCAGGCCGCGCAGACGGCGGACGACCTCGCCGTGGTCCAGCACCGCACGGATCGCGAGGAATCCGCCCATGGAGTGGCCCACCAGCACACCGTCCGTGACGTCGAAGTGCTCCAGCACGGCGGCGTAGTCCGCCGCCATGGGCCCGGATCCGGCGCCGTCACGGCCGAGTGTGGACCGCTCGTGGCCCCGCTGGTCGAAGGCTATGACACGGTGGCCGGCCGATCGCAGTTCCTCCCAGATCAGATTCCACTCCAGCAGTGAGGCGCCGTAGCCGTGGGCGAGCACCACTGCTGGGCCCTCCCCCGCCACGAGAGCCCGCAGCACCGTCCCGTCCGGCCGCGGAATGAACACCTCTTCGCCTTCGGGCTCCCGCGCGAGCCGGTCCAGCGGGTACGGATCGGGGTTCCGCGCGATCCGATCGGCGGCCGCCCGTGCCGCCGCCACACCGGCGGCGCCCAGAACGGCAAGGGCGGTGGCGCCCGCTCGTATGCCCTTCATCGCATGCCCCTCCCGAGCGGATGACTACGGGGAGTCTACGCAGCGCGCCCTGAAGGGAACCGGGAATCGCCCCCTTCCGTCTGGTTTCCGTTGTCGAGGATCACGCGGTTGAGCCGGGACCACACCCGGTCCCGGCTCCACTGGGCAAAGCGCCGGTAGACCGCGGGCCAGGCCGGTCCGAACACCGGTGGCAACTGCCGCCAGGTACAGCCCGAAGCAACCACGAAGATGATCGCCGCCAACGTCTCACGATCACCCGCCCGACGCCGGCCACCACCCTGCGGGCGCCTCACCGCGGTCGCCGGCACCACGCGCCGGAACAACACCCGTACCTCATCCGGCACAAGCCGCTCCACCACGTCCACCATGAACCGTTCAATGACCCACAGCACCAAAAGAAGCGACCTCTAAGATGTCGTTTCCGTCTGCATCACATGCATTTAGTGCGATTCTCAAGGTGCAGGATCGCGATGTGGCAGTGACGGCAGCCGTAGTTGATGCATGCGGATTCGGTGGGGTGATGCGTGCGGCCGGACGGGAGTTGTTCCTGTTGGCGAGGACGGCACCGCGGGTGGCCTCCGCCAAGAGGTTCGGACGGCCCAAGCCGGATCCGGATCAGGGCGTCGAGGAGCTCGCCTCGCCCTGGGCGAACCTCTCGACCGCTCTTAGCCGTAACTCCTCGCGGAACTGCTGCCGTCGGCGGTCAGCCCGCCTCCTCGTGGATACCGCATGCCCAGGTGATCCCGCAGCGGACGACGAGCCGTCAGCCCCTACGACTCCACGAGTTCAGCCTTAGTAGACAGTGAGCCCCTTTCAGCGCTGACACTCCAGGGGAGGACGGCAGCGGAGTTTCACGACAGGCGGCTCGGGGCCGCATCGGGCCCGGCGAAGATCCGCCACGACTTCAGTCGCGCGACACTCCGTTCGACCGGTGCTCGCGCCGGTCGAACCGGCCCCGATCGGCCGTGCGCCGAGTCGGCGTGAGTTTCCGAAGGGCGGGGCATGTGACCGGGGTGGTCACCCAGGGGCCGGCGCCGCTGTAGGTAGGCCGCTCCAAGCCCGCACCCATGTCCTCCAGGTCCTGGAGGGTTTCGTCCGTGGGGGTGTCGTACTTTCGGTAAAGGATCAAGGTGCTGGTGCCGGAGTAGTTGGCGCGTTCGATCCAAGGTTGAGGAACCTCGCCTGGTCCCGGGCGAAGCAAAACACAGCCGCTGACGGCTTTTTGAGAGGTTGTGCCTCCTCAAGCGGCGGGGGGCCGGCGGCAAGGGATGCCTCAGTCCACGCCGCCCGGTCACGCGACCCGAGTGGCGCACCTGCCAATGATCGCCGCCCTACCCGCCGCGGCAGTCGACGTCTCTGCCCTCGTGGCGCTGGACCGCACGTCCTGCGGTGGATGATGAAGGCCGTCCTTGCGCCCGGCGCCGCCTTGCCGGCGCCGGGCGCAGCGAGACGGATGAGTATCTGCCGGCGCGGCGCGGTCGGTCCTGGCGGAGGGGGCCGACGGCCGGAGCGCAGGCGCAGATCGCGGTGCACGGCACGGTCGGATCTTGATCATGTCGCCGGCGCTCGAGCTGCTCGTGCAGACCGGCGGAGGCGTGGTGGAGGGTCGGCCGCGGCGGGCCGATGGTGGCGGTGTGCTCGCTGGAGAACGACGGGGTTCTCACCGGCCTGGGTGTGAGGTCGACGACGAATGGCCCTCTGACCAGGCCATTCCGGTGTCGATAGCGCGCCAGGCGGCGGCCGGTCACTCGCGCCTGCCGCTCTCCCACCTCTCGAGACACTCGGCCCGGCCGAGCTCGCCCGCACCGCGGCGCCAACCCGGCTCTTCACCCGGGTGAGCACCCGCGCCGGCACATCGCCGCCACCTGGTCGGGCGGGCGGAACTGGAGGGGTGGTGCGGGTTCGGGCGTCATGGCCGGGTGGACTGCCGGCGTCGGCGCGGGCAGGCGTGAGCGGCGGCGAGAAGTGTCTGGATGCGGTCGCCGACTTCAGCGGCTGCGTGTACGGGGGCCGAGAAGGGCACGCGGATGTCGCGGTGACCGCGGGCATATTCGAGCCTCAGCGTGATCCCGTACCGGTCGAGGCGGAGCGGCCACACACGCAGGACGCCGTGGAGATGCCGCAGGTCCACCAGCCGCGCGAGCTGTGCCACCGAGTCGGGGTGCGCGTCAGTCAGGTGGAGGAGCAGTCCCGCCTCGTGGCCGGCCAGCGGATCCGCCTCCGCCAGGACGAGTTCATCGAGGCCGACGACCAGGATGCCTTCCTCTGCTTCGAGGGTGGCGCGCACGAGGTCCAGGCGTAGTTCGACGGTGGTCCCCTCGAGGTCCGGGCCGACCGGGGTCAGCCAACCTGACAGGACGACCCGGGCGCGCACCCGGTCCCGGACGGCGGTGGGTGCGACATCGGTGAACTCGAGCATGGCGGCCAAGTTGCCGCGAGGGGCGCAGGCGACAGCGACGGCGAGGTGGCTGGCGGCCGACAGCTCCAGCGTCAACCGGCCCCGGGTGTCAAGGGAGTGCAGGCCCACCAGGTCACAGCGGTGTCCGTTCGTCGTCACCGTCAGGGACTCCGCGGCGGCGAGCACGGAACGGACCCGTTCCGCGGGGGTCGGCTGGGCTGCGCAGAGGGCGGCAGCGTTCGTCATTTTCCTGACCTCCATCAGGTTAGGCTTGCCTAACTTAATGGATGGTCGGTTGGTTGGCCACCCCCTGTCGGCTCAGGCTGGTGAGAACGAGGTGAGTCTGCGGCGCTCCCGTGGTTTCTCCGTCAGGTCCATGACGCGGTGGCGGTCGCGTCGTCGAGGCCGGAGGTCTTCGTCGCGGGCCGGCGCAACGGGGTCTGCCGTCAGTGCGGGTGCTATGGACCCGGGTTGACGCTGGTAGCCGTAGAGCTCACGGGGGTAGCGGTCCGCGGAGTCGGCCGGGAACCCGCCTTTGTTGAGGAGGGTCCAGAACTCGGCCTGGTTCGAGCCGGGCGATGGCTCGTCGAGGAGGAGTGCGCGCTGGGCGCCGAGGGCGTGGTGAGGGCCACACGCTGCTGTTTTCTGCCGGAGTGTCAGCGGTCCGGGTCGGGCGTATCAAGCTGTGGCGTATGCGGCATGGGTGGACATTGTGAGCGTGGTCGGAACGGCGGGGCGCACGGAGGTACGCGCGGACTTGACACCCCGTGCGGTCTAGGGGAATTTAGGCACGCCTTACCTTAGTAGCAGTCTCTATTGTGGTCGTGTGGTGCGCGGCCAACTCAGTCGTACGATCGAACGGAAGGACCAGTATGTCGGGACGTCGCGAGGACAGCGGCCAGGCTGAGGGCGGCGCCGCCCGGGATCTGGTCGGCATAGGTTTCGGTCCGTCGAATCTGGCTCTGGCCATCGCCGTCGCCGACCACAACCGCCGCGACCCCGAACGGGCGCTGCAGGCACGTTTCGTTGAGCAGCAGGAGCGTTTCGGCTGGCACCGCGGCATGCTTTTGGAGGGGGCGACGATGCAGGTCTCCTTCCTCAAGGACCTGGTCACCATGCGTGACCCCAGCAGCCGCTTCTCCTTCCTGATGTACCTTCAGGACCGAGGGCGCCTTGCCGACTTCATCAACCAGAAAACGTTCTTCCCCACTCGGATCGAGTTCCATGACTACTTCGAGTGGTGCGCCGCCGAGTTCGGCGACAGCGTCGACTACGGGCGGCGGGTCACCGAGATCCGCCCCGTGCGCAACGGAGACCGAGTCGAGGCCGTCGACGTCGTCTCGGAGAGCGTCTCCGACCCGTCCGACCGAGAGGTGCTCAGGGCCCTCAACGTCATCGTCGGTACCGGTCTCAAGCCCCGCCTTCCCGAAGGCGTGACCCAGGGCGAACACGTCTGGCATACCCGCGACCTGCTCTTCCGCGCACCGCAGTTGAAGGACCTCCGGCACCGCAGGTTCGTCGTGGTGGGTGCGGGACAGTCCGCCGCCGAAGCCGTCGACTACCTGCACCGGACCTTTCCCAACGCGGAGGTCAACGCGGTCTTCACCCGCTACGGCTACAGCCCCGCCGACGACAGCCCCTTCGCCAACCGCATCTTCGACCCCTCGGCGGTCGACGACTTCTTCACCGCGCCTGAGAACGTCAAGCAGGACCTCTACGGCTACCACCGCAACACCAACTACTCCGTGGTGGACGGCGACCTCATCGAGCAGCTGTACCGCACGCACTACCAGGAGAGGGTCAGCGGCCGGGAACGGCTGCGGTTTCTCAACACCACCGAGCTCGGCGGCGTCGAGGCCCTGACCAACGGAGCCCGCGTCCTGGTCCGCTCGCTGACGACGGGCCAGCAGGAGACGCTGGACTGCGACGCAGTCGTGATGGCCACTGGCTACAGTCCGGTCGACCCGCGCGACCTCCTCGGCGACCTTGCTGCCGACTGCCTCACCGACGAGCAGGGCAGGGTGCACGTGGACCGCGACCACCGCGTGCTGATGAGCGAGCATGTGGACGTCGGCGTCTACCTCCAGGGCGGCACTGAGCACACCCACGGCGTGACGTCCTCGTTGCTGTCCACCCTTGCCATCCGCTCCGGTGAGATCGCCGACTCCCTCCTGCTGCGCCGTACCGCCCAGGCGTTGCGCGCCGACCGTGGCCGGGAGATCGACGCGTTGCTCGGCTGAGCACACGGCTGACGAACTACGGCGCCGCCCTCCACACCGTTTCCGGTGTGGAGGGCGGCTTCGTATGTCCGCCTGCTAACCCCATCCCTCGGTGCGCTCGGTCAACACCGCCGCGATCCGCCGCAGCGCCGACGGGTCCAGCAGACCGTCGTGGTCGTCCGCGACGGTGTGCACGACGACCTCGCCGTCCGTGTACGCCGCCCAGTCCTCGGCGGGCCGTGGGGCGTCGGAGGCGCGGAAGTGGAGCAGTGTGCCCTGGTACCGGGCGGGGGAGTAGGCCGACAACAGGCTGGTGGCCACCGCATAGTTGGCGTGCATCGCCATCACGGTCGTCTCCTCCAGACCCAGCCCGTCCACCGCCGCATCGACGGCAGCCGCGCCGGCGTCGTCCGCGGCCGCGTCCCCGTCCGCAACGGAGTAGGAATCGAGCAGCGCCAGCAGCTCCACGCGCTCCCCGCGGGCCTGGAGACGGCATGCCAAGGCGTGGGCGACGACACCGCCCAGCGACCAGCCCAGCAGCCGGTACGGGCCGTGCGGCTGAACCCGGGTCAGTTCCGTCAGGTGGGCTTCGACCAGCTGTTCCAGGGACTCCACGGCCGGTCCGCCCGCCAGGTTCGGCGCCTGAAGAGTGTGGATCGGCACCTCATCCGGAACATGCGCCCGCAGCGCCGCGTACCGCCAGCCGAGTCCCGTCGCGGGCGCCGGGCACCACAGCGGTGCCTGGTTGCCCGCGGACCGCAGACTGAACAGCACGTCGAGGCCCGCACCGGTGTCAGCCTGCTCGTCCGCCGTGGACCGCAGCCGGCCGGCGAGCGCGGCCGCCGTCGGATGACGGAAGAGGTCCGCCACCGCCATCTGCCGTCCGGTGGCGCGCTGGAGCCGGTCCCGCAGCCGCACCAGCAGCATGGAGTGGCCGCCGAGTTCGAAGAAGTCGTCGTCGATGCCGACCTCGGGCAGGTCCAGCACCTCGGCGAAGATCTCGCAGACCAGGGCCTCGGTGAGGTCGCGAGGTCCCCGGCCGGTCCGTGACTCCACCGCCTGCGGGGCGGGCAGCGCACGCCGGTCGAGCTTGCCGTGGTCGGTCAGCGGCAGCGCGTCCAGCTCCACGAACGCCGACGGCACCATGTAGTCCGGCAGCATCCGGCTCAGCTGGGCGCGCAGCGCGGACGGGTCGAAGTCGGCGCCCGCCGCCGGGACGACGTAGGCGACGATGTGCTTGCCGCGCGGACCGTCCTCGCGTACGTCGACCGCCGCCTGGAGGACGGACGGGCCCGCCGCGAGGGCAGCGGTGATCTCGCCGAGCTCGATGCGGAAGCCGCGTATCTTCACCTGGTCGTCGGTGCGGCCGAGGTAGTCGATCGTGCCGTCCGGCATCCAGCGCACCAGGTCGCCCGTGCGGTACATGCGGGTGCCGGGCGGGCCGAACGGGTCCGCCACGAAACGCTCGGCCGTCAGCGAGCGCCGGTCCAGATAGCCGCGGGCGAGACCGGCCCCGGCCAGGTACAGCTCGCCGATGACACCGGCCGGCACCGGCTGGAGCCGGGCGTCCAGGACGTACGCGGTGGTGTTCGCCGTGGGCCGGCCCACCAGCGGGCGTTCACTGCCCGCCACATTGGCGGCCAGCGCGTCGACGGTGCACTCGGTGGGCCCGTACAGGTTGAACCCGGCCGTGCCCTCCAGCTCGCGCATGTCCCGCCAGAGCGGGGACGGCACGGCCTCACCGCCCACGCCGAGCGCGAGCAGGGGGCAGCGGCCCTCCTTGATCAGCCCGGCGCCCGCGAGCTGCATCGCGTGCGACGGTGTGACCTCGATGAAGTCGATCCGGTTCGTCTCGATGAACGACACCATCTGGTCCGGGTCGCGCAGCGTGTCCTCGGTGACGATGTGCAGCGCGTGGCCGTCCAGCATCCACAGCTGCGGCTGCCACGCCGCGTCGAAGGCGAACGACCAGCCGTGCGCCACCCGCAGGCTCCGCCCGCCCGCGGCCGCGACGGTAGGCCGGTAGAGCAGCTCGCGGTGGCTGTGGAAGAGGTTGGCGATGCTGCGGTGCTCCACGACGACGCCCTTGGGCAGACCCGTGGAACCGGAGGTGTAGATGACGTACGCCGGGTGCTGCGGCAGCGGGTCAGGCAGCTCGCCCGTCGGAGCGGTGCTCTCGTCGGAGAGCGACGCCTGCGTCTCCGCCGCGTCCAGAATCAGGGTCTCCGGTCCGCCGTCTCCCGCGAGACCCGCGAGCGCCCCGGTGGTGATCAGCAGCGTGGGCGCGGAGTCCCGCAGGATGTGCTCGATCCGCCCCGCCGGGTAGCCCGGGTCGATGGGGACGTACGCGCCACCGGCCCGCATGACCGCCAGCAGCGCGACCACGGTGTCGGCCCGGCGGGGCAGCAGAAGGGCCACCATCCCCTCCGGCCCGACGCCCCGGTCCTGCAGCAGCCGGGCCAGGCGTGCCGTGCGCCGCTCCAGCTCGGCGAAGGTGTACGCGATGTCACCGCACACGAGCGCCGTGGCGTCGGGTGTGCGCGCCACCTGACGGGTGAACAGTTCGGTCAGCGTCGCCACCGGCGCCTCGACCAGGTCGCCCTTCCAGTCGACGAGCACCTGCCGGCGTTCGTCGGCGGAGAGTAGCTCCAGGCTGCCGAGAGGACGCTCGGGGTTCTCGGTGACGGCCTGGAGCACCCGCAGGAAGCGGGTCGCCATGTTCGCCACGGTGTCGTGGTCGAACAGGTCGGTGCTGTACTCCACACCCAGCCGCATCCCGTCCCGGCCATGCTCCTCGGTGATCTCGAAGGCCAGGTCGAACTTGGCCGTTCCCATGTCCACCGGCTCCTGCCGGACTGCGACCTCGCCCAGCGCCAGGTTCATCGGCGCCCTCGCCTGGTGACTCAGCATCACCTGGAACAGCGGGTGGCGGGCCATGGACCGCGCCGGGTTGAGGAGCTCCACCAGCCGCTCGAAGGGAATGTCCTGGTGCGCGTACGCGGCCAGGTCGGTCTCCCGGACACGGGCCACCAGCTCCCGGAAGCCCGGATCGCCGGACGTGTCCGTACGGAGCACCAGCGTATTGGCGAAGAAACCCACCACGTCGTCGACGGCGTCGTCGCTGCGGCCCGCGATCGGCGTTCCGATGGGGATGTCCGAACCCGCGCCCAGCCGGGTGAGGAGGGTGCCGAGCGCCGCGTGCAGCACCATGAACACGCTGGCGTCGCAGCGTCGGGCCAGCGCCCGGACGGCCCGGTGCAGCGAGGCCGGAACATCGACGTCGACGGTCGCGCCGCGCAGGCTCGGCGCGGCGGGCCGCGGCCGGTCCGTGGGCAGCGGAAGCTCCTCCGGCAGCCCCTCCAGCGTCTTGCGCCAGTACTCGGCCTGGCGGTGCAGCAGCCCGTCCGGGTCCGACTCGTCACCGAGCAGCGCGCGCTGCCACACCGCGTGGTCCGCGTACCCCACCGGCAGCGGGACGAAGGAGGGGCGCTCGCCCCGGCTGCGGGCGGTGTACGCGTCCGCCAGGTCCCGCAGCAGCGGCAGCGCGGACCAGCCGTCCGCTGCGATGTGGTGCAGGACCAGGATCAGCACGTGCTCCCCGGGGCCGACGGCGAACAGCTCGGCGGCGAAGGGCGCTTCCTCGTCGATACGGAAGGGGCGCGACGCCGCGTCCGCGAGCCGGCCGGGCAGCTCCACCTCGGTGACCGGCGTGACCCCGAGCTCCGGCCGCGCGGCCTCCACGTCGAGGATGACCTGCCGGGGGTTGCCCGCGTCGTCGGGCAGCACCGTCCGCAGCGCCTCGTGCCGGTCCGTCAGGTCACCGAGCGCGGCCCGCAGCGCGTCGGCGTCGAGGGCGCCGGTGAGCCGGGCCGCGAACGCCATGTTGTACGCCGGGTTCGGCCCTTCCAGCCGGTACAGGAACCACATGCGCTGCTGCGCGAACGACAGCGGCAGCGGATCCGGGCGCTCCCCGGCCCGCAGCGGCGGCCGGGTGCTGCGCGTGCCCAGGCGCCGCGCCAGCGCGGCGACCGTCGGCGCGTCGAAGACCGTCCGCAGCGGCAGTTCCACCCCCATGGTGGAGCGGACCCTACTGGCGAGCCGGGTCGCGAGCAGCGAGTGCCCGCCCAGAGCGAAGAAGTCGTCGTCGATGCCGACCTCGGGCACCCCGAGGACCTCCGCGAACAGGTCGCAGAGGATTCCCTCCGAGGGGTTGCGGGGGCGCCGGCCCGCCACTGCCGGGCCGCGCTCGGGCGCGGGCAGCGCCCGGCGGTCCAGCTTGCCGCTCGGCGTCAGCGGAAGCGCGTCCAGCACGACGAACGCGGACGGCACCATGTGCTCCGGCAGCGATCCCGCCAGATGGTGGCGCAGCTCCGGGGCGTCGGCGGTGCCGGTGGTGTAGGCCACCAGCACCGGGTCGCCGTCCGTGCCGAGGTCACGGCGGGCCACCACGGCGGCCTCCCGGACGCCGGGGTGCTGCGCGAGCACACCCTCGATCTCACCGGGCTCGATGCGGAAACCGCGAATCTTCACCTGGTCGTCGGTCCGGCCCAGGTACTCGATCACCCCGTCCGCGTCGCGCCGGGCCAGGTCTCCCGTGCGGTACATCCGGGTGCCGGGCGGGCCGTACGGGTCGGCGACGAACCGCTCGGACGTCAACCCCTGCCGCCCCAGGTAGCCGTGCGCCAGCTGAGGGCCCGCCAGGTACAGCTCCCCGGGCACACCGGCCGGGACGGGGCGCAGGGCCGCGTCCAGGACGTACGCCGAGGTGTTCCACACCGGGCGGCCGATCGGCACGCCGGCGCGGTCGGCGCCGTCGGCCGGGCACGGCCAGGCGGTGACGTCCACGGCGGCCTCGGTGGGCCCGTACAGGTTGTGCAGCTCGACCGCGCCGCCGAAGAGGCCGTGGAAGCCGCGCACCAGCTCGGGGGTGAGCGCCTCACCGCTGCACAGCACCCGGGTCAGGCCCGCGCAGCCCGCCGCCTCGGGCTCGGCGAGGAAGGCGCGCAGCATCGACGGGACGAAGTGCGCCGTGGTGACGGACTGCTCCTGGATGAGACGCGCCAGGTACTGCGGGTCCAGATGGCCCTGCGGGCGGGCCACCACCAGCGTCGCACCGGTGATCAACGGCCAGAAGAACTCCCACACCGACACGTCGAAGCTGGACGGCGTCTTCTGGAGCACCCGGTCGGCGGAGGTGAGGCCGTACTCGCCCTGCGTCCACAGCAGGCGGTTGACGATCGCCGAGTGCGGTACGACGACGCCCTTGGGGCGGCCCGTCGAGCCGGAGGTGTAGATGAGGTACGCCGGATCGGCCGGGCGGACGGCGGACGCCGCGGCACCTCCGGCGGCGGGAAGGGCCCTGGCCTCCGGGCCGTCCAGAGTGAGCACCGTGGCCGCGCCCGGCAGCCGGCCCAGCGTCGCGGTGTCCGTCAGGACGGCCACCGGACGCGCGTCGTCCAGCATGAACGCGATGCGGTCCTCCGGATAGCCGGGGTCCACCGGCAGGTAGGCGGCACCGGCCCGCAACACCGCCGTCAGTGCCACGACCAGGTCGGCGGAGCGGGGCAGCACGACCGCGACGACCACGCCCGGGCCAGCGCCCTGCCGGGCCAGCCAGCCGGCGACCCGCTCGGCCCGCGCGTCCAACTCGGCGTAGCTCAGCCGGTCGTCCTCGAAGACCACGGCGGTGGCGTCGGGAGTACGGGCCACCTGCTCGGCGACGAGCGCCGTGAGGGTGGTGTCCGGTACCGGGTGGGTGGTGCCGGGCGCGGTCAGAAGGCGAGCCTCGTCCTCGCCCAGAAGGTCGACGCGGCCCAGCGGTTCGTCCGGCGTGGCGGCGAACGCCTCGAAAGCGCGGCGCAGCCGGTCGGCGACGGACCGCACCTCCTCCTCGTCCAGCGCGTCTGGCCTGTACCCCAGCTCCAGCCGCAGGCGCGTTCCGGGCAGCACGGTCAGCGCGAGCGGGTAGTGCACGCCCTCGTTGCCGCCGGCTGCCTCCAGACGCAGTCCCGGTGCGAGTTCGGCCAACGACTCGGGATCGAACGGGTAGTTCTCCACCACGGCGAGAGTGTCGAACAGCTCCCGCCCGCCGGCCAGCCGCTGCACCTCGGCCAGGCCCAGGTGCTGGTGGGAGACCAGCGCGGACTGCTCCTCCTGGAGCCGGGCCAGGGCCTCTGCGAACGGCTCCGCCGGAGACAGGGCGGCCCGCACCGGGACGGTGTTGACGAAGACGCCCACCATCGACTCGACGCCCGGCAGGTCGGCCGGCCGGCCGGACACCATGGTGCCGAAGACGACGTCGTCGCGACCGAGGGACCTGGCCAGCGTGAGCGCCCAGGTGCCTTGGACGACGGTGCCCAGGGTCAGTCCGCGGGCCCGTGCGACGGCGGTGACCGAGGAGGTCAGCGTGGGGTCGAGTTCGACGACGGCCTTCCGCGGCGGCTCGGTCACCGACTCGGACGCGCCGGGCGCGATCAGTGTCGGGCCGTCCAGGTCCGCCAGTGCCGTCCGCCACGCGGCCTGGGCGGCGCGCCGGTCCTGCGCGGCGAGCCAGTCCAGGTACACGCGCGGGGAGGCCGCCGGAGGAAGCGGGCGAGCGGCGTCGCCCGCGTAGTGGGCGAACAGTTCCCGCACCAGCAGAGGCTGCGACCATCCGTCGAGGATCATGTGGTGGTTGGTCAGGACCAGCCGGTGCAGCTCCGCGCCCAGCCGCAGCAGCGTGAAACGGACCAGGGGCGGCTGCCCCAGGTCGAATCCACGCTCCGAGTCCAGGACGGTGAGCCGCTCGGTCTCCCGCTCCCGCTCGTCCTCGAGCAGTCCGGACAGGTCGGTGAAGCTCCACGGCACGTCCACCCGGGACGGGACGAGCGCGGCCGCCTTGCCCTGCCGGTTGCGGCGGAACGCGGCCCTAAGGCCCGGCTGGCGGTCCAGCAGGGCCTGGGCGGCGGCCCGCAGCCGCGGCTCGTCCACCGGCCCCCGCAGCGTCAGCGTCAGATGGCCCGCGTACACGTCTCGGCCGTCACCGTCGAGCTCCGTCCGGAACAGCAGACCCTCTTGGAGCGGGGTCAGCGGGAGGATGTCCTCCAGCTTGGCGCGGGCAGTGCGGCCAGTCACGAAAGCCTCCAGTCGGCTTCGAAGTCGTCGATCTCGTCCTGGCTGAGGGAGATCAGTGAGAGGTCGGAAGGCGTCCAGCCCCCCGCGTCGGGCTCGTCGGTGTGCGCCACCAGAGCCGCCAGGTACGCCAGCCAGCCGTCGGCGAGCGACCGGACGACGTCCGCGTCCAGGGCCTCGCCCGCGTACGACCAGGTGGCGCTCAGCCGGGCTCCTCCGGGCGCGGCCGCCACATGGACGTCGATCTCCAGCGCGTGCGCGAGCGGCAGCGCCGGGTCGACGCCGTGGAACATGCCCTCGTCACCGGCGACCGGCTGCCACGGGCTCTCCTTATCGCCCGAACCGAACCGCCCCAAGTAGTTGAAGCAGATCTCGGGCACGGCCAGCGCGGCCAGACGCTCAGCGGTCTCCGGGTTGAGATGGCGCAGCGCGCCGAACCCGAGACCGCCGTCGCCCACGGCGCGCAGCTGCTCCTTGACCGCCTTCAGCGCCAGGCCCGCCGCGGGACCACCCGCTCGCACCTCGGCGAGGTCGACGGGCCCCGGGTCCAGCCGCACCGGGTGAACGGTGGTGAACCAGCCCACGGTCTGCGCCAGGTCGACGCCCTCGGCGACCGTCTCCTCACGGCCGTGCCCCTCCAACTGCACGCTCAGGCCCGCGTCCGCGACTCCCGAAAGGCGACGGTGGTCGGCGACGGCGAGGGCGAGCGCGGTCAGCAGGACGTCCTCGACGTTCGCGTGGAACGCCGCGGGCACCCGGGTCAGCAGCGCCTCGGTGTCCTCGGCGCCCACGGACACGGTGTGCCGGCGGAGGGTCCCGGAAGTGTCCCGGGCCGGGTCCAGGGCACGGCCGGCCAGGGGCGTCCCGCCGCCGAGGGCACGAGCCCAGTGGTCGGCCTGCCGGACGGTCTCCTCGCGCCGGGCGTACGTGCGCAGCAGCCCGCTCCAGGCACGCAGTGAGGTGCCGGTGGGCGGCGCCTGTTCGCCGCGCCACGCGGCGTCGAGGTCCGCGCACAGGACGCGCCAGGACACGCCGTCGACCACCAGGTGGTGGACGACGAGGACGAGCCGGTTCTCCGGCTCCCACCACACCGCCTGCACCATGACGCCGGACTCGGGGCGCAGGCGGTCCCGGGCGGCCGCTGCCTCGGCCGCCGCGTCCGCCTCGGCACGCCGCAGCACGTCCCCGGCCCGTACGGAACCGGGCGCCGGGGCGTCGAGCTCCCACGTGCCGTCGTCCGCGCGTACCGATCGGGCCCGCAGCGCCGGATGCCGGTCGAGCACCGACTGGAGGACGCCGGTGAGCCGTTCGTACGTCAGCCCCGCCGGGGTGGACAGGGTCATGCCCTGGCTGTAGCCGTCGACGGTGGCGGGCGTGGGCGCCGAGTCGGCGAGCTCCCTCAGCCACGCCATGATCGGCGTCTCCGGCACCCGGCCCACACCGTCGTCGGAGGCTTGGCCCGTCGCGGCCCTCTCCGGCCGGGCGACGGCGGCCAGAGCGGCCGGTGTCTGGTGGCGGAAGACGTCGCGGGGGCCGAGCTTCCAGCCCGCGGCGCGGGCGCGGCTCACCAGCTGGAGGGAGATGATGCTGTCGCCGCCCAGCTCGAAGAAGTTGCCGTCGGCGTCCACCGTCTCCTGGCCGAGCAGGGCGGCGAACAACTCGCAGAACAGCTTCTCCGCCTCGGTGACGGGTGCGCGTCCACCGCCCTGCTCGGGCAGTTCGGGTACCGGCAGCGCGGCACGGTCCACCTTGCGATTGGCCGACTGGGGAAGCCGCTCCATGGGCACCCACAGTGTGGGCACCATGTGCTCCGGCAGCAGGGCCGCCGCATGGGCGCGCCATACATCCGTGTCGGCAGTGTGTCCCAGGGCGGGCACCACGTAGGCGACGAGGCGGCGCGAGCCCGGCAGGTCGTCGCGGGCGATCACCGCGACCTCCGCGACGCTCTCGTGCCGTCCGAGGACGGCCTCGATCTCGCCCGGCTCGATGCGGAAGCCGCGGATCTTCACCTGGTGGTCGGCTCGGCCCAGGCACTCCAGTTCGCCGTCGGCGGTCCAGCGCGCCAGGTCGCCCGTGCGGTACATCCGGGACCCCCGCGGACCGTACGGGTCGGCGACGAACCGCTCCGCGGTCAGCCCCGGACGGCCCAGGTAGCCGCGGGCCAGACCGGCGCCCGCGAGGTACAGCTCACCGGTCACACCGGGCGCGACGGGCCGGAGCCGGTCGTCCAGCACGTACGCCGCGGCTCCCCTGATGGGCCGTCCGATGCGGGGCGCGCCCTCACCGGTGACCCGGGCGACCACCGAGTCCACGGTGCACTCGGTGGGACCGTAGAAGTTGTACGCCATCGTCGCCGGGTGCGCCCCGAGGTCCCGCCACAGCGAGTCCGGCATGGCGTCCGCCCCGGGGCCCAGGAGGGCGGGCCGGTGCCTGCCCTCGTCCAGCAGCCCGTGCTTGATGAGCTGCTGGAGGTGGGCCGGGGTCAGATCGAGGTAGTCGACCCGCTCCTCGGCGACGTACGCGGCCACGGCCTCGGCGTCCGGGTACGTCGACTCGTCCAGGACGTGCAGCTCGTGCCCGCCCACCATCAGCAGCACCGGGTCGAGCGAGGCGTCGAAGGCGAACGAGGCGATGTGCCCCACCCGCAGCCGGCGCCCGCCGACCTCGGGCACCTCGGGCGGGAACAGCGTCGAGGTGTGCGCCGCGTACAGGTTGGCGAGGTTCGCGTGGGTCACCACGACCCCCTTGGGGCGGCCGGTGGAGCCGGAGGTGTAGATGACGTATGCGGCGTCGCCGGGCCCGGCCTGCGCGAGGGTGACCGGCGCCGCCGGCTCCTCGGCCTCCACGAAAACCACGGGGACGTCCGGCCGGTGCGGAAGGGTCTGGGCCAGATCACGGGTGGTGAGCAGGCACACGGGCCGTGCGTCGTCCAGGGTCTGCGCCAGCCGCTCCTCCGGGTAGGTGGGGTCCAGAGGCAGGAACGCGGCACCCGACCGCAGTACGCCGAGCAGCGCGGCGACCGTCTCGTGGCGGGGCAGCGCCAGGGCCACGAACTTCTCCGGCGCCGCGCCGTGCGCGGCCACCAGCCGGGCGATCCGCTCCACGCGGGCGTCGAGATCGGCGTACGTGAGCCGCTCGACGGCACCGGATCGGGAGCCGAGGACCAGCGCGACCGCGTCCGGGGTCCGCCGGACCCGCCGTGCGAACGCCTCGTGGAGGGAGGGCTCCTGGGGCGCGGCCACGGGCGGCGCCAGCAGCGTGCCCCTCTCCGCCTCCGTCAGGATGTCGTGGTCGCCGATCGGCAGCTCCGGCCGGGCGACGGCGGCGGACAGCAGCCGCACCAGGCGGTCGGCGAGGACCTCGACCGTGTCCGGGTCGAACAGGTCGGCACTGTACTCGGCGAAGCCGCTGACCTCGTCCGCGTCACCGTCCGGGTCGAACCGCTCGATGAACGTCAGGCTCAGGTCGAACGTCGCCGTGCCGGTGGCCACCACGTGCGGCCGGGTCCGCAGACCCTCCACCGGCAACTCGGAGGCGGTACCGGCCTGGTGCACCACCATCACCTGGAACAGCGGGTGACGGGCCGTGGACCGCGGCGGGTTGAGGATCTCCACCAGCCGCTCGAACGGCAGGTCCTGGTGCTCGAACGCCGCGACGGCCGTGTCCCGCACGCGCCGCAGCAGCGTCTCGAACGACGGCGCCCCGGACACGTCCGTGCGCAGCACGAGCGTGTTGACGAAGAAACCGACGAGGTCGTCGAGCGCTTCCTCGCCGCGCCCGGCAACGGGCGTGCCGACCGGAATGTCCTCCCCGGCGCCGAGCCGGGTCAGCAGCGCGGCCACCGCAGCCTGGTACACCATGAACGGGGTGATGCCGAGCGAGGCCGCGAGCGTCCGTACCCCGCGGGCCAGTTCGGCCTCGACCGTGAACCGGACCATGCCGCCCCGGTTGGACGACTCGGCCGGGCGGGGCCGGTCGGTGGGCAGCCGCAGCTCGTCGGGCGCGCCGAGCAGGGCCTCCTTCCAGTACGCGGCCTGCCGGGCCGTCAGGCTGCGCGGATCGTCGGCGTCGCCGAGGAGCTGTCGCTGCCAGATGGCGAAGTCGGCGTACCGCACGGGCAGCGAGGGCCACTCCGGGGCCCGCCCGGACAGCCGTGCCCGGTAGGCGTCGGCGAGGTCGCGGACGAGGACGGGGAGGGACTGACCGTCCCCGGCGATGTGGTGCAGCAGGAGGAGCAGCACATGCTCCTCGGGGCCGGTCTCGAACAGGACCGCGCGCAGCGGCGGTTCCTCCGCGAGTGCGAACACATGGGCCGCCGCGGCGGCCAGTTCGGCCTCCACGGTCTTGGGCGCCGAGCGGCGTACCTCCAGCCGGGGGCCCCGCTCCGGCTCCAGCACGACCTGGCACGGCGATCCGTCGCGCTCCGGAAAGACCGTACGCAGACTCTGGTGGCGTACGGCGACGTCGGCGACGGCGTCGGCGAGGGCGGACGTGTCCAGCGGCCCGCTGAGGCGCAGCGCGGTGGGGATGTTGTAGGCCGGACCCGGCTCCTCCAGTCGGTGGAGCAGCCACAGCCGCTGCTGCGCGAACGACAGGGGCGCGGGATCACCGGTGGCGCCGGCGATGTCGGCCGTGAGCGCGGGCCGGGCGGTGTCCTCGTCCCGGCCCTGGGCCTCGTCCAGTACGCGGGCCAGCGCGGCCGGGGTCGGAGCGTCGAACAGCGCCCGCAGGGCGGGCCGGACGCCGAACTCCGCTTCGACGCGTGTGATGAGCCGGGCGGCGAGCATGGAGTGGCCGCCGAGCAGGAAGAAGTCGTCGT
The DNA here is from genome assembly GCF_044745705.1 of Streptomyces sp. NPDC086835. NCBI lineage: Bacteria > Bacillati > Actinomycetota > Actinomycetes > Kitasatosporales > Streptomycetaceae > Streptomyces > Streptomyces sp. NPDC086835. Next base: position 347,631 of record NZ_JBIVAU010000003.1, read on the forward strand.
CCGGCCCGACCGCCGGAAGCTCCAGCACGGCGGCGAACAGCGCGCACAGCGACGCCTCGCGTGCCGTGGCCGGCTCTCTGCCGGCGGCACGCCCGTACACCGGCGCGGGCAGCGCCCGGCGGTCCAGCTTGCCGTTGCTCGTCAGAGGCAGCTTTTCCAGCGTGACGATCGCCGCCGGCACCATGTGCGCGGGCAGCACCGCGGCCAGGTCCGCGCGCAGCCGGTCGGTGTCGGGCACGGTCGCGCCCTCGGCGGGCACCACATAGGCGACGAGGCGCGGGTCCCCCGGCTGGTCCTCGCGGGCGATGACGGCCGCCTGCGCGATCCCCGGGTCCCGGCGCAGCAGTTGCTCGATCTCGCCGGGCTCGACGCGGAAGCCCCGGATCTTGACCTGGTGGTCGACCCGGCCCAGGTACTCCAGGACACCGTTCCCGGTCCAGCGCGCCAGGTCGCCGGTGCGGTACATCCGGGTGCCGGGGGCGCCGAACGGGTCGGCGACGAACCGCTCCGAGGTCAGCCCCGGACGGCCGAGATAGCCGCGGGCGAGCCCGTCACCGGACACGTACAGCTCGCCGGGCGAGCCCGGCGGCACCGGGTGGAGTCGGTCGTCCAGCAGGCGGACGGCCGTGTTGTGCACCGGGGTGCCGATCGGCACCACCGGACCCGCGTGGTCCGGACGGCAGGTCCACAGCGTGGCGTCGACCGTGGTCTCGGTGGGGCCGTACGAGTTGAACATCCGGGTGGTGGCCGACCAGCGCCGCATCAGCTCCGCCGGGCATGCCTCGCCCGCCACGATCAGCGTGGCCCCCGCGGGCAGCGACCGCTCGTGCGGCAGCGTCGCCAGCACGCCCGGGGGCAGCGTCAGGTGGGTGACCGCGTGCCGCGCGCAGAACTCGGCGAGCGGCGGCCCCAGCCGCTTGTCGGTGGGGACGACGATCAGCGTGGCGCCGGTGAGCAGCGCCATCGTCCATTCCCACACCGAGGTGTCGAAGCTGAACGAGGCGAACTGCAGCACCCGGCTGCCCGGGCCCGCCCCCAGCTCCTCCGCCATGGTGGACACCAGGCTCGGGATGCCCTCGTGGGTGACCACGACGCCCTTGGGACGTCCGGTGGACCCCGAGGTGTAGATCAGGTACGCGGCGTGACCCGGCGTAGAGGGGCGAAGCGGGCTTTGCCTGCTACGGGAGGGGCGTGACGTGTCGTCGAGCAGGACGACCGGGAACTCGCCCTGAGGAAGCCGGTCGGCGGACCTGGAGTCGGTGACCAGCAGGCCCGGCCGCGCGTCGTCGAGCATGAGGGCGATGCGGTCGGCCGGGTACTCGGGATCGACCGGCAGATAAGCGGCTCCGGCCTTCATGACGGCGAGCGCCGCCACCAGGAAGTCCCCCGAGCGGGGGAGGGCCACGGCGACGACCTGCTCCGGTCCGGCGCCAAGCGCGGCCAGTTCGCCGGCCAGCGCGTCGGACCGCTCGTCCAGTTCGGCATAGCTGAGCCGGTGCTCCTGCCCGGCGTCACCCCCGGTCTCCCAGACGAGCGCGGTGGCGTCGGGGTTCTCGCGCACGCGGTCCCGGAAGAGGTCCGGGATGGTGGCGCGCTCCAGCGGACGCCGGTCGGTGCCCCACGTCGTCAGGACCCGCTCACGCTCCTCCTCGGCGAGCAGGTCCAGGTCGCCGAGCGTCGTGTCCGGGGCGTCCAGCACGGCCGCGAGCAGCCGCTCGAAGCGGCCGAGCAGCCGCCCGACCGTCTCCTCCCGGTACAGGTCGCGGCGGTAGGTCGTGTCGAGGGTGAGCGTCCCTGCCGCGTCCAGCACCGCGGAGACGGCCAGGTCGAACGCGGCCGCGTTGCCCGGCACCGGCCGTTCGGCCGGCCGCACGCCGGGTAGCTCGAAGCCCTCCCAGACGTCACTCCGCAGCGAGAACATGACGTCGAAGAAGACGTGGTGCCCGGCCGTGCGCTCCGGGCGCAGCTCCTGAACAAGGGTGTCGAACGGGACGCTCTGGTGCGCGTAGGCACCCAGACAGACGTCCCGCACCTGCTGCAGGAACGAGCGGAACGTGGTGTCCGGGGTGGCCCGCGTACGCAGCACCAGTGTGTTGCCGAAGTTGCCCACCAGCCGCTCGGCGCCGGAGTCCGTGCGCAGCACGGCGGGCGATCCGACGAGGAGGTCGGGCGCGCCGGCGGCTCGGTGGAGCAGTGCGTTGAACGACGCGAGGAGCGCCATGAAAGGGCTGACGCCTTCGGTCCGGCACATGGCGTGCAAGCGCTCGCGCAGCGCGGCGGGCAGCGTGCGTACCAGCCGCCCGCCCTCCTCGGCGCGGTCCGGCGAGCGGGGGAAGTCGGTGGGCAGGGGCAGCGGCGCGGGCGGGTCCGCGAGCAGCTCGCGCCAGTGGGCGAGGTCGTCGGCCGTCCAGGGCGCGCGCTGCTGTTCGCGTACGGCGAGGTCGGCGTACTGGAGGGGGAGTCCGGGGAGCGGCTGCCCGGTGTAGACGGCGGCGACCTCCTGCAGCAGGACCTGCCAGCTGCCGTCGTCCCAGGCGATGTGGTGGGCGACCAGCACGAGGACGTGTTCGTCCTCGTCGAGCCGCAGGATCTCCAGGCGGACGGGGGTGTCCGCCGACAGGTCGAAGGGGCGCGCCGCCAGCCGGGCCGCGGCTTCGTCCACCGCCGCCTCGCGGTCCGCGGCTGCGACCGCGGACAGGTCCCTCTCGCCGATGGCCGGCTCGGCCTCCGGTATCAGGATCTGGACCGGCTCGCCGTCCTCACCGGGCCGGTAGACGGCACGCAGGATGTGGTGCCGCTCGATCACGGCCCGCAGTGCCTGCCGCAGCCCGGATACGGACAACTCGCCGGAAAGGCGCACCGCCACGCATATGTTGTAGGCGGTGCCGTGCGGCTCCAGCTGGTGCAGCAGCCACATCCGGCGCTGCGCCGAGGACAGCGGAGCCGGCCCCTCCGCCCGGACCGGGGGATTCTGCGGGGATGTGTCCCCTCCGGGCTGCCTGGCTATTCCGCGGGCAGCCAGTTGACGGCGCAGCAGCTCGCGGCGTCGTTCGTTCACGTCTGCGCTGTGGCCGATGTTCGCACCCGACAAGAAGGTTCACGTCCCCTCAACCTGACTGATGGGCCGAACCATAACTTAGGATAGCCTTATCTTGCTATTGTGAGCCCGCTCGCCGGGCTGCCGCCTCGGCGGGGGAAACCCCCAGAGGTGGAGGACCGGCGTTGCGCATCAGAGAACTGGCCCTGGATCTGTCCCCGTTGCGGGCCGGCGGCCCCCTCGGCCTGGTTCTCGCCACGCGCGTGCTCGCCCTCCTGTGCATCGGACTCACCTCGGTCGGTGTGGTCGTACAGGTCTACGAGCAGACCGGTTCGTCGGTCCAGGTGGGCGCCGTCAGTCTGGTGCTGGGCGCGGGACTGTTGCTGGGCTTCCTGGCCGGTGGGGTCCTCGCCGACCGCAGGGACCGCAGAGGGCTCATCCTCGTCGGCGGCGGTTGGGCCGTCGTCACCTTCGCCGCTCTGTCGGCGAACGCGGCGGCCGACCGCCCCGCGTTGTGGGTCGTCTACGTCTCCGGAGCGCTGTTCGGTTTCACCGAGGGAGTCGCGGAGACCGCGCTCACCGCGGTCGTTCCCACCTTCGTGAGCGAAGAGCACATACCCGCCACCGGTGCGCTCGTCACCGTCACCACCACCCTCGGATCGATCGCCGGTCCCATGCTCGGCGGTGTGCTCATCGCCGGACCCGGCCTCGCCGCCACCTTCGGCCTCGCGGCCGCCGGCACGGCGATCACCACGCTGCTGCTGACCCGCCTCGGCCCCATGCCGCCGACAGGCGCGAGCACACCTTCGCCCGGCGAGGAGGAACCGTCCGGCGTACCACCCACCAGGGCGAAGGAGAACGAGGCGCCGACGGCCGCCGAGGCGGGGCAGCCCGGAGTGCTGGAGTCCCTACGGGAAGGGTTCCTCTTCATCCGGGGCAGTCGCGTCGTCGCCGCCGTGCTCGTCGTGGACCTGTGCGCCGCGCTCTTCGCCACGCCGACCGCTCTGTACCCGGAGTTCGCGGAGGAACGGTTCGGCGGCGGGCCCGAGTTGGTCGGCCTGCTCACCACCGCTCCGATGATCGGCGCGGCGGTGGCCTCGCTCGCCTCCGGCTGGACAGGCCGTACACGCCATCAGTGGCGGGTGCTGTGCGCCACGGTGGCCGTGTGGGGCCTTGCGTGTCTCGGCTTCGGCCTCAGCCCGCTCCTCGGCTTCGGTCTGTTCTTCCTCGCCATCGGCGGCCTGGCCGACACCTTCTCCGAGATCATGCGCCGCACGCTGCTGATGCGGCACACCCCGGACCCCCTCCAAGGCCGGGTGAGCAGCCTCTGGCTCGCCCAGGCCATGACCGCGCCCGCGCTGGGAGGCGTCCTGGCCGGCCTCGCCGCGTCGGCGGTCGGCCCGTCCACCGCGGTCGCCGCGGGCGGAGCCCTGTGCGTCGGAACGCTGTGCCTCGTTGCGCTGCTCTACCGTCAACTGTGGCGGGAAACCGACGAGTCCACCGAACAGAAGAGCGATGGCTCGCAGGGTGTTCCGGCAGGTGGCGGCAACCCGGGGAGTAACAGTGACGCAACGGCGGCCACCTGAGCCTTGATGGCCGGTACTTAGGTATGGCTATCCTTTGCTTCGTGCTTCCGTATTCGCAGAGCCGGTCCGCGGCGTCGCCCGTTCGACCCACCGAGACGGTTCCGCGACGGACCTCCGTACACCTCGTCGCCGTCCCCGTGTGCCTGGTCGTGCTCGGGCTGCTCTGCCTGTGCTCCATCGCCCTCGGCACCAAGTGGATCGAGCCGGAACGCGTCCTCGAACTCCTGTGGAGCCCCGACGGCTCGGAGGAGTCCGGGATCGTCCATCAGATGCGGGTACCGCGTACCGAGTTCGGCCTCGTCGTCGGCGCCGCGCTGGGCGTGGCCGGAGCCCTGATGCAGGGTCTGACCCGCAACCCGCTCGCAGACCCGGGACTTCTCGGCGTCAGTGCCGGGGCCTCCCTCGGTGTCGTCCTCACCACCGGCCTGCTGGGCATCACCGCCCCCCAGGGCTATGTGTGGTTCGCCTTCGCCGGGGCCCTGGCCGCGATCGCCCTCGTCTACGCCCTCGGCAGCGCCGGAAAGGGCGGAGCGACCCCCGCCAAACTCGCCCTCGCCGGCGCCGCCGTCACGGCGCTGCTCCAGTCGCTCGTCAACGGCGTCCTCCTGTTCGACGCCGCGGCGCTCGGCGACTTCCGCTTCTGGGTCGTGGGTTCGCTGACCGGACAGCCGGCCGAGGTCCTCGTCGACGTGCTGCCCTTCATCGCCGTCGGAGCGGTGCTCGCCGCCACCACCGCTCCCGCGCTCAACAGCCTCGCCCTCGGCGAGGGTGTCGCCACGGCCCTGGGGCGGAACGTCGGTCTGGTGCGGCTGCGCGGCGCAGCGGCCGCCACGCTCCTCGCCGGAGGCGCGGTGGCCCTGTGCGGGCCGATCGCCTTCGTGGGGCTGGTGATTCCCCAGCTCGCCCGCCTCCTCACGGGCCCCGACCACCGCTGGATCATGCTGTACTCCGCGCTGCTCGGCCCCAGTCTGCTGCTCGCCGCCGACATCGCCGGGCGCCTGATCGCCCGGCCCGACGAGCTCCACGTCGGCATCGTCGTCACGGTGATCGGGGCGCCGTTCTTCATCGCGCTGGTGCGCCGCCGTCGACTCCGGGAGCTGTGAGCTGTGACCGTCACCGACACCACGCGCGGCGCCGCTGCCGTCCGCAACGCGGGCGGGGTGGTGATCCGGCTGCCCCGGGCCAGGGCCTCCTGGATCGTCCGGCCGCGCAGCGTCCTCGTGAGCCTTCTCCTCGCCGCAGCGGTGGCCGCGGCGTTCGTCGTCGAGGTCGCCTTCGGCGAACTCGACCTGCCGCTCCCCGGCGTGGTCCGCAGCCTCGCGGGCGGCGGCGACCCGACGACCGCCCTGGTCGTCCACAGCCTGCGCCTGCCCCGCGCGCTGGTGGGACTGCTGTGCGGCGCGGCCTTCGGCGTCGCGGGAGCCATCTTCCAGACGCTGACCCGTAATCCACTGGCCAGCCCGGACGTCATCGGCGTCTCCGCCGGAGCCGGTACCGCCGCCACCGCCGGACTGCTGATGGGCCTCGGCTCCGGACTCGGCCTGCAGACACTCGCGCTCGTCGGGGGCCTCGGGGCGTCGGCGCTCATCTACGTCCTCGCCTGGAAGAACGGCACGACCGGCTACCGCATCGTCCTCGTCGGCATCGGCATCGCCGCACTGTGCACCAGCGCCACCAGCTATCTGCTCCTCAAAGCCGGCGTCTACCAGGCCCAGCAGGCCCTGATGTGGCTCACCGGAAGTCTCAACGCGCGCGACTGGGAACACGTCGGCCCGCTCGCCATCGCCCTGGCCGTGCTGCTCCCGTGCGTGGTGCTGCTCGCGCCGTGGCTGGGCGGGCTGCAGTTCGGCGACGAGATGGCGAAGGCGCTGGGACTGCCGGTGCAGACCGCGCGCATCGCGCTGCTCGCCGTCGGCGCCGGGCTGGTGTCGTTCGCGACGGCCGCCGCCGGCCCCATCGCCTTCGTCGCTCTCATCGCGCCGCAGATCGCCGTACGCCTCGTCGGCGTGCCGGGCCCGGCGCTGCTGCCGTCCGCTCTCGTCGGCTCCTTCGTGGTCCTGGCGGGCGATGTGGTGGGACGTCAGCTTCTGCCGGGCACCGAACTTCCCGTCGGCGTCGTCACCGGTGTGCTCGGCGCCCCCTGCCTGCTCTGGCTGCTCGGCAGGTCCAACCGCACCGGCTCAGGAGGGTGACCGTGGAAAAGCGATCGCAGGGGCTCACCGCCGAGGGCCTGACCCTCGCGTACGACGGCCGCAGCGTGGTGAACGCCCTCGACGTGACGATCCCTGCCGGGCGGGTGACCGCAGTGGTCGGCGCGAACGCCTGCGGCAAGTCGACGCTGCTGCGCGGGCTGTCGCGGCTGCTCACGCCGAAGGAGGGCGCCGTCTACTTGGACGGCCGGCTCATCCACACCATGCGCGGCAAAGAGCTCGCCCGCCAACTCGGCATGCTGCCGCAGTCGCCCGTCGCGCCGGACGGCATCACCGTACTCGACCTGGTCAAGCGCGGGCGCAGCCCGCACCAGTCGTGGTGGCGCCAGTGGTCGCCCGACGACGAGCAGGCGGTGTACGGTGCCCTCGAGGCGACCGGCCTGCTGGAGCAGGCCGAACGCAGCGTGGACGAGCTCTCCGGTGGCCAGCGCCAACGTGCCTGGATCGCCATGGCGCTGGCGCAGGGCACACCGGTCCTGCTGCTGGACGAACCCACGAACCACCTCGACCTCGCGCACCAGATCGACATTCTCGACCTGGTCGTCGACCTCAACCGTGAGCAGGGACGAACCGTCGTCCTGGTGCTCCACGACCTCAACCACGCCTGCCGGTACGCCGACCACGTCATCGCCATGAAGGACGGACGGGTCGTCGCCGAGGGTGCCCCGCCCGAGGTGATCGACCGGGAGCTCATCGCCGAGGTCTTCGGCCTGAGCTGCACGGTCATCGAGGACCCGGCAGGAGGCGGCCCGCACATCATCCCTTTCGGCCGCCACCACGGCGGCAGGGCCGGTCACGAGCCCGCCGTCACCGCCCGCTGACAACCGCTCGCCACGATCCGCACCACCCAACCCCCCGCACGAACACCCCGCACCGTTCACCCTGCACGACCTGCGGCACGCCCGCTCGGAAGGACAGTCATGCCCCTTTTCAGAACTCCCGCGATCGAGTCCGGTCAGGCGGCCCGGATGGACCGCCGCCGCTTCCTCGCCCTCGGCGGGGCGCTGGCCGCCACGGGACTGCTGGCCGCCTGCGGTGACTCCGACAAGAGCAAGGGCTCGGGCAACAACGGTTCCGACAAGTCCGCCTCCGGCCCGTGGACCTTCACCGACGACCGCGGTAAGAAGATCTCTCTGCCCAAGCGGCCCGAGCGGATCGTCGCGCAGTCCCACCCGGCCGCCGCCCTGTGGGACTTCGGTATCCAGCCGGTCGGCCTCTTCGGCCCGCAGAAGACCGCTGACGGCAAGCCCAGCCCGCAGATCGGCAACGTCGACCTGTCGAAGACCACCTCGGTCGGCACGGCGTTCGGCGAGTTCCAGATGGAGAAGCTGATCTCCCTCAAGCCGGACCTGATCGTCACCATCGCCTACGGCCCGATGGTCTGGTACATCCCGGACGACGTCTACAAGAAGGTGGAGGAGGTCGCCCCGATCGCCGTCATCCAGCTGATGGGCGTGGCCGTGCCGGACGCCGTCAAGCGCTTCGGCGAGCTGGCCGCGGCGCTCGGCGCGGACCCGAAGAGCGCCGAGGTCGAGAAGGCCAAGGCCGACTTCGAGAAGGCCGCGGCGGGCGTCACCGCGGCCGCCAAGGCGAAGAAGGGCCTGTCGGTCGCGGTGGTCTCGGGCACGAAGGAGAATTTCTTCGTCGCCGACCCGGCCTTCCACGGCGATGTGAAGTACTTCCAGCAGCTCGGTCTCGACATCGTCAAGCCGGCGAAGCCCGAAGCCGGTTTCGAGGCGCTCAGTTGGGAGGAGGCCGGCCGCTACAAGGCGGACCTGGTCCTGGAGGACGCCCGCCCCGAGGGCGGCCTGACGCACCAGCAGCTCGGCGCCTACCCGACGTGGAAGGGCAGCCCGGCGGTCGAGGCCGGTCAGGTGTCGGACTGGCAGACGGAGACGCCGTTCACGTACCAGCGTTTCACCAAGGTGCTGAACGACCTCGCCACCACCGTGAGCAACGCCCGCAGCAACGTGGTGTGATGCTCGCTTCGGTCGAACACATCGGCCCCTGCCACGCGCGCGTGGCAGGGGCCGATGTACTTTTTCCGGTCTACTGAGCGTCGATCAGGCTCTTCGGGCGCAGATCGGTCCAGTTGGCCTCGACGTGGGCCAGCGCCTCGGTGCGGCTCACCGGGCCGAGGACCGACCGCCAGCCGTCGGGCGCGGTCTGGAACGAGGGCCACAGCGAGTGCTGTCCCTCGTCGTTGACCAGGACCAGGAAGGAGCCGTTCTCGTCGTCGAAGGGGTTCGTCATGGGGTGACGCCTTTCTCGGGTGGGGCGGTAACAGGAGGGGGACGGCCGGTGTGCGGCGCTGCCGGGGGTCAGGACCCGTCGCCGCAGTCGCGCTCCGCGAGCACGCGGCGCAGAGCCTTCTTGTCGATCTTCCCGATCGCGGTGAGCGGCAGGTCCGCGACCGTCTCCACCCGGTCGGGCAGCTTGAAGGCGGCCACACCGCGCTCCAACATGAAGGCCCGCAGCGCCTGAACCGTCGGCGCCGAGCCGTCGGGGACGACCACCGCGCAGATCCGCTCACCCTCGCCGGCGGGGTCGGGCACGCCGACCGCGGCGCAGCGCCGGACCTGCGGATGGGCCGCGACATGGCTTTCGACCTCCTCGGCGGAGACGCTTTCGCCGTTGCGGTCGATGGTGTCCTTGACCCGCCCCTCCACGATCAGGTGGCCGGACGCGAGCTGGCGGACCAGGTCGCCGGAGCAGTAGAAGCCGTCGGGGGTGAAGGCGGTGGTGTTGACTTCGGGGGCGCGGTAGTACCCGCGCAGCGTGTACGGGCCGCGTACCAGCAGCTCTCCGGCCTCGCCGGGCGCGACGGAGCGGCCGTCGGCGTCCACGATGCGCAGCTCGTCGTCGGCGCTGAGCGGCCGGCCCTGGGTCAGGGCCACCGTCTCGGGATCGTCGTCCGCGCGGGTGTAGTTGAGCAGGCCCTCGGCCATGCCGAACACCTGCTGCACCGAGCATCCGAGCGCGTCGGGGATGGTGCGGGCGAGGTCGGCCGAGAGCTTCGATCCGCCGGCCTGCAGGACGCGCAGGCTGGAGATGTTCGCGGGGTCCCACTCCGCCGCGTCGATCCACAGCGGGATCAGCGGCGGCACGAGCGCGGTGTGCGTGACACGTTCGGCCTCGATCAGCGGGAACGCGTCGCCGGGCGCGGGGGAGGCGGAGAGCACGACGCGGCCGCCCACCGACAGGGTGCCCAGCATGCCGGGGCAGGCCAGCGGGAAGTTGTGCGCGATGGGCAGGCAGGCGAGGTAGACGGTCTCGTCCGACAGCTCGCACGCCTCGGCGCTTGCACGGGCGTTGTACCCGTAGTCGTTGTGGGTTCGGGGGATCAGCTTGGGGACGCCGGTGGTCCCGCCGGACACCAGCAGGAGGGCGATGTCGGCCGGGTCGGGGTGGGGGAACTGCCGAGGCTCCGCGTCGACCTTGGCGAGCGCGGTGTACGGGCCCGGGTCGCCCGCGACCAGCACGTGACGCAGCTCGGGCGCCTCGGCCTGCACGGCGGCGGCCAGCTCCCGGTAGTCGAAAGCGGCGTACTCATCGGCGATGACGTACGCGACTGCCCCGGACACTCGGGCCAGGTGGCCGATTTCGGTGAGGCGGTGCGCGGGCAGGGTGAGGGCCGGGATCGCGCCGAGGCGGGCCAGCGCGAAGAAGAGGACGGGGAACGCGCCGGTGTTGGGCAGCTGCACGAGGACCCGGTCGCCGGCGCGTATGCCGAGGTCCGCCAGGCCGGCCGCCATTCGGTCGGCGCGCTCGTCCAGCTGACGGTAGGTGAGCCGGTCGGGTCCGGCTACGATCGCGAGCCGGTCGCCGTACTGGGCCGCCCAGTCGCGCAGCAGGGCTCCGAGGGTCCGGCCGTCCCAGTGGCCGGACATGACATAGCGGGCCGCGGTCTCCGCGGGCCACGGGGTCAGCCCCGAGGGCAGGGGCGAGGGGGGCTCGGTGGCGATAGGGGGCACGTTCGGCTCGACTCTCGTGGCCGGAGGGCGACTGGCGCTCCTCGCTGGTTTCCGCTCGTCATGGGGCGCGGAGACCGGGGGTCGTTCCCGGCATCCACAAACAGGTGTGGTTAGGTTAACCTAAGTCCCGTCGTTGCACACCTCCCGTCGCGAAGGGTGCTACTGGTGTCCATACCTGGCTGGTTAGGGGCGATTTGAGGACGGTTCGCCCTTCCTCGCGCCGAACGGTACGGACACCCACAGCCGTCCGGAACACGACTCCGATCACGACACGACGTCCTTAGGAAGAAGCCGCTTCATGCTGTCGATCGACGACCTCCGGCGTGTGGTCACCGACTTGCTCGGCCCCGGTGCCGAACCCCCCGGTGACGAGGACAACCTCATCGAACTCGGCCTGGACTCGCTCAAGCTGATGAGGATCGCGGATCGCTGCCGACGGACAGGACTGGACATCGGCTTCGCCGACCTGGCACGGCGTCCCACCCTGGCTGGCTGGGGCGGCCTGCTCGCCGAGGCGGGGGGCGCAGCCGGAGCCGCCGCACCGGCGCCCGACGACAGCCCCGCTGCCGCCACCCCGGCCGTTCCCGCGGCGCCGCCCGCCGCCTCCTCGGAGCCCGGCCACGGAGAACCCTTCCCGCTGGCGCTCATGCAGCACGCGTACTGGGTCGGCCGCGGTGGCTCCCAGGCCCTGGGGGCGGTGGCCGCCCACCTCTACACCGAGTTCGAGGGTTCCGGCGTCGACCCCGCCCGCCTGGGTGCCGCCGTCGCGGCGCTGGCGGAGCGTCACCCCATGCTCCGCGCCCGCATCCTCGACGACGGACGCCAGGTCATCGGAGCGTGGACCCGTGGCACCGCCCTCCACGTCCTCGACCTGCGAGACGCCTCCCCGCACGAGGTCGAGGAGCGGACCGCCCGCCTCCGCGAACAGCTGTCGCACCAGCTGCTCGACGTCGAGGACGGGCAGGTCTTCGACATCCGCGTCACCCTGCTGCCCGAAGGCCGCACCCGCGTCCACGTCGACGTCGACATGCTCGCCGCCGACGCCCGCAGCTACCGCACCCTGCTCGCCGATCTCGTACACCTCTACGAGCACCCGGAGCGGCCCCTGCCGCCCCTGGACTACACCTACGCCCGGTATCTGGCCGAGCGCCGCGCGCAGCCGCCACGCGACCAGGACGTGCGCTGGTGGCGCGAGCGTCTCGGTGAGCTGCCCGGCGCCCCCACCCTGCCCGCCCGCCCCGAGGCCGAGCGCGGCGCCGCGCACGGGGTGACCCGCCTGCACCACTGGCTCAGCCCCGAACAGCGCGCCCGCCTCACGGACCAGGCACGGCGTCACGCCGTCACCCCGGCGGTCGCCGCCGCCACCGCCTTCGCCGAGGTCCTCGGTGCGTGGAGCGGCGAGCCCAGGTTCCTGCTCAACGTCCCGATGTTCGACCGCCGTCCCCTCCACGCCGACGTGGACCGCCTCGTCGGCGACTTCACCAGCTCCGTCCTGCTCGACGTCGACCTGAGCGAGAACCGTACGTTCGCGGAGCGCGCCAAGGACGCCCAGGACCGGATGCACCGCGCCGCCGCCCACTCCTCGTACTCGGGCGTCGAGGTGCTGCGCGACCTCTCCCGCGAACAGGGCTCCCAGGTCCTCGCCCCCGTTGTCTTCACCAGCGCGCTCGACCTCGGCGAGCTGTTCGGGCAGGACGTGGAGCGCTGCCTCGGCGAACCCGTGTGGATCGTCTCCCAGGGGCCGCAGGTGCTCCTCGACGCCCAGGTCACCGAGTTGCACGACGGCCTCCTGGTCAACTGGGACGTCCGCGCGGACGCCTTCCCCGACGGCTCCGCCGAGGCCATGTTCGCCGCCTTCACCGACCTGATGGGCAAGGTGGCCGACGGCACCGCCTGGGACGTTCCCGTGGGGCCGCTCGCCACCGAAGCCCAGCTCGCCGTGCGCGCCGAGGCCAACAGCACCGACGGCCCGCTGCCCGAGCAGCCGCTCCACCACGCCTTCTTCGCCCGTGCTGCCACCGCACCGGACGCCCCTGCGGTCATCGCCGCCGACTCCACCGCCCTGACCTACGGTGAGCTCGCCGAGCTGGCGCTCCGCGTGGGCGGGGCCCTGCGCGCCCGCGGCATCGAGCCCGGTGACGCGGTGGCGATCCGCCTGCCCAAGGGGCCGGACCAGCTCGTGGCCGTCCTCGGCGTCCACGCGGCGGGCGCGCACTACGTGCCGATCGGCGTCGAACAGCCCGCCGCTCGCGCCGAGTCCATCCGCGCCCGCGCCGGAGTCAAGGCCGTCCTCGCCACCGCCGACGGCGATGCCGCCACCCTCCCGCTGGCCGAAGCCACCGCCTGGCCCACACCCCTGGCCGAACCGGTCCTCGCCGACCCGCGGTCCGTGGCCTACGTCCTGTTCACCTCGGGCTCCACCGGCGAACCCAAGGGTGTCGAGGTCTCGCACCGGGCCGCCGCCAACACCATCGACGACCTCGTCGAACGCCTCGGCCTCGGCCCTGCCGACCGTACCCTCGCGCTCTCCGCCCTCGACTTCGACCTGTCCGTCTTCGACATCTTCGCCCCCCTGTCGGCCGGCGGAGCCGTCGTCACGGTCGACGAGCGGACCCGCAAGGACGCCACCGCGTGGACCCGGCTGGTCCGGCAGCACGCCGTCAGCATCCTCAACTGCGTGCCCGGCCTGCTCGACATGCTGCTCACCGCGGCCGAACACGAGCCGATGGGCACCAGCCTGCGCGCGGTGCTGCTCGGCGGCGACTGGGTCGGCGTCGACCTGCCCGTACGGCTGCACACCCAGGTTCCCGGCTGCCGCTTCCTCGGCCTGGGCGGCACCACCGAGACCGCCATCCACTCCACGATCCAGGAGGTCGTGGGCGGCCAGGTGCCCGCGCGGTGGACGAGCGTCCCGTACGGAACCCCGCTGCGCAACGTCCGCTGCCGGGTTGTCGACGCCCAGGGCCGCGACTGCCCCGACTGGGTGGCGGGCGAACTGTGGATCGGCGGCGCCGGAGTGGCCGACGGCTACCGGGGCGACACCGAACGGACCGCCGACCGCTTCGTCGAGACCGACGGCTACCGCTGGTACCGCACCGGCGACCGCGCCCGCTACTGGCCCGACGGGACCCTGGAGTTCCTCGGTCGCGCCGACGACCAGGTGAAGATCCGGGGCTTCCGCATCGAGCTCGGCGAGGTCGAGGCCGCGCTGGCGCAGCACCCGGCCGTCCGCCAGGCCACCGCCCTGGTCATCCGCACCGGGCCCACGCCGCGCCTGTGCGCCGTCGTCGCCACCGGCGCCGGGACCGGGCTCGACGAGAACGAACTGAGGGCCAAGGCCGCCGAGCGGCTGCCGGCCCACATGCTGCCGGACACCATCGCCGTCCTGGACGAGATGCCGCTGACCGCCAACGGCAAGACCGACCGCCGCGCCCTGCGCGAACTGCTCGCCGCTCAGGCCGAGGAAGGCGAGCACGAGGTCGCGCGGTCCTCGCTGGAGGAGGTCATCGCCCGGATCTGGGCCGGTGTCCTCGGTACGGACCGCGTCGGACGCCAGGACGACTACTTCCAGCTCGGCGGCGACTCCATCCTCGCCACCCGGATCACCGCGCAGCTGCGCGGGGCCCTCGACACCGACGACGTGTCCGTCCACGACGTCCTGTCCTCCCTCACCGTCGCGGAGCTCGCCCGGACCCTCGCGGCTCGTGACGCCGACGGCCGGCTCGAACTCGTTGCCGAGATCTCCCTGGAGATCGACTCCTTGTCGGACGAGGAGATCGACGCCCAACTGGGCGACGTCCCGCAGCAGGCGGAGCACCCGGAGCGCGCCGATGGCTGAGCCGCTCGCCGGCCCGGCGGCAGCCGAGGCCGACGCCTGGTTCCGGCGGTACGCGCCAAGGCCGGACGCCTCGGCACGCATCGTGTGCTTCGGCCCGGCCGGAGGCGCCCCCGCCTTCTACCGTGACTGGGCCCGGGCCGTATCCGACGACGTCGAAGTGTTGTCCGTGGTCCTCCCCGGTCGCGAACGCCGCGCCGCGGAGCCCGCGCTGACGGACATGGAGACGCTCGCGGACGCCGCGACCGCCGCGCTGCTTCCGGTGCTGGACCGGCCGACCGTGCTGTTCGGCCACAGCATGGGGGCATCGGTCGCCTTCGAGGTGACCCGCCGTCTGGAGGCGACCGGCGGCCCCCGCCCCGCCGCCCTCGTCGTCTCCGGCAGGCCGAGCCCGCGCCGGCTGCTGGAACGCCCCTCGCCCGTGGCGGAATACGACGACGAGCAGATCGTCGCGTACCTGCGCGGCCTCGGCGGCACCCCGGACGAACTGCTCGACGACCCGGAGGCACGGGAGTTGATCCTCCCGCCCTGCCGGGCCGACTTCCAGGTCATCGGCCGGTACGCCCCCGAGCTCCACCCCCGCGTCACCACCCCGCTGCGCGTCCTGCTCGGCGACCGGGACGAGTCCGTACCGGACTGGGACGCGTCGCGCTGGAGCGAGGTCGCCACCCGGCTGAGCGGGATCCACGTCCTGCCCGGTGGCCACTTCTACCTGGTCGCCGAGCGGACGGCCGTCATCGACCACGTGCTGCGGTCGCTCCACGGGACCGGTGACGCACCCGCCGCCGTACCGCCTGCCGAACTGCCCCGCTCCACCGCCCCCCATGAGGGAAGCGCCCGCCAAGCCGGACGAGCCGACTCCGGGAAAGAGAGAGAAGCCGTGACCTTCGCCCCTGCCTACCACGAGCGCCGAATAACGCTGACCGGCGACGCGCTGAGCACCGCGGCGGCACTGTCGGAGACCTCGGCCGACGCCTACGTTCTCTACGAGAACCGGGGCGCCGTCGGCTGGGCGGAAGGCGAGTACGGCACGGTCGTCGTCCGCGCCGGCGGGACCACCCTGCGCCTCGGCGAGGCCGACCCGGTCGAGTTCCCCGCCGACCGCGGTGTGCTCCACGCGCTCGACCAGGCCCTGGCCGCCGTGCGGGTCGAGGGCTGGCGGGCCTACGGCTGGGCCGCGTTCGAGCTGAGCTACCCCCTGCACGGCCTGCCCGCCGCGGCCGGTGATACTCCGCTCGCCCACCTCGCCGTGCCTCGGCGCGAGGTCAGGATCGAGGACGGCGGCGCCCTGCTGCGCGTGCTGGACCCCGAGGACCTCGACGCGCTGGAGCAGCGGGTGCGTTCGGCGGCCGCCCTCGGCGGTGCGGTCGGCAGCACCGAGCGTGTGACCGCCGACGTCGAGCAGCATGACGCCGACGTCTACCGGGCTTCTGTGGCGGCGGCCGTGGAGGAGATCCGCGCCGGCAAGCTCACCAAGGTGATCCTCTCCCGCGTCGTGCCCGTCACCTCGCCCATCGACATGCCCGCCACGTACCTCGAAGGCCGCCGCGGCAACGACCCCGCCCGCTCGTTCCTGTTGCGCCTCGGCGGCTGGGAGACGGCCGGTTTCAGTCCCGAGATCGTCGCCCGCGTCACGGGCGAGGACGGCCATGTCGTCGCCCAGCCACTGGCAGGCACCCGCGCCCTGGTGGGTGACACGGAGGCGGACCGCGGCCGCCGCGCCGAGCTCTACCGCGACGAGAAGGAAGTCTTCGAGCACGCGGTCTCCGTACGCCTGGTGGCGGAGGAACTGGAACAGGTCTGCACCCGGGAGTCCGTCGCCGTCGACGACTTCATGTCGATCAAGGAGAGGGGCAGTGTGCAGCACCTGGCCTCGCGCCTGTCCGGTTCCCTCGCCCCCGGCAGGACCGCCTGGGAGGCGGTCGGCGCTCTGTTCCCCGCGGTGACGGCCTCCGGCATACCCAAGGCAGAGGGGTGCGAACTCATCCGCCGCGCCGAGCGCCGACCCCGCGGGCTCTACAGTGGCGCCGTGCTCACGGTCGACGCGGACGGCACGGTCGACGCCGCCCTGGTGCTGCGCAGCGTCTACCGCCATGAGGGGCGGACCTGGATGCGGGCCGGCGCGGGCATCGTGGCGCATTCGACCCCGGAGCGCGAGCTGGAGGAGACGCGCGAGAAGCTGCGCAGTGTCTCGCGCTTCCTGGTCCCGGCGGCCGAGACCGAGAGAAGGCCCCTGGCGTCCGCCCTGGACGAGCAGTCCGCAGCGTTGGCCCGCTGAGCCCGAGGGGGAAGGACCGGGGCGGTCGGCTGCGCGCGTTCGTGCGCGGCCGGCCGCCTCGTACGTCCGTACCGCAATGCGTCAGGGACGCGCAGCAACAGGAGAGTCGTGCAGTACGAGCACAGAGTTGACCTGCCCGGGTTTCCCCCAGGACCTGGCCGACCGCACCCGGGTGTCGTGGAGGTCTGGCGGTTCCACGCCACCCCTGAGGAGGTGGATGCCGCCGAGCGAAGGGCGGACATTCTCGGTCCTGAGGAGCGGCGGCGTGCGGCGGCCTTCCGGCGTCCTGCCGACCGCGATCTGTACCTCGTCTCCCACGTGGGACTGCGGGTGCTCCTCGGCTTCCGGCTGGGGCTGGCGCCCGCGTCCGTCGAACTGCGGCGCGCGGCCTGCCCGCTGTGCGGTGGCCCGCACGGGCGGCCGGAGGCAGCGACCGCTCCCGACCTCCACTTCTCCCTCTCGCACGCCCACGGGCTCGCACTGTGCGCCCTCGCCGGCACGCCGGTCGGCATCGACCTGGAGGCGGCCGCCTCCGTCCCGGACGCGAGTCTGGTGCGTCAACTGCACCCTGTCGAACGCGCCGCGATCGGACGGCTGCCGGAGAGTCGCCGCGCGGACGCCTTCCTGCACTGCTGGGTTCGCAAGGAGGCTTATCTGAAGGGCATCGGCACGGGCCTGGGGATCGATCCCGACATGGTCCATGTCGGCCTGGGCCCGCGGCATGGCGACACGTCGCCACCGGAACTCGACGGCTGGGGGCTCGCCACGGTGCCAGTGCCCCTGGGCCATGCGGCGGCGGTCGCCCTGCGGCATCCGGACGCATTCGCTGTCGAGGTCCGTGCGGCCTCGCTCGCTTCGTTCCCCACGACTTGTGCCGTGTGAAGGGCACGACAACGGAAAAGGCCGCGAGAGTCGGCGACCCGCACGGCCTTCCATCCGGGGAGTTCAGGAACTCGGGGTCTCCTCGTTGCCTGAACGCAGCTCCAGCGTGCAGCACTTCACGCTGCCGCCCGCCTTCAGCAGCTCGGAGAGGTCCACGCCGATCGGGTTGTAGCCACGGCCCCGCAGCTGTTCGGCGAGACCCGTGGCGTTGTGCGGCAGTACGACGTTGCGGCCGTCGGAGGTGGCGTTGAGGCCGAAGACCGCCGCGTCGTCGTCCGTGGCGATGACCGCGTCGGGGAACAGCCGCTCCAGAACCGCGCGGCTGCCGGGAGAGAAGGCCGGCGGGTAGTACGCGATCGTGTTCTCGTCCAGGACGGTGAGTGCGGTGTCCAGGTGGTAGTAGTTCGGATCGACGAGCGTCAGGCTGATCACCGGACGGCCGAAGAACTCCTGCGCCTCGCCGTGAGAGCGAGGGTCGCTGCGGAAGCCCGTCCCCGCGAGGAGCCGGTCGCCCACGAGGAGGTAGTCACCCTCCCCCTCGTTGACCAGCTCGGCCGTGCGCAGATCGGAGATGCCGTGCGCGCGCAGCCAGTTGTGGTATGCCGCTGCCTCGTCGACGCGCTCGGCGTCACGGAAACGGGCGACGAGAGCTCGCCCGTCCACGACGGTGGCGCCGTTGGCGGCGAAGACCATGTCCGGGAGGCCCGGCACGGGGTCGATGAGCTCGACGGTGTGACCCAGCTCCAGGTAGACCTCACGCAACCGCTCCCACTGTGCGATCGCCAGGGGGGTGTCGACGGGCTTCCGCGGGTCCATCCAGGGGTTGATGGAGTAGACCACGTCGAAATAGGTGGGCCTGCACATGAGATAGTGCCGGGGACGTGCTGTGTGCATGGGTGTAAGTCCCTGAGAGTCGTGGGCGGTTCGGAGTCGGTCACTCGTCTGGCGGGCACGGCGCCGAAGGTTGGCCGGGCCGGCCCGGGTCTGCTCGACCGGTGCGGCAGGTGTCAGAGGTGCCCGTCGCGGGTCATCTCCGGTGGCACCGCGGGGAAGCGCAATCAGTAAAGCAAGGCTTACCTAAATATTGCAATGGCGCGCTACGATGGGCTGGTTGTCGGCCCGACGCGGCCGCGATGCCCAGCCCACCTCGTGATGCCGTTCCGCTGTTGTGCGGATCGGCTCATTCCACCCCAGGTGCTTTCATACGGAAGGCGGTCGGCATGTCCAGGGACATGGATGCGCTCGCCGAGGACGGTCACCGGACCGTCGCCGAGCTGGATGAGTCGATCATCGACCTCGTCCGCAGGCGTACCGCCCTGTGCCGGGAGCTGACGGCGCTGCGACGGGCGGCGGGAGCCCCCGCCATCGAACTCTCCCGCGAGAACGCGGTACTGCGCCGCTATCGCGAGGCGCTCGGTCGCGAGGGAACGTCGCTGGCGATGCTTCTGATCGAGCTGGAGCGGCGCCCGCGTTCCATCCAGGTGCCGACAGCACGTCCGGCGCCCCTGGGCGAACGGCTCGTTCCGGCCGAGCGGCATTGAGTCCGGACGAGTCCAGACTGCCAAATGGCCACGAAGACCCCGCGAGGGCGCGGGCCTGTTTCCCCATGCTGCTTGGTCACGGTGGTCGGGTCATGAGGACCGGAGGGAGGCCGAGGTGCGGCAGGAGGTGGGAGCCGGAGAACCTGCTCGCGATCAGGGCGGAGATGGAACGGCGCTGGGGCACCATCGAGCTGCTGGATCCTCAAGGAGGCCTAGAGCGGGAGCCGGGGCTCGAGCACCCGCCGTTTTGCAGTGCCGCTTCCGGGCCGGGAGCCGCAGCCCAGCCGCTCCCACGTGCACCTGTCGGGGGTGAATGTACCTGAGCCGGTCGGTGGGAGACGCCGGACGGTCGGCCGTCAGGCTATGTCGTCCAGCTTCCCGGCCTTCGCCTCCTCGATGAGGAAGGCGAACTGGTCGGCGCTAGTCGTCCGTCAGAACCACACGGCGCTCCGCGGGGGCGCCGGGGTCGACGAACAGCTGCGGACAGCCGCAGTTGCAGTTGCCGCAGAAGGCGGCCACCGGCTCAAGACCGCTGATGTCGCTCATCGTCTACAACCTCTCAGGATCCACGGCAGTCGAGGCGGGGAGTGACCGCCCTGGGCTGCCTGGTGCATACCCCCTGCTGCGTGCCCACACGCACCACCGTGGAAGGCGCATCCTGCTTGAACGCACTGGGCTCCGGCCCCGTACCCCACATTGCGAGGACCACCGCAACCCCCTCGGTAGGGCCGGCCCAAGGGAGCGGATTTGCTATGACCGGGAAGCGCGACACCGTCACCGGGATGAGCTGCGGGCATTGCGCGGCGAGCAGCACCGAAGAGGTTGCCGGCGCCATCACCCGGCCTCCCGTCGGGCCATGCCTGTCTCCACGGCGGCTCCTGTTGCACGGTGACCCGCGGCCGACGCCACGACTGGCTAAAGGCTGTCCACCACCCGCGCTTGGAGAATTCCTCGCCCGGGCGAGCAGCGACGGGACGGACTCGGGATCGGGCGGCTGATGGAGATCTCTGCTCGGGCCGCTCGGCCGCCGACCCCCGTCGGCGGCGACCTGCCACGTGCCGCGCCGGGCGCAAAGATGCATAGAAGGCGTAAGTCGCGGCGCAACGCGGTATTGCCGCTGGGGGACTTGTGTAGGTTGACCCTCGTGCAGGGACCTGGAAGCAGCGCCAAGCGGGTCATACGTGGCCTGACAGCCGCGCTGCTGTGTCTGCTGCTCGGCTGTGTGAGCCACGTCTCAGCAGGTGGGCGGCTTCCCGGGTGGGGATGGCTCGCCGCCCTGTTCACGGTGCTCGCTCTGGTGGGCGTGGTGCTGTGCCGCAGGCGTCGCGGCTTCGACGTCCAGGTGCTGGTGTTGGGTGCTGCCCAGTTGGTGGTGCACATCGTCTTCCACCTGGCCGGTAAGGCGGCTGCTGATGTCGCGGCCATGTCGCCGGGACATGCGCACCTTCACGGCGTCATGGTGTCCAGCGCGGCTCCGGTCAGTGGTGGTGGTCACCACGCGATGTCGGTGGATATGACGGTGGCCCATGGTGCGGCAGCCTTGGCGACGGCGGTCTGCCTGGCCTACGGGGACCGGCTTGTGCGGCGGCTGGCCGCGATGGTCGTTCCCAGGTTGGGCTGCTTGCGGCTGTCGCCGCTACCGGAGCCCGCGCCGTGGTTGCTGCCGTGCGGCCCGCGGGTGCTGTGCGCCAGGTACTCGTTGTTGCTCGCGCGTTGCCTGCCCCGCCGAGGCCCTCCGCTGTCGATATCGGCCTGACGACACGTCGCTCCACGCGCTTTCACCATCCCGGCACAGCCACCGCTGTCCAGGGGCGGGCGCGGCATGCTGTTCTTCCTTGAGCGCGGCGTCAGGCCGGTTGCGCGGCTTCTGCCGCGATGTGCGCCGCGCTGCTCATGCAGCGGCGGTCCTCGACTCGACTTCGCGCTGAGCGCCTGCGGCCTGTCCGACGGGCGCGTACTTGGAGTTCCGCATGCCCACTTCGCCTCAAGATCCATCCATAGCAACGTCTGCTGGACTCACCGACCAGCCATCCGAAACGGGCAGTTCTGCGACGAGCGCAACGGCACCGCCCCGCTCATCCGCCGACGACACTGCCCGCTCGAAGAACCGTTCCCGGCAGGGAGTGCGAGCGCTGCTGATGCGCCTGCACTTCTACGCGGGCGTGTTCGTCGCGCCGTTCCTGATCGTCGCCGCCCTGACCGGCCTCGCCTACGTCTTCGCGCCGCAACTCGACCAGCTGGTCTACGGCGACCAGCTGACCGTCGAGAAAGTCGAGGGCAAGCCGCGCCCGTTGGCGGACCAGGTCGCCGCTGCCCGCGCCGCTCACCCGGAGGGGGCACTGGCCTCGGTCCTCACTCCGGCAACCGCGGAGGAGACCACCCGGGTGGTGCTGGCTGTCCCCGAGCTGGGTGAGAAGCAGCGCACCGTGTTCGTCGACCCCTACACGAACGAGGTCAAGGGCGCGCTGACCACCTTGTTCAACGCCACACCGCTGGCCATCTGGCTCGGCGAACTGCACCGCAGCCTGCATTTGGGAGAGGTGGGCCGGCTGTACTCGGAGACGGCCGCCAGCTGGCTGTGGGTCATCGCCGCCGCCGGACTGGTGCTGTGGCTGGTGCGCAGCCGGTCCAAGGAGGGCAAGTCGGTCCGACGGTCGCTCCTGCCCGACCGCAGCGCCCGCGGCGTGCGCCGCACCCGCAGCTGGCACGCCACCACCGGCCTGTGGCTGGCCGTGGGTCTGTTCTTCCTCAGCGCCACCGGCCTGACCTGGTCGAACTATGCAGGCGCCCGCTTCGAGACCCTGCTGGACAAGGCCCACGCCCACGCCCCCGAGCTCAACACCTCCCTGTCCTCCGGCCCTGGCGGCTCTGGCGACTCCCACGGCAAGCACGAGGACCACGGCGGGTCAGCCTCGTCCAAGCAGGCAGCCGATCCCATCGACGACATCGGCCCGGTGCTGGCCACCGCCAGGGACGCCGGGCTCACCGGCCCCCTGAAGCTGACACCCCCGGCGGACGAGCACAGCGCCTGGTCCGTCGCCCAGGACGACACCGTGTGGCCGGTCCACCTGGACCAGGTCGCCGTCGACGCCAAGACCCGCGAGGTCACCGCCCACAGTCGGTGGGGTGACTACCCGCTGCTGGCCAAGCTCACCAAGCTCGGCATCCAGGCCCACATGGGGAGGCTCTTCGGCCTGGCCAACCAGCTCCTGCTCGCCGCCACAGCCATCGGATTGCTGTTCACCACCGCCTGGGGCTACCGCATGTGGTGGCAGCGTCGACCCACCCGGGCCGACCGCAGCGTCCCCCTCGGCAAGCCGCCCGTGCGCGGAGCCTGGCGTCAGCTGCCCCTGCCAGTGCTTCTCCTCGGTATCCCGGTCGTGGTGGCCATCGGCTGGGCGTTGCCGGTCCTCGGCATCACCCTCATCAGCTTCCTGGCCGTGGACATCGCCCTCGGCCTCATCCACCACTATCGCCATAGCCGCAGCAGCATCGACGCATCGACCAGGTAGCCGACCGTACCCACCTCTTCAGGAGTCACTCTTGACAAAACGTCCCGCTCAGGTGTGTACCGCGCGCCGATGGACCGCCCTTACCGCCACCGCCGTCGCGGCCGTACTGGCCGCCGCTGCCCCTGCGTTCGCACACGTGGAGGTCACCGCCAAGGACGCTCGCGCACTGGCCACCGACGTCCGCCTGGAGTTCATGGCCGAATCGGAGTCCGCCTCGGCCGGCATCACCAAACTCCAGGTGTTCCTGCCCGACGGCATCAAACCGGCCGACGTCACCTACGCCGACGGCCCGAAGGACTGGAAGCTCACCCGCGAGGAGAGGACCTTCACCGTCTCCGGCCCAGCCGTGGCCACCGGCAAGGACGCCGAATTCGCCGTCACCATCCGCCAACTGCCCAACACCGAATCGCTGGTGCTCAAGACCCTGCAGACCTACAGCGACGGCCGCATCGACCGCTGGATCGAACGGGAGGAATCAACCGGCCACGGGCACGGCAACGCCGCCGCCCCCCGGCTCGATCTGAAACCCGCCGCCGCAAGAGTCAGCCCCAGCGCCACCGCCAAGGACACATCCTCACCCAGCAGCAGCGCGACGACGCAAACCCCCAGCAACACCGCCGGCCCGGACACTGACCGGAAGGACGCCGCAGCCCAGCGGGACGACGCCACCTCCCCGCTCCTGCCCGTGGCCCTCGGCGTGCTCGCGCTCGCCGCGGTCGGCGGCGGGATCTGGTGGCGGCGCCGTAGTGCCGCCACCCGCCGCTGACCCACCAAGCGGTGCCCGGCCCGCGCGGGGTCGGGCACCAGGGAGCGTCACGCCGTGTTCTCGTACAGCTGCGGAGGACGTGTTCCCAGGGCACCACCGCATCCTTCCTCGGTGCGGAGGCCGTCACCTGGGACCGGTCCCCCCGCCAGGTTCGACTCGACGACACCGCCGTCGCGGCTTCGACAACCGTTGGTGACCTTGGTGGACGGGGGAGTGGAGCCGATGTAGGCGAAGGCCGCCTCACTTGTGGTGGGTTGCTGTCGCCGCCCGGGTCCTGTATCCAGTAACCGCGCGAGGAGCCAGTGGAGCGGATGGCGGTGACGATCCGGCAGACCCGCCGGCCGTTGTACGGGGAGAGTCGCTTGGTGCCCTGCACGGCGGCGATGGTGACCGTGGCCGCCGACGCCGGTGCGGGCAGGCGAACAGGCGGTCGCCAGTGTGCCGGCCAGTGCGAGGGTGGTCAGCGGACTTGGGTGCCGCGGGTCCACGGGAGGTGGATATGGGTGGCGAATCCATGAGGGTCCCTTTCGCGAGCAGGGACTGACAGTTCGAGCAACCACCTCATGTCCAGCAGGCCCGGCCGGGCCGCCTCGCCAGGCCGCACTGGGGTCAGCTGTCGCGGCGCACCAGCCGGTAGCCGAACTTCCGGCCTGTGCCTTCCGACCTGCGCCGGGCTGCGCTGTTCCTGAAGCCCTGCGCTGCCGTGACGAGCCGGTCCACGCGAAAGTTGTCCCGGCGCCAGCGCTGGAATGCCGAGCGCGACATGCCAATCTGCGCGGAGGCATCCCAGGTGGTTCTGCCGTCGCAGATGGCCTTCAGCACCACGGCGAGGCCCAGCGGATTGATCGCGGGACCGTTGAGGTGGTGATGCTCAAACATGGCTCGGGCCGCTTGCATGGCGGTGGCGAAGGCCACGTCATCTGCCAGCCATTGGCTCAGGGTGTTCTGTGGTACCCCCGCAGACTCCGCGCAGGCGGCGTGGGGCAGCCCCATGGCCGCCCCACGCAATGCCTCAGCCCGGCGCAGTGCGTTCTCCATCTTGAGGTCCGCGACCGGATAGCAGGCGGCGAACAGGGCACGTTGCGCATGGTCGGCGGCAACCGAGGCGGCAATCACGTCGTCCGCCCACCCCTGGTCGTGGCGAGGCTCCTCGTCGCGTGTATCGGTCACCGGGCCTGCCTTCGTGCGAAGCGGAGGCGGTCACGGCCGCTGTGCCTCAGCGGGAGGGAGAGGGAGCCGGAGTCGCGGCGCAGGAGGAGGACGGCGGTGGTGGCCAGTCCGGTCAGGAGGACGAGCCAAATGCGGAGGATGTCGGGGTTGGGCGCGTAGGGGAGGAGCCAGGAAGCGCTGAGTCCGACGGCCCAATAGCCGATGACAGTCATGCGGAAGCCCTCCTGGAGAAACCCGTCATCGCGGTGTCGGTGGGCGTCAGCGCCACCTGCGCGAGCTGGGTGAGGACGAGCACGGCGAGGTTGACCAGGGCGCTGCTGTCGCGGAGGAGGGTGGTCAGCATGGGTTACCGGTTTCTGCGGGGTGTGGCGAGGAGTTCCTCGATCTCGCGCTCCACCTCGCCATTGAGGAGATCGCGTTCCTCTATCCACTCGTCGTTGAAGACGGTGTCCATGTACTCCTCCCCGCCGTCGTTGATGAGGGCGACCATAGTCGTTACCGGGGCAGCGAGGACAGGTGGGTCAGGGCGGCGGATACCGGGAGCCGGCTCACGCTGGACGGCCGGCCCCTGGCGAGCGGCACGCAAGCAGACATGGGTCACCGAGCGCCGCGACCGCTTCAGCAACTTCCGGAAACGCCGGTGTGAGACCTGGCGACCCCTATGACCAGCAGTGAGAGGCTGACGTGAGCCAGTACCCCGACTTGGGCGATCAAACCCTGTGGAACGCGTCCAACGGGGCGTCCCGGCGGTGATCGCCGATACCACCGACGGACCAGTCGGGCCCCGCATACTGGTCGACCCGGTGCCCGGCCCACCCGTGCGGGTAGCGTCACACCCGCCACGGATCACCAAGGGGGTAGGGCATGGGCCGGGAAGCAGCACCACTGGCAGGCGCACATGTGCGGCTGGAACCGCTCGCGCACAGTCACCACGACGACCTGTGCGAGGCGATCCGTGACGGCGAGTTGTGGAACCTTCAGGTGACACTCGTTCCCCACCCCCGCGACGTGGGTGCCTTCATCGACGACGCGCTCGCCGCTCACGCCGCCGGTACCCAGCTCGCGTACGCGACCGTCGACCTGGCCGGCGGGCGTATCGCCGGGTCGACCCGGTTCATGGAGATCAATCTGCCGCATCGCCGACTGGAGATCGGCTTCACGTTCCTCGGCCGGTCCTGGCAGCGCACCGCCGTCAACACCGAGGCGAAGCTGCTCATGCTCACCCACGCCTTCGAGACGCTTGGCATGAACCGCGTCGAGTTCCTCACCGACGTCCGCAACAGCACTTCGAGGGCCGCAATCACCCGTCTCGGCGCCACCCAGGAGGGGGTCCTGCGCCAGCACATGGTGATGCGCGACGGCTGGATCCGCGACTCCGCGCTCTACAGCCTTACACGCTCCGAGTGGCCGGACGCGAAGAACGCCCTCGCGGCCCGCCTCGCGAACGAGCCGCCCGCTTTCTGACGGCTCGCCCAGGCCTACAGGTCCGAGAAGCACTACGCGAAGTCGCCGTCCCGCCGGCACTCGACTGGGCCCGACGAACCGGGCCCTACCTGCCCACCCTCCATGCGGCGGGGCGTGTCTTCACCGGCTGGGCCATACGTGAGAAGACGTACATCCGGGCTGCCTTCGACCCTGGTCCAGTCGACCTCCGCGAGCCTGCAGCGATCGAGCGCGACCTCCTCCTGCCGGCACTCGGCGTCACCTCCGGCACTCTCGCTCCCGGTGCCCGCGTCGCCTCGGTGGGGCGATCGCGGTTGCTGGTTCCCGTGTCTACGCAGTCCGCTCTCGCCAGCCTCGACCCGGACCACGAACGGCTCCGTGCCGCCTGCGACCGTCTCGATTTCCTTGGCTGTTACGTCTACTCCGTGCCGACACCCATCGGCCGCCTCGCGGCTCGCATGTTCGCCCCGTCGATCGGCGTCATGGAAGACATCGCCAACGCCAACAGCACTGCCTGTCTCGCAGCCCACCTGGCTGCTCAGAACATCAGCCACATCACCGTCGACATGGGTGACACACTGGGCAGGCCGGCCACGATCACCGCCACCACGCAGCACAGCCCGTCGGGCCCGCTCGTCCGCCTTGGTGGAACCGCGGAAGTCACCCACAGCGTCCCCCTGCCGTAGCCGGCCCCGCAGGCCCCAGGTGCAGCGCACTGCCAGCCGGCTGACGCCCGCGGCGGGTCGGACGTTGAGGGTCTTCCGAGCTGGGGCACCAGCCGGAAGTGGGCGGCGTGGTACTGGATCGCGACCCTGCCCTTGCCGGTGCGGCACGGCGAGCCGGCCGGGGCGCAGCTGGACGTGGCGCCGGCAGCCAGGTCGCGAGAAGGCCGGGCCACGCGGACGTGGACCATGGAGTCGGTCATGCCGAGGCCTCCAGGGTGGCGCGCCGGACCGGGCTGTCGACGTAGTGGTTGTCGAAGCGTTCCGAGGACTCGGCGATCTCCTTTTATCCGAGGATTCGGCGATCTCCTTTTAAGGGGGCGGCTTCTCCACGCGGGCGCTCATCTCTTCGGCGGCGACCCGGGTGATGTTGCGCGCCATGCCGCCGAACACCACGGCGTGGAACGGCGAGACGCTCCACCAGTAGGCGTGACCGAAGAGGCCGCGGGGGTGGAACAGGGCGCGCTGCCGGTAGCGGGTGCGGCCCTCGCCGTCGTCCTCGGCGTACATCTCGAGCCAGGCGAGGCCGGGCAGCCGCATCTCCGCACGCAAGCGGAGCAGACGCCCCGCCTCGATCTCCTCCACCCGCCAGAAGTCGAGCGAGTCGCCGGCCCGCAGGTGCTCGGCGTCGCGACGGCCGCGGCGCAGCCCCACACCGCCGACGAAACGGTCCAGCCGGCCGCGCACCGCCCAGGCGAGCGGGAAGGAGTACCAGCCGTTCTCCCCGCCGATGCCTTCGATCACCTTCCACAGCGCCTGGCGGGACGCCTCGACCGTCCGCTGCCGTTCGTCCACGTACAGGCTGCCGCCGGCCCAGTCCGGGTCGGTGGGCAGCGGATCGCTCGGAGCGCCGGGCAGGTCGGCCGACGACCAGCGGGTGGCGACCTGTGCTTCGCGGACACGCCGCAGCGCCAGGGCGACGGCCTCGTCGAACGGCAGTGGGTGACCGGGGGAGTCGGGCACGTGGCGGGCGATGTCGTGCTCCCGGCAGACGACCTCGTGGCGCAGCGACTCCGTCAGCGGCCGGGCGATGGACGCGGGCACCGGTGTGACGAGGCCGACCCAGTGACTGGACAGACCGGGACTGAGGACCGGCACGGGCACGATCAGCCGTTGCCGCAGCCCGGCCACGGCGGCGTATCGGCGCATCATGTCCCGATAGGTCAGGACGTCCGGCCCGCCGATGTCGAAGGCCCGGTTCACGTCGTCCGGCATGGTGGCCGAGCCGACGAGATACCGCAGCACGTCGCGCACCCCGATGGGCTGGACCGGGGTGCGCACCCAGCTGGGCGTGACCATGACCGGCAGCCGTTCGGTCAGGTAGCGCAGCATCTCGAAGGACGCCGACCCGGAGCCGATGACGACGGCGGCCCGCAGCACGGTGGCGGGCACGGGCGCGTCGAGAAAGATCCGACCGACCTCGGCACGCGAGCGCAGATGCGGGGAGAGCTCCCGCTCAGGAACGCCGCGCGGCGTGAGTCCGCCGAGGTAGACGACCCGCCGTACTCCGGCCGCACGAGCCTGCTCGGCGAAGGTGACGGCCGCACGACGGTCGGTCTCCTCGAACCCGGAGCCGGTCCCCAGAGCGTGCACCAAGTAGTACGCGACGTCGATGCCGTGCAGCGCCGCGGCGACCGAGTCGGCGTCGGTGACATCACCCTTGACCACCTCCACCGCTCCGGCCCAGGGGTGGTCACGCAGCTTGCCCGGGGTACGGGCGAGACATCGCACCCGGTGACCGGCCTTCAGCAGTTCCGGAACCAACCGCCCGCCGATGTATCCGGAGGCACCGGTCACCAGACAGTGCAGTCCGCCGGTCCCGGCGGTTCGGTCAGTGTCCATGTCAGCTCCTTCAGCGCTCGCTGGTTCGTGCGCCTGCTGTTGTCACCGTGCGCCTGGAGCGACCGACATCGGTGATCGCCCAGGCTCACTGCGTCGACCAGGCTCGTGACCGTGATCGTGTTACGTACTCTCCGGAGCCGAGTCGCGGGCGGCGGCGCGCAGGCGGTTGCCCCGCTCGCCGAGCACCCATTTGACCGGGATCAGCACCGCCCACCACAGCTTCGCGCCCGTCGGGGACACGAAGGCCAGCGGCACGGCGATGGCGAAGACCAGCACGGTCGCCGCGAGATCGGCCACGTCGTTGCGCGCGACGCGGTCGGGCAGCGCCGTACCGGACAGCCACGGGCGCTTCCACAGTGCGATCGTCAGCGCGAGTTGGGCGACCCCCATGACGGCCACGGCGCCGGAGTAGACGGCCACCGACCGGGACAGGTCCCCGTACTCGGCCAGCAAGGTGGTGGGGAAGGGCATCAGGGCGATGAGCCCCAGGCCCAGCAGTCCCAGCCAGATGACCGTCCCGTCCACCTTCTCCACGTACCGGAAGACCTGGTGGTGGCCCCGCCAGAATGCCGCGATGACCAGAAAGCTGAGAGCGTACGCCCACACGTTGGGCATCACGTCCGCCAGCGCCTCGTCGAAATCGGCGGGGTTCAGGCCGGCGGGCAGTGCGATGTCCAGCGCCAGCAATGTCATGGCGATGGCGAACACGCCGTCCGACAGTGCGATCAGCCGGACTGCGCTCCCCTCGTCGTCCCGTACGCGCTGGTGGCCCTTCACGCTGCCCCACCTTAGAGTCAGAAGTTCCTGAATACCCGGATTGATCCTTTCGGCTCGGCCGCACTTACCATGGTTCGACTCGGCCGCGGTTGCGAGGTGACCGTCGAGCGGCAGTGCCGGACGAGGGAGCTGGGTGACCCATGACCCGGGACATGACCCCGAAGATCCCTGACACGACCGCGGGCAGGGCGCCAGGACAGGCCGCCGACCCCGGACTGTTCGGGCCCGGCTCCGTGACCTGGAACATCCACGGCGACCCGATCATGTGGATCGCCGGTGTGCGCGCGCTCTACCTTCAGGCGCTGCATCCGCGTGCGGTCCGTGGCGTCATGCAGAACTCGGACTTCCGCGAGGACGCCTGGGGCCGGCTGCTGCGCACCGCGGACTTCGTCGGCACCATCACCTACGGAACCACCGACGCCGCCGAGAAGGCCGGCGCCCGCGTCCGCCGGATCCACAGCCGGCTGAAGGCCACCGACCCCGCCACCGGGGAGCGCTACGGCGTGGACGAACCGGAACTGCTGCTGTGGGTGCACTGCGCGGAGGTCGGCTCCTACCTCGAGGTCGCCCGTCGCTCCGGGCTGCCGCTGGACGACGAGCACGCCGACCGCTACCTCGGCGAACAGCGGGAAGCCGCCCGCCTCGTCGGACTCGACCCCGCTGCCGTGCCCGCCACCGCCGAAGAGCTGGCCGACTACTTCGAGACGGTCCGGCCGCAACTCGCCGCCGGCCCGGAGGCCCTGGACGTCGACGACTTCCTCCGCCGCCCGCCCGTCCATCCGCTCCTGGTCCCGGCACGACGACTGGCCTGGGAACGGGTGTCGGCACTCGCGTACAACGCCCTGCCCCCGTACGCCCACGCCCTGTACGGCAGAGCCGCCCCGCCCCCCGACCGCGTGACACGGCACCTCACCGTCACGGGCAACCTGCTGCGCTGCGTCCCCTCCCGTATACGCTGGCAACTCCCGCCCGGTCACATTCTCAAGGCGAGGGCGCGACTCGGGCCCGGCGCACGCCCGGCCCCGTACAAACTACGCAGACGGGCCGTCATACTGGACCGGCCGGGGAGGGCGCAGCGAAGTGACGGGGGCGACAGCACGAGATGGCGGAAACCAGGCTGATCCAGGGCCGCTACCGACTGCTCGATCTCATCGGGCGGGGCGGCATGGGCGAGGTGTGGCGGGCCCGCGACGAATCCCTCGGCCGTCATGTGGCCGTCAAGTGCCTGAAGCCGATCGGGTCCCAGCACGACCGGTCCTTCACGCGGATCCTTCGGGAACGCTTCCGCCGTGAGGCCCGCGTCGCCGCCGCCCTCCAGCACCGGGGCGTGACCGTCGTCCACGACTTCGGCGAGCACGAGGGCGTGCTGTACCTGGTGATGGAGCTGCTCGAGGGACGCAACCTCAGCCAGTTGCTCGAGGACAACAAGCAGCAGCCGCTGCCCGTCACCGACGTCGTCGACATCGCCGACCAGATCGCCGACGCCCTCGACTACACCCACGAACAGGGCATCGTGCACCGGGACCTCAAGCCCGCCAACATCATGCGGCTCACCGGCGGCGCGGTGAAGATCTGCGACTTCGGCATAGCGCGCCTCGGGGAGGACATCGGCTTCACGTCCAAGCTCACCGGCACCGGCATCGCCATGGGCACCCCGCACTACATGTCACCGGAGCAGATCGCCGGCGGCCAGGTCGACCACCGCAGCGACCTGTACTCGCTGGGCTGCGTGCTCTACGAGCTCGCCACCGGATCCCCGCCCTTCGACGTCGGCGACACCTGGTCGATCCTCGTCGGGCACCGCGACACCGTGCCACGGCCGCTGCGGGAACACCGCGACGAGATCCCCGAGTTCCTCGACCTGATGGTCCTCGACCTGCTCGCCAAGACGCCCGAGGAGCGGCCCGCCGCCGCGGGCGACCTGCGGCGCAGGATCGGCGCGTCCGGACACACACGGCACGCCCCCGCCGTCGTCCCGCTCCAGCGCCAGGCCCTGCCCGACGCCTCCCGGGAGGCCGCCCTGCCCTACTGGACCCGCGGCATGACGGTCGGTCACAAGGCGACCGGCACCTTCGCCGCGCCGTCCATCGCGCCGGAGCAGGACCACACGGCGACGCTCACCGGCCGGTGGACCAGCCCGTCCGTGCCCGCCGCTGCGCACACCGGTGTCCGCGTGCCCGCCCAGGGCCCCACGCGGCCCACTCCGCCGCCCGAGCTGCTCGCCGTCCTCGCCACCCGGCACAACGCGGGACTGAGCCTGGGCCGCCTCGGCCGGTGGGAGGAGGCGGGGGAGGTGCACCGCGCGGTGGCCACGGAACGCGAGGCGCTGCTGGGCGCCGACCATCCCGACACCCTGTCCAGCCGCTACGAGATCGGCTTCAGCCTCAGCCGCACCGGCCACGCCACGGACGCGCTCGAGGAGTTCGGACGGGTCGCCGCCGGCCGCGAGCGCGCCCTCGGCCCCGACCATCCCGACACGCTCGCCGCCCGTCAGGAGACGGCGTACGTGCTCGGCGGCCTCGGCCGGTACGCCGAGGCCGACAGGATCTACGCGGCCGTCCTCGAGTCCCGCGAGCGCACCATGGGGGCCGATCACCCGGACACCCTGCGCTGCCGGCACAACCTCGCCTTCAACCTGAGCCGGATGGGCCGGATCGAGGACTCCTTCCGGATCGCCGGCGATGTGGCGGCGGCCCGCGCCCGCGTGCTCGGCGACACCCACCGCGACACCCTGGTCACCCGCTACGAGATGGCCTACGCACTCGGACTGATGGGCCGCTGGGCGGAGGCGCTCGCCACCTACCAGGACGTCGCCGCGGCCCGCGCCGCGACCCTCGGCCCCGATCATCCGGACACCCTCGCGGCCCGCTACGAGACCGGAATCTGCCTCGGCCGGCTCGGCCGCGGCGCGGAGGCCCTGGACCTCTACCGCTCCCTCGTCGAGGACCGCACCCGCGTATGCGGGCCCGACGACCCGGAGACCCTCCGCGCGCGCCACGGACTCGGCGTCAATCTCGGCCGGCTCGGCCGCTGGGAGGAGGCCCTCGCCGAGGCGCGCGAAGTGAGCGACCTGCGCGAGCGGGTCCTCGGTCCCGGCCACCCCGACACGCTGGTGAGCCGGCGCGAGGTGGCCGTGGCGCTCGGCTGGCTGGCCCGCTGGGCCGAAGCGCTCGGCGTCTACGTGCAGGTCGCGCAGGAACGCGAGCGGGTCCTCGGCCCCGAGCACCCCGACGCCCTCTCCAGCAGGAACGACGAGGCGCACTGCCTGGAGCAGCTGGGCCGCCACACCGAGGCCGTGGAGCTGTACCGGCGCGTCGCCGCGCTGCGCGGGACGGTGACGGAGCGGGCGCCCGGCGGTTAGTGTCCGCCCATGCCCGCACTCGCCTCGTACGACGCCGTCATCGTGGGCGGCGGCCACAACGGCCTGGTCGCCGCCGCCTATCTGGCCCGCGCCGGGCGCTCCGTCCTGCTGCTGGAGCGCCGGCCGCACACCGGGGGAGCGGCCGTCTCCACCCGTCCGTTCCCCGGTGTCGACGCCCGCCTGTCCCAGTTCTCCTATCTCGTCTCGCTGCTGCCCGACAAGATCGTGCGCGACCTGCGGCTGGACTTCACCGTGCGTAAGCGCACCGTCTCCTCCTACACGCCCAAGGGCGACGGCGGCCTGCTGGTGGGCGGCGCCCGGACCAGGGAGTCCTTCGGGGCCCTCACCGGCGGGGACCGCGAGTACACGGCGTGGCGCGAGTTCTACGGCATCACCGGCCAGGTCGCCCAGCGCGTCTTCCCGACGCTGACGGAGCCGCTGCCCACAAGGGACGAACTACGGAAGCGGGTCGACGACGAGCAGGCCTGGCGGATGCTCTTCGAGGAGCCGATCGGCGCCGCGATCGAGAAGCGGTTCACCGACGACCTGGTCCGCGGGGTCGTCCTCACCGACGCCCTCATCGGCACGTTCGCCGATGCCCACGACCCGTCGCTGGTGCAGAACCGCTGCTTCCTCTATCACGTCATCGGCGGCGGCACCGGCGACTGGGACGTGCCCGTCGGCGGAATGGGCGCGCTCACCGACGCGCTGGCCGCCGCGGCACGCGACGCGGGTGCCGAGTTCGCGCTCGAACACGAGGTCACCCGGATCGACACCGACGGCGAGCGCGCCGAGGTCGCCTACCGGAACCGCGCGGGCGAGGGCGCGGTCGCCGCCCGCCGGGTCCTGGTGAACGCCTCGCCGCAGGCGCTCGCCGCGCTCCTCGGAGAGGAGAGCCCGGAACCGGCGGAGGGCGCGCAGCTGAAGATCAACATGCTGCTGCGGCGGCTGCCGCGGCTGCGGGACAGCTCCGTGGCCCCCGAGGACGCCTTCTCCGGCACGTTCCACGTCTCCGAGGGCTACGCTCAACTGGCCACCGCCTACCAGGAGGCCGCCGCGGGGCGGCTGCCGAGCGCTCCGCCGTCCGAGATCTACTGCCATTCGCTGACCGATCCGTCGATCCTCTCGCCGGAACTCGCGGCCCAGGGCTGCCACACACTGACGCTCTTCGGACTGCACACCCCCGCGAGGCTGTTCGCCCAGGACAACGAACGGACGCGTGCGGAGTTGCTGACCGCGACGCTCGCCGAACTGGACGAGTACCTGGCGGAGCCGATCGCCGAGTGCCTCGCGTTCGACGCGAACGGCGAACCGTGCATCGAGGCCAAGACACCGCTGGACCTGGAGCGGGAACTGCGGCTGCCCGGCGGCCACATCTTCCACCGTGACCTGTCCTGGCCGTACACCACCGGCACCGGCGCCACGGGACGGTGGGGTGTGGAGACCGCGCACGCCAACGTCCTGTTGTGCGGCGCGGGCGCCGTCCGCGGCGGCGGAGTCAGCGGCGTGCCGGGACACAACGCCGCGATGGCCGCGCTGGGGCGCTGACGCCGGCCACTCGGACGGCGCCCGCGCCGGGCGCTTGGGCCGCGGGAGTACGCCGGTCCGGTGCCCGCGCCCGCCGGTCCGGTGCCCGCGCCCGCCGGTCCGGTGCTGGGCTCGGGTTCGGGTTCGGCGCGGGCATACGCCGGGGCCGGTCGCGTACGGGCAGCCGCGCCCGAGCGCGGCCGCGCGCTGGTCCCGGTCCCGGGTGCCGGCGCGACACGCGTGGCGGGCCGCGCCGGGTTGTGGCGGTCCGGTACGGCCGGCTGCTTACCGGGCTCGGCCGCGCGCCGGTCCCGGGTGTCGGCGCGGCTCGTGTGCCGGTGCCGGTTCCGTCGAGGTCCCCGGCCGGGCTCGGCCGCGCGCTCCGGACCGGGTGCCGGCGCCCCGTGCCGGGCGGGCGCCGGTTCCGGTTCCGTGAGTGGTCGTCAGTCCCTGGACGCCGTCCAGCCCTTGGGCTCGATCAGGGCGGCGTCCTCGGGGCGTGCCTCGTCGAAGGCGGCCGGGCCCGGGCCGTCCTCGATGCGGATCGCGTCGACGTAGGCGCCCCGGCCGACGTAGAGCTGGTCGGTCGCGTACCGCCAGCGCAACCGTACCGGTGAGCCCCGCCACGCCGTCAGGTCCGCGGTGATCCGGTGCCATGCCCGGCCGGACCAGCCGGTCGCCGAGCCGGCCGGGTGGGGTACCTCCTCGCCGCCCTTGCGGGCCGCCGTGAACGGGACCGGCCGCCAGGTCACCCCCTCGTCCTGTGACGCCTCGAGGTACAGCGCGTCGGAGCGCGGTTCGGTGTCCCACCACAGCGAGCACCGCAGCAGGGGCCTGGCCGAGGCGAGCGCGAGTGTGGGCAGAGTGAGGGTCGCCGCGGTGGAGCCGGTCATGCCGGCGAACCAGGCGGTGCGGCCGTGGTCGGGACGGACGGCGACGGCCCTGGCCATGTTGTTGGCCGCGGCGACCCGGGGCGCGCTGCCGGATCGCCAGCTGCGGACGGGGTGGACGGAGTTGCCGAGCACGATCAGGAACGAGTCGGTGGTCGGGTCGAGGACAAGGCTGGTGCCGGTGAAGCCGGTGTGCCCGGCGGTCCGCGGTGTCGCCATCGCGCCCATGTACCAGTGCTGGTAGAGCTCGAAGCCCAGGCCGTGCTCGTCGCCGGGGAAGGCGGTGTTGAAGTCGGAGAACACCAGCTCGACGGAGGCCGGGCGCAGGATCCGGGAGCTGCCGTAGACACCGCCGTTCAGCAGCGTGCGGGCGAGGACCGCCAGGTCCCAGGCGCAGGAGAAGACGCCGGCGTGACCGGCGACGCCGCCGAAGCTGTACGCGTTCTCGTCGTGGACCTCGCCCCACACCAGGCCGCGGTCGAGCCCGGACCAGGGGAGCCTGGCGTCCTCGGTGGCCGCGATCTTCGGCTTCCAGGAGGCCGGCGGATTGAAACGGGTGCGGTGCATCCCGAGCGGAGCAGTGATCTCGTCGTGGAGCAGCGCATCCAGCGGGCGACCGGTGATCTTCTCCAGCACGAGTTGGAGCGAGATCAGGTTGAGGTCGGAGTAGAGGTACGCGGTGCCGGGCGGGTTCGCCGGGGCCTCGTTCCACAGCCGCTCGAGCCGGGCCTCCTGCGTCGGCTCCCTGAACAGCGGGATCCAGGAACGAAAGCCGGAGGTGTGCGTGAGCAGCTGACGCACCGTGATGTCCTGCTTGCCCGCACCGGCGAAGCGCGGCAGGTAGGAGGCGACCGGGGCCTCCAGCTCCAGCGTGCCCCGCTCGATCTGCTGCACCGCCAGGACGGACGTGAAGAGCTTGGAGACGGACGCCAGGTCGAAGACCGTGTCCTCGGCCATGGGGATCTGCTGGTCGGCCGGGAGCTCGACGGCCGTGTCGGTCTTCTCGTCGTACGCCGAGTAGCGCAGTGCCTTGCCGATCGCCCGGTGCAGCGCCACCGTCCCGCCCCGCCCGGCGAGCAGCACCGCACCCGCGTACCACGGGTGCTTGGGGGAGGGGGCGAGGAACTTCTCGGCGTCCGAGACCAGTTGGTCGAGATGACGGGCCAGCAGCCCGGCCCGCTGCGGAGTGCCGCGCCGCAGCGTCGGCCGGTGTCCCGAGCCGCTGCCCGGGCCCGTCCCGCCGGCGCCCGAGCCTCCGCCCTGCCCGGCAGCGGCCGCGAAGGGGACCGGCCCAAGGGCGAGTGCACCGCCCAGCGTCAGCACTCCGCCGCCCAGCCTCCGTCTACTGATCCCTCTGCCCGCCGAGTCGTCGGTCATACGGACCCCTCTCTGCGCGTCTTTGAAAGTATCTTTCGGATCTTCCGCGACACGTGAAACTTTCTTGCGGTCCTCGGTGTCTGTCAACCACTCCCAAGAATCTGACGCTGCATCAGAAAATGTCTTCCCTCGTCCGCCGCTCTGCGGCATCCTGCGCCCATGGAGACGGAGCTGAGCAGACAACTGGGCATCGAGCACGCCATCTTCGGCTTCACCCCGTTCCCCGCGGTGGCCGCCGCCATCAGCCGTGCCGGGGGCTTCGGCGTACTCGGCGCGGTCCGCTACACCGCGCCGGAAGACCTGAGACGTGACCTCGACTGGATGCAGGAGCACACCGGCGGCCTGCCCTACGGGCTCGACGTCGTCATGCCCGCCAAGAAGGTCGAGGGCGTGAGCGAGGCGGACGTCGAGGCGATGATCCCCGAGACGCACCGCAGGTTCGTGACCGACACCCTTGCCCGGCACGGCGTACCCGAACTGGCCGAAGGCGAGGCCTCCGGATGGCGCATCACCGGCTGGATGGAGCAGGTGGCCCGCAGCCAGCTCGATGTCGCCTTCGACCATCCCGTCAAACTGCTCGCCAACGCCCTCGGCCCGCCACCCGCCGACGTCGTCGCACGCGCTCACGACCACGGAGTCCTCGTCGCCGCCCTCGCCGGCAGCGCCGCTCATGCCCGCCGCCACGCCGAGGCGGGCATCGACGTGGTCGTCGCTCAGGGGTACGAGGCCGGCGGCCACACCGGTGAGATCGCCTCCATGGTGCTCACCCCCGAAGTCGTCGACGCGGTCGGCCCCTTGCCGGTCCTCGCGGCCGGAGGCATCGGAAGCGGCGAACAGATCGCCGCGGGCCTCGCGCTCGGCGCCCAGGGCGTCTGGCTCGGCTCCCTGTGGCTCACCACCACGGAGGCCACTCTCGGATCCCGCGCCCTCACCGCGAAACTGCTGGCCGCGGGCTCCGGCGACACCGTCCGCTCCCGCGCCCTCACCGGCAAGCCCGCCCGCCAGCTGCGCACCGCTTGGACGGACGCCTGGGACGACCCGGCCGGCCCCGGCACCCTGCCCATGCCGCTCCAGGGACTGCTCGTGGCGGAGGCGGTCTCCCGCATCCAGCGGTACGAGGTCGGGCCGCTGCTGGGCACCCCCGTGGGCCAGATCGTCGGCCGCATGAACTGCGAGCGCAGTGTGCGGGAGGTCTTCGACGACCTGACCCGCGGCTTCGAGCAGGCCGTCGACCGCATCAACCGTATCGCCGGAAGGAGCGCGTCATGACCGATGCACCCGTAGACGCTTCCGTGCCGGCGGGGAACGGCTTCTGGGCGCAGGCCGCCGCCGACCCCGGCCGGACCGTACTGACCGATCCGGCCGGCAGGAGCTGGACGGCGGGCGAGCTGCATGCCGCCGCGAACCGTCTGGTGCACGGGCTGCGCGCGGCGGGCCTCGAACGCGGGGACGCGTTCGCCGTCGTCCTGCCGAACTGCGCGGAACTCGTCGCCGCCTATCTCGCCGCCGCCCAGGCGGGTTTCTACCTCGTCCCCGTCAACCACCACCTCGTCGGCTCCGAGATCGCGTGGATCGTCTCCGACTCCGGCGCCAAGGTGCTCCTCACCCACGAACGCTTCGCCGACGCGGCGGCCGACGCCGCCGACGAGGCGGACCTGCCCCTCACTCACCGCTACTCCGTCGGCGACGTGGCCGGTTTCCGCCCCTACGAGGAGCTCCTCGGGGGACAGCCGGACACGCCGCCGCAGGACCGCACGCTCGGCTGGGTCATGAACTACACCTCCGGCACCACCGGCCGTCCGCGCGGCGTCCGGCGGCCACTGCCCGGCAGGCTCCCGGAGGAGAGCCACCTCGGCGGCTTCCTCGGCATCTTCGGCATCCGGCCCCACGACGGGAACGTGCATCTCGTCTGCTCGCCGCTGTACCACACGGCGGTGCTGCAGTTCGCGGGCGCGGCCCTGCACATCGGGCACCCTCTCGTACTGATGGACAAGTGGACGCCCGAGGAGATGCTGCGTCTCATCGACACGCACCGGTGCACGCACACCCACATGGTGCCGACCCAGTTCCACCGCCTGCTCGCCCTGCCGCAGGACGTGAAGCGGCGCTACGACGTCTCGTCGATGCGGCACGCCGTCCACGGGGCGGCGCCCTGCCCCGAGCACGTCAAACGGGCCATGATCGACTGGTGGGGCGGCTGTGTGGAGGAGTACTACGCGGCCAGCGAGGGCGGCGGCGCGTTCGCGACGGCCGACGAATGGCTCAAGAGGCCCGGCACGGTCGGCAGGGCCTGGCCGATCAGTGAGCTGGCCGTCTTCGACGACGAAGGCAACCGGCTGCCGCCGGGGGAACTCGGCACGGTGTACATGAAGATGACGACCGGCGGCTTCAGCTACCACCGGGACGAGGCCAAGACGCGGAGCAACCGCATCGGCGACTTCTTCACGGTCGGCGATCTCGGCCACCTCGACGAGGACGGTTACCTCTTCCTGCGCGACCGCAAGATCGACATGATCATCTCGGGCGGGGTGAACATCTATCCGGCCGAGATCGAGGCGGCGCTGCTCACCCACCCCGCCGTCGCCGACGCGGCGGCCTTCGGCGTCCCGCACGCCGACCGCGGCGAGGAGGTCAAGGCCGTGGTGGAACCGGCGGACGGCCACCCGCCGGGCGACGCCCTCGCCGCCGAGATCCTCACCCACTGCGCACGGCACCTGGCCCCCTACAAGCGCCCCAGATCGGTGGACTTCGTCGCCTCCATGCCACGCGATCCCAACGGCAAGCTCTACAAGCGGCGTCTGCGGGAGCCGTACTGGGAGGGCCACGAGCGCGCCATATGACCGCCGGCGCGGGGCCGCGGGCCACGGGTGGTGCCCGCAGCCGTCGTACCAGGGCTTGGAGCCGGCGTCCGCCGGTCGCGTTCGTAGCCTGCGGTCCGACACCTGCACGCTTACCCGGGCGCCTGCGCCACTTCGTCGACCGAGTTCCGGGTCGCTCACCGCGGCGCGCCGAGCGGCGTCACCGACCGGGGGACACCCCCAGCTCGATGAGATGTCGCTTGGTCACCCGGCCGCCGTACTCCCCGTCGATCAGCCCGGCGACGCACTCCAGGAGCCCTTTCCTGGCGGCTTCCGGAAGAGCGCGGTGGCCGGAGTAGGTCCGCAGCAGTTCCAGGTATTCCGACGTGGCGTACGTGAGGTCCTGCTCGTAGCGGCGGAAGACCGTGGGGCCGAACCGGCCGCTCCGCGCGACCTCCTCGGCATGGTCGGAGCCGTCGATGTCGGCAGCCGCAGGAGGCCGCAGCCCGGGCGGCGTGGCCGGGTCGAAGCGCTCGTAGCAGCGCTGGACCTTGACGAAGAACTCCTCGGTGCCGCCCGTCACATGCTGGCTGCGCACCACGGCGAGCGCCCCGCCCGGGCGCAGCGCGTCGGCGGCCTTGGCCATCCGCACCGCCGGGTCGATCCAGTGGAACGCCGTCGCCGAGACGACCGCGTCGAACGGTTCCTCAGGCAGCGGCCAGCTCTCGAAGTCCGCGGTCACCACCTCCACCGCCGAGGCCCCGGCCAGGTTGCGACGGGCGATCGTGGCCATGCGCGATCCCGCCTCGACGGCCGTGATCCGGCAGCCCCGCGCGGCCGGCGGCACCGTCGCCT
The DNA here is from genome assembly GCF_044745705.1 of Streptomyces sp. NPDC086835. NCBI lineage: Bacteria > Bacillati > Actinomycetota > Actinomycetes > Kitasatosporales > Streptomycetaceae > Streptomyces > Streptomyces sp. NPDC086835. The sequence goes on from NZ_JBIVAU010000003.1 coordinate 388,014, forward strand.
GACCGGTCCCGCAGCCGACCTCCAGTACGCGGCTGCCGGTGCGGACACCCGCGAGTTCGGCGAGGTCGTCGTACAGCTCCGTCGGATATCCGGGCCTGGCCCGGTCGTACAACTCCGCGTCCTCGTCGAAAATCCGGCTCAGGCGTGTCCGCCGGGACTCCTCGGGTGTGTCGTCGCGTTTCGCTCGCGTGGTGTCGTCGGGCACGCGGAGCAGGTTAGGGCCTGTTCTGAGTTCTGATGGTCAGGGTCGCGGTCTGCTCCCGTGAGAGGGGTGCGGCCGGGTAGAGGACCGGTATGACGTGTGGCGAGCTGAGCGGTGGTGAGTGAGAGTTGGTCGAGCCGTTCCTCCTGATCGGGGAGCGCGGTCCCCACCCGCAGCGACTGCGGGACCAGTTCAACGGGGTGGCGTGGTGCACTCGCACGGGCAGTCCGTGGCGGGACATTGCCGAGGTGTACGGGGCCTGGCAGGCCGCCGTCACCTTGAAGCGAAGCCCTCGCCTCGATCATTCGTGACGGCCTGTCGGTTCACCTGGCGGTCCGTTTCGGCCTGTTGGGTGAGGGTGCGGACGTGTTGTGGGACCGGCTGTCGCGTTGGGTTGGCCGACAGCCTGCCCACCCACAGAAATCCGAGCCACAAACGAATGAAAAGGGCGCCGGCCAACTGACGGGGCTCTCATACAAGATCGAGATCAACGCCTGCTCGCGGCTACCGCGACAGTTCCGCTCAGGGCGGCGAGTGCCACACACAACGGCGAGTACAGGAAAGTGTTCAAGCGCTGGAATTCGCTGGCGGCTCCGGAGTTCATGAAGTACCCACCCAGGCCACGGGCGAGCAGAACCACCGTCAGGCCGTACATGCCCACCAACCGCAGCCAGTCCGGGCCGATCGCCGGGATGGACTCATTGACCATGAGAGTGAGCACAGCGCCACCGACCAGTGCCAGACCCACCAGAACGGTGCTCGGTCCCGGCGGCATCTCGCCGTCGTCGCTGCCACCGATCGTCTTGGTGAACGTGATTGCATCCTTCATCGGCCAGGGGGAGAACGCCCAGATGAAGTGCAACAAGCCGATTGCCATGAGGACAATCGTCAACACCGCAGGGACCACAGTGCGGACCATATCCAGTGCCTCCAACTCAGTGGCTTGTTTCAATGGTCTTCGGCGTCCCTCGCGCCGGGGCCACGCGCGGCCAGTACGAGCAGCACCCCGACCAGCAGCAAGGCCCATGCCGGCGAGGCGGGAAGTAGGGCGACCAGCACCACACCCCAGGCGGTCATGGCCCAGCCGAACGGGGCGGGCACCCGCTCGCCCCGCTTCGCCGTCCACAGCACGAAAGCGCCGAGCAGCAGCACCGGCACCCCGAAGCTGCCTGGCGCGACCCAGAAGGCCTCGGAGTAGGCCAGGTTCTTGGGGGTGACGTCCAGCGAGATGGTCTGCCACGGCCCCTGGTCAAAGATGTCCGACCAGGCGTCCCGATTGTCCAGCGGCGACACGACGATGTGAATCACGCCGAAGGCCACGGCGATCCAGCCGGCCGCGTGCGTGAGCTTCGGCTTGTTCAGACGGGATGTGCGCGTGGCGTCTGGGAGTGTCATGACTGCCCCCCTCATCTATACAGCATTGTATAAATGAAACCCTAGCACCCATCTATACGATGGCGTCTAGATGGGTGATCGAAGCGGAACGGAGCAGATCATGGCGGTGGCTCGCACCCCGCGTCACAAGTGGATCGACGAAGGACTGCGTGCACTCGCGACAGGCGGCCCGGACGCCGTCCAGATCGAGGCGCTGGCGAAGGCTCTCGGCGTGTCCAGGGGCGGCTTCTACGGATACTTCGCCGACCGGCGCGCCCTGCTCGAGGAAATGCTCGACCGCTGGGAACGCGACGTCACCGATAACGTGGAAGCACGCGTCGAGAAGGAAGGCGGCGATGCGAAAGCCCGTCTGCGCCACCTGTTCGCGATCGTCGACGCCGGCGGCGGACTTGACACAGACATCACGACCGACCTGGCGATTCGCGACTGGGGTCGGCGCGATCCGGCGGTCGCCGAACGCCTTCGGCGCGTCGACAACCGCCACATGGACTACCTGCGTTCGCTGTTCCGCGCCTTCTGCGCCGACGAGGACGAAGTCGAGGCGCGCTGCCTGATCACCTTCTCGCTGTACATCGCCGACCAGTTCATGTTCGCCGACCGAGGCGATCGCAGCCGTGCCGACGCCCACGAACTGACAACGAGGTGGTTGCTCGACTCTCCGAGCTAGGACCTTTTCGCAGCCGTGATCAGCGGTTGTCGGGTTCTGACTCTTGAGGGTGCTGCGAGCTGGTAGAACGCGCGTGGGGCGAGACGTGAACTCGGCGATGATGAACGGGAGTTGATTGAGCCGTTCCTGCCGATCGGGCAGTACGGCCCCTGTCCGGAGCATCTGCGGGAGCAGTTCGAGGGGGTGATCTGGCGGTTTCGTACGGGCAGCCAGGGGCGGGAGATACGGCCCGGTCTCCCACGACGCCGACCTGTACCGGGAGCGCAACACCGTGGAACGGGTGATCGAGCATGTCCGGCCTCCATGCGCCGACACCGGCCGGGAGGGCCCCGTACGCGGCGCGATGCGCATTTCCGCGGGCCGGTGGTTCCAGTCGGCGGCCCAGGCGCGACCGGCCCCCGGCCGCCCGGCGTAGCAGCCGCGAGTCGTCGCGCGGGGACCGCCGGGCGCTGGCAGCCTGGCACCTATGAGCGCGGTGAAGATCAAGTCCGTCTTGGGTCAATGGACCGTCTGGGTGCCGCTGGTGGCGCTGGTCGCCCTGGTGCTCAGCTGGGGCCGGGACCTGCCGCTGCTCGCGGTGATCGTCGTGGCCGTCTGTCTGGCGGGTGCGGTGCTCGCGGCGGTGCACCATGCCGAGGTGGTCGCCCACCGGGTGGGAGAGCCGTTCGGCTCGCTGGTGCTCGCCGTCGCCGTGACCGTCATCGAAGTGGCGCTCATCGTCACCCTCATGGTCGACGGCGGTGACAAGTCGGCGTCCCTTGCCAGGGACACCGTGTTCGCCGCCGTGATGATCACATGCAACGGGATCGTCGGGCTCTCCCTGCTGGTGGGGGCCCTGCACCGCAGGGTCGCCGTGTTCAACGCCGAGGGGTCCGGCGCCGCGCTCGCCACCGTCGCGACACTCGCCACCCTCAGTCTGGTGCTGCCGACCTTCACCACGAGCAAGCCGGGCCCGGAGTTCTCCACCGCCCAGCTGACGTTCGCCGCGGTCGCGTCACTGGGGCTGTACGGACTGTTCGTCGCGATGCAGACCGTACGTCACCGTGAGCACTTCCTGCCCGTCACGCACGACGGGACCGTCAAGGACGACACGGACGAGGAGCACTCGGGGGTACCCGGCCGCTCGGTCGCTCTGCTCAGCCTCATCATGCTCCTCGTCGCACTGGTCGCCGTGGTGGGCGACGCCAAAGCGGTGTCGCCCACCATCGAGTCCGGCGTCGACTCCGCGGGGCTGCCCCACTCCGTCGTCGGCGTCGTCATCGCCCTGCTCGTCCTCATGCCGGAGACGCTCTCCGCCGTGCGCGCCGCCCGCCGGGACCAGGTGCAGCGGAGCCTCAACCTGGCGCTCGGGTCCGCCATGGCCAGCATCGGTCTGACGATCCCGGTGATCGCCCTGGCCACCATCTGGCTGGAAGGGCCGCTGCTGCTCGGTCTCGGAGCCACCCATATGGTGCTGCTCGCGCTCACCGTCGTCGTCGGCGCTCTCACCATCGCGCCGGGGCGGGCCACGCTGCTCCAGGGCGGGGTGCATCTGGCGATCCTCGCCGCGTACGTCTTTCTCGCCGTGAACCCGTGAACCCGTGAGCCCGTGAGCCCGAGGCCCCGTGAGTCCGCTGCCCGGGGCCTGGCGGGGCCGGGCGACCGGTCAGGCGGCCGCGGTGAGTTCGGCCCGGCCGAAGAGGAGCGCGTAGCCGCGCGGCAGTTCGGACAGCAACCGCAGCGAGAGGTCCTCGCCGGCGAGTTGCGCGATCAGGGAGAGGACGGTGCTGGTGGCCCAGCGCGCCTCCGGTCCGGTGCAGGTGGGCAGGTGTCCGGCGACGGCGTCGACGAACACGGGCGCCGGCAACGGCTCCGTGAGCGGGATCTGGGCCGTGAGGATCGCGGCAGCCTCGACGGGCAGCAGGCGGGCGAGCTCGCAGCGTTCGTCACCGCTCACATGACTGCCCAGGACGGTCAACACGGCGCGCAGAACGTCTTCGGCCTCCTCGCCGGTCGCATAGCGGCCCGAATAGCGCACCTGCTCGATGAGCTGCTGCCACTGCACGGTCGGTGGTCCTCTCTTTCGTTGTGGTCCTGCCACGTCGGTGCTGCACCGCGCGGCGGGGTCGGTGGTGGTGTGTCAGATGTGCTGGGGGCGCCCGAAAAGGACGTCGTAGCCCGGGGGCAGCTGGAGCAGGACGCGGTGCAACAGGTCGTCGCCGGCGGCGTCGGCCGCCACGCTCAGCACCGCGCTGACGTCCCACTTCGCGGTCTTTTCCGTCGCCCCGTCGATCCAGGCCGCCGTCGCCCGTACGAAGCGCTCGGGATCCAGGGGCTCTGCCGCCTGAAGCGGATTGAGCAGGATCATGGCGAACGTCTCCGGCAGCCGTGCGGCCAGCTCCGCGCGCTCCTTGCCCACGAGGTGCGCCCCGAGCAGGGCTAGCACAGTGCGGGCGGCCCGTTCGGCCTCCTGGGCCGATGAGTATTCGCCGCGGTCCTGCACGGCGTCGAGAAATGCCTGCCAACGCATAGCCATCTACTGCCCCCTGACTCTGCTCGCGGACTGTGCTCGCGACGGTACGGAGGACGGGGCCGGGAGGGGGAGTGCGTGGCGCCCCGTCCTCCGTCGATGAGCGACGGCTACCGCTCAGCCGCCGATCTGCTTCTTCTCGCCGCCGGCGCGGATGCTGATCTTGCGGGGCTTCGCGCGCTCGGCGATCGGGATACGCAGGGTCAGGACCCCTGCGTCGTAGGCCGCCTCGATGTGTTCGGTGTCGAGAGTGTCGGCCAGCATCACCTGCCGGGAGAAGACTCCCAGCGGCCGCTCGGACAGTTCCATCTGGACGTCGTCGGCCTTGGTGGCCGGTCGCCGTTCCGCCTTCACTGTCAGCATGTTGCGCTCGACGTCGATCTCGATCGCGTCGGAGGACACGCCGGGCAGGTCGAAGGCGATCACGTAGACGTCGCCCTCGCGGTAGGCGTCCATCGGCATCGCCGACGGGCTCGACCATGTGCCGCTGGAACCCAGGAGCTGCTGGGCGAGCCGGTCGAGCTCACGGAACGGGTCGGTGCGCATCAACATCGCAGAAACACCTCCATTGGTTCAGGCAGTAGTGCCAAGGCCAATGCGCTTCACCTGACACCGTTGTAACATGTCATCCATCCGATGACAAGACGGAATGTCATTGAAAGGGTGACACCTCAGGAGGCAGCGTGACCCCAGCCGACCAGCCCGGACCGCCGGGCAGCCCCGCTTCGTTGCTCGCCGCGACGGCGGCACTGCGGACCATCGACGAAGCGGTGCGCACTGCCCGTGCCGGCACCGGCCGTGACCACCATGACGACAGGGATTCCGGCCCCACGGGACCGGAAGAGGCCCTGGCCGCCCTGCTCCTGCTGCGGGAGATGCGCCGGCAGCTCGCCGGCTGGGAGACGGGACTGATCGAGGCCGCGCGCGACGCGGGCGCCAGCTGGGCCGACCTGGCCCAGCCCCTCGGCGTCGCCAGCCGCCAGGCCGCCGAGCGCCGCTATCTGCGGCTGCGCCCCGGCGCCGCCGGCACCACGGGCGAACAGCGCATCCAGGCCACCCGGGACCGGCGTGCCGCCAACCGCACCGTCACCGCCTGGGCCCGGGACAATGCCGCTGACCTGCGCCGGCTCGCAGGGCAGATCGCCTCCCTCGGCGACCTTCCCAGTCAGGCCCGTGGCACGGTGGACGACCTCGTCCGGGCCCTGGGCGACGACGACGCCTCCGGCCTCGTCGGCCCGCTGATGGAGTCCCGCGCGCATCTGGGCGACCACCCGGAACTGGCCGCCCGCGTCGACGACCTCGATCGCCAGGCCACGAAGCTGCGCCGGAGCAGCGACCGGCGCCGCACCGCCGGCTGACACCGACGCGCCGCTGCTGGTGGACCCTGTCCCCGACACACGTGGGCCTGCCCGGCCGGGGCCACGGGCCCGCGCCGCCGAGGCGGGTACGGCCGTACCAGCGGGACCTGGGTCCCAGCGCCGCGCTGGGACCGGCCCCCCAGCGCGCCTGGGAGTTGGCTGCCTTTCCGGGCGCTACCGGGCCCGCGGCGCCGAGGGGGTACGGCCGCACCACCGGTATCTGCGTCCCGGCCCGCGGCCGCACCGGCACCCGACGCGCGCCCGGGAGTGGTCTGCACGGGCCGGCGCCCACCCGGCCCGCACCGCCGGGACGCGGCCGACCCGACCCTGGACGCGCGCCCCGGTGTCGCCTGCGCTGCCCGGCGCCCACCCGGGCCGCACCCCCGAGGCGGCCGTCGCAGCACCACCGCGAGGCGCGCACACCGGCGGCGGGCAGGCGCCGGGGCGGGCCGTGCCCGGCCCGGAACCGCCCCCGGCCGGGTCACCGCCGTTCGTGCACCCGCACCACCTTCAGCTCCGGCGAGCGCATGATGTCCCGTTCGCAGAACCGCGACGTCACCCACCGCTCGCCGGAGAACAGCGCCGTCTGGTCCCGGTAGTGCGGCGAGGCCGGGTCGGACGACTGCGAGTACGTCAAGAGCGTGCGGGCCACCGGGCAGCGGCCGCCGTCCCAGCCGACGGCCTGGATGTGACTCGAGCCGTGGGCGACCTCGGTGTAGCCGCCGCCTGCGGCGTTCCACACCGCCTCGATCTTGTTCCACACGCCGAGCGACTCCGTCCCGCCGTGGACCGGATGCCGCTTGCCGTCCCGCAGGACGAACTGGTGCTGCCCGAGCGGCGCGTCCAACGCGATGCCGGCGGCCCGCAGTTCGTTCACCGCGGCGGTGAGCGCCTTGGCGAAGCCGGGTGATCCGGTGTCGAGGGAACGCGGGGTGGCGACGGGGTCGGCCGCGGAGAACGGGACCTTCCACAGCTGCCCGGACGGCACCGACGAGGTCAGGGCCCGCCAGAACCGGTCGAAGAGCAACGCACCCCGGCTGCCGGTCTCCATGGACCGGTCCCACCGCTCCAGCACACCGCACGCCTCCGCCAGGTCCGCCGACAGCTCCTTGCAGGCGCGCACGGTGTCGGCGACGGCGAGGTCCGCGGCCGGTACCCGGTTGGCGAACTGCTGCCGCTGCAGGTCGGCGACGGTCAGCCCGCCCTTGTCCGCCATCGCGGCGACGTCCTCGATCGCACCCCGGGTACGCAGCGACCGCGGCGTCCCGACCGTGCCGAAGACCCGCTCGTACCCCGTCAGGGGCCGGTCGGCGTTGCTGAGCCACGCGCTGTCGTTGGAGTTCTCCGCGTACGCCGCGTCCTTCAGTGTGGGCATCCGGGACGGACCGAAGACGCCCGGCTGGACCGCGTCCTGGTCCCGGCCGAGCCCGCAGTCGCCCCGTGAACCGTCCAGAACGGCGACGCCGGAGGCCGGGTACGTCACCCGGCCCAGCGGCGTCGAGCAGCGCTGCGCCAGTTCGTCGGTGATCCGCGGCAGGACCTGCGACTGGGTGAAGAGCGTGCGGCCGGCCGAGTCCGCGGCGATCGTGTTCACCCACGGCAGCCCTTGAGTGCGCCGCAGGCCCGCCAGCATGTCGTCCGTCGACCGTGCCTTGCCGAACGCCAGCGCCGTGTCGGACGCACGCATGTTGGCGGCGTTGGGGTCGTTCAGCGCGTACGCCGTCGAAGCGGACCAGGGCAGCGGCAGCGACGCGCCGAGTGAGGTGACGACCGGGCCGTAGCGGGTCCAGTACTGCGTGCGGGTGACGGAAGTGCCGTCCTCCAGAGGGACGGTGACGACCCGTTCGGTCATCCGCTCGCGCCTGCCGTCCACCAGGTACACGGTCGGATCCGCCGGGTCGAGCGTCAACTGGTGCAGGTTCAGCGTGACACCTGTCGCGACGGTGTGGCTCCAGGCCACCTTGTCGTTGAAGCCGATGCTGACCAGTGTCGTGCCGAGAAGTGAGGCTCCGGAGACGTTCAGCTCGCCCGGGATCGTCTGCTGCGACTGCCAGAACCGGCGGCCGCCGTGCCAGGGGTAGTGGGGGTTGCCCAGCAGCAGTCCGCGCCCGTTCGCCGTCACGTCACCGCTGAACGCGACGGCGTTCGACCCCATGTCGGCGCTCTCGGCCGCGAACAGCTCACGGGCCGCCCGCGCCGTCGCCTGCGCGTCCGGTGCCGGGACGTGGGCGGCGCCGGGCGGCTGCGCGGCGGTGATGCCGTCGATACCGCGGCCCTGGCCGCCGAGGACGGAGACGGCGAAGCCGCGGCGGGCCACGTCGAGGGCGGTCACCGGTCCCACCCAGTCGGCGCCGCGGCAGGCCGGGTCGGTGACGCGGTTCTGCTTCAGCCAGGCGTTGTAGCCGGCGGCCCACCCGCGCATCAGCTCCTTCACCTCCCGGCCCGGACCGGCCGGCGCGGGGACGGCGAGCAGCTTCTCGACGGTGCGGGCCTCGCGTATCCCGCGGAAGTACAGGTCGCTGGAGAGGTTCTTCGTCGCGGACGAGAGGGAACCGTCGGGCGCGGCGTCCGCGCCGAAATGGCGCGAGCGCTCACCGCGTACGGTGACGAATCCGTCGGCCAGCACACACACCTGGTCGGCGGCCTGCGCCCAGCCGGTGCCGAAGCCCAGGCCGGCGTAGTCACGCGCCACGATGTGCGGAACGCCGTGCTCGGTGTATCGGATCACGGCGGACGGACCGCCGCCCGAGGGATGCCGGCCGGGATCGTGGGCGGCCGCCTGTGGTGTCACGGCGGTCGCGGCCGTCACCAGCGCGACACCGGTGAGAGCGAGCCTTGCAAAGCGCGTACGGAAGAGCAACGTGCCTCCCAACAGGGCTGCGGACCTTACTGGTTGGTACATGCAGTCAGTCAACGCCCCCGCTGTCAACATCCCGTTCGGTATCCGACGTGGTGCCGCGGCACTTGACCCCGCGTCGGCCGCCGCCGAGGATCACGCCATGACAGGCGCACACAGCAGCACCGTCGACTCCCTCGTACGCCGCAGTGCCCGGCGCACCCCGGATCGCACGGCCGTCCGGTACGCCGACAGGTCCTGGACCTACGCCCGGCTCGACGAGGCCGTCAGTACCGCGGCGGCCGTCCTCACCGGTCACGGGCTGCGCCACGGCGACCGGGTCGCGTCGTACGGCCACAACTCCGACGCCTACCTGATCGCCTTCCTCGCCTGCGCACGCGCCGGCCTCGTCCACGTCCCGGTCAACCAGAACCTGACGGGCGACGATCTCGCCTACATCCTCGGCCAGTCGGGCAGCACGCTCGTCCTCGCCGACCCGGCGCTCGTGCCCCGTCTGCCCGCCGGGGCGGCCGTACGGGCGCTGCGCGACACGGACGACTCGCTGCTCGCCGCCCTGTCCAAGCCGCGGCCGTTCACCCCCGCGCACCGACCGCGCGACGAGGACCTGGTCCAGCTGCTCTACACGTCGGGCACCACCGCCCTGCCCAAGGGCGCGATGATGACCCACCGCGCCCTCGTGCACGAGTACGTCAGTGCCGTCACCGCCCTCGATCTCGCGCCCGGTGACCGGCCCGTCCATTCGCTGCCGCTCTACCACTCCGCCCAGATGCATGTCTTCCTGCTGCCGTACCTCGCGGTCGGCGCGGAGAACACCATCCTCGACGCGCCCGACGCCGGGCGGATCTTCGACCTCGTCGAAGCGGGCCGCGCCGACAGCCTGTTCGCGCCGCCCACCGTATGGATCGGTCTCGCCAACCACCCCGAGTTCGCCACCCGTGACCTCGGCGCGCTGCGCAAGGCGTACTACGGGGCGTCGATCATGCCAGTGCCCGTGCTGGAGCGGCTGCGTGAACGGCTCCCCGGCCTCGGTTTCTACAACTGCTTCGGCCAGTCGGAGATCGGGCCGCTCGCCACCGTCCTTGGCCCCGACGAGCACGACGGTCGGATGGAGTCGTGCGGCCGGCCCGTCCTCTTCGTGGAGGCGAAGGTCGTCGACGAGGACGGCAAGGAGGTGGCCGACGGCACCGCGGGCGAGGTGGTCTACCGCTCACCGCAGCTGTGCGAGGGCTACTGGGACAAGCCGGAGGAGACACAAGAGGCGTTCCGCGGCGGCTGGTTCCACTCCGGTGACCTCGCCGTACGCGACAGCGAGGGCTACTTCACGGTCGTCGACCGGGTCAAGGACGTCATCAACTCCGGTGGTGTGCTGGTGGCTTCACGCCAGGTCGAGGACGCCCTCTACACCCACCCGGCCGTCGCGGAGGCGGCCGTGATCGGCCTGCCCGACGAGCGGTGGATCGAGGCGGTCACCGCCGTCGTCGTCGCACGCCAGGAGGTGACCGAGGCGGAACTGATCGCCCACGCACGGGACAAGCTCGCCCACTTCAAGGCACCCAAGCGGGTCCTCTTCGTGGACGCGCTGCCCCGCAACGCCAGCGGCAAGATCCTCAAGCGCGAACTCCGGGACCGCTTCGCTTCGTCGTCACCACGTTCCTGAGCCCCGGGCCGTCCACCACCGCTGTGAGCAGGAGGAGCAACGCGAGCTTCCGGCCTCAGAAAGGCGGCTGCCCACTGCCTTCGATCACCAAGTGCGCGGTACCGATGTAACGGTGGGCCACGGTGAAGTCGCCGACGCGGCCGTCGGGCAGCCGCAGCCGCGGCGCGTCCGCGCCCATGATGCCTTCCACGACCTCGTCGTCCGCGACCGCGAGCGTTCCGTTCCAGTCGGCCGACAGTGCCGCGGCGACGTCCTCGCTCATGTCGGGCACGGGGTCCGGCACGGCGTCCTCAGGCTGCTCCGTCCATGAACGGAGCACCGCTCTCGCCGCGTACTCGGCATCGCCCGCGACCACCGTCACGTCGCCCTCGAAGACGCCCATGCTCCCAGTGTGCGTCCACACGGCTCGTCTTGCCTGCTGCACGAGCTCCGAACCCGGCCTCCTATTCGGTACGCAGCGCCGTGGCGGTTCGGGCCCCGGCGGCCCAGCCGGCGGGCAGGAGCGCGCCCAAGGCGGCGATGAGCAGGCCGCCGAGTGCGAGCGGGAGGAGTTCGGCCCAGTGGTAGACGGCGATGACGGAACCGGGAAGGCGGAGGCCCACGCTGTCGCCCATCGCGGGGAGGACCCAGCCGTGCAGGGCCACGCCGAGCGGCACGCCCAGAGCGCCCGCGACCAGTCCGGTGACGACGACCGAGGTGAGGACCATCGCGACGGTCTGCCGGGGGGTCATGCCGAGCGCCTTGTGGACACCGATCTCCCGGACGCGCTCCCGGGTGTCGAGCAGTACGCCGTTCAGCACGCCGAGCGCGGCTACGGCGACGAGCATCAGCGTGAGGATCGCTGACAGCGCGTTGAGCGTGACGACCATGTCGCTGCCGGATTCGAGTCCGCCGGCCCGAGCGGTGACCCCCAGCGGTGCCAGGTCCCCGTTCAGCGCGTCGACGTAGCCGGTCACGCCGGTGCCCGACGTGACCGCGATGTGATGGCTCGTCTCCGTCAGGTCGGGATGTGCGGCCGTGAGGGTCGAGGCGTCGGTGAAGACCTGCCTGCCGTCGTTACGGGGGTCGAGGACCTCACCGACGATCCGGACCGTGACCGGTTCGGCCAGGCCGTTCAGGGTGACGGTGTCGCCGATGCGGGTGCCGGTGGCGGCCAGGAAGGGGCTCGGGACCACGGCCTCGCCGGGCCTGCCGATCCAGCGGCCCGAGACCATCGTGTAGCCGCCCCAGGAAGCGTCGCCGGTGAAGGCGATCACTTCGATGATGCCGGTCAGGCCGGACACGGTCGCCCGTACCGTCGCGGCGCTGTAGTACTTCCCGGTTCCGGCAGCGGCCTCGACGGCCGCGGCGACTGCGACGGGATCGGCCGTGGGCTGCTTCTCGGGGCCGGGGCCCCCAGGTCCGAAGTCCGGCAAGGGTGCGGGCACGACGACGTCGGCGGCGTCGTGGGCCTTGGCCTGCATCACCTGGCCGAGGGAGGCGCCCATCCCCACGGTGAACGTGACGGCGACGGCGCCGAACAGGATCGCCGTGCCCATGGCCAGCGCGCGGGCAGGCCGGGCGAAGGGCCGGGCCAGGCCCAGGGCGACCGGCCGCGGCAACGGCAGCCGTCCGGTCAGACGGGCCGCCCACCGGCCGCGCCCCGCCGAAGCGGTACGCCCGACGGCGAGCGCGTCGACCGTACGCAGCCGGCCGGCCCGCCAGGCACTCGCCCACGCGGTCGCCGCCACCAGGCCGAGCACCCCGGCGATCACCGCCAGGTCGACCCAGGGGGCGACGGCCAGGGACGAGGTGCCGTAGACCTCCTCGGTCTCGGCCAGTACGGGGACGGCGAGCAGGTGGCCGGCGAGGACACCGAGGGCCGTGCCGGCGGCGGCCGGGATCAGCGCCTGGCCCACGTAGGCCCGCACGACCTGGGCCGGGGTGAAGCCGACGGCCTTGAGGATGCCGATGCGGCGCGTTCCCGTGCCGACGGCCGACGCGACGACGTTCCCGACGATGAGCACCGACATGACCAGGCCCAAGGCGCCGAACGCGACGAGGAACGGGACGTAGACGGCGGTGTCGCGCTCGGCGGTCTCCTTGACGGTGAGCCATGACTGCTCACCGACGGCGCTTTCGGGCGGCACCGATTCCGTCACGGCCCTGCCGCCCGCGGTGATCTGCGCGGCGGTGCCCGCGTCGGTGAGGCGGTAGAGCATCTGGTAGCCGCCGCTGCCGGGCGCGGTGAGCGCCGGCATCTGGGACGGAACCACCCAGGCGTCCGCGGTCCGCGTGACCGAGCGGGCCACACCGACCACCGTCAGCGTCGGACCGCCGGGCAGATCGGGGAAGGTGATCTTCATGCCCATGGCCGGGATGAGCGAGGAGTCGTCGGACAGCACGATCTCGCCAGAGCGCGTGGGCCACCGCCCTTCGAGCAGTGCCACCTGGTCCACGTCCCGGCCGGGGTCGCCCCGGCCGACCACGGTCATCGGCCACCCGGGGCCCGCCCCGTCCGAGCGCGGGGTGACCGTCGAGGTACGGAACGGCCCGGCCGCAGCGCTCACCCCTTCGGCGTCCTTGGACTTCGCCAGCGGCCCGGCACTCACCTTGCCCGCGTCGAACTGCACGGACAGATGCGCGCCGTGCTGCTCGGCGAAGGCGTCGTCGAAAGGCGCGCCGGACACCACGAGCAGCGATCCGCCGAGGACGGAGGCGGCCACCGCCATCATCGTGGCGAGCCCGATCACCAGCGTCTGCACCCGGCGCCGTCCCACCCCCGAGCGCACCACCTTGCCGAGCGCGCTCACCGGACGGCCTGGGAGGCGACGGCCTGCGACCGGACGTCGTCGGCGATCCGGCCGTCGGCGATCCGGACCGTACGGCTCGTGCAGGACCGGGCCAGGGCCAGGTCGTGGGTGACCACGACGATGGTCTGGCCCTCGGCATTGAGGCCGGTGAGCAGCCTGCTGACGTCCTGTCCGGCGGCCGTGTCGAGGGCCCCGGTCGGCTCGTCGGCCAGGAGCAGCGCCGGCCGGTTCATCAACGCCCGGGCCACCGCGACGCGCTGCCGTTCGCCGCCGGACAGCCGCCCCGGGTAGGCGCGGGCGTGCCGGTCGATGCCCAGCAGTTCCAGGAGTTCCGCCGCCCGACGATCTGCCTCGCCGCGTGCCGTACCCGCGAGGCGGGCGGGCAGGACGACATTGTCGGTGACGGTCAGATCGTCGAGCAGGTTGAAGAACTGGAAGACCATGCCGATCCTCGACCGCCGGAACAGCGCCGATCCGGCTTCGCCCAGCTGATCCACCCGCACCCCGTCCACGGTGACGGTCCCCGCATCGGGCCGGTCCAGGCCCGCGATCAGATTGAGCAGCGTGGACTTGCCGCTGCCCGACGGGCCGAGGATCGCGACGGCCTCCCCGGGCTGCACGGTCAGCGACGCCTCGTGCAGAGCGGGCGGGCCGTCGTCGTACCGGCGGCTCACCTCGCGCAGTTCGATCACCGGCATGGTCATAAGAGGCTCCTTGCGTACGGGCAGTCGGCTGCGTGAACGCTAGGAGCGGGCCCGGCCCGCACGCGTCGCCCGCCCGAACCCATTCCGGTACCGCGCTGGGACGAGCCCCGCAAACGTCATCCTTGCGATGTAGGCGGGTGATGTATCCGGTGCGGTGCGAATGACCACCGGGGCGGACTCCGCGTATCCGCGCGGCGGTGACAATGAACCGGTGATGGACGCACGTACGACACCGGCGCGGCTGCGGGAAGCCGCTCGCCAGGCGGTCCGCGACGCCAGGCTTCCGAGCGGTCCGCCGCTGCGGCCCACCCGGCGCGCCTGGCAGTTCGACGTGCTGGTGGCACTGACACTCGGCATCGCCACCGTCTACTACGGCATCGACAACGTCGACAACGTCGTGGTGCGTGAGATCGCACCCGGCGTGGAACGCGTCCTGCCCCGCCCGTCCGGCCCCGGCGGCCTGGCCCTCATGGTGACCCTCGCGGCCGTCGCCTCGAGCGCCCTGGCGCTGCGCCGCCGCTACCCGCTCGCCGTGCTGTGCATCGTGACGGCCGCGACACTGGCGACACCGCAGAGCGTCATGCGGCTGACCTTCTACGCGTTCGTCATCGCCGTCTACAGCGCCGCCGTGTACAGCCCTTACCGGGTGGCGACCCTGGCGGCGCTGCCGGTGTCCGTCGCCCTGGTCGGCACCTCGGGGAACTCGGTGACACCGATCGTCCCCAACGAGTACATCGCCCTGCTGATCCTGGTCCCCATGGCCGTGGCCGCCGTCGGTCTGCGTACCTGGAAACTCCGAACCGACGAGGGCCGCACCCGGCTCTCAGCCCTGGAACGCGAACAGGCCGAGGCGCTGCGCCGGGCCGTCGAGCATGAGCGGGCCAGGATCGCCCGCGAACTGCACGACGTCGTCACGCACAACGTCAGCGTGATGATCATCCAGGCGGGCGCCGCCCGCAAGATCATGAAGACCTCCCCAGAGCAGGCCGGCGAGGCGCTGCTCGCCGTCGAGGCGGGCGGGCGGGCCGCCATGACCGAGCTGCGCCACGTCATGGGACTGCTCACCATGGCCGAGGAGAGCGGGGGCACGGACGGATGTGCGGACCCGGCCGACACGACGGCGGTGCCGGCCCCGCAACCGGGCCTGGACCAGCTGGAAACGCTGGTCGGACGGGTCCGCGACACCGGACTGCCCGTCGACCTGACCGTGACCGGCCTGCCCCGTCCCCTCCCGCCCGGCCTCGAACTCGCCGCCTACCGTGTGGTCCAGGAAGCCCTGACCAACACCGTCAAGCACGCGTCCGGCGCCACCGCCGCCGTGACCGTCGAATACGGCCCGGAACGGCTGCGGGTGGAAGTCACCGACACCGGTGGACACCCGGGCGCGGCCGCCGGAAGCGGCCGGGGCCTGATCGGCCTGCGCGAGCGCCTCGCCGTGCACGACGGAACCCTGAACACCGGCCGACGTCTGACCGGCGGCTACCGTGTGGAGGCCCTGATCCCCTTGGAGACACCGTGACCGAGCCGCTACGTGTGCTCCTCGCCGACGACCAGACCCTGGTCCGTACCGGTTTCAGGTTGATCCTCGGTGCTGATGGCATCGACGTCGTCGCCGAGGCGACCAACGGAACGGAAGCGGTCGAAGCGGTCCGCCGCACACGTCCCGACGTGGTCCTGATGGACGTCCGGATGCCGGAGATGGACGGCCTGGAGGCCACCCGCCGCATCCTCACCGGCGCCCCCGGCGAACCCCGCGTCATCATCCTGACCACCTTCGACCTCGACCGGTACGTCTACGCGGCACTGTCCGCCGGGGCCAGCGGCTTCCTCCTCAAGGACGTCACCCCCGAGCATCTGACCGTGGCCGTCCGCACGGTCCGCACCGGCGACGCCCTCCTCGCGCCCGCCATCACCCGCCGCCTCGTGGAGCGGTTCACGCAGCGAGGCAGCGACACCGCCGCCCTCCACCGCGACCTCGCCTCGCTCACCCCGCGCGAACTGGAGGTCCTCGGCCTGCTGGCCCGAGGACTGAGCAACGCCGAACTCGCCACCCGCCTCCACCTGGCCGAGGCGACCGTCAAGACGCACGTCGCCCGCATCCTCGCCAAGCTCGGACTCCGTGACCGCGTCCAGGCCGTCATCGTGGCTTACGAGACCGGGCTGGTCAGCGCCGGCACAGGCGAGGCCGCCGAGCAGACGTAGACCGAAGCCAGGACTTCGGGCCTGTGAACCGTCGTACAGGGTCGCCCGATGTCCGCGTCCGCCGCGGTGCCGGGCCGGTCCCGCATGAACTCCTGGCTGAACACCCGAGCCGGGCCGCCGCTGGAACGCGATGCGGCGGAGCAGGCCGACGTCGTCCAGCGCGACGCCTGTCCTCGGCCGCCCCGTCGCGCGAAGGCGTGCCCGCCCTCACCCCCGCTCCACTCACTCAACGCCGGGTCGCCCATTGGGACATCCGGACGGCTCGGTACGCCCCGGGCAGGTGGACAATCGAGCACTGGGCATTCTCAGCGGATAGTGGCGCAACTTGCGTCGCCCGGTGAACCGTCGGTGCAACACAAGTTCATATGCCCGCTAGCAGGCGCCCTGTATACCCCACCATTACGACCCAAAACAGGCCTGCGTATCCGCGTTCACCGATTCTGGTATTGAAGCGCCTTCCCAGAAATGTTGCGGAGAGCATCAGTGGAACGCACGTCAAGGCAACGAGGTAGTCCTTGCCCGTGAGCAAGGAGGCATCCGTCCAGACAGCGGTCTTCGTAACATCTCCGACGAGTGAGGTGAGGGAGAGTGCGCCGACGAGGTGGAGGCGGTCCAGGCCGAGTCCTCGGACAGCAAGCCCCTTGAGGGGACCGGACGTGCCACTGAATCCGGAAGTCGCTCCCGCAGCGAACGCCATCAATGGTGAACTGGCTCGCCGCCAGCGAGTGAGATCGAACGACTCGACCAGAAACGCGGCAGCAAAGGAGAAGATGACCGCGAGGGTTACAGCTCGTTCGGGTGCGGAGACCAACAACTTCGCGCCCAGGAACGTTCCCACGGCGACAAGGCAGATGACGAGGGCGGCCTGACGATAAGGGAGCGTCTTGCGGTACGCGAAGACCTTCACACAGTTGTTGGCGGCCAGGAGGAGTGCAGCCAGCGCCACTCCGGACTTTGTCCCGAGCACGAGAGCCAGCGTAGGAACAAGAATCAGACTTCCCCCAAACCCTGCCGCAGCAGACAGCGTGAACGCGGCAGCTACGGCCACGAACACCACTGGAAGCAGGTATGGATCCATCAGCGCTCCTCAGTCGTTCCGACCGCCAGTCTCCTCGTGACCGATTTCGGCGCCTTCTCCACTCAGCTTCCGAGCCGTGATCGCAGTCCTCTTCTGAGGGATTTCCTTGGGGCGCTTACGAATCGCGAACAAGGGATACCACCAGGCTCCTACCGGTCCCGAGGACCCCGCAACCCCATCAGATTTCGAGAGTCGTTGACGTGACAAAATATGAATGCGAAACCGTCATGTCGTTGACCCAGAAAAATGTGAAACAGAACCAAACCGCCGCCATCGAGGGTGAGTTGCTCGTCAACGTTCCCTGCTGTGTACTGGAAGGGGACCCTTGAGGTCCGGGAGGGACGTCATCTCCAAGGGCGTCCTTCATGATGCGAAACGTGCGCATGCCCACCCGGATGGAAATCACTACCTCTGCGGTCAACCCGATCCTTCTTCTCGCTGCTCGCAGCGAAGGGCGCGAGGGCACAGAGTCAGAGACTCCGGACAAAATGAACGGCCTTGGCCGGACCACGGTGTCCCGCCTCGGTCCAGGACGACACGACATCACGAGCAGGAGGCTCTCCCATGCCGAACCAACAGAGCAGCGGCCGGGAATACGAGGCCCAAGACGCCGCTCTGGCCCAAGTCGGCCCGGCGCAGTCGCTCGCCGATCAGGAAGTGGCACCCCGGTCCGATGTCGAGCCCGACGAGCGGCAGCGGATGCTGGACGAACGTGAGGAAAGGTTCACCCAACCGCGCAAGCCGATGGGTCCGACCCCCGACCAAGTCCCCGAAACCATCCCCGAGGACGCCACCCCACCCTCCGACGAACAGTCGAGCACCACGCCTGCAGCCCAGGAACCGTGAGCAACCGCAGCGACGTGACTTCCTGGAAGGACGGCAGTCATGGCAACAGTTCGCCTCGTCCAGAACATCGGCCTGGACGACCACGCGACCAGTACCCAGACGAGCACCATCAACGAGACCACCGCCGCGGCGTCGAACAGCAACGTCTTCGTGACAGGTAACTGGTTCGCCAGCCGCAGCACCACGTCCGGCAAGGAATGGCAGCTGGTGGACCCCTTCACAGTTCTGCCCTCCGCGGCCGGGGGATTTTGCTGCGACCAGATCGTCCTGTACGAGCCGAGTCGAGACATCTGGATCTGGATACTGCAGTACGGCACGCACGAGGATTCCAACGGCGTCCGGAACAACGTCTTCCGAGTGGCGGTCTCCCCCGGTACGGATCCGGCCGCCTGGCACTGGTGGGATATCGCCCCGATCTCCCTCAGCGCCGACTGGCGGGACCTGTGGTTCGACTACCCGGACGCTGCAACGAGCGCGAACCACCTCTATGTCACGTTCAACGCCTTCAACGCCGCCCGCGATTGGCAACGTGCCTTCGTCTTCAAGTTCCCTCTGGACATCCTGAGGGCAGGGACCTCCCTGGGTTACCAGTGGTGGTCGACCAAGGAGCACGGCTCGCTGCGGCTCACCCAAGGCTCCGCCGAGAGTATGTTCTTCGCCGCCCACAACGGCACCTCGACCCTTCGAGTGCACGGCTGGCCGGACAACTCCAACACCGTGGGCTGGTTCGACGTCCCCGTCAGCCCGTGGAGCCGAGAGCCCTACCAATCTCAGGGACCCGACGGCAGGGACTGGCTCGCCCAGCGGGTCGACTCCCGGATCACCGGCGCTTGGGTGAGTGGCACCCGTGCCGGCTTCCTTTGGACTGCCGCGGCACGCGCCGGCCGTCCCGTGCCCTACGTCAAGGGCGCGGTCGTCGATGTCACGACGCAGGCGTTGGTCGAGGAACCCGACATCTGGAACCAGCAGTCGGCCTACGCCTTCCCAGCGGCCTGCCCGAACACCCAAGGCGTCATCGGCGTGAGTCTTGCCATGGGCGGTGGCCCACTGCATCCGAGCCATGTCGTCGGTTTCCGCGATGGTCCCGACTGGCGTCTGAGCTTTACCCGCCATAGCACTCAGGGCCCGGACACCGGCACCTGGGGCGACTACCTCACCTGCCACCGGTACCACCCGGAGGCGTCCGAGTGGGTGGCCTCCGGCTATACGCTGCAAGGCGGCGGTGACCGGCACTTCGTGGAACCGCAATACGTCCAGTTCGGCGTCGGCTGACCTACCCTGCGCACCGCACGGCTGTCCACCGCCCTGCCGCCGGGCTTTGTCCTCCCAGGAGTCGCCGGTGATGCCCCCACGGCACGACCGCTCCAGTGGGGCGAGCCGTGTCGAGGGGCGTTCGAAGCCGGGGGCCGAACGTGTCCCCTGGTAAGGCCGCCTCCGGCCATGAAGCCCGGCCAAGGCCACCGCCCACCATGGGTGAACGGTCCCGGCCGCGGTCAGTGGCACGGCATGGCGCTGTTTCGTGCACGCTCATGCCTCCAAAGAGATGAACCTCATGGTATCGGCGTGGCAGAGTGCGGCCGTGCACAGACCTGCGCCCGAACGGGCAGGTCTCTCACCGGTCCTCAAGGAGTGGACGACGGAGTTCTTCCTGCCGTCGGACTCCGGTCCGTCCCGGGTGCGGGTCCGCGAAGTGGAGCTCATCCCCAACATGGAGCCCCGCCCCGGGGCGTTCCTGCGGTCGGCCACACCGGGTGAGGTCACCGAGCGCACGGTGTTCACGGACACGGTGCTGCTGCCTGCGCTGTGAGCGCACCCTGGTGGCCGTCGGTCAGGTGAGCCAGGGCACGGTCGCTCCGCGCTCCGGCCGCATGGCCGTTCGCGGGTCGGCCGCGATGCCGCATTCCTCACACCGGTCGAAGAAGGCGCCGTGGGCAGGCGCTGAGAAGATGCAAACCGTGTCAGCCGCGACTGCGGGTTGTGTATTCGTCAACTGTCCTGCGGGCAAAGCAGTTTAGGTTGCTGCCCTCCTCCGCGGGAGGGACGATGGAAGGGAGCTGGGGCCCACGCGGGCCGCGGGCTTCGAGGTCGTTTCGTGGCGGCCCGCACGCGTTACGGCCTCGGCCCGTGATTCCGAATCCCCGTTCCTGCGCTCACACTTGGGGGGCCGGATGGTGAGAGTCCCTCGCGGCGTGGTTGATGCGCGCGGTCGACACGCCGTCGTACACGATCACGAAGGTGCTCTGATGGCATTGGATCTGGAGACCGGCGCGCTGCTGTGGCGCCACGGCCCCGGTCTGCGGCCGTGCGCTCTGCTCGCCGGTTCGGTCGTGGCCCTGCGGAGCAGTCCGTCGCCGACGCTGGTGGTTGTGGTGCTCGATGCCGAAACTGGTGAGGTCCGTTGGACGTCGGAGCCGGCCGACTTGCCGCCATGGGCTCGTTTCACCCTCGACGACACCCGCGGTTTCACGCTGCGCACCGAGACGGACGAAAATGCCGTGGTGATCCGCTGGGTCGCCCGTACCTGGTACGGCGGTGGCGCCGCACCGAGCGTACGGGTCCTGGAGGAATCCCGGCGAGAGGCGCACGGCGCCCTGCGGGTCGATCCGGCAGGCCCTCCGGTGGAGGTGCTGCCCGAGGCGGAAGTGCTACCGGAACCTGCCGACGTCGATGCGCCTGCTCTCCTGCCACCGGCGGCTCCCCAGCCGTCGCCGGACCCCGATGTACTGGACCAGAGCCAAGTCGGTGACATGCGCGTGGAGCTCACCCTCCGCCCCGACTCCGGCGCCGTCGTCCTCAGAGCAGTGGATCTCCGCACTGCCGCGGTCAAGTGGGAGGTGGAACTGGACCGTGCGACCACAAGGCGGGCGCCCAAGCTTCCGCCCTAGCCACACCCCACACATTTCGATCCCGACCAGGGGCGCATCATGACCATCTCGGACGAACAGCTGGCTCAGTCGAAGAACATCAGTGTCGCGCAGGTGCAGTTGCTGTGCCGGGCCCGCGGTACGACGAACGAGACGCTCGCAGCCTTGCCCGAAGCCGCAGTGCGGCGGGCACTGCTCCGCCTCGACTATCCCGACCTTCCCACGGCCCGTGGGCTCTTCCGCCTCAAGCAGGAGCGCAGCGACGACGGAAGCGTCCGACCGCTCGGTCTGGGCACGGCCTACGGCCAGGCGGAGACGCTGCTGAGTCGCGGGGCACAGCCGCTGACCGCCGGCATACCCACCGGTCCGAATGGTCAACGGCACCAGGGAGGGCCGGCCCCGACGGCCGGAATGCAGCTGGCCAACTGGGTGTGGCTCGGCCCGGGAAATGTCGGAGGCCGCACGCGTGGCATTGTGATCGATCCGGTGCAACCGGACAGGATGTGGGCCGTGAGCGCCGGCGGCGGCGTGTGGCACACCGAGGACGGCGGCGCCCAGTGGGAGCCCGTCGACGACTTCCTGGCGAACCTCGCGTGCAGTTGCATCACGATGGACCCGTCCGACGCGTCCACGATGTACGTGGGGACCGGTGAGGCGTTCCAGAATCTGGATGCCATCCGGGGCAACGGCATTTTCCTCACGACCGATGCGGTGAGCTGGAAGCCGATCGCGGCCACCCAGATCCCGGACTTCCAGTTCGTCTCCCGGATCGCGGTGTCGCGATCCGGGGATGTCGTCCTCGCGGCCACCTCCGCCGGACTCTTCCGCAGTGCCGATTCCGCGCGGGCGACCTGGACCCAAGTCCTTGACAATCCGCTCGGCGACGTCAGATTCGATCCGCAGGACAGCAGCAAGGCGGTTGCCGGATCGCTTCGGGACGGTGCGGCCTGGTTCAGCCGGGACGGCGGTCTCACTTGGGACCTCGCGGACAGCGGCCCGTGGACCGGCCGGGTCGAACTCGCGTACGCGGAGAAGGACCCGGACATCGTCTACGCGTCGGTCCAGATGACCACTGGCCTGATCTGGAGGTCGCAGGACGGCGGCGCGACCTACCAGAGCAGGAATACGCTGGCCCCGAACGGCGTCGTGGCGGACTACCTGGGCAGGCAGGGCTGGTACGACAACACGATCTGGGCCGGGGACCCGACAAACGCGGACCTGGTGCTTGTCGGCGGCGTCAACCTGTGGCGCAGCACGGACGGCGGTGACCATCTCGCCGAGATCAGCACGTGGTGGGATCCCCGCTCCGCCCACGCCGACCAGCACGCCATCGTCTCGCATCCCTCATACGACGGGGCCACGAACCGAACGGTGTTCTTCGGCAACGACGGTGGAGTGTTCAAGGCGGCGGACCTGACGGCCGTCGGAAACGAGCCGCAGCCTCCGTTCGTAACCGGCTGGACCGAGTTGGTCAACAACTACGGAGTGACCCAGTTCTACGCCGGCGCCGGTCACGTCGGCAGCGGAAAGATCATCGGCGGTACGCAGGACAACGGCTCGCTGGTCTTCACTCCGGCGCTCGGCACCGAGGACTGGCGGCCGTTCTTCGGCGGTGACGGCGGCTGGTGTGCCTCCGACCCGACCGACTCCAACGTCTTCTACGGCGAGTACGTCTTCTTGAACATCCACCGCAACACCGACGGCTGCACCACAGAAGACACACAGGGTGACCGCTACATCAGCGGCCAGTTCTTCAACTTCGCGATACGCGACTGGGACTGGAAGCAGGTGCCTTTCCGCATCACGGACGCGAAGAACGAGGACGCGCTCTTCATCGCACCGTTCGTGCTCGATCCCAACAACGAGAATCGGATCCTGGCAGGCGGGGTGTCACTCTGGCAGACAATGAATGCCAAGCAGCCGAACACCGCCGCCAGCGGGCCGACCTGGAAAGCGATCAAGCCCAACGCCGGCTCGCTGATCAGCGCGATCGCGGTGGCGCGCGGCGACTCGGACGTGGTGTGGGCGGGCCACGAGGACGGCATGGTCTTCCGTACGACCAACAGCACCGCGCCGACGCCCACCTGGGAGCGCGTCGGTGTGAATGGCCCAAATCCGCTGACGCCACGGCGCTACTGCACTTGCATCACCGTGCATCCGACGGACCCGGACACCGTCTACGTCGCGTTCGGCGGATACGAGCGCGGCAACCTGTGGGGGACCACGGACGGCGGCGCGCGGTGGACCAACCTCGCCACCGCTCTGCCGCTCGCTCCGATCCGGGCCGTGGCGGTGCATCCGCGGCGGACGCAGCTGCTCTACTGCGGCACCGAGGTCGGGTTGTTCGCCAGCGAGAACGCCGGGGCGAGTTGGTCGCCGACGAATGAGGGTCCGACCAACTGCTCGGTCGACGACCTGTTCTGGA
This sequence comes from Streptomyces sp. NPDC086835, assembly GCF_044745705.1. Classification (NCBI taxonomy): domain Bacteria; kingdom Bacillati; phylum Actinomycetota; class Actinomycetes; order Kitasatosporales; family Streptomycetaceae; genus Streptomyces; species Streptomyces sp. NPDC086835. The sequence goes on from NZ_JBIVAU010000003.1 coordinate 411,570, forward strand.
TGGACGAGACGCTCGTCTGTGTGACTCACGGCCGTGGGATGTTCCGGATCGACCTGTCGACGATCCCGTAAGGCGACCTGATCGTCTGCCGTCGTCAGGCCGGCTTCTTCAGGACGTCGGCGGAGCGCAGCAAGCCTGTTCTGGGCCGCTCTGACAGGCTCCACCGGGCGTCTGGCGGCCGGCCTGTAAGGCCGAGCTCTCCGAATCCGGCCTGACCGGTACGAGGTTCCGCAGAAGCCCCCGGAAAGTCCGGGGCTTCTGCTTTCGTACGGCGCTCAGCCTCGAAGTGTGCGGGAGGTGACGGTCAGTCCGGCCAGTGCGAGGATCATCCAGGCTGTGAGGTAGGCGAAGGCGGCGGCGGGTGAGAAGGCGGTCCAGAGGATGCCGGCGAGGGTAGAGGCGGCGAGGTTGCCGAAGGACTGGACGGCGGCGAGCATGCCAAAGGCGGAGCCACGCAGGTCCTCGGGGGCGAGGGCCGCGATGGCCGAGTGCTGGGCGGTCTCGACTGCGCCGATGCTGATCCCGGCCAGGACGAACGGGATGGCGAGGAGCACGATGGCGGTGGCGTCGGCGATGAACAGTCCGTAGGAGAGGGCGAAGCCGGCGATGCCGCCGGCGAGGACGACGACCGGGCCGCGGCGTCCGAGCCTGTCGGAGAGTCGGCCTGCGGGGACGGAGACGAGCGTGGCGGCGATGTTGTACGCGATGTAGAGGCCGAGCGCGATTGTGGTCGCCGTCTTTGCGCCGCGCTCCACCGCGAGCAGGTCGGACGCCCGCAGGATGAGCAGGGTGGCAGCGACATTGCCGACCTCGAAGGCCGTCACCGCGGCCATCAGCCTGCCGAGGTCGCCTCGAAGGACCGGCTTGATCCGGATCTTGAGCGGCACCCTGCCCTGGCTGGTGGGACGGGGTGTCCGGCGGATCGCGTAGACGATCGCAGCCGCGGCCAGCAGGCCGGGGATGACGGAGAGGCCGATGGCCCACCTGACACCGAGCCAGGCGACCAGGCCGAGGGCCAGAAGGGGGCCGAAGATCGCGCCCAGGTTGTCCATCATCCGCTCGAAGCCGTATGCGCGTCCGTAGGCTGCAGGGGGGACGATGTCCGCCAGGAGGGCGTTGCGGGCGGGGACGCGCAGACCGCGGGCGGTCCAGGCTGCGGCCCGCAGGAGGCCGACCTGCCAGACCGTGGTCGCCCCGGCGGTCGCGGCGCCGAGCACGGCGGTGGCCACGTAACCGCCGACGGCGACCTTGCGACGCCGGGACGGATCGTCCGCCAGGACGCCGCCACCGAACCTGGCCGCGCCGGCCAAGGCGTCGGAGACCCCTTCGATCGCGCCCAGAGCCGCGGCCGGTGCGCCGAGGGAAGTCAGCAGGGACGGCAGCAGGGCGGTGGGGATCTCGTGGCCGACATCGGCGAGGAGACTGGCGCATCCGATGCCTTTGACGCCGGGCGTGAGCCATTGATTTTCGTCGCCGGCGTTGGCGGCGGGCGGCACGATCTCGTTCATTCCCGGCAGTCTGCCTGGTCCTTACAGGTGGGGGGCCCGCACTGTTGGTGAGCATCACTCTGTAGCCGGAGTCGTACACCCTGCACGGCAGGGTTTTCGGTCCTTTCCCTGATGATGCAGAACATCGGTCCCACCATGGTGCGCATCGGAGCTGGCTTCTTCTCATGGAGCGAGCACTCTCGACTCGATTGCCGCGGCGGTCGCACGGCACGTGGCTCCGCAGCACACGTTGCGTCCCGCAGGGCCACCGCCGAAGATCGCCGCATGGCGACCTTCCTGACGTACGACGGCACCGAACTGTCCTACCGCTCCGAGGGGGAGGGCGATCCGCTGATCTGCCTGCCGGGCGGGCCCATGCGCGGCTCCGCCTACCTGGGGGACCTCGGCGGGCTGTCCCGGTACCGGCGGCTGATCGTGCTCGACGCCCGGGGCACCGGCGCGTCCGCCACGCCCGTCGACACCGCCACCTACCGCTGCGACCGGCAGGTCGACGACGTCGAAGCCCTGCGCGTACACCTCGGACTCGACCGCATCGATGTCCTCGCCCACTCCGCGGCGGCCGACCTCGCCGTGATGTACGCCGCGCGCCGGCCGCACCGGGTCCGCTCCCTGATTCTGGTCACCCCCGGCACCCGCGCCGTGGGCCTCCCGATCACCGACGGCGACCGGTGCGAAGCGGCCGGCCTGGGCTCCCACGAGCCCTGGTTCGGCCAGGGGCGCGCCGCTCTGGACGAGATCGCGGCCGGGCGCGACCCGCGCGAGGTGTGGGAGGCCGTCAGGCCGTTCACGTACGGCCGCTGGGACGACGCGGCCCCGGCCCACGCCGCCGAGGAGGACGAGCAGTCGGACCTGGCGGTGGCACACGCCTTCTACGCCGACGGAGCGCTCGACCCGGCCGCGACCAGGGCCGCGCCGGCGGACGTCGACGCCCCGGTGCTGGTGCTCGCCGGTGAGCTCGACGGCGGCCCGCTCCCGGCGAAGGCCGCCGAACTCGCCGCACTGTTCCCGGCGGCCCGGACCGTGATCCAGCCCGGCGCGGGTCACTACCCCTGGCTCGACGACCCCCGCGCCTTCACCCGCACCGTCGCCGCCTTCCTCGAGCCTCAGGTGCACAGCGTGACGGCACAGGGCGTCACGCTGGCCTATCGCGTGTGGGGCCGGGAGGACGCCCCGCCCGTCGTCCTCGCCCACGGGCGGGGCGGTGACAGCAGCGACTGGGCCCGGGTGGCCGAGGAACTCGCCGCCACCCGCCGGGTCTACGCCCCCGATTTTCGAGGACACGGCCTGAGCGACTGGCCCGGCAGCTACGGATTCGAGACCTTCAGGGACGACCTGAGCCTGTTCGTCACCGCCCTCGGGCTCGCGCCCGTCGACATCGTCGGCCATTCCATGGGCGGCGCCGCCGCGCTGCTCCTCGCCGAACGGCGGCCGGAGCTGGTGGCCCGGCTGGTCGTCGAGGACGCGCCGCCGCTGCTTCCGCTCGACCCGCCGCGACCGCCTGCCGTGCGGGGCGAGGAGCCGCTCGGATTCGACTGGCCGGTCGTGCCGGCCACCGACCGCGAACTCAACGAGCCCGATCCGGCCTGGTGGGAGGAGCTCAAGGACATCACGTCCCCGACCCTGGTGATCGGCGGCGGTCCGACCAGCCATGTGCCGCAGAACCAGCTCGCGGAGCTGGCCGGCCGGATCCCGGGCGGGCGGCTGGTGACCATCGACGCGGGACACCTGGTGCACGAGAGCCGCCCGGAGGACTTCCTGACCGCGCTGAAGGAGTTCGGTATCTGACCCGCCGCCTGCCGTCGCACGTCGCACTGGTGCATCCGGACGATTGCGGCCGCCGCCGTCGTCAGGGGGAGCGCGTCGCGGGGTGGTTGCGGGGAAGATTGCGGGACGGGAAGTTGAATCCCGCAATCAACCACAGGTGAAGGAGTCCGCGATGCCTCAGCCAGAGGGAGCCGATCTGGAGGCCGTGCGCGCCCGTCGGGAGGAGGTGCGACGACGCTACCTGCGCGAAGCGGGCGACCGGCCCGCGACCACGGCGAACGGCGTCCACCATGTGGCCTTCATCTGCCGTGACGTGGAGGAGACCGTCCGCTTCTACCAGGAGTTCCTGGGGTTCCCTCTCGTGGAGATCGTGGAGAACCGTGACTACCGCGGCTCCACCCACTTCTTCTTCGACATCGGCAACAACAACCTGCTGGGGTTCTTCGACTTCCCCGGCCACGACCATCCGCCCGCCACAGAGACGGTCGGCGGGGTGCAGCATCTGGCGCTGTCGGTCGACGCGCGGCAGTTCTCCGCCGCCCGTGAGGCGCTGGACGCGGCGGGCATCGAGTACCTGGGCCCCGACCGTGGCGTCAAGGACAGTCTCTACATCCGCGACCCCAACGGCGTACCGCTCGAGCTGTACCGGGAACGGCTCGGCGTCTTCAACGGCGAGCGCATCCTGCCGGGCGCGGAAGGCTGACCCAGCCGCTCCTGCCGGATCGGACGACCTGGCGCCGACGTCAGCTGCGGATCATCGACATCAGCAGTTCGTGAGTGTCACTGTCGGCAGCCACGACGAGCCCGCGTCCCGCCGGTCCGACCGGGGCGCCGTCGATCCCGGTGACCACGCAGCCGGCTGCCCGGCACAGGGCGATGCCGGCGGCGAAGTGCACGCTCTGGGACAGGTCGCCGCCGTCGGTGACGTATGCGGCGCGCTTGCCGGCGGCGACCCAGGCCAACGCCAGCGTCGTGGAGACGACCCGTGGCCGAAGCGATTCGCCGAACCGGGGATCGGCCAGCAGGTCGACAGCCCGGAAGCCGGGCGCGCCGGGGAACGGCGGGTCCAGATTGACATCCACGAGTCGGGTGGCGGCCGTGGGCGCCAAAGGGGCATCGGCGCCGTCGTACCGCACCCGGGCGGTTTCACCGTCGGTGAAGAAGACTTCGCCGGTGAACGGGTCGGCCACCGCCGCCGCCCCGTTGCGCAGCGCCACGTTGACGGCGACCACCATGTTGCCGACGGCGTAGTTCAGCGTGCCGCACAAGGGATCCACCAACCACTGGCGCGCGGCTTCAACGGCACCCTGCTGTCCGCCCTCTTCGCCGAGGACGGCGTCGTCGGGCCGGGCGGCACGGATGACGCCGAGGATCGCCTTCTCGGCCTCCACATCGGCTGCGGTGGCGAAGTCCCCGGCGCCCTTGTCGATACGGGCGAGCCGCCGGCCGTACATGCCGCGGACGACTTCCGCGCCGGCCCGGGCCGCTGCCGTCGCGACCCCTGCGTCGTCGAGCTCCGCATATGAGTTGATCATGTCACGCATGGTATCGGCGGTGAAAAGGCTCTTTCCGCGAGCAGGACGAGCAGGACGAGCCGGACGAGCCGGATGAGTCGAACGGGTCGAACGGGTCGCCACGATGCCCATGGGTGGTGGTGCGGTCAGGCCCCGGCCCCGGCGGGTTCGGCCCCGTCGGTGTCCGCCGCGGCCTCGGTGGCGACCGCCCGGGCCCAGCGGTAGTCGGCCTTGCCGCTCGGCGATCGCTGGATCTCCGGTGCTATCACCAGTCGCCTCGGGATCTTGTAGCCGGCCAGCCGGGTGCGGCAGTGGGCCTGGATGGCGGCGAGTGTCGGTGCGGCCACCCCCGCGCGCAGCTGGACCACGGCCGTCACCTGGTTGCCCCACCGGTGGTCGGGGACGCCGGCGACCAGGGCGTCGTACACGTCAGGATGGGATTTGAGCGCCTGCTCGACCTCCTCGGGGTACACCTTCTCCCCGCCCGTGTTGATGCACTGCGAGCCGCGGCCCAGGACCGTGACGATGCCGTCCTCGTCCACGGTGGCCATGTCGCCGAGGAGCACCCACCGTTCGCCGCCGCGCCGGAAGAAGGTCTCCTTGGACTTCGCCGGATCCTTGTAGTAGCCGAGGGGTACGTGTCCGCGCTGGGCGACCCGGCCCGTCCCGCCCGGCGGCACCGGCTCGTAGGTGACCGGATCGACCACCGCCGTACGGGCGTTGACACGCAGCCGGAACCCGGCCGCGGGACCCGAGTCGTCCGTCGCGGTGCCGTTGAAGCCGGATTCGGAGGAGCCGAAGTTGTTCAGGAGCAGGACGTCCGGGGCCAGCGCGGTGAACTGCTCGCGCACGGTGTCCGACATGATCGCCCCGGAGCTGGAGACGCTGAACACCGACGACAGGTCGCACCCCTTCAGCGGCCCGTTCAGTGCGTCGATCAGCGGGCGCAGCATCGCGTCACCGACCAGCGACACGCTGGTGACCCGCTCCTGCTCGATGGTGCGCAGCACCTCGTGCGGCACGAACTTGCGGTGAATGACGATCCGCTGGCCGAAGTTGAAGCCGATGAAGGCGGTGAGCGTCGAAGTGCCGTGCATCAGCGGGGGAGTGGGGAAGAAGGTGATCCCGTCGCCGCCTGCGGCCACCCGCTCGGCCAGTTCCTCGGGCCGGGACACGGGCTCGCCGGTCGGGGCCCCGCCGCCCAGACCGGCGAAGAACAGGTCCTCCTGACGCCACATCACGCCCTTGGGCATGCCCGTCGTCCCACCGGTGTAGATGATGAACAGATCGTCGGCCGACCGTCGGGCGAAGCCCCGCAGCGGTGAGGCGGCAGCTTCGGCGTCGGTGAACGCCATGGCGTCGAGGGGCGGCGCTCCGTCCGGCGGCACGCCGACGCGCACCAGGTGCCGCAGCTTCTCGGTGCGGGGCAGGGCCGCGGCCACCCGCTCGGTGAACTCCGCGTCGAAAACGAGGGCCGCGAGGTCGGCGTCACGGTAGAGGTGGACCAGCTCGTCGGCGACGTAACGGTAGTTGACGTTCACCGGCACGATCCGGGCCTTCAGACAGCCCAGCACGGTCTGGAGGTACTCGACCCCGTTGTAGAGATGCAGGCCCAGATGCTCGCCCGGTGCGATGCCCGCGTCGAGCAGATGGTGGGCGACACGGTTGGCCGCCGCGTCGAGCTCCGCGTAGGTGAGCCGGCGCTCCTCGCCGGTGCCGGGGTGGTCGACGTACACGAGTGCCTCGCGGTCGGGCACGACGTCGACCACCGATTCGAACAGGTCGGCAAGGTTGTACTCCACCGCTCCTCCTGACCCCGGCGGGACATCGGACGTGAACCCGGTGCACTGCGGCTCGGCCGTCATTAGAGCGCCGCTCTGCACAACTGGGAAGGGCCACCGGCGAGGAAATCTGACTGACTGTCAGAAAACTATTGAACTGGCGGCCCGCCTGCTGCAACCTGTTCCAGATCCGGTGACGGGTCCGGCGACGGACCCCGTGACCGATCCGCGACGGGAGGTTGCACATGGCACGGCACAGCGGCCGCACGGGCACCGAACACCTCACCGTGGAACACGAGGGCGCCACGCTGATCCTCACCCTGAACCGGCCGGAGGCGAAGAACGCCCTCTCGCTCGCGATGCTCGTCGGCCTGTACGACGCATGGCTCGCGGCGGACGCGGACGACACCGTCCGCTCCGTGGTGATCACCGGAGCCGGCGGCTCCTTCTGCGCCGGCATGGACCTCAAAGCCCTGGCGGCGGGCGGCGGTATGGCGGGAGAGCACTACCGCGACCGGATGAAGGCCGACCCCGACCTGCACTGGAAGGCGATGCTCCGCCACCACCGGCCGAGGAAGCCGGTCGTCGCCGCCGTCGAGGGGTACTGCGTCGCCGGCGGCACCGAGATCCTCCAGGGCACGGACATCAGGGTCGCGGGCGAGGGCGCCACCTTCGGGCTCTTCGAGGTCCGGCGGGGCCTCTTCCCGATCGGCGGCTCGACCGTGCGGCTGCCGCGCCAGATCCCGCACACCCACGCCCTCGAGATGCTGCTCACCGGCCGCCCCTACACCGCCGACGAGGCCGAACGCATCGGCCTCGTGGGCCGCGTCGTCCCCGACGGCACCGCCCTCGACGCGGCGCTCGGCATCGCGGAACGGATCAACGCCTGCGGCCCGCTCGCCGTCGAGGCGGTCAAGGCCGCGGTCTACGAGACGGCGGAGATGACGGAGGCCGAAGGACTCGCCGCCGAACTGGAGCGGGGCCGGCCGGTCTTCGACACGGCCGACGCCAAAGAAGGCGCCCTCGCCTTCGCCGAGAAGCGCGACCCCGTCTACCGGCGCGCCTGAGAGGAGAGCCCCGTGCCCCCCGTGCTCCGTGCTCCGCTCGTCGTCGAGTTCCCCTTCACCCGGTCCCTGGGCCCCGTCCAGAGCGCCTTCCTCACCGGCCTGCGCGAACGAACAGTGCTCGGCGTACGCACCGCCGACGGCCGGGTCCTCGTACCGCCCGTCGAATACGACCCCGTCACCGCGGAGGAGATCCGCGACCTCGTCGAGGTCGGTGCCACCGGCACCGTCACCACCTGGGCGTGGAACGAGCACCCACGGCCCCGCCAGCCCCTCGCCACCCCCTTCGCCTGGGTGCTCGTCCGCCTGGACGGCGCGGACACCTCCCTGCTGCACGTCCTCGACGCCCCCGGCCCCTGCGCCGTGCGCACCGGGATGCGCGTACGCGTCCGGTGGGCCGCCGAACGCACCGGAGCGATCACCGACATCGCCTGCTTCGAACCGTACGAGGGCGAGCCCGCCGGCCCGCCGCACCCCCACAGCGGCAGCTTCCCCGAACCCGTCACCGGCATCGTCACCCCGGCCAGGCTCGACTACACCTGCACCCCCGGCCGCGCCCAGAGCCGCCACCTAGCCGCGCTCGACGGGCGCAGAACCGTCGGCGAACGCTGCCCGTCCTGCCGGAAGGTCTACGTCCCGCCCCGCGGCGCCTGCCCCACCTGCGGAGTCGCCACCGAGGGACAGGTCGAGGTCGGCCCCCGCGGCACGGTCACCACCTTCTGCATCGTCAACATCAAGGCGAAGGGCCTGGACATCGAGGTGCCCTACGTCTACGCCCACATCGCCCTCGACGGCGCCGGCCTCGCCCTCCACGGACGCATCGGCGGCATCCCCTACGACGAGGTGCGCATGGGACTGCGCGTGGAGCCGGTGTGGCGCGAAGGCTCCCGCCACCCCGACCACTACCGGCCGTCCGGCGAACCGGACGCCGCCTACGACACCTACAAGGAGCTGCTGTGACCAGCCCTGCCGGGCGCGGTACGACGAGCCGAGCCCGGCACGGCAGGGACATCGCCGTCGTCGCCTTCGCCCAGACGCGCCACACACGCCGCACGGACGAGATGTCCGAGGTGGAGATGCTGATGCCGGTCCTCCACCAGGTCCTGTCGAAGACCGGGCTGCGCACCGGCGACATCGGCTTCACCTGCTCCGGATCCAGCGACTACCTCGCGGGGCGGGCGTTCTCCTTCACCATGGCGCTCGACGGTGTCGGCGCCTGGCCCCCGATCAGCGAGTCCCATGTCGAGATGGACGGCGCCTGGGCCTTGTACGAGGCGTGGGTGAAGCTGCTGACCGGCGAGAGCGACACCGCGCTCGTCTACGCGTTCGGGAAGTCGTCACCCGGCGAACTCCGCGATGTGCTCACCCGCCAGCTCGACCCCTACTACACGGCCCCGCTCTGGCCCGACTCGGTGGCCCTCGCCGCCCTCCAGGCACAGGCACTGATCGACGCCGGGGAGGCGGACGAGCCGGAGTTCGCCGGTGTCGCGGCCCGCAGCCGGCGGGACGCCGCGGCCAACCCGCACGCTCAACTGAAGGGAGAGGTTCCGCGGGGCCGCCACCTCGTCCGGCCGCTGAGGGTCTCCGACTGCCCGCCCATCGGCGACGGCGCCGCCGCCGTCGTCCTGGCCGCCGGCGACCGGGCCCGCGACCTGTGCGAACGGCCTGCCTGGATACGCGGCATGGACCACCGCATCGAGGCGCACGGCCTCGGCGTGCGGGACCTCACCCGCTCGCCCTCCACCCGCCTCGCCGCGGAACACGCGGGCCTCTTCGAGAGGCCCGTCGACACGGCGGAACTGCACGCGCCCTTCACCTCCCAGGAGCTCGTCCTGCGTCGAAGTCTCGACCTCGACGCCGGCGTGAGGGTCAACCCGTCCGGCGGAGCGCTCGCCGCCAACCCGGTGATGGCCGCCGGGCTCATCAGGATCGGCGAGGCAGCCTCCCGCATCCACGGCGGCGAGTCCGACCGGGCCCTCGCCCACGCCACCTCCGGCCCCTGCCTCCAGCACAACCTGGTGGCCGTCCTCGAAGGAGAGGCCCATGCCGGCTGAGCCCGTGGCCGTCGTCGGTATCGGCCAGACAAAACACGTCGCCGCCCGCCGGGACGTGTCCATCGCGGGCCTCGTCCGCGAGGCGGCCCGGCGGGCCCTCGACGACGCCGAACTGACCTGGGCCGACATCGACGCCGTCGTCATCGGCAAGGCCCCCGACTTCTTCGAGGGCGTGATGATGCCGGAGCTGTACCTGGCCGACGCCCTCGGCGCGGTCGGCAAGCCGATGCTCCGGGTCCACACCGCGGGCTCCGTCGGCGGCTCCACCGCCCTCGTCGCCGCCAACCTGGTGGCCGCGCGCGTACACACCACCGTGCTCACACTGGCGTTCGAGAAGCAGTCCGAGTCGAACGCGATGTGGGGCCTGTCCCTGCCCGTCCCCTTCCAGCAGCCGCTGCTCGCGGGCGCCGGCGGCTTCTTCGCGCCGCACGTGCGCGCCTACATGCGCCGCACCGGCGCGCCCGGCACCGTCGGGTCCCTGGTCGCGTACAAGGACCGACGCAACGCGCTCAAGAATCCGTACGCGCACCTCCACGAGCACGACATCACGCTGGCGAAGGTCCAGGCCTCACCGATGCTGTGGGACCCGATCCGTTACTCGGAGACCTGCCCCTCCTCCGACGGCGCCTGCGCGATGGTTCTCACCGGCCGGACGGGCGCGGCCCGTTCGCCGCGCCCGCCCGCCTGGGTGCACGGCGGGGCGATGCGCAGCGAACCCACCATGTTCGCGGGGAAGGACTTCGTGTCGCCGCAGGCCGGCAAGGACTGCGCCGCGGACGTCTACCGGCAGGCCGGTGTGAGCGACCCGCGCCGCGAGATCGACGCCGTGGAGATGTATGTGCCGTTCTCCTGGTACGAGCCCATGTGGCTGGAGAACCTGGGCTTCGCGGCCGAGGGCGAGGGCTGGAAGCTGACCGAGTCCGGCGTGACAGAACTCGACGGGGAGCTGCCGGTCAACCCCTCCGGCGGCGTCCTGTCGACCAACCCCATCGGGGCGTCCGGCATGATCCGCTTCGCGGAGGCCGCGCTCCAGGTGCGGGGGCAGGCGGGCGAACACCAGGTCGACGGCGCGCGCAAGGCGCTCGGACACGCCTACGGGGGCGGGGCGCAGTTCTTCGCCATGTGGCTGGTCGGCGCGGAGCCGCCCGCCACCTGACGATCGGCGGGACCCGGGCGGGCCGTCACGTGCGGCACCCTGTCCGTGACGGGGCGTCGTCGCTAGGCTGGCCCCGGAGACGACGCGGGAGGAGCAGGGACGTGGCCGAGAGCACCACCACTACCACCACGCACATGATTTCGGGGTGGGAGAAGCCGGACCTGGACCTGAGCAACGCGGACTGGCGATCAGGGACGCAGGGCGCCGGGGACGTGCAGATCGCGTTCGTCGAAGGGTTCATCGCGATGCGTAACGGCGGCCGCCCGGAGAACCCGTCGCTGATCTTCACCCCGGCCGAGTGGCGTGTCTTCGTGCTGAACGCACGGGACGGCGAGTTCGACCTCACCTGACGACGACACCACCGACGGGAGTCGCACCCCGGCCGGTGAGCAGCGCCGTGCCCCCTCCCGCCGGCGTGGGAGGGGGAAGCGACGGCACGGCTCACGCGGGCGTCTGTGTCACATCACGGCCGAGCCCGCCGTGCCGTTGATCTTCTCGATGGCCTGCCGCGCATGCTCACCTGGCGTACGGGCGGTGAGCGAGGAGACGGACGTGGGCGGAGGCAGATGCGGCGCACTCCCGGCCGGCGCGGATCCGGACGCGGATGCCGTCGTGGGCTTGGCGTGGACGGCGGAGCGGGTACGCAATCGGTGCCCGGCCGCCTCGTCCAGGGTCACGGGCCGCTGCATCTGGGCGGCCAGCCGCCCCGCCTCCTGCCCGAGCGCGGCGACGTCCTCCCAATGGAGGCGGACCACCAGCCGTAGCTCCGCCTCGCCGTCGGGAAGGGCTTGCAGGGGAGGAGTGGTGCGGTCGTTCATGGACTGATCCTCACGTCGGTACGGAATCTCGCGGGACGCTGCTCCTCACAGGCATCGGTGCGCACGGGCACCGGTGCGCACAGGGATACGGAGGCGGCGGCCGGGGCGTTCAACGCCGCCGCGCCCCGGCTCGGCCGGGTCGGTCCGTACCCGTACCATTGCGGGTATGTCCTTCCTCCGCCGCCGCAGCGCCGCCACACCCGCGGGCCCGGACTTCGATGTCCTGGCCATGGACCCGGGCGACTGGCCCGGAAATCTGGGCGCCGGCCTGCTGCCCGCGCCGGACGGCAGCTGCCAGGGGGTCTTCCTGCGCTACGACCTGTTCGGCGGCCGCGGACCCGCGATGATCATCGGCAATCTGCCCGAGGGATCGCCCGCCCGTGAGGTGGAGGAGGGCGAGATCCCCTTCGAGGTCGGCCAGCTCCTGGTCGCGCTGGAGAACGACGAGCCGGTCCATGTCACCGGTGTCGAGGACACTCCGGTCATGCAGGGGGACAACCTGCTGATCGTGCGCCGTCTGAAGCTGTCGGAAAGCCGCATCTCCTGCGTACAGTTCGACCGTAGCGACAATGTGCTCGTCACCATCGCCAGCTGGGACCGGCCCATCACCGACGATCTCTACGCGCTGCTCAAGCCGCTGCCCGCGGAGCTGTTCCAGCAGGGCTGACCGCCGGCTGACCGACCCCTCTTCGACCTGCTGCCCGGGCCCGGCCCGGGCAGTTTTTTCCTGCGTCCTGGCACATCGGTCGCGCGACCCCCTGGTCCTCGCGCTACACCCTGACCGCCGACCGCTGGGCCGGCAACGAGATCCGGGCGGCGGACGTGCCGAGCCCCGTGGGCGCACCCAGCCGCCACAGGGCAGCACCTCCCCGCAGATCCTCCTCCTTGTAACGCCTTACCTTCCGGTGCCAGTTGAGGATGCCGGCGAGCCAGTCCTCGAGCTCGCGCACATATGAGGCGAGGGCCGCCCTGCCGTTCTCGCCGAGACCGAACTCATCGCACACCAGGGGCAGTTCATGTTCCTTCACATGGAGGAACTGCTCCAGCCGGGAGTGCATGAGATCGGCCGTCATCGCGAAGGCCGTGGGGTAGTCGCAGTCGAAGAACGTCTGCACCACCAGTACCGCGTTGTGGATCTCGCCCTCGTACTCGATCTCCTTCTGGTACGAGAACAGGTCGTTGAGCAGGCAGGCGTAGTCCATGGCCGCGTTCTCGAGGGCGCGCACCGGGCCGCTCGCGTAGAGCTCGGCCGGCAACTCGCCCTCGTGGCGCAGCCTGCACAGGCTCATGGTCATGTCCGAACCGAATGTGAGACGGCGCATCTCGATGTAGTCGACCGGATCGGGGACCCGGTGCTGCGCCTGGTTGTGCAGCTCCCACAGCCAGCTGTCCAGCATCACGTCCACGGCCGCGCGCAGGGACCCGCGGGCGGCCGCCGACATCGGCCCCGCGGTGCGCGCCCACAGATCGGCGAGGCTGCGCTCCATCGGGGCGACCGCGACGGCGGCGCCCGCCTCCGGGGCGTCCACCGGCATACAGGCCTTCAGCCGGTCGTTCAGGAGCCTGGCCCCGGCGAGATCGCGGGGTGCGCCGAAGACCACCGGGTAGTAGTCGTCGCCGTAGGTCCCCCACGTCAGCCACTCCGCGCTGAGCTCCAGTTCCTCCGGCGTGGCGTCGGGGTCGAGCCCCGCCGCGCAGAGCGCCAGGTCGAAGCCCTTGAGTTTGGCCTCGTCCCAGATGTCGTTCAGCAGGCCCATGCGCCCGGCCCAGTCGACCGACTTCCTGCGGGCGTCGTCCAGGTGCGGACTCAGAGTGAGGGGGAACGGCAGGGCGAAGTCGGGGAGAAGGGAAGGCCCCACCTGTCGCGGCCGGTGCGTCAGCGTGCGCAGCCGTGCTGCCGCCGGACGGCCGAACAGCGTGCGGATGTCGAGCGCCGACGTCCCGAGCACCCCGGCGACGGACGACGGTCCGACCGCATCGCCCACGCCGTCGTTCATGTACCGACTGGAGCGCATGTGCCATTCGTGACCGCCGGACTGCCAGTCCTGAAGACCCTTGGTGTAGGCGGCGATCGCGGTGCACTCCTGCGGGGTGAGGCCCTTGTCCACGCACAGCGCGGGGACCTCAGTGAGCGCCGTGTTCTCGAACTGCTGCACCCGCGAGGTCAGCAGGTCGTTCACCGCGTCCGCCGCCTCCTGGGTCGTACAGCCGAGGAAGCGCTGCAGCACCAGCACGCCGTTGCTGTTCTCGCCCTCGTCCTCCACCTCGCGCTGGTACGAGAAGAGGTCGTTGCGCAGGTGCACCGCGTCGGAGAAGGAATCGCGCAGCACCCGCAACGGACGTGTCGCGGCGGCCGCTTCCGGCACCTCCGCCTGTGCCGCGTACTCCACCAGGCCGGCGGACCAGGGAGCGCCGCCGACCTTCCGGCGCATCTCGATGTACTCGACCGGGTTGGCGACCCGGCCGGCGTCGATGTTGGCCAGCTCCCACATCGACTCGTTGAGCAGGTTCTTCGTGGACTCGGCGAAACGGGCCCGCCAGGCGGGGGACATGCTCGGCACCGTCCGCTCCCACAGGTCGGCGAGACCCGCCTCGACCGGGTTCGTCGGCTCCGGTGTCCTCCGGGACAGGTCCATCGGCATGAAGGCCGGCAACCGGTCCAGATACGCCTTGCCGCCCGCGAGGTCCTGGCTGCGCTTGAAGACCTCCAGGAAGTGGTCGTCGAAGAAGAAGACCCACACGTACCAGTCGGTGACCAGACCGAGGGCCGCCGCGTCGCAGTCCGGGTGCGTGTACGCGCACAGCAGGGCGTAGTCGTGGGCCTCGAGATCGCTCTCCTCCCAGATGCCGGACCCCTCCAGCATTCCCATCCGCCGGGCCCATTTCCTGGTGTGCCGCCGTGCCTCCTCGACATGCGGATTGAGGCGGGCCGGATACGGGACGTAGAAGTCCGGCAGTACGAAGGGCTGTGCCATGTGCGCCAGGGCCTTTCAGAGCAGCCGCGCACAAGGCGCGGACGGTCATGACGGCCCAGGCCTACCCCTCGCCCGTACGGCCCACTCACCCCGGCAAATAGTCACATAAGCGGCCCGGTGTGCGGGGTGGTGCCACCGGACCCCACGACCGGTGGCACCACCCCGCCGAGAGCCTTCGTCCGGACCGGTCGCGGCCCGGACGAAGGGCCTCAGCCCAGCACCCGCACGTCCGACGCCTTCACAAAGGCGACCCGGTGCCCGAACTGGATCTCGTAGTACATCTCTTCGCCCCGGACCACCTTGTGGCCCGCCGTGTCGAACGTCGTCGCGTACAGGTACTCCCCGGGGACCCGGTCACCGACCACGTACCTCTGGCCCGCGAGCAGCTTGTACGGCAGCGGCGAGACCGCCTGCACCGGAACCCCCGGCGGATAGGCGGACGCCTCGGGGTACGCCCTGCCGTACACCGGCACTTCGGCGAGACCGTCCTTCGGTGTCAGCACCTGCTCCCGGGCACCGACCGCCACCGGCTGGGACCGCGGATTGTGGAACCATGCCTTCTGCCCGAGGTACCAGATCGCCGTCCAGTCGCCCCGGCGCTCTGCCACCGCGTACTGCTGACCCGTCGAGGCGCGCGCCCCCGTGTCGTTCACACCGGTCGTCGAGTCCTGCCCGCCCGGGCGCAGACCGATGTCCTTGACCAGCGGGGCGCTCTCGCTCGGCGCCGTGTGCAGCCGCACGGCACCGGAGCCGTGCGGCGCGCACGCCTCCCCGGCCTTCGTGCAGCCGGTGTACAGCGGCTGGTGCCGGGTGTACTCGGGACGGATCGTGACCACGGAACTGTCCGGCCCGGCGGACGGTGTGAACGGCCTGCCGAGCAGCTTGAAGTAGTGCGCCCAGTCCCAGTACGGCCCGGGGTCGGTGTGCATCCCGCGGATCGTCGCCGTCGTCGTGCCCGGGACGTTGTCGTGACCCAGGATGTGCTGCCGGTCCAGCGGAATGTCGTACCGCTTGGCCAGGTACCGCACCAGGCGCGCCGACGTGCGGTACATCGCCTCCGTGTACCAGGCGTCGGGGGACACCAGGAAACCCTCGTGCTCCAGACCCACCGACTTGGCGTTGACGAACCAGTTCCCGGCGTGCCAGGCGACGTCCTCGAGAGGCACGTGCTGAGCGATGTGCCCGTCGGACGAACGCAGCGAGTACTGCCACGACACGTACTGAGGGTTCTGCACCAGCTTCAGGGTGGTGTCCCAGGACGCCTCCGTGTCATGGACGACGATGTAGTCCACCGACTGGGACGCCGGCCGCTCGGCCTGGTCGTGGTTGCCGTAGTCGCCGTCGCCGAACTCCTCGTACGGGGCCGGGATCCACTCGCACGCCACCGTCGGCGGGCATTCCGTGCGGCCCGCGTCGGCGGTGCGCAGTCCGAGCCGGTGCACCTGCGTCCGGTCCGGTGACACGGCCGGGTCCGGCTCGAGCTCCACCCGCTGACCGCTGTCCGTCGTGCGGGACTGGCCCGTGCGGATGACGTCGAAGACGTCGTCGGCGTACGTCGTCGCCGTCGCCACGTCGTCCGCGCCGGAATACCGCGCCACGGCGCCGTACCAGTCCTCGGGATCCGCACTCGCGGGCGCGCCCAGCTCCCGCTGGGCCTGCGCGAGCAGGGCCGCCCCGCCCCGCACATTGGCCGCGGCACTGTCACGCAGCTCGTCCGCGCCGATGCCCGACACCTCGGCCGCGCGCTCCAGCGTCCGCAGCCGCGGCGGCAGTTCGCCGGGATCGGGCAGGGCCGCCTCGACGACCGAACGGGCGGGGCGGGCGTCGTCACCGCGGGCGTCCTCGGCACCGTGCGAGTGGTGGGGCGCCTCGGCGATCGCGGTCCTCGCGTCCGTCAGGTGCATCGGACCGTAGCCGCCGGTGACACTCGCCGCGCCGCCGTGCGCGTCCCAGCGGGACTGGAGGTACGAGACGCCGAGCAGCACGCTCTCCGGCACCCCGTACTCGGCGGCCGCGGCGGCGAACGTTCCCTGCATCGAGTCCGCGGGAGCGCGTTCGGCGGTCGCGGACGGACCGGCCGACAGCAGCGGCAGCAGCAGGGCGGCGCACGCCACCGCGCCACCTGCCGTCAGCGCACGACGACGGGCACTTCTCGGACGTGCGGGAGCTGATCCTGGCAATGCGGCCTCCAGTGACGGGTGACGCGCGAACGGGCCCCGAGGGGCGGGACACGCCCCATGGGTATCGGCTCACGGACGATCCGTCAATCGTGCCTCGCGGCCCGGTATTTGCACGTCAGAGGGCGTGTCGCGGAGTTTCGCGGCGACGGTCCCCCGGCCTGCGGCGCGTCAGTGGAGTGGACCAATGGCCGCCGGGCGACGGACCGTTTCCCATTGCCTGGGCGCTCCGTATGGCGGACGTGGCACGGGGTAGCCGCTGTGCATGACCACCCAGAAGACCAGCGTTCTCGTCCTCGACGCCGCCGAACCGATGGAACTGGCGGAGTTCTACGCAGGATTGTTCGGCGCGGAGGTACGCGTCGGCAGCGACCCCGACTTCGTGGAGGTCGTCGGCCACGGTGGAGTGCACCTGGCGATGCGCCGCGACCACGGCTACGCGCCGCCCAGCTGGCCGCGACCGGAGGACTCCCAGCAGTCGCACCTGCGCATCCTGGTCGCCCGCGACGACCTGGACGAGGCGGAGCGGGAGGCGATCGGCCTGGGGGCCCGGCCGGTCGACACCAACAATCGGCGGGGGCCTCGCGAGGAACGCGTCTTCTCCGACCCGGCCGGGCACTCCTTCTCCTTGGCGGCGTCACCCGAGCGGTGATGCGTGGCAGCGCCCGGTCAGGCGAGCAGGACGACGACGGTGCTGCGACCGTGTCCGCCGGCGCAGGACGAGCGGGAGAAGCACAGTGCGCTGCGCGCCCGGAGTGTCGGCACCGGACGCGCAGCGCGCTTCCCCCTCTGTGGCGGCGGATCGAACGAACCTGCCGCTCGGTTGCGGCCGGTCAGCGGGTGCCGACCGCCGCGCGCACGGCCCTGCGGGCCATTGCGCAGTCATCGTGCAGCCGCCTCAGCAGCAGCCGCTGTTCCTCACCGGCCGTAGGACCGCCGGCCTGCGCCTGGCCGCCCACCACCGGCGGCGCCTCCCGCATCGTGCGCTGCACGGCGGTCTCGTAGGTACGGATCTCCCGGGTCAGCACCAGCATCAGATTGACCAGGAACGCGTCCCGGGCCGCCGTGCCCGCCTGCTGGGCGAGCTGGCTGATCTGCCGGCGCGCCGCCGGGGCATCTCCCAGCACCGCCCACAACGTCGCCAGGTCGTAGCCGGGCAGGTACCAGCCGGCGTGCTCCCAGTCGACCAGTACCGGACCGGTGGGCGACAGCAGGATGTTGGAGAGCAGCGCGTCGCCGTGACAGAACTGCCCCATCCCGTGCCGGCCGCCGGCCTGCGCCAGACCGTGCAGCAGCTTCTGCAGGTCTCCGAGGTCACGGTCGGTGAACAGCCCCAGCTCGTGGTAGCGCGAGATCCGCGAGCCGTAGTCCAGCGGGGCGTCGAACATCCCGGCCGGCGGACGCCAGCTGTTGAGCCGCACGACCGCCCCCAGCACGGCGCGCAGATCCCCGCGCGGAGGGGCCTCCACCGGATGCCGGGTCAGCGCCGCGGCCCTTCCGGGCATCCGCTCGATCACCAGGGTGCAGTTCTCGGGGTCCGCGGCGATGAGCCGCGGGACCCGCACCGGTGGGCGGTGCCGCACGAAGGCGCGGTACGAAGCTATTTCGTGCCGGAGCCGCTCGGCCCACGCCGGCGAGTGGTCCAGTAAGCACTTGGCGACCGCCGTCGTGCGCCCCGTCGTTCCGACGATCAGTACGGACCGTCCGCTGCGGCGGAGCACCTGCACGGGATTGAACTCGGGGCAGATCCGGTGCACCGACGCGACAGCCTTGCGCAGCTGCGCGCCCTGAGGGCCGGACAGGTCGATTCTCCCGCTGAGGGGCGGCCGGCCCGTCGCACCGGCCGTCCTGCGTGTCCGGCCGGGGTCGGCGCGGTCGAGATACGGACCGGCGCCGGCGGGGAACGCGTTGCGCTGCTGCAGCCGGGGCGGAGCGGACACGGAGGACGATGCTGTGTACATGGGAGACAGATCCCTTCGTGTGCCGACAGTTGCGTGCGCGCCCCGCCCCATATGCCAGGAGCAACACCCTGGGGAATGTGCCCCGGCAGACGGGGCGAGGTGGCGCTTTCCTACCTGACACCGCATCGCGGGTGGCACACCATCTGGCGAACCCTGGCGAACCCTGGCGAATAGTCGCCTGCCCCATGACAGCGCGTTACTGTCAACTCAGCCGAGAACCTGGGGGCTTGACGTGAGCAGAGAACCCAACACCCGCCTGTGCGACCTGTTCGGCCTGGCCGGCTGGTCGAAGGGCGAGCTGGCAAGGCTGGTGAACCGGCAGGCGGCGGCCATGGGCCATCCGCAGCTGGCGACCGACACCTCGCGGGTCCGGCGTTGGATCGACCTGGGGGAGACCCCGCGCGATCCCGTGCCCAAGGTGCTGGCAGCTCTGTTCACCGAGCGACTCGGTCGTGTCGTGACCATCGAGGACCTCGGGTTCGCACGGAGCGGGCGAGCGGGTAAGCGGCGGGACGTCAAGGGAACAGAGAACCCTGACGGTCTGCCCTGGGCGCCCGACCGTACGGCGGCGGTCCTCACCGAATTCACGGGAATGGACCTCATGCTCAACCGACGCGGCCTGGTGGGCGCGGGCGCGGCGCTTGCCGCGGGCTCAGCACTCAGCAGCGCCATGCACGACTGGCTCAAGACCGATCCGGCGATCTCCCAGGACGCCGCACGCACCTCCGATGTCCTGCACGCCGACCCCGCCGGGTACGACCGTTACGAGGCCGCCCCCATCGGGTCGCAGGAGATCGAGGCGCTCGAGCGTTCCGTAGAGGTGTTCCGCGCGTGGGACGCCGCCCGTGGCGGCGGCCTTCAGCGCAAGGCAGTGGTGGGACAGCTCAACGAGGTCGGCGGCATGCTCGCCTACCGCCACCCCGACCATCTGCAGCGCCGCCTGTGGGGCGTCGCGGCCAACCTCGCGGTACTGGCGGGCTGGATGTCCCACGACGTCGGCCTCGAACCCACCGCCCAGAAGTACTTCGTCATCGCGGCCCACGCGGCCCGCGAGGGCGGTGACCGGCCACGCGCCGGAGAGGCCCTGTCCAGGGCGGCGCGCCAGATGGTCCATCTGGGCCGTCCGGACGACGCGCTCGACCTGATGAAGCTCGCCAAGTCGGGCTCGGGAGAGCAGACGCTGCCCCGCACCCGCGCGATGCTGCACACCATCGAGGCGTGGGCGCAGGCGTCCATGGGCCAGGGGCAGGCCATGCGCCGCACCCTGGGCGAGGCGGAGGAGCTGTTCGTCTCCGACAAGGGCGATGTGCCGCCGCCGAGTTGGATGCAGATGTTCGACGAGGCCGATCTGCACGGCATGCAGGCGCTTGCGTACCGCACGCTGGCCGACCACGACCCGTCGGCCGCGGCCGTCGCGCAGAGCCACGCGAAGCAGGCTCTGCAACTGCGCGAGGGCGGCCGGCAGCGCTCGAAGATCTTCGACTACATCTCGCTGGCTTCCGCGTGCTTCATCGCCGACGACCCCGAGCAGGCGGACCGTTACGCGAGGCTGGCGCTGGTGTCGATGGGGGAGACCTCCTCGCACCGGACATGGGACCGGCTCCGGGAGATGTACCGGCTGACCGGCCAGTACGCCGGCTACGCGAAGATCGAGGACCTTCGCGAGGAGATCGAGATCGCGATGCCGGGCAGCGTGTCGGCGAAGCCGAAGCCCAAGGGGATCTAGTACCGGCAAGGGGATCTGGTACCGGAGCGAGGCCCAAGGGAAGCCGACGCCTGGCGAGGATCGCCAGGAGCCGGCGTCAGCGGCGGACTTCCGTCCCTGTGGTGGCCGGCCGCTCGGGCCGTCGACCGGCCCGTGCAGCGGTGCGGTCAGGCGGTGACCCTCGCCACCATCACGCAGGCGTCCCCTTCTCGTTCCTGCTCACCGAGCTCCTCCACGACCGCGCGGACGCATTCCTGGGCGTTCGTGGCCCGGGCGAACCGCGCTGCCAGTGCCGTCAGCCGGTCCGCACCGAGCTCGGTCGCCGTGCCCGTGCGGGTCAGCGCGTCGGTGTGCAGCACCAGCACATCGCCCGGCCGGAGGGTCACTTCGGCCTGCTCGTACACCGCTCCGCTCGTCGCGCCGAGCAGCACGCCGTCCGGTGCCGTCAAGGCCTCACCCGTCCCTGTCCCCTCGCGGAACAGCAGGGGGGACGGGTGGCCGGCCTGCGCCCACGAGAGCGTCCTGGTCCCCGGGGTGTAGGTGCAGCACACGGCGCTGCCCAGGGTGGGCTGCGAGGACGTGTCGAGCAGTTGGTTGAGGTGCGTCATGAGCGGTCCTGGCCGGATGCCCGCCACCGCCATGCCGCGCAGCCCGCCCAGCAGCATCGCCATGGCGGAGGTGGTGCCCACTCCGTGACCCGTCAGGTCGCCCACGCTCAACAGGGTGCTGCCGTCGGGGAGTCGGAGGGTGTCGTACCAGTCGCGGCCGATGGGCGCGCCGACCGGGGAGGGGAGGTGGTGGGCCGCGACGTCCAGGGCGCCCGGGCCGTCCTGCGGGGTCCGGAGCGGGCCGCTGCGCGCGGGAAGCACCGCTTCCTGCATCTCGGCCGCGAGCCGGCGCTCGGTCTGCTCCATGTGCCGCTGCCGCTGCACCCAGTCGCGGGTCTCGCGCACGGCCCGCTGGCTGCGGCGCAGTTCGCTGACATCCCGCAGCACGGCCCACATCGAGGCGGT
Source organism: Streptomyces sp. NPDC086835 (assembly GCF_044745705.1). Classification (NCBI taxonomy): domain Bacteria; kingdom Bacillati; phylum Actinomycetota; class Actinomycetes; order Kitasatosporales; family Streptomycetaceae; genus Streptomyces; species Streptomyces sp. NPDC086835. The sequence continues at coordinate 433,060 of NZ_JBIVAU010000003.1, forward strand.
GGAGCCGTCGGCGTCGAGGACCGGCTCACCCATCATGTGCACCGTGCGAACCCGGCCGTCGGGACGCACCAGACGGAACTCGCCGTCGATGGGGCGCCCGTCCACCAGACAGTCCGTCACCATCGCCGTCAGCATGGGCTGGTCCTCGGCAAAGACGACCGAGGGCATTTCGTCCAGCGACATCGGGCCGTTGCGAGGGTCGCGTCCAAGGATCCGGTACAGCTCTTCGGACCAGCTCACCTCGTCGGTGAGGAGATTCCACTCGGCGCTGCCGACCCGGCTCAGCAGCGAGCCGCCGGCGGCCGCGCTGTCCGCCTCGTACTCGGTGAGATCGTCCGCGAAGGAGTCAGCGGCCTCGGGGGGCAACCCTTGCTTCAGCTGGTCCAAGTGGGCGCCGAGATCGTCGAGGTGATGGAGCGCCAGGTCACACAGGGCGCGCTGCCAGCGCCCGCGCGGATCGTCCTCCGTCACGGCACCGTCCGGGCGAACGGCGTCGACGTCTCCGCGAAGTCTGCGCGTCCTGCTGATCAGCGCGTCTACGGTTCCACGCTCGGGCGGCTCGGCGGGACGGTCCGCGAACACATGGGACGGCATGTCGTACTCCGATACAGGCGCGGCCACGGCCAGGGTCTGGAACAGGGACCGAATACGAGGGTTGCACAGCGAGGAGGCGGCCGTAAGCCATTTGGCAACACTCGATCCGGTGGTGCCTTTGTCATATGCCATAGGCGTCCGGGTCCGGGCACGGTGTCCGCCCGGCGGCCGGCGCGTCGCCGTGACCGGCAGCGTGGAAACCCCGGAGCAGGCAGACCGGCGGGCGGCCGGCGACCTGGCGCCGGGGGGTTGTCAGTGGTGGGCGGCAGGATAGCGCCATGACGACTTCACCTGCCGTTTCCGTCGCGCCTGCCATCGTTCTCGCCGACGCCGCCGCCTACGCCGCGGCGGTCGAGACCGCGACCCGTGCCTCCGCCGCATACTACGAGACCGGCGAGAGCACCCTCGACGACGACGCGTACGACCGGCTGGTGCGCGGGATCGCCGCATACGAGCAGGAACATCCTGACGAGACGTCACCCGCCTCCCCGACCGGGAAGGTCGCGGGCGGGGCGGTGATGGCCGGCGACGTCCCCCACACCGTTCCCATGCTGTCCCTGGACAACGTCTTCTCCGCGCAGCAACTCGTCGCCTGGACCGCTTCCGTGGAGAGACGCACGGGCCGCCCCGTCGAGGAGTGGAGCGTCGAACCGAAGCTTGACGGCCTCGCCGTCGCCGCACGCTACGAACGGGGACATCTGACCAGGCTGATCACCCGTGGGGACGGCACCGCGGGCGAGGACGTGTCGCACGCGATCGGCACGATCGTCGGCCTGCCGCGCACGCTCGCCGAGCCCGTCACGCTCGAGATACGCGGTGAAGTCCTCATGACGGAGGAACAGTTCGAACAGGCGAACACCGTCCGCGTCGAGCACGGCGGTGCCCCGTTCGCCAATCCCCGCAACGGCGCGGCGGGCACCCTGCGGGCCAAGGACCGCGCGTACACGGTGGAGATGACCTTCTTCGGGTACGGGGCACTGGCGCTGCCCACGTCCGGCGCGGAGCTCACCGGCCGGCTCGGCGAATGGGCGCACAGCCGCATCATGCGCTACGTCGCGGGCCTCGGCGTGCACACCGCCGACAGCACCCCCGTCGCCCCCCGCGTCCTGACCACGACCGAGGCGATCCAGGCCCGCATCGACGAGATCGCCGCCGCACGCCCCGACCTGCCGTTCGGGATAGACGGGATCGTCATCAAGGCGGACAGCGCGGCGGACCAGGCCGCGGCCGGCTGTGGCTCCCGGGCGCCCCGCTGGGCCGTCGCGTACAAGCTGCCCGCCGTGGAGAAGGTCACCACCCTGCTCGGCGTCGAGTGGAACGTGGGCCGCACCGGGATCATCGCCCCGCGCGCCGTGCTCGAGCCGGTGGAGATCGACGGCTCCACCGTCACCTACGCGACACTTCACAACCCCGCCGACATCACCCGCCGCGATCTGCGCACCGGCGACAAGGTGATGGTCTACAAGGCCGGGGACATCATCCCGCGCGTCGAGGCGCCGGTGGCCCATCTGCGGACCGGCGCGGAGCAGCCCGTCGTCTTCCCCGAGGTCTGCCCCCAGTGCGGCTCGGACATCGACACCTCCGAGCAGCGCTGGCGCTGTGTGCGCGGCCGCGACTGCCACGTCGTCGCCTCCGTCTCCTACGCGGCCGGGCGCGACCAGCTCGACATCGAAGGGCTCGGCGTCACCCGTGTCGTCCAGTTCGTCGACGCCGGACTGGTCCGCGACCTGGCCGACCTGTTCACTCTCACCCGGGAGCAGCTGCTCGCTCTGGAGCGCATGGGAGAGACGAGCACCGACAACCTGCTCGCCGCCATCGACACGGCGAGGACCCGGCCGCTCTCAAGGGTGTTCTGTGCCCTCGGCGTTCGGGGCACCGGCCGTTCCATGTCCCGCAGGATCGCCCGGCACTTCGCGGCCATGGAGCACATACGCGCCGCCGACGCCGAGGCCCTGCAGCAGGTCGACGGCATCGGCGTGGAGAAGGCGAGGACGGTCGTGGCCGAACTCGAGGAGCTGGCCCCGCTGATCGACCGGCTCGTGGCCGCGGGCGTCAACATGACCGAACCGGGTGCGACGCCGCCCGCCGCGAGGGCGGGGGAGGGGACCGGCGTCGAAGAGCACGCGGAGGACACCGGGGCGGGGACCGCTGCCGGCGCAGGCCCGCTCTCCGGCATGACCGTCGTCGTCACCGGGGCGATGACCGGCGCCCTGGAGAAGCTGAGCCGCAACCAGATGAACGAGCTCATCGAGCGCGCCGGTGGTAAGTCCTCCTCCAGTGTGTCCAAGCGGACCTCGCTCCTCGTCGCCGGGGAGAACGCCGGATCCAAGAGGGACAAGGCCGAGCAGCTCGGCACCCGGATCGCCACGCCGGACGAGTTCGCCGCGATCGTCGCCGATTTCCTCGACATGGCGGCCTGAGGCGGAGCGGCGGCCGGGTCCCCAAGGAGCGGCCGCCGCTCGTACCTCACCGGGCCGCGAGGCCCCGTTCGAAGGACTCACGCTCGAGGAAGGCCAGCCGGGCCCGCTTCTCCGGCTTGTCGATCTCCGGCCCGAGCACGAACCCGGACCGGACCATCCGACCGATGGCCTTCTCGTTGCGCGCGTCCGGTTCGACCACGAGCCGCAGATGGGCCGGGTCGCTGAACGCATAGGCCATGAGGGCCCCGATGAGCACGCCCGTGAAACCGGGGCGTGTGCCCTCCCGCGGAGGCGCGATCAGCAGATGCAGGCCGAAGTCCCCGGGCCGCACGTCGTAGCACTCGCCCACCGGGTCGGCGTCCGGGTCGTACGTCTGGAACAGCGCGACCGGCTCCTCGTCCAGCACGGCGAGGAGCGCGTGGTGCGTGGTGAGGGAGTCGACGAACTCGTAGGTCTCCCGCACCTGTTCACAGCTCTGCCCCAGCATGCCCCAGAACCGCGCGCGTTCCTCGCTGACCCATCCGTGGATCAGCGGGGCGTCGGCGGCGGGCTCCACCGGCACGAGCCGCACCGTCCCGAACCCGTCGGCGGGGTGCTCGTACACGGCCGCTCGGCGGTGCGCGGTGGTCTCAGTGGTCATCTCTCTCCTCGGTAAGGCTGTCCCAGTCGGTGATCACGGGGACGAGTTCGCCGGCCAGCCACAGCGGCAGCTGGTCGCGCCGGTGGACGTGCCCGGGCACTCCGGAAGCGCCGAACGGAACCACCCACAGGCTGTTCTCGCGCTGCGCCAGGTCCCACACGTAGCGGGCGGCCGGGCCCCGGGCGCTGCGGTCGGTGATGCCGGGCACGCTCGCCGTCGACAGCACGCAGTCGTGGTCGCCCGACACCGCGGGCCACTCCTCGGGCGCCGACGCGGGCAGCGCCTGCCAGGGGGCGAGCCGGTGCGTGTCCCCCCAGACGCCGGACCGCGCGCCCGCCGCCACCTCCTCCACGGCCTCCCGCACCGCCGCTTCCGCGTCGAGACCGGGAAGCGCACCGGGGGACAGCAGCCGCTCGAGCGCGAACGCGACGCGGGGCACCAGGGCCAGCCAGGGAAGGAACACCTCGGGAAGGCGGGGGAGTTCGGCCAGGCCGGCCAGCGCGGGGCTCGCCGACAGCTTGAGCACCACCGCGGAGCGCAGCGCCGCGTACACCGCCGCGTCGGTGCTGCCGGCGTCCATACGGCGGTCCCAGCGGGCCAGCCGGTCGCGCAGCGCGGCGGCTTTTGGACCGAGCCCCTCCAGCCGGGCGAGCAGGTCCAGCAGCGGGGCGGCGGACGCCAGGTGAGTGTCCATGTGGATGCGCGGCATGTCCCCGGCGGACCAGGACGCTGCCTCGCCCAGCAACTGCCGGATGCGGTCGGCTCGGTGAGGGGGCGCGAATTCGATCCCGAGCGGAGCGGCCAGGCCCCGGGCGTTCGCCATCACGGCGAAGCCGTCGACATCCGCGCGGGGGGTGGGCTCGTACGCGTCCTGCCAGGCGTACCGGGACTGCCACGCGGGCACCACGCGCAGCCGGTTGGCCCGGTCGCGCCGCGGTACCCGGCCGGCCACGCGGTGCAGCAGTCCGCCGCCGGTGTCGGCTGCCTGGACGACGTTGACCGGCTCCACCCACTGCTCGACGGCACGGTCCACGTCGTCGACGGTCCGTGCCCGCAGCAGCGCCGGCAGCGCGCCGAAGCCGATGCCCGCTCCCGCGCGTACGGGGCAGCGCAGGCTGACGGCCTCCGAACCGTCGTCGGTCGTGATGATCACCGGCCCGCGCTCCGTCTCGATCACCTCGATCTCGACGGGATCGCCGCCCGCCACCGCGATCGACTCGGTGTGCCTGTGCGCGGGCCGCCAGCCGTCGGGGCCGAGCGCCTCGACGGCGTCCCCGTGTCTTCGGAGCCGCTCGCGGTAGAGGTCCTGGTAGTCGGCCATGGCGTTGGTGATGGCCCAGGCGACGGTGCCGGTGTGGCCGAAGTGGGCGATGCCGGGGACGCCGGGCACGGCGAGTCCGACCACGTCGAACTCGGGGCAGGCCAGCCGGATCTGCTGGTAGATGCCCGGGTCCTCGATGAACCGGTGCGGGTCACCGGCGATGAGCGCGGCGCCCGTGGCGGTGCGGTCGCCCCCGACGAGCCACCCGTTGCTCCCCGAGGTGCCCGGCCCGTCGGTCGCGAAGAGCTCGACCGACTCGTCGCCGAGCGCCCTGGCGACCTCCTCGCGCCACAGCTTGGTGGGGAATCCGGCGAACAGGATGTGGGTCGCCAGCCAGATGCCGAGCGGTGTCCACGGCTGCCAGCGGCCGGGGGAGAGGGACACCTCCGCGAAGCGGGGGTCGCGTGCGGCACCGGCCTCCAGGCCGTCGTTGACGCCGTCCACGTAGCGGCCGATCCATGCGGCCGTCTCCTCGTCGAGCGCTTCGAAGCACCGCTGTGCGGTGTCGTCCAGGCGCGACATGCGGGCGAACCTGTCCCAGGCGAGGGCTTCCTCGCCGAGGAACGCGGCGGAGGTGCCCTGCGACCGGTGCCGGTCGACCTCGATCTGCCAGGCCCGGTCGACGGCGGCGTTGCGGCCCTGGGCGAAGGCGAGGTCGTGCGCGTCCCCTGCCCGCAGATGCGGGATTCCCCACGGGTCCCGGTAGATCGTCGTACTCACACTGATTCCCCTTTAGGTTAGGCTGGCCTAACTTAATCTACGGTCCTTTGCGACACAATCCGGCCATGGCGGGAAGGGGTCGAGACCGGGGCGAGTGACGGCCGCCGACGGGCCCGTCATACTCGTTCCATGACGTCGCCCCTGACATCAGCCGGCGCCGGCCGGTCCCGGCGCAAGGGTCCCGCGGCCCCCGGGATCCGCCGGGCGACCGCACGGGACGCGAAGCGCCTCACCCGTCTGGTCCGCGGCTCCGGTGCCTACCAGGGCCACTACGCTTCGATGGTCGCCGGCTACCGGGTGGGGCCGGACTACATCGAGACCCACGATGTCTTCGCCGCCACCGGCGAGGACGACAGGATTCTCGGCTTCTACGCCCTCGTGCTGTCGCCGCCCGGGTCGGACCTCATGCCGGAACTGGACCTCATGTTCGTGGCCGACGACGCCCAAGGGCTGGGCATCGGCCGACTGCTCGTCGAGCACATGCGCGGACGCGCCCGCGCCGCAGGTCTCGACGCCGTCCGTGTCGTGGCGCATCCGCCCGCCGAGGGCTTCTATCTGAGCGTCGGCGCCCGGAGGACCGGCACCGTGCCCGCTCGCCCGCCGGCCGTCATGTGGGACCGCCCTGAACTGCTGCTCCCGGTCTAGCCGTCGGCTGAGCGCCGCCACGGTGCCCGCCCGGCACGAAGGCCGCTCGCGGGCGTCGGTGGATCGTGCCCGGCATCCGCCCAAGCCCCGGTAGATGTGCGGTGGTTGGAACTGCCCCGGTCCGGTCGCCAGCTCCATGATCTTGGCCGTCGGCGATTGCCGATCTCGTGTCGGATTGCGGCGTAATGTGAAATATGCGGGCCCAGGTCGGCGGCCCGCCCCGCAGCCCGGCGGAAGGAGCGGCCATGTCGGATCTCGATACGCGGCGCACGTCCCCCGACCTCGCCAAGCAGGAGGCGTTCGCCGGAGAAGCGGTGGACGTACTGAACAAGGGCGCGCTCGCGCTCCTCATCAGCGTCGGCCACCAGACCGGCCTGTTCGACACCCTCGCCGGTCTGCCACCGTCGACCAGTGACGAGATCGCCAAGTCGGCGGGGCTCGACCAGCGTTATGTGCGGGAGTGGCTGGGCGGCATGGTCGTCGGCGGCATCGTCGAATACGACCCCGAGCACGAGACGTACGTGCTGCCGCCCGAGCACGCCGCCTCGCTGACCACCGCGGCCGGACCGGACAACCTGGCCGGCATGATGCAGTACATCGCGCTGATGGGCGAGGTCGAGCAGCAGGTCGTGCGCTGCTTCCGCGACGGCGGGGGAGTGCCGTACTCGGCATATCCGCGCTTCCAGGCCCTCCAGGCCGAGGAGACGGCCAGGGTCTACGACCAGGCGCTCGTCGACACCATCGTCCCCCTCGTGCCCGACCTCCCCGAGCGGCTGCGCGCCGGGATCGACGCCCTCGACGTGGGCACTGGACAGGGCCACGCACCCGTCGTGCTGGCGAAGGCCTTCCCCCGCAGCCGCTTCCACGGTCTCGACCAGTCGGAGACAGGCGTGGAGGCCGGCCGTGCGGAAGCGGCCCGGCTCGGGCTCGGCAACGTGCGCTACACGATCGGCGATTCGGCGGAGGTCGGCGGTGAGTACGACCTGATCACAGCGTTCGACGTCATCCATGACCTCGCCAGGCCGGACGCCACGCTCGCGGCGATCGCCGGCTCGCTGAAGGAGGGCGGCACGTTCCTCATGGGGGACATCGCCGCGTCCAGCAGGCTCGAGAAGAACGTGGGTCACCCCTTCGGGCCTGCTCTCTTCGGCTTCTCGGTCTTCTACTGCATGACGACGTCGCTCAGCACCGGCGGAGCCGGCCTCGGCACCGTCTGGGGGCAGGAGACAGCCGTCCGGATGCTCAAGGAGGCGGGCTTCACGCGCGTCGACGTCCGGACCGTCGAAGGCGACCCGCTCAACGTCTACTACGTGGCGCGCAAGGATTGACGCAGGGCCTGCGCCCGGTGCGCGCCGCCGCGCGCACCGGGACATCGGGGGCCGGCCTGGAACGCCGGCGGTTCAGGAGGCGGGAGGCGGCGCCGGCTGCCCCATGTGCAGCCGGACCGTGTTCCCGTCACCCGGGATGATCATGTTGATCAGCGGAGTGGCGAGCAGGCAGTGCTCGAACTTCGGGATGGTGTACGAGCCGGACAGCGTGCCGCCCTTGAGCGCGTTGAATCCCGGTTCCGACGTCAGATCGAGCACCGCGGGAACTTCCGTGCGGCACGAGCTCCCCACGGGGGTCGGAATGCCCGCGACCCGGAGGTCCTTGAGCCGCAGGGTGAGTTTCGTGGTGCTCTTGACGGCACCCGTCTTCAGGTCGATCGTGCCGGTGGTCGGCTCGGTCTCTATGAACTCGGTCGTGACACTCACGGGAATCGCGCCGATCATCTTGAACGAGCCAGGCGCGGGCGGGAGAACGGTGTCGGCGAGAAGTGTCCCCGCCTTGAGGTCGGCGGTGACCTTCAGGACTCCTGGCCCCAGCGCCAGGTCGGAGCCGGTGCCCTCGAGGTGCGTGCTGCCGGTCAGCGGATAGTCGAGACGGATCGGCACAGCATGGGCGGGCCCCGAGGTGGCGACGGCCAGTCCCAGCCCCGCGGTGAGGGCGACGGCCCCACGAAGTGCGGCTCTTCGCCCTCGGGACGGCGCGAGTTTCGGACGCTTCATCACGGCTCCAGGATTCGGCGCTGCGGGCAAAGGCGCGCAGACGCGGGGAATGAGGAAACTGGAATGGTGCGGCGATCGGTGCGGTGCCTGTTGCGGCGATCGGTGCGGTCTTCGATGTGTGTACTCGGGCGCCGGGGGAGCGCACGGAACTCAATCGGAGAAAGTGCGTGGGAGACATGTCCGCGGCTTGTTCGCGGGAATTCCGGCCGAAATCCCGCCCGGCCCCGGACCGTTGCGCGAGAGAGACGTTACGGACGGGTAACCCGGGAGGCAAGGGCGGCATTTCAAAAATCCCGGCCCCGGCCGCCGGCAGCCCGTTTCTTGTCGTCCACTCAGCAGCCGGCCCCCCGATTCTTGTCCGCGGGTGAGCGTCCGGCGCCCCGCACCGCCGGTGCCCCGCCCGTCGCACGTCACATGCCGGACCGCCACCGGCCTGTCAGAAGCCCGATCCGCCGGGAAGCTGCCCGCCGGGCAGCGGCTGTTCCGTCCAGATGACCTTGCCGTCGGCCGTGTACCGCGTGCCCCAGCGTTCCGCGAACTGCGCGACCAGGAACAGGCCCCGGCCCCCCTCGTCCGTGATGGCCGCCTGCCGCAGGTGCGGCGACGTACTGCTGCGGTCGGACACCTCGCAGATCAGCGCGCGGTCCCGGATGAGCCGCACCTGGATCGGCCCGGCGGCGTAACGGATGGCGTTGGTGACGAGCTCGCTCAGGATCAGCTCGGTGGTGAAGGATTCCTCCTCCAGACCCCACTCCGCCAGCCGCTCGGCCACCGCCGCCCGCACCCTGGCCACCGCCGCCGGGTCCGACGGCACCTCCCACTCCGCGACCTGGTCGGACGCCAGGACCCGCGTGCGCCCTACGAGCAGGGCGATGTCGTCCCGCGGACGCTCCGGCACCAGCGCGCCCAGCACCGTCTCGCAGGTCTCCTCCGGCCCCTGGCCGGGGTGCTCGGCCAGCGTGCGGCGCAGCAGCTCGAGGCCCTCGTCGATCTCCCGTTCCCGGTCCTCGACGAGCCCGTCCGTGTAGAGGACCAGTCGGCTGTCCTTCGGCAGCCGCAGTTCCAGCGTCTCGAACGGCAGACCGCCCAGCCCCAGCGGCGGCCCGCCGGGGACGTCCGCGAACTCGGCCGTGCCGTCCGGGTGGACCACGACCGGCTGAAGGTGCCCGGCCCGCGCCATGCTGCAGGTGCCCGACACCGCGTCGTAGATCGCGTAGATGCACGTGGCGCCGGTGACCCCGGCGTCCGCGCCGTCGTCGGACTCGTCCTGGTCGATGCGGGCCACCAGCTCGTCCAGATGGAACATCAGCTCGTCGGGCGGCAGGTCGAGGCTGGAGAAGTTGTGGACGGCGGTACGCAGCCGCCCCATGGTCGCTGCGGCGTGAAGGCCGTGGCCGACGACGTCGCCGACGACGAGGGCGACCCGCGCCCCCGGAAGCGGAATGATGTCGAACCAGTCACCGCCGACACCGCCGAGCCCGCCCAGCCCGGCCTGCGCGGGACGGTAGCGGTAAGCCACGTCCAGGGCGCTCTGCTCCGGCAGCACACGGGGGAGCAGGCTGCGCTGGAGCGTGACCGCCATCGTGTGCTCCCGCGTATAGCGACGGGCGTTGTCGACGCTGACGGCGGCACGCGCCACGAGCTCCTCCGCCAGAGACAGGTCCTCCTCCTCGAACGGCTGCGGGTTGCTCCCGCGCCAGAACATGGCCACGCCAAGGATCACGCCCCGCGCCCTGAGCGGAACCGCGATCATCGAGTGGAGTCCGCGCTCCAGAAGCATGCGCGCCCGATCCGGGTCCTGTTCCTGCCACCCGGTGAGACGGGTCAGGTCCGCCTGAAGGACCGCCTCGCCCTTCCGCAGCCCGGTCCCCATCGGCGTGGTCGGCACGAACCGGATCACATGCCCCAGCGGATAGAGCGCCGTGTCCCCGGAACCGCTGAAAGCCGTGCGCCGCATGTCCGTGTCCGGGCCGGTGGCGGTCGGCTCCTCACCGCGCAGCACGGCCTCCACCAGGTCCACGGTGGCGAAGTCGGCGAACCGCGACGCGGCGAACTCGGCGAGCTCCTCGCACGTGCGGACGACGTCGAGCGTGGTGCCGATCTCGGTGCCCGCGTCGTAGAGCAGCTTGAGCCGCCCTCTGGCCACATCGGCGCGCCCGGTCAGGGTCTGGAGCTCCGTGGTGTCCCGCAGGGTCGCGACGCTGCCGGGCGGCCCGCCGTGCTGGTCCGTCGAGCGCTGGCTGACGGCCACGAGCCGGTCCCCGACCGGAATGACCTCGTCGGTCACGATCTTCCCGGACGACAGCAGACGGGCGGCGAGCGGATCGAGCCCCAGCTCGGTGACCGCGGACCCGTCCAGGTCCATGGGCAGTCCGAGCAACCGGCGCGCCTCGTCGTTGGCGAGCAGCAGCCGGCCGTCGCCGCCCACGATGATCACTCCCTCGCGCACGGCGTGCAGCACCGCGTCGTGATGCTCGTACATCCGGGTCATCTCGGCGGGCCCGAGCCCGTGCGTCTGGCGGCGCAGACGCCTGCTCACCAGGGCCGTGCCGCCCGTGGTCAGCAGCAGCACGCCGCCCGCGGCACCGAACAGCAGGGGGAACTGCTCCTCGACGACGCCGCTCACCCGTTCGATGGTGATGCCGGCGGAGACCATGCCGACGACCTTTCCATCCCGTCCGAAGACGGGGACGACGGCTTGCACGAGCGGGCCGATGGTGCCGGTGATCTTCTCGGTGAAGACCTCGCCGCTCCGGGCATGGCTCAGATCGCCGACGAACTTCTTCCCGATGCGGTCCTGCAACGGGTGCGTGTAGCGGATGCCCTCGGTGTTCAGCACGACGATGAAGTCGACGCCGGAACGCTCGCGTGCCGCCTCGGCCTTGGGCTGGAGCACCGCGGTGGGATCGGGGCTCTCCAGTGCCTCTTCCATCCCAGGGGAGTTGGCGAACGTCTCCGCGACGGCGACCGACCGGTTGCGGGCCTCACGCTCACTGCCCGCGCGGGACTGGAACACGAGCGCGGCCATGGCCGCGGCGACCAGCAGCACCACGATCGCCACCTGCAGGAGGAAGACCTGACCTGCGACAGTTCGCATCCGCAGAACCGAGCGCGGGCGGCCGGAGCGTGGTGCGGCCATAAGTCTTTCTACACCTCCGCCGTGAGCCGGGCGAACCGCACGGAGCGGGGCGTGGACGGTCGTACGCCCCACCCTGCCGCGAGTTGCTCAAGCATGCCAACGCAGGTGGCCGTACCCAAGGTCTTTGCGGAATCCGGGCGGATTCGAATGTCCCGGCGCCGCCGGAGCGACCCGGTACGCCCCACGGAGGGCGCCGGGGTGCGTCCGGGCCCGGACACCCCTCCCGAGGTCTGTCCGCGGGCTCTGTTCAACGGCCGTCGGCGTGCCCCCGCAGGATGGTGATCACCTCGTCGTCACCGACCTGGTCGAACTCCTCGTACCACTGGCCCACCGCGTAGAACGGCTGCGGCTGGTGCGGACACACCACCTCGTCCGCCTCGGCCGCGAGCGCCCGCGCCGCCTCGGGGGAGCCCACCGGCACGGCCAGCATCACCCGGCCCGGCTTCATCTCCCGGACCGCGCGCAGCGCGGCACGGGCCGTGACTCCGGTCGCGAGACCGTCGTCCACGACGAGGACCGTCCTGCCCGTCACGTCGGGCGCAGGACGGCCGCCCCGGTAGAGGTCCTCCCGGCGGTGCAGCTCCGTGCGCTCCCTGGCGACCTGCGGGCTCAGCTTCTCGGCCGTCAGTTCCAGCATGGCGAGCGTCCGCTCGTCGTAGAGCGGGGGTCCCTCGCCGGCCAGCGCGCCGACACCGACCTCCGGGTTGTACGGTGCGCCGATCTTCCGTGCCACGAGAACGTCGAGCGGAGCGCCCAGCGCCCGGGCGACCTCGTCGCCGACCGGTACCCCGCCGCGCGGCAGCGCCAGCACGAACGGGTCGGTCGGCACCCCCTCGGCACGCTCGAGGAGCCGCCGTGCCAGATCGCGCCCGGCCTCCCTGCGATCGTGGAACAACATGCCTTGCTCGCTTCCGCCCTGCCGCCCGGAGCCGCACAGGGCTGCTCTTCGCGGATGTCGCCGGGGCCCGGTCCGGTGGGACTGGCTCTAGCGCTCGCCCAGGTTCTCGTCGTCGGTGACATGCATCGCGGCCTCCTCCGCGGAGGCAGCGCCGCCGTCGATGCCGACATCGCGGGCCACCGTGTCGCTCGGCCGCCGGGGAGCGGGGTCGTCGGTGGGCGTGAGCCGCCCGGCCCGGGGGCCGCCGGCTTCGTCGTCGACCGGCTCGCCGGCGCCGTCCTCGAGGTCGCCAATGCCGTCGCCCCGGGGTGGCTCCACGTCGGGGCGCTCCTGTGCGAGACGCTGCTCGAGGCTCTCACCCTCCTGCTGCTCCTCGCCGGTGGTGCCGTACTTGCCGACGGCCAGCGGACGCTCCGGCGGCGAGTAGCCCTCCGCCATCGTGTCGTCGAGACCGCGCTCGCCGATGACGTTCTGCATGTCGAGGTCGTCGCTGGGGCGGTTCTGCACGTCCGAGTGCTCCGGCTGGTAGACGTTGTCGCCCCGCGCCTCTTCGTGCTGAGCTGCTTCGTCGGACATCGTGTTCCTTTCTGCGACGTGGTCGAAGACTTGCGCGGCCGAACAGTTCATGGCGATGAGGTCCGGCCGGCCGGACGTCTGATCAAAGGATCATGATCAGCGCGTAGGCCAGGAAGAACGCGGCGAAGACCACGACCACGAGGCCGATGGCGATCATCGGACCCTTTGCCCAGCCGCGTGACGTGTCGCCGTGCGGGCCGGTCTCGGAGCCGGTGCTCCCCTCGCCGGGCGGCGTCTCACCGGGCGGCACCGTGCCCCCGGGGCGGACGCCTGAAGTGTTCCGCGGGTCAGGATCAGAGGGCTGACTGTTCATACCGGGCGAGTGCCCGAAATCCACCGAATCAACAGTCCGGATCACAGGTCTTCGCCACGTGCGGAACAGCCGTCATCCGGCCCTCAGGGGGTCGTGCCCGAGGCTCATCAGCCGGTGTCGCCGACGGGTGTCGTCGGCCGTCCCGGCCGCACCCTGTTCCTGCCGCTCCGACTCGACCGTGTCCACCACCTCGTACATGACCTGGACGTCCTCGTCGGTGAGGTCGGTGCGGCGCTTCTGGAGGATCGACAGAACGTGGCGGCCGGTGACAGGACCGGCCCGGTCGGGCAGCGGCTCGGTGTCCTCACCGGCGTCCTGGGTCTGCAGCCAGGCGCTCAGCTCCTGCGAGGTCATGTTGACGACGCTGTGGAACTCGTCCCAGAGCGCGTCCAGTTCAAGGGCGTTCGTCATGGGCGGGCCTCCCGGTACCTGTTCATGGAGCTGCATGCGTACGCGGACACGACGGCCTGCCGCCACGGTGGCGGCGCACCGCGCGAGTACCGCCGAGCCGCACGGGTACCCGCCGTCCACCAGCGCGAACCTGCCGGAACAGGAGGCGAGGACGGTGTCCGTCGACGTCAACGGGGACAGGAAGGAAGCGGGACAGGGCTACGACGCCGGTCCCTTCCTTCCGCAGCGGGGCGGCCTGCCGGCCCTGCGCAAGGCCGCGGCCGGATGCGAGGGGTGCCCGCTGTTCCGCAACGCCGGTCAGACGGTGTTCGGCGCCGGCCCGTCCTCCGCACGCGTCGTCGTCGTGGGGGAGCAGCCGGGCGACCAGGAGGACCGGCAGGGGGCGCCCTTCGTCGGACCGGCGGGCAAGCTGCTGCGCGAGGCGCTCGAGGAAGTGGGCATCGAGGAGGAGTCGGCCTACTTCACCAATGCCGTCAAGCATTTCAAGTTCGAACCCGCGGCGCGGGGGAAGCGCCGGATCCACAAGTCGCCCAGCCTGAGGGAGATGTCGGCGTGCCGACCATGGCTGGCCGCCGAGCTGCGTGTGATCGAACCCGAACTGGTGCTGGCCCTGGGCGCCACCGCGGGCAAGGCCCTGCTCGGCGGCTCGTTCCGGATCACAGAGCAGCGCGGCCTGCTGCTGCCGATGCCGCCCTGGGACGCCCTCGGCCGCACGGACGTGTCCGGGGCCGACGGGATGCCGGCCGAGGAGGCCGCCGCGCACGGCTGCGTGGTCGGCACGATCCACCCGTCGGCGGTTCTGCGCGCGGACGACCGCCGCGCGGCCTACCGAGGCATGGTCACGGACCTGCGGGTGGCGGCGGACGTGCTCGCCGCCTGAGCGCCGGGCTCCCCGGCCGGCCCCGGTCCGTCCGGGGCCGGCTCCCTTGCCTGTTGGCCAAGCGCGGAGGGCCGATGCGGATGACGGATACGATCATGGACGCCGGCTCCGGGACGGTGTCGGCGGCCTCCTCGTATCCCTGAAGGGACCGGCATGTCGGCCAGCGCCGCGCAGAAGACCACCGACCTTGCCCGCACGGTCACGGACGTCCTCCAGCCCCGCAACGTCCTGCTTCTCGGCATGCTCGGAATCGGCCTCGCCGCCGCAGGGAGTTGGACCGGCCTGCCGTGGGGCCTGCTCGGTGCTCTGTGCGCGGGCATCGTGCCCGCCGCGTACATCGAGCGGGAGCGCCGCCGTGGCACTTGGGGCGACAGGCATGTCGTCGACCGCCGGCAGCGCGCCCCGATCTTCTTCGTGATCCTCGGCTCCATAGGTGTGGGCGCCCTGGTCATGGTCCTCGGCGACGCCCCCGTCGGCATCCTGGTTGCGATGACCGCCCTGTGGGCGATGACCGTCGTCCTCCTCGCCGTGAACACCGTCTGGAAGATCAGCGTCGACTCGGCGGTCGCCTCCGCCGTCACCGCTCTGCTCGCCGCTATCCACTCGCCGTGGTGGACCGCCGGGTACGTCCTCGTGGCGGCGGTCTGCTGGTCCCGCGTCGCGCTCGGCTACCATTCCGCGGCCCAGACCGCCGCCGGGGCGGGCCTGGGTGCGGCGACCGCCGCGGTGACCGTGTTCGTGTGAGCTCGCGTCCACCGCGCCGGCGTCGTCGCGCAGGGCAGGAGGCACGTCGGCGCGCTCACGTCGGAGCCCGGAGACCCGGAGACCCGGGCCCCGGAGCCCCCGGGTCAGCGGGCCGCGGGAGCCCCGTGCCCGCGCCGCTCCGCGCCCACGGGCGCCGCGAGGCCGTCACGCCGGTAGCGCTCGACGGCTTGCCGGGTCTCCTGCGCGGTCAGATCCGCGTTGACCGCAGCTGCCGCGCGGACTCCCGCGGCGGCGGCACCGATCACCTGTTCGGTCACGTTGGCGACGTTCCCGGCCACCCACACGCCGGGGACCGCGGTCGCACCGGTCGGGTCGGCGGCGATACGGGTGCCGATCACCACGCCGTTGACCTCCTGCTCGCTCGGCTCGAGACCGAGCCCGGCGAGGAACGTGGCCCGGGCGGTGAACCGCGGCGCGACCACGAGCGCCTGCCGGGCGATCGCATGACCGCTCTCCAGCACCACGCCGCTCAGCCGGTCGTCCGTGACCTGTACGGACGTCACCCGGCCGTCGACGACGGCGATGCCGCGGGCGGCAAGCTGCTCGTACTCCTCCTCCGACGGTTCGGGGCCGGTGTGCAGGAAGAGCGTCACGTCGTCGCTCCACTGCCGCCACATCAGGGCCTGGTGGACGGCCATGGGGCCGGTCGCCAGAAGGCCGATGGCCTGGTCACGCACCTCCCAGCCGTGGCAGTACGGGCAGTGCAGGACCTCGCGGCCCCACCGTTCGGCCAGTCCCGGCACCGGGGGAAGCTCGTCGACCAGGCCGGTGGTCACGAGCAGCCGGTCGGCCTCGACCGCCGTCCCGCCGTCGAGCACCAGACGGAACCGCCCGTCCGCGAGCCGCTCGGCGGTGGCGACGCTGCCCCGGACGAGCTCGCCGCCGTAGCGTGTCACTTCGGCGCGGCCCGTGGCCAGCAGCTGCGACGGCGCCACGCCCTCCTGGGTCAGGTACGAGTGGACGTGGCCGGCCGGGGCGTTCCGCGGCCGGCCCGAGTCGACGACGAGCACCGAACGACGGGCCCGGGTCAGCGCCAGGGCTCCGCTGAGGCCGGCGGCGCCGCCGCCGACGACCACGACGTCGTATCGCGGGCGGGCGGGTACATCGGCGGCGAGGCCGCCGGCAAGAGTCTGAACTGTGGACATGTGGTGTACCTCCGTTCGAGGAGATACTGCGCCCGCCGCATGCCGTGCTGCAAAGTTACTTGCCGAAACGGCAACGAGATCGATCCCGGGGGCGAGGCCAGGGGTCAATCGCCGCGCGGCAGCAGGGGACCGAGCGGGCCGAGATCGATGTTCAGGTCTCCGGGCTCCAGGCCGAACTTGTCCCGCAGGACCTCCATCCGGTCCTCGAGCAGCATCAGCGTCACGCCGATGCGCTCCTCCTGGTCCTCCGTGAGCTCGCCGGTGTCCACGCGGCGCAGTGCCTGCCGCTCCATCAGCTGCCTGAGCAGCTCGACCACGGTCAGCACCAGCCTGGCGAGGTCACGCTCCACGGTGTCCGGATCGAGTTCCACCCGGCGGCGCGGGCTCTCGGTCCCGTTCCCGTTCGCGCTCATCGGTCCTCCTCCAGGTCCGGCCACGGCGAGGGCACCAGCGGACCGACCGAACTGATCAGCGCGGACAGATCGATCCTCACCAGGTCCACGTCGGCGATCCGCAGGGTGAGGTCGCCGGTCAGGACCACGCCGCCGGCGAGGAGCCGGTCCAGCAGGTCGACCAGCGCCAGCTCCCGCCGGGCCGCCGGCGAGGTGTCGTCGATTCCGCCGGTCACCGTCATGCCCCGGCCCGTCCTTCATGCGCCTCCTGCATCTCCTGGCGGCCCTGCTGCGGCGCGTCCGGTGGATCGGAGAGATCCGCGAACGAGTACGGCGCCCAAGGGCCGGTCAGCTCCACGCGGACACCCGCATCCCGCGGGGTCAGCCGCTCGACCTGCCCGACGAACGCGTCACTCTCCTCACGGCGCACGAGAAAGGCGGCGTTGAGGACGTTCACACCGGACGCCCGCGCCAGTTGACCGCTCTGGGGCTTGTGCAGCCGCTGACCGTCCGCGCAGCGCGAAAGCTCCGTGTGCAGCCGCCGGGCGAGCGCGTCGGCGTGGGCCCAGCTCTTCTCACGGGACTGCCGGCTGCGCAGCCGCCGGCGGAGATAGTCACGGCCGGGCGACGCCGCCCCGTCCCCGCCCTGGGTCTGCTGTCCCGGTGCCGCTTCCGGTGTCGCGGCGGGTTCGGGCTCGGGCTCCGCGTACAGCTTCACGCCCCACTCGACACGCCCCTCGAGTCTGTCGAGGTTCGTCGTGAAGCGATGGCGCCCCTCGTCGAGGAGACGGCGCACCCCGCTCTCGCCGCGGCACACGGTCGCCAGCCGCAGCGGAACCACACCCGTGACCGCGCTGACGGCGCGGACCACCGACTCGTGCGCCCGGGCGGTCTCGGCCAGCCATTCGAGGTTCTCCAGGCGCTCGCGCAGGGGCGCCTCCTCGAAGTCCTCGGCCTTCACGTCGCTCACCACGGCGACCAGGCCGTCGTGCTCGACCGGGCGGGCGGGCAGGCCGCCGACGCCCGTCGCGGCGGCGGGCACGCCCGCCTCGAGGGGCCGGGCGACGGCGTACACGTAGAGCAGCTCGTTCATGATGCGTCCCGCTCCCGTTGATAGTGTTCGGCAGTCCCGGCCCGTCCGCCCGCCGGCTCTTGGCCGGACGGCTGCGAGAGGGCCTGCAATTCGGCCACGCGGCGCTCCAACTCGGCGTTCTTCTTTTCGAGTTCACGGCTGCGGGCGTCGGAGGAGAGCGCGGGGTCGTGCTCCCACCAGTCGATCCCCATCTCCTTGGCCTTGTCGACCGAGGCGACGATCAGCCGCAGCTTGATGGTGAGCAGCTCGATGTCGAGCAGGTTGATGCGGATGTCACCGGCGATGACGATGCCCTTGTCGAGGACCCGTTCCAGGATGTCCGCGAGGTCCGTCCCGCCGCCGGAGTCGTACGGGCTCGGATACCGACCGGTCGCTGTCGTCACTGTGGGCCTCCCTTTGCCGCCAGCCGCTCCAGCAGCTCGTCCTCGCGCCGGTCGAACTCTGCCTCGTCCATCTCGCCCGCCTCGAACCGTTCGACGAGCTCGGCGAGTTCACGCTGCACGGCGGCGGGGTCGTAGTACTGACGTTCCGCCTCCGCGACCACCTGCCGGAGCACCCACGACGTGCCGCGGACCGGCGCGAGCGGAAGCAGCAGCAGTTCTCCCAGCAGGCCCATCGCTCACTCCACGAAGCTGTACGGAGGCAGCGGACCGTTGACCTGGAGCCGCAGCTGCGGGTTGGCCTGCTGGAACGCGGCCACCGCCGTCAGGAACTCCTCGGCGCGGTCCCGTTCCACCAGGTACGACACGTTCGCCACCCGGCCGGAACCCTCGGGAGCCGGCGCCGAGTCGACGGCAGCGCCCTCAAGGGCACGCTGCACCTCCGTACGGTCGATCTCCTCGCGCTGCCGCACCGCCTCCACGATCAGTTCGCCCAGCCGCATCTTGTCCTGCTGACTCCCACCACCGGCGGCCTGCTGGGCCAGGCCCATGGCGCGCAGTTCGGGGTCGTCGGCGAGCACGCGGTGCAGCACCGCCTCCTCGTCGTGATCGGCCTTCACGTTGAACTCGTCCTTGCCGTCCACCGCTTGGAGCCGCTCCAGGTAGTGCTCCTCCCGCTCGGCCAGCGCGGCGGCGACCGCCTCGTCGTCGGGTGACATACCGCCGAACCGGAGGGGCAGCACGGCCCCGGCCGTGCCGGCCTCGGTGAGGACGTTCTGATGCGCGAGCAGATCGCGGCGCTTGGGCCTGAGTTCCTCGGTCACGTCACTGACCAGGGCCGCGATCCGCCCGTGGCTCAGCACACGCACCGGCCGCGGCGGGTCTCCCACCCCGGGGGTGCGGGAGGCGCGCTCCAGGGCGGGGGAGTTGCGGGCGATCCCGTAGACGTACGTGCTCACTCCTGCTCCTCCTTACGTCGCGAGCTGCTGGTGCTTCGCCGTGCCCGAGGCCTGGACTCCTTCTCCTTCTCCTCCTCGTCGTCACGGCCGCCGCTGAAGACCTCCGAGATGCTCTGCGCGGCGCCGGCCAAGGCGCCCTGCGACTTGCCGCGGGCACCGGACTCGGTGATCTCGCCGACGAGGTCGGGGAGTCCGGGGTTCTTGCTGTTGCCCGATTCGAGATCGAGACGGTTGCACGCCTCCGCGAACCGCAGGTAGGTGTCGACGCTCGCCACGACGACCCGCACATCGATCTTCAGGATCTCGATGCCGACCAGGGACACACGGACGAAGGCGTCGATCACGAGCCCTCGGTCGAGTATCAGTTCCAGGACGTCGTACAGGCCGGTGCTGCCACCGCGGCTGCCCGAGCTCTGCTGTGCCGGGACAACGGTCATTGCTTTGTGCCCTCCCTGTGTGAGGCCGTGCGGGAGCGCGAAACGTGTCCGGCGCCCGCCGGGTCATGTGTGGGTGGAATGTCGGAGGCCGGGGCAGGTGCCCGGGCCTCAGGAAGACGGACGATCGGCCCGTCCGCGCTCGTACCGCCGTGTCCGCCGGTAGGAGATCAGTTCGCCGTCACCGTCGACCTCGACCTCGTAGGAGGCGAGGAGGCTGGCGGTGTCGGGTACGCGGGCGAGCTCGAGCACTTCGACGACGAGCTGCCAGCCGTCCTCCGTCCGGGAGAACGACGACACGCTTTCCGGGGCCATTCCTGTCAGCTCGGCCAGCTGGGCCCCCGCTGCGCGGAGCACCTCCACCGCCCGGAGGGGTCTGCTGCCCCGTCCCCGGTCCGAACTGCTGTTCTCCGACTTCGCCGCGCCTTCCGCGCTCTCGGTGTCCGATGCCTTCTCTGTATCCGCTGTGTTCTCTGAAGTTCGTCCCATAGTTGCCTCAGACAGCGGGTATCCGGCCCCGCCGCTCCCAAACCCCTATGGGGGTTGCCCTCCCAGGAAACGGCGCATGAGCGCCGATCAGGGCGATGCCGACGGTGCTTACCGGTGGTCGGGGACGGGCTCGCCAGGAGATCCCCTTTCAGGGCATATGTGCATGTCTCGTCCACTTTCAGGCGTTCGCTGATTTTTGTGGAGAAATATCTCAATGCAATGGCCGCGGAGGGGTACCCGCACGAATGCAAGATCCGCATCGTGTGACGCAGGAGGAGTCTTGACTGACATCGACGGCCCCGACCGCAGGGACCAGAACAAGGCCGCGGCAGCAGCGAGCGCGGTACAGGACAGGACGGCGCAGGGCGCCCAAGTGGTCAAGGAGAACGCTTCCGGCGTCGCAGGCACCGCCAAGCAGCAGGCGGCGGGGGTCGCAGGCGAGGCCCGTTCCCAGGCCAAGGACCTGGCGGGCCAGGTGCGTGGACAGCTCCGTGAGCAGGCGCAGTCCCGGACCTACAGCCTGGCCTCCGGTCTCCACCGGGTCTCCGACGAGCTGATGGAGATGAGCAGGAACGCCCCATCCGAATCCGGCGTCGCCGGTGCGGTGCGCCAGGTGGCCAAGCGCGGCGACCAGGTGGCCTCCCGGATCGAGAGCCGGGGCCCGGAGGGCCTGCTCGGCGACCTCCAGGACTTCGCCAGGCGCAAGCCCGGTGTGTTCCTCGCCGGTGCGGCGCTCGCCGGCTTTGCCGTCGCGCGCGCCGGTAAGGGCATCAGCGCCGCGGGCTCCGACGGCGGCGACTCCGGCGGCCGGTACAGCGACGAAAGCCTCAGGGGCGGCCAGTACAGCGACGAAGGCCTGGGGGCGGGCGGCGCGGACACCGGCGCCCTGTCCGAATCGTCCCGGGCAGGACTCGGCCAACCGGATCCCTTGGACACCTACGGCCAGTCACAGCCACCGCACTACACACCCGGCTACGGCTCCGGCGAGCCTCCTGGTCCGGTGGCGACCCCGCACACTCCGCCCGCGTACCCCCGCAGCCGGGACGAGGACGGGAATCCGCCGGCACAAGGGAGTTGAGTCGTGGCCACCATCTACACGGATCAGGCGCCCACCGCGAAGCGACGCCGCACGGACACGGGACGGGTCGTCGAACCGGCGGCCGTCCAGCCGGGCCAGGAACCGTCGGTCGGCGAGCTGGTCGGAGAAATCAGCAAGGACCTGTCGCTGCTGGTGCGTGAGGAGATCGAACTGGCCAAGGCGGAGATCAAGGAGGAGACCACGAAGGCCGGCAAGGCCGCCGGCATGTTCGCCGGCGCCGGTTACGCCGGGCACCTCGTCCTCCTCCTGGGCAGTCTGACCGCGGTCTTCGCGCTGGCCAACCTCATGGACTGGGCATGGGCGGCACTCATCGTGACCGCCGTCTGGGCCGTGGTGGGTGCGGTGCTCTTCGTACGGGGCCGCAAACAGATGCGGCACGTGAACCTCAAACCGGAACAGACCCTGGAAACTCTGAAGGAGGACGCCCGATGGGCACGCAACCCGATGAGCTGAGGAGCGAGGTGGAACACACGCGCGCCCACCTGGCGCGCAATGTGGACCTCCTTGCCGAGAGGGTGGCACCCCGCAGGGTCGCCCGCCGGAAGGCGCATTCGGCTCAGAACCGACTCAGGGGGATCAAGGAGCACGTGATGGGCTCGGCCAAGGACTCAAGGAGCAGCCTGTCCTCCACGGCGGACGACGTCGCGGGCAGCGCCGGACAGAGCGCGGGACAGGTCGGAGAGAAGGCGAAGGACACCGCCGGCAGGGCCAGGGACACGGCGGCCGGCAAGGCGCAGGACACCGCCGACCGGGCGAAGGAGAAGGCCGAGAGGGCGAAGGGCAAGGCCGGTCAGCTCGGCAGCGCCGCTCAGCACGCGCCCGCCCGGATGAGGGCACAGACCCAGGGAAGCCCCCTCGCGGCCGGTGTCATCGCCTTCGGCGCAGGCATGCTGGCAGCGGCGTTCCTGCCGGCGTCCAAGGCGGAGGAACGCGTCGGCGAGCAACTGAAGGAGCACTCCGGAGAGCTCCTCGAACCGGTCAAGCAGACCGCCCACGACATGCAGGAAGGGATGCGAGGCCCGGCCAACGAAGCCGTCGAGGCGGTCAAGAGCGCCGCACAGGGCGCGGCGCAGACCACGAAGGAGGAGGCACGCGGCGCAGGACAGGACACGGCTCAGGGCCTGCGCGAGGCGGGCACGGAAGGAACCCAGCCACGCGAGCCGTAGTCGTACTCGTGAACCGCACCGTCAGCCAGGGCATCCGTACGGAACGGCCGACCTCCGTCGTCGATCCGTACGGTGCCCGTCCGTCCGCCGCTGGACCACCGCAGCTGCAGGTACCACTCGCAGTCGCACGTCACGGTCCGTCCGGTGACCAGAAGCACCTCGGGATCCGAGGCGGAGACGCGGTACGGGAACGACACGGCGGGGATCGGCTCACCGGCGTCGTTGCCCGCCACCGAGCGGGCCACGGGCCGTGACTTGTCGAGGTCGACGTCGAACATCCGGGGCGTGAGGGAACCGCCGCAGCCCGAGTCCATCCGGTACACGTTGTGCCGTTCCGGCGCCCGGCGCGCCGCCACACGGACCTGGAGCGACTCGAGCACCACCGCTTCGGGGCCCTTGCCCTGAACAGTGATACGGACCCTTGTCTCGCCCGCGTGGCCGGCTCCGAGCGCGCGCGACCACTGTTCGGCATCCGCCTCGACGGGCGGCGGCGGGACGTCCGCCGGGGACCGGTCGACGACGTACGCGTGGCCGCATCCGTGCCGCCAGACATGATCGTCCGTGACCCAGGTGAACGGTGTACCGGCGAACGGCGCGGGCGGCGACGGCGCACCGGCACCGGTCGGCACGGGCCCCTGAGACTTCGGCGAGCCAGGAACCGGGGAGGCCGTTGCGGACGTCGCAGGTGAAGCCGGCGGGGAGGGCGGTCCGGACGGCGAGCCGGGCGTCGGCCACGAGTCCGCCGAGCGGAGCGGGGCAGGCCCGCCGCCTTCGGCCTCCGCCGTGGTCGTGCGCTGCTTGCCGGGGCCGAAGGTGAACCCTCCGAACCCGAGGACGAGGGCGAGAACGACGACAGCCGCCCCGAAGGCGGCGGCGTACGTGTGGCGGCGGCTGCGTGAGCGCGCGGACGGTGACGCCGCGACGACCTGTCCCGCTTCCGGCGCCGGTGACTTCCGTACCGCCGGCGGCTGCTCCTGCTCCTGTTCTTCTTGCTCGGCGCGCCGTTCTCGGAGCGCGTCGCCGTCCGTGTCCCATGCCGCCTGTGCCGTTCGTTCCTGACGTGTGCCGCGCGCGGCGTCGGCCAGGACCCACAGCCGGTGCAGCGCCACGAGCTCCTCGCCCCGGCACCCGCAGAACCTCGCCAGCCGCTCGACCGGCGCGAACTCCATCGGAACGGTCCGCCCGGAGCAGTACCGGTGCAGCGTCGACGCGCCGACTCCCACCCGGCGCGCCAGCGAACCGTAGCTCCGGCCGGATCGCTCCCGCAGCTCGCTCAGCTTCCGGGCGAACGCCTCTGTCGGCTCAGCCGCCTCCGTCGCGTCGTCCATCGGGGCTTCCGTCACACCCGCTCCTCCCGTGCCGGCCGTTTCAGGAGGCGTTTCACCCCGCTCGACCAAGGCCACGTCGGCGGGGGTGGAATGGTTCCACCGTTCCCGAAACGGGCCCCGGTCCTTGCAAGTGCCCGTCCCGGCACCCAGTCTGGCGGTCGATCAGCGACAGAACGACTGGGGGAAGAACATCCATGAACCACATCCGTCTCGCCGCCGTCACGACGGTGGCCATGGCCATGGCCACCGTCCCGTTCATCACGGCCGGCGCCGCGGCCGCCCCGCTGCCGGCTTTCCTCTCGGCAGCGCAACTGCCCGCCTCCAGCACTCCCTGGCACGCCGACCCGGTCCGCAACGGACTGCCGGAGGTGAGCTCGATGTGCACGGCGGGCGTCACGCCGAAAGCCTCGACCCGCTACCGCGACTTCCGGACGGAGCTGGACACCACTGCCCGCCAGACGACCACCGTCGCGTCCACCACCGCCAAGGCGAAGGCGATCGCCGAGAAGCTCCGCTCGTCGATCGAGACCTGCCTCGACCGGCTGAAGGCCGAGGACCCGGGACTTGAGGGCGAGGCCTTCTACCACGGCGGCATCGACGTCGAGGAAGGCGCACACGTCTACAGCATCGACACCTCCCACCCCGAGGTCGGCTCCACGGACATCGCCCTGTACTCGGTCGGCCGCGACGGCCGCGCCGTGACCGTCGTCGAGTGGAGCCAGCTGGGCGACCTCGACGGGGCGCCGGTGGCGGGCTTCAAGAAGACGACGGCCGTCGCTGTCGCCAAGCTCTACTGACCCGCACACAGGACTCGGTCCCGCCGACCGCCCCCCGACCCTGGGCCGGCCTCCGCACCACGGGGGCGGGGGCCGGCCCGGTGACGACGGCGACCGACTGCGCCCGTCCTCCCTCACGGCAAGCCGTCGCCCCGCAGCGGCGCCTTCGCCGGGATTCCTGCCCGGCGAGCAGTCGGTGAGTTCACAAGACGCTGCCCGGCCGTTCGGTCCTTCACGGACCGAACGGCCGGGCAGCGTCGAGGCCGACTGCTGCGGCGGCTACTCCGGCGGGTAGATGTCGCCGCCGCCCATGCTGCTCTCCTGCTCGCTCTGCGACTGCAGCCGCTTGGCCTTCTCCTCCAGGCGCTGACGCTCCTGGGGATCCGACGCACGCTCCGCGGCCTGCTTCAGCTCCTGCGCCTTCTCGCGCATCTGACGGGCACGGCCGCCGGACTCACCTGCAACGCTCATGATCATCGCTCCTTGCGGTAACTCGGAAGAGCGGGCCCGACCAGCGAACCAGCGCCGGACGGCAACCGCATCCCGAAGCGTCACCCGCTGTGACCGGCGCAGTTCAACGACGCTCGGCATCCCCCGATGTGCCCAACACAGGCGAGCGTATGACCGCCGCCTGCTACGACTGGAGCCGATGGGCCGAGAACATCCACCGCGGCCCCGAGGCCCCTTCAACCGTGGTGGCCGACCGGCTGAGCAGCCCCGAGCACCGCGAAAGCATCCTGGAGTGCGGCTTCGAGGACATGGGCGTGGGAGTCGACTTCGGGCCCGGCGGCCCATGGTGGGTGCAGGATCTGGGGCCCGCCGAGGCGCCCGGTAGTGACCGGACCGGCCGTTGCCGACGAGCGGGCGATCTCGTCGGCAACGGCGCGCTGCTGCTCGTGGCCGCCGGTGCTCTGCCAGGTCGTCAGCGGACCCGCTGGGCCAGTACCTGCCCCGGCCAGGCACCGGACAGGAAGCGTTCGGTGGGGGTGAAACCGTTGCGCTCGTAGAAGGCGACCAGGTCGCCCCCGCCGCCTGCCCAGCAGTCGACCCGCAGCAGTTCCACGCCTGCCCGCCGGGTCTCGTCGGCGGCATGGGCCAGCAGCGCCGCGCCGATGCCCAGACCGGCGTGCCGCCGATCGGAGACCAGCAGCCGGACGTACCGCTCGGGTTCCTCGGCCGCCGCGATCGGCATCTGCGAGCTGGGTCCGGAGTCCAGCACCAGGGCTCCGACAGGGGCCCCGTCCAACTCCGCGATGTACGGGGCGTTCTCGGTCGTGTACCGCTCGACCCGCTCCACCCCACCAGGCGTCAGGGAATACGGAGTCGTGCCCCACTGCTCGGTGTTGCCGCGATCGTTCATCCAGGCCACCGCGGAGTCGAGCATGTCCAGAATGGCCGGTGCGTCGGCCAAGCTGCCCTGTCTGATCCGTATGCCGTGTGTGGTGGTGTCGTCGTTCACGGCGGAAGCTTACGACTCGGTCCGCGAGCGAAGTCGTGCCGCCTAAGCGCTTCGGCCGGTGGTCGGTCAGAGCTCCGTCTGCGGGGCGAGCACGACTTTGTTGCGCGCCCCCGGCGGGCGCACCATGAAGACGTCGATCGCGTCCTGGGCTTCGACGACGAATCCGTGGCGCTCGTAGAGCCGACGGGCAGCACTGCCCTGCAAGACGTTCAAGGCCACGGTCATGCCCTGCGCGTCGGTCCGTTCCAGCAGTGTGCGCAGGACGGCGGATCCCAGTCCCCGGCCCTGCTGATGCGGAACAAGGTAGAAGTGCTCCAGCCACTGCCTGCCTTCGGTGGGCCGGACCGTGACGCATCCTGCGAGTTCGCCCTCGATCATGAGGACCGATGTGTGCCGCGTCGAGAAGGAGTCCCGCAAGCGCTGCCGCACCCGGTGCTCGTCGTAGCGGCCGAGGCGTTCCAGGTCCGCCCGCATGACCGTGGCCCGCAACTCCGCGATCACCTCGACGTCCGCCGCCCCCGCAGGACGCAGCACCCATCCCTCGCCGTGCGCCGACGTCGTCCGTACCGTCGCCGGCACCGGCACCGGCACGTCCGAGCGTGTCCCGTTCCCCATCACCCCGGAATCCATGGCCGGAGTATCTCAGTCCGCCTGCTCTGAGAGGGCGTTCTGCGAGGTTTTCGTGAGGTTTGGAGAGGGTCATTGGCGGCTGACCGTACGGGTCACGCCCGCGACGATCGTCGTCGCCAGGGTCCAGCCGGTGATGATCAGGGCGTACGACAGCCACTGGTGCCAGCCGTCAGGGGCGAACGCCGGCTCCTGGCCGAAGTTGACGACCGGCAGGAGCAGGTCGAGGGTGTAGAAGATGGAGTTGAAGTCAGGGGCCTCGCCCGCCTTGATGGGGCGTGGGTGGTCCAGGCCATACGCGATCGATCCGATCGCCGTAAGGGACAGCAGCCAGACGGCTGCGCGCAACGGGCGGAACCCGTAGCCGACAGTGGCGTCCTGGACGTACCCCCACAGCCGCCCGTACCAGGTGAGCGTCGTGCGTCGGCGGCGCTGCTTGGCGAGTTGGACGAGCCGGGCCGCGTCGTCGTCACCGACATGGCGGTAGGCCGCCGTCAGCTGCTCGTAGCTGTGCGGCTCATACCGCTCGCCGTCCCGCTCCAGCATCGGAAGGCGGCGTTCGGCGGGCTCGTGCGGGGTGAGTACGGTGTACGTGAGGTTGCTGAGATACACCTGGTCCGGCAGCATCTCCGGTTCAAGGGTCAGGATCTCTATTTGAGAACGCCGTAGATTCAGGGCGCCCTCGATGCGATCGCCCCTGCGCAGCCAGAGTTCACCGATGACACAACTGCTTGCTCGCAGTGCCGTGTCGCCCGGATGCGACAGGTGGGCGTGGAGCAGGTCGAGACGGCCCGTTATGCGCGAGCCTCGGAGCTCGACCCGGCCCTGCGCATGTACGCACCGCGCCCGTACATGGGCTCCCACGTTGAGGTTCTGCGCGTCCAGCGCGGTGCCATCGGGCTTGTTGAACTCGGCGTCCTGAACGTTGATCCGCCCGGTGACGGAGGCGCCAGTGAGCCGTACCTGTCCGTGTGCGCGCATTTCTGGTGCCCACAAGTCGTCCCCGATCGCGGCCTGGTTGAGTTGCAGCACCGGCTCGGAGTCGTCCGGCGCCGTGAACTCCGCGCGCTCCATGAACAGCGCCCCGGAGATCTGCGCCCCGCCAAGCTGCACCGGCCCCCGCATACGGCAGTCCGTCATCCGCAGCACCCCCTCGACCCGCAAGGTCGCCGAGGTCAGGCCCGGCAGAACGGACTTGCTCAGATTGAGCTGGCGCAGCTGGGCACCGTACAGGTCGGGAACACCGTCGAAGTGGCAGTGGCTCAGCCGGATGGCGGCCTCGATCGTGGCGTACTTCAGGTCCAATACGCCGGTGATCCGCGCCCCCGTGATCTTGAGCGCGGCGATCTCCCCCTCCTCCTGCGGAGCCTTGATCAGCAGCGCCCGCAGCACACTCGCCCGTACGGTCCGCTCAGCGCCCCAGGTGTTGCCGAGCGCCGGATCCTCGTTCTCGGCGGCGCGGAAGTCCACGGACTCGCCTCGCGGAAAGGCCCGCCATATATGTACCTCGGCCGGCGTCAGATCGTTGGTCTCGTTCACGCCGGGACTCTGGCGTGCTGCGTTCGGGCTGTCAATTGCCGGACGCAGCACGCCATGTTCTTCGCCCTGCCGCCGGCTCCTCGACCCGCTCACGTCGGTGGGGATGCCTCTTTTTCGGCCCGGGCTCCTCTTTCCCGCATCCAGCCCGGTCGTGTCCTTCGGCGCGTTCATCGAAGCTCGCACGGTCCGGGAGTCCAGGACGCCGCCGGTGGGGTCCTCGCGGCCGCTTCCTGCTCTCGCGCACCTGCCGGCGCAGCAGGTCGTGCATGGTCTCGGCGGTGTCGTCGTCGCGCCACTTTCCGAAGTAGTAGTACACCGCGCTCTTCGGCGGCAGGT
Organism: Streptomyces sp. NPDC086835; assembly: GCF_044745705.1. Taxonomy (NCBI): domain Bacteria; kingdom Bacillati; phylum Actinomycetota; class Actinomycetes; order Kitasatosporales; family Streptomycetaceae; genus Streptomyces; species Streptomyces sp. NPDC086835. The sequence continues at coordinate 461,652 of NZ_JBIVAU010000003.1, forward strand.
CGTGCGGCAGGTAGCGCCACTGGTAGCCGGTGCGGGCCTGGTACAGGATCGCGTTGACGATCTCCCGCATCTCGTACTGTCCCGTGTGCCCGCTGACCGAAGGATGGCGGGCCTTCCATGCGGTGATGACCGGCCGGATCAGCTCCCAGGCTTCATCCGGACAGGTCGCTCGGGTACGGCGGCCGCTCACCCACGTCCACCAGCACACCGCAGCGGCGGCGAACCGCAAGGCTGGGAACCGGACAACCTAGCTTCAAGCACTACAAGAACCGCTCAAGACTCGCAGAACGCCCTCTGACAGGCACTTGGGTATTTCGGCCCCACGCATTCCGTCCCTGTCACGGCTTTGATCGCGGACCCAGTCAGGGAACTGCCGGGCGGACCGGCGGAGAAGCCGCACCCCGCGCAGTGGTGAAGACCGTGCCCGTGAAAGACATCGGCGGGCAGTACGCCTGCCGGGCTCGACCGGCGCAGAGGGTCAGGCGTGTGCAGCGGCGATTGCGACCATGCGGCGCATGACCGGCACCGGGATTGCGGGATTCTCGGCGGTGTCTTCGGCGCTGTGTTCGTCGAGGAGCAAGGGCACCAACTTCACTGGCGGCAGGGCCGGGTGTTTCCGGGCGAGGCGGCGCACAGCGTGGTCGGCGTCATCAGCCAGCCTGACAGCGGATTCAGGTGACAGGCGCGGATCCTCGGCCGCTCGCCTGCGCACGCAAGTGTCGGGATCGTGGCTGAACTGCTCGACGAGAGCGTGCGTCGACGCGGGGTCGTCGAGTGCGAGAAGACGCATGCGGGGCTGCGGGGCGTCCACGAAGCGGAGCAGGCCGCCGCGGGGGAAGTTGGGATGGTTGCGGGGGCGGCCGGGGAACGAGAGGCTGCCGGACCACCAGCTCCACACATCCAGGAGCAGATCCGCCGGGGCGTCGTCGCAGGACTCGGAGAGGAACAGGCGCACGACGCGGTCCTCGTCGTGGGCGAGGAGACGCACGACGTCCTGCGGAAGGCGCCGCGCGCGGGCCACGCTGCGGCGGATCCAGAGGTTGGGGTACGAGGCGAGTTGTCGCATGGCGTCCGGGTCGTCGTGGAGGGCGGCGACCCACCACAAGGCGTATGTACGGTCATCCGGAGCTGTCGCCGGAACCGCGCCGGCCATCGCGGCGATCTCGGTCGGTGTTGCGGGTGGTTGCGACTCGGGGTGCGGCGGGCGGCCGATACCGACGCCGGCGTACGGTCGCCGGTCTGCGGCCCCCTCCGCTGCCATCTCCGCCAGAAGTCCGTGGACCGGCAGGTCCGCGGTGGCAGCGAGGAGCCGGTCCCACTGCGCGGGCGAAAGGTTTCCGGAATCTGCGGCGGTTCCCCAGACACGTTTCGCCGGATGAACGACTGCCGCATCGAGGACACCGGGAGGAAGGTCCTTGCGGAACAGGAAATCCGCCCTTCCGGCGTCGAAGATACTGATCAACACCTCTGCCGGTGCGGCTCGGTTGAGGCCCAGGCCCCACAGCCACGCCCCGGTGACGCCTGCGGAGGGGGTGAACCCTTCGAAGAGTGCGGCCCAGGCTCCGTCACCGTCACCGTCACCGTCGTCCGAGACCTGCTGAATCGTCACCGCCGCAGGGTAACCGAGGCGCTGTGGGCCGTCGCGCTCGGTGTGGACTCACATGCCGCGCTCCGGGCAGTACGCCTCGCGGGTGCGCTCTCCCGGTTCTGCGCGCAGGTACCAGTCGGACGGGGCGGGAGGAAGGCCGCACCGTCCGAGTCCGCTGACCCGGCACACCGGATTCACGGATGCCTGCGCGGGGGCGGACCACGGCGCAGTGCCGCGAAGGTGTGCCGGCCTCACCCAGGGCGTGCCACATGGGGGCTGTATCCGTCCACGCCCGCACCCTGCACCGGCGTCGGCACGGGCCGGGAAGCGTGCTGTGACACCGGCACACCGTCCACGCCGCGCGGTGCCCTGGAGGTCCAGGACCACCCCACCACGCAGACCCCAAGGCCCGTCCCGCCGTGGTCCGCCCGCGGCCACCTCCCACGCCCCGACGATCGGCGCCTGAAGAACGCGACGGTGACCGAACTCCATCAAGGAGCGGATGAATCCAGAGGTGTTGCTGCCCTGGTAGCAGGGGCGGTCCCGGTGTCAGGATCGCGCCTGCCCATCAGTCTCCGGCACACCTGTGGTGCTCGGCAGGGGACTACTCGTAGGTGAGGCGCTGGGGCTACTGGGGGGACTTGGGGGAGGGGTCGCCGACGGCGAGGAGGCCGGCTTGCTGGGGCGGCCACTGGAAGGGCGGGGGGTCGGCCTGGCCTTCACGGGTGGCGGTGGACCGATGGTGGCAGCGGGAGCCCGGGGAGTCGGTGTATCCCGCTCGGTGGCCGTTGCGCGAGGACGCCGCCCAGTGCCGTTCCGGTCTCCGGCGTCTACCCTGGCCGGAGGTGCGGCCGCACGTTCGGGCGAACGTGAGGCCCGCGGCGGTTCGGTGACGCGGACATCAGGCTCGTCAGGGGATGCCTGTTCCGGGCTCGGCGCTGCTCCTGGGGTGCCGGCGGATTGCTGGGGCAGTAGCAATGCGGTGGCCAGACTGCCGAGCATGGCGAAGGTGGCCGCAGCAAGAGTCCGACTGCCGTACTTCTTCAGTCGCGGCGAACAGCGGCGTCGGGTTGCCGGAACTTCAGCTGTGGGGGACGAGGAAACGTCGGTGGGCTCGGAGGAGCCCGGCCCCTCGCTGAAGAGGCGGTCCAGCGCTGCCGTGTCGGCTGCCGGAGCGCTGTCGCTCCCTTCGTTCGCCGGTACCGTCTCGGGCTCGTATGCCCCGCACTCCGGGCAGGTCACAGTGCCGTTGAGGGGGCGACGGCAGGGGATGCAGTAGTTCATGGGATCGACCGCTCAGAGATGGGTCGGCGGCAGGGAACCGTGGCCCGCCGACCTGGCTGGTCGCCGGCCCCTGTCCGGCGGCGGTGCTTCGTGCCTTGCGAAAGGATCCTTGGCATGTGCGAACCTCACTGACCGGTCTGTAGGTGGAGCACCGGTTACCGAATCAAACGGCCTCGGGGCGAGGCGGTGTTCAACCAAGGCTCGAAACGTGGCGTACGCAACTCTCCTGCACCACCGGCTTCGTCACGCTGCACCGCTGGGCGCGGATCCTGGAGCGGCACTTCCCGCCCGAGCCGCCCGACCCGGACCACGCGACGCTGCCTTCGACGCCGAAGGCGCGGTTCTCCCCCCCCGGAGGCCGAGCAGTGAGCGTGAAGCCCCGGGAGCGTGCTCTCGCGTCACGGCAACGAGCGTGTGAGCCAGACCACTTCACCGTTGTCTTCCGTGGAAACGTGATCCCGCTCGAACCCGAGCTTCTCAAGGACACGGAGCGACGGTGTGTTCCACGCGCCAACGGTCGACCAGAGCCGCTTCCGCCCGGTCGCGACAGCGGCATCCAGCACCGCGCCGGCCGCCTCGGTGGCGTAGCCACGCCCATGCGCGCGCTGGAACAACTCATACGCGATTTCAGGCTCCTCTATGGTGGAGCGGCCGATGATCAGCCCGCAGTAGCCGATGAAGTCGCCTTCGTCACGGCGCTGGATGGGCAACAGGGCGATCCCCGTAGTCGCCGTCGCGGTAAGCAGCTCCGCGATGGACGTCCGGATGTGCTCAACCGTGGGGGTCCCCTTGCCGCGTTCGGAGAGGAGGGCGCTGAACTCAGCGGCGTCCGACTCGGCCCACGGCCGCAGTATCAGCCGCTCGGTCTCAAGGTGGAACGGCATCGTCTCGTACGTAGTCATGCCCTCACTTTGCCCCGCGGATCATCACGAACTACAGCTGGAGTACTAACTCGACCAGGGGCCCGGTGAGCCATCGCTGCCCGGTCTCCTCGCTCGGTTCCGCCCCGGTCCGCGACCTTGCCAGCAGCTGTCACATAGAGGGGGCTCATCAGGCACCGGTGAGCGATCCGAAGAGTTACGGAACAGCGTGCAGGCACGCAGTCGTGGGCGGGTTCTGCGTCACCCGATGCCGCGACGCCGGGGTGCCCTGCGGCCAGTTGCGCTGGTCAGTACTCTGTCTCGCTCACGTAGCCCCCGCATCCGATGAGTTACCGGCAGAACCTCTTACCGTTCTGAGGCCATCGCTCCGCGATCCGTCCTCGCTGTCATCATGGTGGGCGTGAGTTCCATCGACGCGATACCCGACACCAACCAGGTACCTGAACGTTGGAGTGCGCGCGAGGCGCCCTTCGGCGACTTCATCGTGTTCTCCGACGGCTCCCTGTCAGTGATGAGTCTCATGCGGTTCTCCCCGCCCGACCGACGAGATGACCCCCGGGCCGAGAACTGGCAGTGGTGGGAGCTCCTACGAGCCACCGCGTGGACCCCCAGAGACTGGATGAGCATCGACGCTACGCACGCCTCGTGCACCTACCTCGGCAGCCGTGCCCTGAGCGGCGAGGGAGTGGATCACGGGAGTATCGGCTGGGTCGCCCTGGCCCAGGACGACGACGAAGGGGCCTTGGAGTGGCTGGCGGTCTCCTGCTCCTCCAACCCGTTCACCAGGGTCACCTTGGACGCGACCTCGGTGACCGCCACCAGCACCGCGGGCCGCATCTGGACGTTCCCCCGAGACGCCCCGCAACAGGTGAAGATCACCGAGGATCCCACCTACTCCTGGCCGCGCCGTTGACGCACGGACCGCCGCCGACGGCGCCCGCCTCATGGACGCTGACGTGAACGAGCAAATGAGTCAGTTGCGCAAGCCGCTCGCGTCGTTGTCCATGCCTACTGGCGGAGCCGCTGACTAGGGTCCGTCTTCAAATCGATCTTGCCCAGAGCAGGATTGATGCCAGTGTGACCGCTGCTTCGTAGGAGGTGGCGGTCTTCTCGTATCGGGTGGCGATACCGCGGAAGCCCTTGAGTTGGTTGAAGCAGCGTTCGACGGTGTTGCGGCGGCGGTAGATCTCGCGGTCGAAGCCTGTCGGCCTACCACCTCGGCGGCCTCGGTTTCGGCGGTGGTGCTTCTGGTCGTCCTTTTCCGGGATTGTGTGTCCGATACCGCGTTTACGCAGGTAGGCGCGGAAGCCGCGCGAGCTGTAGGCCTTGTCGGCGATCACGTGATCCGGTCGGCAGCGGGGCCGGCCAAGGCCGGTGCGGGGTACTCGAATGCGTTCGAGGAGCGGGCGTGCGCAGATGCCGTCGTGTCGTTGGCCCGGGGTCAGCAGGATGGCCAGGGGCCGACCGCGGCCGTCGCAGGCGAGATGGATTTTGCTGGTCAGGCCTCCTCGGGATCGGCCGAGGGCGTGATCGTCCGGTTCGTCCGTCCGGTGCTTCCCCCTTTTCGGCCGGTGGCGGCTGCGTGCTGGTGGGCGCGGACGATGGTGGAGTCGATCTGGACCAGCCAGTCGATGTCACCGGCGGCGTCCGCCTGGGCCTGGATCTGCTGCAAGGCCCGGGTGAACACACCGTCGATGGCGTAGCGGCGGAAGCGGGTGTAGACCGTTTTCCACGGGCCGTAACGTTCCGGCAGGTCACGCCAGGAAGCCCCGGTCCGGATCTTGTAGACCATCCCGTTGATGACCCGGCGGTCCTCCGCCCGAGGCCGACCTCTGCCGGCACTCGGTATCCAAGGAGCCAGCAACTCCCACTCAGCGTCGGTCAGTTCATGACGGCGAATCACGGCACCATGATCCACCATCGAACGATCATTTGAAGACGGACCCTAGTGCCGCATCAGGCAAGGTTCGCCCCGTTGCGACGTGTCGCTCGGTTGCTGCGCCGGGCGGCACCGAATTGTTGCCCGGACTTCCGCAGGACACGCCGAGTGCCTCCTGACGGAGAGCATGAATGCAAGCAGGCGCTATTGGCGGCTGAGGGTGCGTGTGATCCCGGCGGCGACGGTCGTGGCGAGGACCCAACCGACGGCGATCAGTAGGTAGGACAACCACTGGTAAACGCCGGTGGGTGTGAAGGCACGCTGCTGGCCGAAGTCGATGATCGGCAGCAGGAGGTCCAGGGTGTAGATGGGGGCATTGAACTCTGGGCCTTTGCCGTGCTCGGCCGGGAGTGGGTGGTGCATTCCGTACACGACGGAGCCCAGAAGGAGCAGAGCCAGGAGCCAGCCACCGGCACGGGTGGGACGGAAGCCATAGCCCACGGTCGCGTCCTGGAGATAACCCCATAGCCTGGCGTACCAGGGCAGAGTGGCCCGGCGTCGACGCTGCTTAGCGAGTTGGACGGCGCGGGAGTCTGTGTCATCACCGACGCGGCGGTAGGAGGCCGCGAGCTGCTCGTAGCTGTGAGGGACGAAGCCGTCCGCATCACGCTGCAGCAAGGCGAGTCGGTCCGCGGCGGGAAGGCGCGGGGTGAGCGCCTCGTACGTCAGTCCCTCCAGGCGGACCGTGGCCGGCCAGACCTGTGGCGCAGCCTCGATGACCTTGAAGCTGGCGTAGTGCATGTTGACGTCGCCGGAGACTGGTTGAGCATCTCGCAGCGTCAGTTGGGTGGCTTCGCAGCTGCTGATGCCCAGTGCGACGCCGCCCGGGTTGCTGAGCTGGGCTTCGATGAAGGAGATCCAGCCTGCGACCTTGGCACCGGTGAGCCTGACCCGGCCCTCGGTTGTGAGGCCACCCGCGTTGAGGACGGTTCCGACGGTGAGTCGCGCGGCGTCGAGAGCATCACCATTCGCGTTCTTGACCTGCGCATCCTCTAGATCGACAGCCCCTTCGACGTGCGCCGTGCTGAGGCGGATCCCACCCAGTGCCACGAGGCCGGGTGCCCATACATCGGCGCCGACAGAGGCGTGATCGAGCTGGAGCGCCCATCCGCCACCAGTTCCGATGTGCGCGTGGTCCAGGAAGATCCCGCTGGAGATTTCGGCGTTGCTCAGCTGGACACTTCCTGCTATCCGACAGTTCGTGAGCCGGAGTGCGCCGTCGACGCGAAGGGACGTAGCCGCCAGAGCGGGAAGGTAGGACCCAGTGAGGTCGAGTTGGCGGGTCTGCGTCCCGTCGAGTTCCAAGGAGTGCTGAAAGTGGCAAGAGGTTAGACGGATTGGGTGGCGTATCTCTGCGTGCTGGAGGTCGAGGACGCCGGTGATGCTCGCTCCGGTGATGCGCAGAGCGGGCGCTTCGCCGGGTTCGGATGAACCTCCCAGGAGGAGGGCCCGGATGACCTCAGCCCGAACAGTCCGTTCCGCGCCCTGAATAGTCGCGGGGTCCTCACTCTCGTCTCGGCGGACGTCGGTCGCCGCACCACGAGGGAACGCCTGCCAGATGCGACGCTCGAGAGGCGTCAGGCCTGTGATGTCCATCCGCAGGACCTTATCCGTTGATGCCCTGCGATCCGGGAGGAGATGGCTCTCTGGTCTCGCAAGCGGCCTGGCTCTCTACCCGAAATACAAGATCGCCAAGTCCAAGCCAGCCGAGCACGGACTGCCGTTTTCGACCTGGAGCCTGGCCAAGCTGGCCGACTTCCTGGTCGCCGAGGGGGTGGTCGACGACATCAGCCACGAGGGCCTTCGGGTTCTGCTCCGCAAGGAGGGCGTGTCCTTTCAACGCATAAAGACCTGGAAGACCTCTCGTGACCCTGACCACGCGGCCAAGAAGGCCCGCGTCGAGCACCTCTACGCGATCGCCGATGGCGAGGTCATACCCGAGGACGGCGAACCCGAAGTCGTCTTATGCCTGGACGAGTTCGGCCCGCTCAACCTCCAGCCCCACTCCGGGCAGCAGTGGGCCGAGCGTGGTGGACGGCACAAGGACCCCGACCGGGAACCCCGGCCGCGCCGACGGGCGACCTACACCCGGCCGCACGGGGTCAGGCACCTGTTCGCCGCCTACAACCTCGGCAAGGACAAGCTCTACGGCCACATCAAGCCGAAGAAGAATCGGGCGAGATTTCTGGAGTTCTGTCGCTACCTGCGCAGCCTCTACCCGCCCGAGATCCGCATCGCAATCGTGCTCGACAACTTCTCCCCGCACCTGACCACGAAGAGGGATACCCGCGTCGGCGACTGGGCTGCAGCGAACAACTCCGAGTTCGCCTACACGCCGACCAACAGCTCTTGGCTGAACCGGATCGAGGCCCAGTTCACCGCCCTGCGCTACTTCGCACTGGACGGCACTGATCACGCCAGCCATAGGGAGCAGGGAAGCATGATCCGCCGCTACATCATCTGGCGGAACAAGCACGCCGCAGACGAACGCCTCCGCGCGGTCGTGAACAGGGCGAACGTTGCCTGATACGGCACTAGTCCGTGTCCGTCGCTGCCAGCACCGTGATCCGGCGGCGGTCCGGGGAGAGCGCTGCGATCCCGTAGTCGTAGATTTCGTTGTGGAACCAGTCCGAGTCGCACTCGAAGTGGAACCAAGTGCTCTCCACCGCACAGCGCTCCACCTCCTCCCAGCTCGCACCGACCGAGGCGCCGCCGAGTCCCGCCAGGGACCACCACGTCGCCCGTCGGCCGAAGGCGCCGTGGGCTCCGGGGCCGTACACGCCGCCCATCGACGCGGTGCTGAAAAGCATCTGCCATATGTCCGTCAGCGGGCGGCGCGCGATCTCGAAGCGGGCTGATGGGCCGAGCCCATCCACGCAGGCCATAGGCAGAGTGGGCACCAGGGCGGGTACCAGAATCGGATCCACCGGCGCGTCAAGGGCGAAGGCCCAGGCCCCGAAGTCTCCGAAGTTGCCCCCGTTCGGCGCCGCGACGACGGCTTCATGCACCTCCGCGGTCGCGACGTCCCGCAGCGGCGAGCGTTCGGTGGTACGCGGCGTCGGCGGATCCAGGCGGTCCTCGTCGGTGTGTCCGGTCACCGGTCCCCCCACGCCGCCTTGGGCGGACCGGCCGAGGGAGCGGGAGGCCGTCTCGAACGGGCGAAGTTCCGTCGGGAGCCACGACAGCGTATGCCAGCCGGGCCGAACCACAGGCCAGCTGCGAAGCGGCCGAAAGTCCTCCGTGGCCACGCCACGCAGAAGCAGTTCGTGGAACAGGCACGAACGCAGCTCGTCGAGCTCGTCCCGTCCCGTACGGTCGTACAGCAGCTCGGACAGGTCGGCGGGCTGCTGTGTCTCGGCGAGGAGCGACGCGATGACGCGCGGCTCCGTGCCGGAGCGCCGGAACGGGCCGTCCTCGTCCATGAGACGGATCAGCTGCACCAGGCTGTCCCGGCCAGGTGTAAGGGCGAGCATCCGCACCGCACGGGTGAGGCCATGGTCGAGCTCTCGCACCTGCTCGACGGCGGCATTCAGCTCTTTGGAGAGCCGCGAGCCCAGCTCCCGGACGTGAGCCATGTCGCCCTGCCGCGCACGTGCTTCGGCCTGCTCCCATACGAGCTTTTGGCGCTCGGGCGCTTCATCGTTCACAGTTGGTCACCCTATGGCCTTGACCGGGGTCAGGTGGGACCGGGCGAAGCCCTGGCACATGTGGGCGAGAAGTAGGAACAAGCTGCTGCTACTGACGGTGTGGCGGTGTTGTATGCCTGGCGGGCGGACCGGAGTGGGCGGCCGTCTCGCGAGCCGCGCCGCTTACGGTTGGCGATCTGATCAGCGGGTGCCGGGATCACCGCCGTGGTGCCGCGCCGGCGCACCCGTCTGTCCCAGGTCCTGGGGCAAGTGGGGCGACGACGCGGCCGTCCTCGGCAAGTCGAAGTCACGCCCCACGTAACCTCTTCCTGTGCCTGCACCCCGCCTGCATCGCGTCGCCGTCCTCGTGCTCGAGGGCGCGAAGCCGCTCGATGTCGGCATTCCCGCGCAGGTTTTCACGACCCGCGCGAGCATGCCGTACGAGGTGCGGGTGTGCGGGGCGGCACCCGGTCTCGTGACCGGTGGCGACGGCCTCGCGTACTACGTCGCCCACGGCCTCGACGCGCTTGAGTGGGCCGACATCGTCTTCGTCCCCGGCTACCGGTTCCCGGACCGCGACGACCCGCCGCAGGCCGTCGTCGAGGCACTGATCGCCGCCCACGACCGGGGTGCGCGGCTCGCCGCCATCTCGACGGGCGCCTTCGCGCTCGCCGCCACGGGCCTGCTCGACGGCAGACGCGCCACGACGCACTGGCACTACACGCGGGCACTCGCGGCCCGGCATCCGCTCATCCACGTCGACGAGAACGTGCTGTTCGTCGACGAGGGCAGCGTGCTCACCTCGGCCGGCGCCGCCTCCGGTATCGACCTGTGCCTGCACATCCTGCGCGGCGACCTCGGAGTGGCCGCGTCCAACCACGCGGCCCGGCGTCTGGTCGCGGCCCCCTACCGCAGCGGCGGCCAGGCCCAGTACGTGCCGCGCAGCGTCCCCGAGCCGCTCGGTGAGCGGTTCGCCGCCACCCGCGAGTGGGCGCTGCACCGGCTCGGCGAGCCCCTCACCCTCGACGTACTGGCGCGGCAGGCGGGGGTCTCGCCGCGCACGTTCTCCCGGCGCTTCGTCGAGGAGACCGGCTACACGCCGATGCAGTGGGTGATGCGCGCCCGCATCGACCTGGCCCGCGAACTGCTCGAGCGCTCGCAGCGCAGCGTCGAACAGATCGCCGCCGACGTCGGGCTCGGCACCGGCGCGAACCTGCGCCTGCACTTCCAGCGCATCCTCGGCACCACACCGAGCGAGTACCGGCGCACCTTCACCCGGGGCGAGTGACCCGCCCGGCGCCGCGTGGCGGGATCCTTTTGAACCGTGGCGATCCCGCCACTGTCAGCGGCGCCTGCCGCGGGCGAGCCTGGTGTGGAAGGGAAGGGACATCACCTATGACTCGCATCGCCATCAACGGATTCGGCCGCATCGGACGCAATGTGCTGCGCGCTCTTCTGGAGCGCGACAGCGCCCTGGAGATCGTCGCCGTCAACGACCTGACGGAGCCCGCCACTCTCGCCCGGCTGCTCGCCTACGACAGCACGGCCGGCCGGCTCGGGCGCCCGGTGGCCGTCGACGGGGACACCCTCGTCGTCGACGGCCGTCGGATCACGGTGCTGGCCGAGCGCGAACCGGCGCAGCTGCCGTGGGCCGAACTCGGCGTCGACATCGTCCTGGAAGCCACCGGCCGCTTCACCTCGGCCAAGGCCGCCCGGGCCCATCTCGACGCGGGTGCGAAGAAGGTACTCGTCAGCGCGCCGTCGGACGGCGCCGACGTCACGCTCGCGTTCGGGGTCAACACCGACGTCTACGACCCGGCCGTGCACACGATCGTCTCGAACGCCTCCTGCACCACCAACGCGCTCGCGCCGCTGGCCGCGGTCCTCGACGAACTCGCCGGTATCGAGCACGGGTTCATGACGACGGTGCACGCCTACACGCAGGAGCAGAACCTCCAGGACGGTCCGCACCGCGACGCCCGTCGCGCCCGAGCCGCCGGAGTCAACATCGTGCCGACCACGACCGGCGCCGCCAAGGCGATCGGCCTCGTGCTGCCGAACCTGGAGGGCAAGCTGTCGGGCGACTCGATCCGCGTACCGGTGCCGGTGGGCTCGATCGTCGAACTCAACACGACCGTCGCCCGCGACGTGACGCGCGACGACGTGCTGGCGGCGTACCGCGCCGCAGCACAGGGGCCGCTCGCCGGCGTCCTCGAGTACTCGGACGACCCGCTGGTCTCCTCCGACATTGTGGGCAATCCCGCTTCGTCGATCTTCGACTCGGCCCTCACCCGCGTCGACGGCCGCCACGTCAAGGTGGTCGCCTGGTACGACAACGAGTGGGGCTTCTCGAACCGCGTGATCGACACGCTGGAGTTCCTCGCCACCCGCTGACCGGACGCCGGGGCCCCGCCTCCGGCGACTGCGCCGACTTCACTTCCTTGGGGCGCTCCGGTTGACCGGTCGGGCCGATCTACAGGACTGGAATTCTCAACTCCTCACCCTCGACGGTCGGATTGCCGGGTACGCGACTCGAATCGCAAGTGGATCTATGGCGGCTACTGAAGTCCGAGGCTTCCGACCGTATCCGGCGGGTCGGAGCCTTGCGCCGCGATCTCGATCGTCTCGCTTCTCGGCTGGAGGCAGAACGACAACGCTGACGGCAACGCAGGCGGACGCCGGAGCCCCCCACGAGGGTCTCGTGGGGGGCTCCGGTCTCTTTGCGCCTCACCCGCACCTGCGGCGACGGCAGCGCGTTTCAGGCCGCCGATGTGCCTGGCACGCTGTTGCGGTCAGCGGCCAAGCTTCTCTTTGATCCGCTTGCCCGCGGGGGACTCGGCGAGCGTCTTCCACAGCTTGGCCGAGCTGGTGGAGGTGTAGACGCCGGGGGCGCCCTGCTCGCCGCAGCCCTCGCCGTACGACACGATGCCGATCTGGTAGGTGCGGCCGGACACCTTGCGGAACAGCGGGCCGCCGCTGTCGCCCTGGCAGGAGTCCTTGCCCTCCACGCCCGCGCAGATGTTGACGGCTTTGTTGTAGCCGGGATACGTCGCCGTGCACTCGGGGTGCGAGAGGAGCGGCACGTTCACACCGCGCAGGCGGTCGGGGAAGCTGGGCAGCTCGGTGTCCGTGTTGCCCCAGCCGATGACCTTGGCCTGGGCGCCGGGGCGCAGGAGGGCGTCGGTGCCGGGCGTCGGCAGCTTGACGGAGGCGATGCCGGTGACCGGCTTGGCCAGCTCGAGGAGGGCCAGGTCGTATGCCTCGTCTCCCTTGAGATAGCGGGGGTGCGAGACGATGTTGGTCACGTTACGGAGTTGACCCTGCCGCTTGTCGGACAGCACGGTGCGGCCGACGGTGACCTCGATCTCCTTCGCCTTGGTGCCTGTCACGCAGTGGGCGGCCGTCATGACGACGTCGGGGCTGATCAGGCTGGCGCCGCAGAACTGGCGCTTCGTCGGGCTTTCCACGCCCTTGGACAGCAGGGCCGCCATCCAGGGGTAGGCGGAGTCGGGCTGTTCCACGCCGCCGATGATCCTGATGCTGGGCTTGGACCGTTCGTCGGACGGCGCCGCTTGGGCCGTGGCCGCGGCCGTGGCGACGAGTGCCAGCGCCGCACTCGAGGCCAGTCCGACGGAGGCTATCCGGCGGGCGTGGCGACGGGGCAGGAAATCTCTCATGGGGGGTTGGTCTCCATCTAGACGTCGGTTGCCAAAGGGCCGGGCTGATACGGTCGTTGGCCCTTCGGCACGTGCTGTGGTCTCAGACTGTGGAAATGCCGCCGAGGTTCACTCGGCGGCGGAATTTCCTGGCCGACGTGACGCACTCGTGCTCGCCGTGCGGTGGGCCCGCCGCAGAGTCGGCCTGCACGACGCTGCGGCCCGGCTCTTAACCCACCCGGACCATGACTTCGGCGAGCGGGAGATGGACCTGCCCGGATGGATGCTGGGCCCACCTGAAGGTGGCATTGCCCCGGCTCTCACCGGCGGCCTCCTGTCGGCGCCGTATTCGTGGTCGAAAGACCGTGTCCTGGCTGGCAGGCTTCCGACGCTACGAGCTGAAGACGGAACACTCCCTCGCCTTCGTCGGCATAGCCGCAGTCCTCCTCTGCCACCGCCGACCATGAGCAGACCTGCACCTACAGGTCGACACGCCAGGGCCGAGCATCTTCCCTCCCACCGGCACGTGGGCGAGCACCTCCCGCATCCGCTCGATGTCTTCGTCCGGCGCGGCGAGTTCCGCCTCGATCTCAGCGTCATCCAGTCCCAGATCGTCCAGCGAAGCGGGGTCCAGCGACACAGTGAGCAGCCCGTCCGACAGAGCTACCTCACGGACACAGCCACAGGCCGTCCCCCGGTCTTGCGTCACCAGGCAATGGCTGTCGAGACCGAGGGACACGTTCTGGCGGGACGGTTCGCCGATGTTGCTCGTGAACAACAGGAAGAAGCCCTCGCCCTCTTCGTCCTCGGAGACACCGGCCCGCACTACGTCGTTGTCCGGGTCGGCCTCTGCCGCCACCACACGAGTGGTGAACCTGTATGCCATGACGGGGTTCCAGCAGGACGCCGACGCCTGCCGTGACGCAGGGCGACCACCGAGAAGCAACGTCTCAGACCGAGGCAGGGCGCGGGCGGCCTGCCACCTGGGCTCGGCCTGACGCAGCTGTGTCAGTTGGTCGGGGCTTGGTAGAGGCCGCGGCCGGCGCGGTGGGCGCGGGAGGTGGCGACGAGGCGGTCGAGGGTGCTGCGTACGGTGTTGATGTTGCCCGTGGTGTCGTCACGGCCGAGTGCTTGAGCGACGTCGCGGGCACGCAGCGGGGTGTCGGGGCGGTCGGCCAGCACGGCGATGACCTGTTCGGTGAGCCCGCCGGCGTCCTGGGTCGCGGCTTCGACCGGCGCCGTCTCCTGGGCCGTCTTGGCCGGGGTTGCCTTGCCGCCGGTGGCCTTCTTCGTCCGGCGGCGCTTGGGTGCCGGCTCGTCGGCCGCCTTGGGAGCGGCCTTCCTGCGCGGAGCCGCCGCAGCCTTGTTCGGCGAGCGGCGCGGGCTCTTTGCCTTCTTCTGTGCAGGCACGGCGGTGTCGTTCGGCGGCAGAGCCTCGTCGACCGGTGCCGGTGCCGGTGCCGGTGCCGGTTCGGGTGTCGGGTCGTCGGCCGGTTCGGTGGCTTCCTGCACGGCTGTGTCGGTGGGCGCCGGGACTTCGGTTCGCGGCTGGGGGAGCGTGGTGCCGGCCAAGGCGTTGAGCGCGGTCAGGGCACCGCGCACGGACTCCAGCCGCTCGGTCACCTGCTCCAGTTCCTTCTGCAGCGCCTGTTGGTGCTCTTCCAGTTGGGGAAGTTCGGCCTGGAGCATGGCGGTTGTGGTGGCGATGCTGTGGTCACTGGTCATGATTCGCTCCCTGCGGGGTGGGCTGTCACTGACAGACGTTGTGGTTGTTGTGATGCAGGGTACGTCCGATGCGGTGATTCATGGCACCGGGCTGTTGGGCGGCCACACTCATGCGCAGCCTCGAGGACTGCCCCACGTGTTGCTGCGTGCCCCGCGGGCGCTGCCACAACCTCAGCTGTGCGTGCGGCAGATCGGGGCGGCGGCCGGTGCCCTGGAAGGCAGCGTGTTCTGCGTCGCACTGATGCGGGCGGCCACCTCACCACGCCACCCACTGGAGGGGGCATCCATGACAGCGCCCGGGTGGTCGATCCAGCTGCTTGCAGGGAACACCACGAAGTCGTGGTCGAAGTAGCCGTCCCCAGGGTTTCGTCACGCCCGCCGGCAGAGGGCCGGTGCACGACAATCGGCGCGCGTCCCATGCTGCCCGCCCGCCCCGGGGGTTCACGTTGCGCCGGCCGCCGCCAGAACCGCCACCGGCAACAGCAGCATCCATTGCGGCAAGCGCAGCCAGGGCTTCGACCAACTCGCCGCCAGTGACACCACCAGGAACACGCCTGAGTAGGCTACGAAGTGGGCGGCCAAGAGCCAGGCGATGGTGTCACCGCCGGGACGGTCGTCCAGGGCCAGCCAGATCAGGGCAGCGGCAGCCAGCATCAGGTCTATCGTGACCATGTGCCAGACCGCGTGCAGGACACTGCGGGGTTCATCGGGGAGGTTGCCGGCCAGCAGGGGTCGGACGACATCCCGACCACCCGCGATGGCGTGGATGGCAGCGACCGCGCCGGCGGTTGTCCCAGCGGCGAGGAACCAGGTGTTCATCGGGTCTCGATTCCGCGGCCCACGATGGCCGCCAGTTGCGTGGCCAGCCGGAGGCTGGGCCGGGCCCCCACCAGGCCGACGTGGAAGAAGACCGCCCCAGCCAGTGTGTCCAGAACCAGATCGACCGACACGTCTTGGTCGGCCTCTCCGCGCCGGACGGCACGCTCGAACACCGCCACCAAGCGGGCCTTGGCCGGGGCCAGGAACTGGGAGCGGATGCGGGCCTGCAAGGCCGGGTCGGCGGCAAAGTCGGCCAGTAGACCCGGCAGGGCGGCAGCGGCGGCGGGAGCAGAGAACTCCTGGATCAGGGCCTCCAGCAGCGCCGTCAGATCACCGGCCAGCGTGCCGGTGTCCGGTGCCGGAACCGCCTCGGCCTCGGTGAAGACCGCTTCGTACACCAGCTCAGCCTTGCCCGACCAACGCCGGTAAACAGTGTCCTTGCCGACGCCGGCCCGAGCCGCCACCGCCCCGATCGAGGTGTCGGCGTACCCGACTTCGGTCACCAACTCGGTCGTAGCGGTCAGGATCGCCTGATGAGCACGAGTGTCTCTGGGACGCCCACGCGGGGCGCTGGGCAGCGTCATGGAATAACCATACGGGACGACCCGTTGGGATATTGACGGGCTTTCGGCTTCGGCCACGCCGGTGCTCGTCCGGGCCGCGCACCGGTCGGCGCCGACGACGCAGACCTCCCCGCAGCCGCAGCCGCAGCCCGTCGCGCAGCGGACGGTGTCCTCGGCGAACCCGAGCCGGTGCCCTACGATCGCCCGGGAATGGTCGTCGATGAAAGCGAACACGTACGTCCTCCGGCCGCCGACCTTCGGACCGTGCAGGGCGTCACCGGTCCCCACTCGTTGCCGCGGGTGGCCTCGAACCGGCCGAAGACGCTGTTGGCGCCGCTGGGGCCGGTCAGGCCCGCGTTGACGAAGTTCCGGTGCAGCGTGCCCTCGGTCGGTGACCAGCCCTGCGTCGTGCGCAGGGATCCGCTGGAACTGCGCGCCGTGCGGGCCGGGTTCTCCCGCTCAGCGCGGCCGCCGGCTCCAGCACCTCCGGCGGCGTCCTGGGGATGGCCTTGCGTGGCTCGGGGCCAGTGCGACGCACCCGCCGCTGCGATGATCACAGGTCCACCGGTCGACCGTGCCCCGGGATACCTTCACCTGCCGACCGAACGGATCCGTGTGGGCGCATGCAGCGGAACAGGAGGGTCAGCAGCAGGGCGTTGATGTGCTGGCCGCGCCCGCTTTCCAGGGGCCACCGTGCCGCTGCTGGATCACGGACCCGTCCCCGGCGAGGCACTCGGGGCAGTAGCGCGTGAAGGTCGACAGGACCCATGGGCCGATGCGGGCCCAGGTGAAGCGGTGCTGTGTCTGGATGCGCAGGGGTTCGGTGACTGGTGGGAAGCGTTCGCCGGCCTTGGAAGCGGAGGTTGGAGCAGGCTGCCTTTGGCCTTGGTAGTCCTCACCGGAATGCCGGGCTATTCGATGCGGTCGAGGAAGTCCAGCACTCGATCGGTAACCTGCGTTGCGGCGTGTTCGTCGTGCGACGGCAGGCTGCTGTCAGTGAACAGGTGCCTGTCGCCGGGGTAGAGGAACAGTTCGGCATCCGCCACCGTCGCGACCAGCGACCGGGCTGCGTCCACATCGCCCTCCCCGGCGAAGAACGGATCCGCGTCCATGCCATGGACCTGGACCGGGACACCGTGGGGCCAGGCGCCGCCGAACTCCGCGACCGGGACGCATGCCTCCAGCAGTAGCGCACCCTTTGCGCCGGCGCGGGTCTGGGCAAGCTTCTGCGCCGGCAGGACGCCGAGCGAGAACCCGAGGTAGACGAGTTCCGCAGGCAGGTCCTCGGCGGCGGCGGTTCCGCGCGCGATGACCGTGCCGAACCCGACGTCCTCGGCGTAATCCATGCCCTCCCCGAGGCTGTCGAATACCTGCCCCTCGAACAGGTCCGGGACGTGGACGGTGTGTCCGGCCCGTCGCAGCTGCTCGGCGAACTGCCGGACGCCGACGGTCAGTCCGTGCCCGTGGTGGAAAACCAGTACCTCAGCCATTTCGCGCCCCTCGTGCTGCGGTGCCAGGGCGGCACCGCAGCACGAGTATGGCCCGCGCCACTGACATCTGCGGGTCGTAGTCGGACGGGGTCCTGGGTCGGAGAGTTGTCGTTGGTCCGGTGTGACTGATGCGAGTCGTCCTTGACCGAAGTTCCCGCCGATGGTGCTGAGTGATGTCGAGCCAGAGATGCTGCAGCCGTGGGTGCGTCGCCGTTCGAGTGCTCATGCGTTGGCTACGCGGTCGCGGATCGTGCTGGAGTGCGCGCAGGGGCATGCGATCGCGGAGCCCGGCGGTTGCGGATCACTGCCGATACGGTTGGCACGTGGCGTCGGCGTCTCCTCGAGTGTCGGCTGGACGGTCCGAACGACGAACCTCGTCCGCGGACGTCGAGCGGATGATCGTCAACACACTCGAGGAGACGCCGAAGGACGGCCGCCCTTGGCGGCGAGCGTGCGGCACTCCGGCTACGGGACGAACGCCGGGACCTGCGAGGCCTTCTTGGGCCGGGGGTTTCCGTTGCCGCACATCGCTTGCTGGTGCAGGGTCTCCAGCGCGTCGTCGATGGGGTGGTGCTGCGGCTGCCCCGAGGAGTCCGGCTTGTTCCACCTCATGAGGTTGATCGCAACGGACATCTGGCGCTTGCCGTCGGCCCGGGTCATGGACACCGTTCCGGCTCCCCAGGCCGAGCCGTCGTGGCCCCAGAAGGTGCCGCAGTCCGGGATGCTGACCCTGTGCAGACCGAGGCCGTAGTCGATCGTCGTCCCGTCCAGGGCGATGACCGGGACGGTGCGCTGCATCTGCGCCAGCGACGACCGGTTGACGATCCTGCCGTCGAGCAGCTTGCCGTAGAAGCGGTTGAGGTCCTCCATGGTCGATACAAGTGCGGCGCTCGGCCCCACCCAGGACATGTTGTAGACGCTGTAGTCGCGTGGCGGGTCGATCAGGCCGTACATCGCCTCGTACATCCGCGAGTGCGGTCCTTTGATACGCGGCCCGGACGGGAACTCGGTGTGCCGGAGCCCAGCGCGCTCGATGACGTGCCGGGTGATGTACTCCTCGGCGGTGGTGCCGGTGACCTGCTCCAGGAGTTGGGCGAGGAGCAGGTAATTGGTGTTGGAGTACACCCCTGTCGGGCCGCCGGGCTCGCCGGCGGGAGGCGCCGTGAGCCCCATCTCGATCAGCTCGGCCGGGCGGAACTGCCTGAACCGGTTGTCGTCCAGGCTCTTTGGCGAGATGTCCGGCAGGGAGGGGAACTCCTTGAGGGACGGGAACGCGTAGCGGAGGTAGTCGGGGATGCCGCTGGTGTGGTTGAGCAGCATCCGGACCGTGATCTTCCTGCCGCGCTCTCCCGGTACCAGCCGCGGCAGATAGTGGCCGATGGGCGCGTCGAGCTGGATCCGGCCCTGCTCGACCTGCTGCATGACCGCGGCGGCGGTGAAGGTCTTGGTGATGCTGCCGACGCGCTGACGCATGTCGGGCCTGACGGGACGGCCGGTCCTGACATCGGCGACCCCGGACGCGCCGCGCCATGTCCGGCCGGCGTCGCGCACCTCGGCGTACACCGCCGGCATCCCCGCACGGTGGACACCGTCCATGGCGGACTTCAGCATAGTGGGATCGAAGCCGGTCGGCGGGCTCGTCCTGCCCGCCGACTCGGCCCTTGTCCCGTCGGGCGCGGGACCTGCCGCCACCGTGCCCGCACACACACTCAGCGCGGCCACGCTTGCACACAACACCAGTCGGATCTTCAAGGCATCCGTCCTTTCGTGATCAATGAGTTCAACGGGGACGCTCCCCGCGCCGGCGGACGTCCAGGGCTCACTCGGCCAGTGCGCGGCGCAGAGCGGCGCCGAGTTCGGCGTTCTGCCGCTGCGAGACCTCGGCGGACAGAATGGCCTGCGACCCGTGGAAGGTGCCGGGCCACTGGTGCAGCTCGACCGACACGCCCGCCTCCAGCAGACGCAACGCGTACGCGATGTCCTCGTCGCGGTTCGGACAGAGTTCCGCGGTGGCGATGTAGGCCGGTGGCAAGCCGGACAGGTCGGCGGCCCGCGCGGGGGCGGCGTACGGTGTGGCGGGCCGGGAGCCCAGGTAGTGCCGCCAGGCTGCGGTGGCCTTGTCGCGATCGAACCAGGGCGTGTCGGTGAAGTTCCGCGCCGACCACGTCTCCTGCCGGTCGTCGAGTCCCGGCTGGTTGAGCAGTTGGAAGCGGATCGCGGGCCCCTGTTCGTCACGCGCCCGCAACGCCACCGCGGCCGCGAGCCCGGCACCGGCACTGTGGCCTCCGACCGCGATCCGCGCCGGGTCGATGCCGAGTTCGGCCGCGTGCTCGGCCGTCCAGGTCAGTACCGCATAGGCATCGTCCAAGGGGGCCGGGAACGGATGCTCGGGGGCGAGGCGGTAGGCCACCGAGATCACCACCGCGCCGGAGCTCTCGGCGATCCGGGTGGCCCACGGATGCTCGGTGTCCAGGTTCCCCATGACGAATCCGCCGCCGTGCAGCCAGACGACGGCACCCTGCGCCTGGTGCGGTCGGTAGATCCGTACCGACACGTCCGGGTCGGCGGGCACCGTACGGTCCTCGACCGCCATGCTCGTGGTGTCCGGTGCCGGCACCGCGGCGGCCAACTCGGCGAAGTTCTTGCGCGCGGTGACCGGGTCAGTCAGGTCGGTCCGGGGGAACAACGGGATGAATGCTTCGAGTTCGGGATCCATGACGGCCATCCTCACGGCCGTCCCCCCGAGGGGTCACCCGCCATCCGTCGCGCATCCCATCCCGATCATGCACCGATCGGCGCGCCCCTGTCCTTCTGTCCTTCTGCCGTGGAGGCACTGGCCTCACGGCTGCGGGGGCTGGCTCCGCACGTCGACGGCACGATGCGCATCGTCGCGTTCCACGACCCACTGATGCGCGGACGGGTAGATCTCCCGGCACTCGGCCGGGCCTCGGCGGGCCTGGCCGAGTGCGTCGCCGGGATACGACTCCACGGCACGGGACGGGCGGCCCGCGTCTCGCCCCACGGCACGGAAGCGTCCACCCCGCCGTCACCGGCGTCCACCACGGCGCCGATCGCCCTCGACGAGGAGAAGCTCGGCACGGTGTGGCTGGAACGTCCCGGTGACCGTCGAACGGTACCGCCCGGCCCGCACCACCAGGGCCGCCCCCGCCCTCGTCGAACTGGCGATCAGCTCCGCCAGCGATGAGGCAGCCAGAACACGGGCGTTACGGCTCCTAGGGTTCGCCGCCGACCTGCCGGTCCACGTCGTCGCCGTACGCTCGCCGCTCCCGCTCGACCGGATCGGCGGCCTGGTCTGCCCGGCCCGTCCGGTGAAAGCGGCACCGCTCGCCGACGTGGGCGTCATCCTGGCCACCACCAGGGACCCGGCCTGGTTTCCGGCAACTGTCATGCGTCAAGAAGTAAGTTGATCACGTTGTGAGTGTTGCTGCCTCATTGCCTGTCGGCTCGCGTAGGAGACGGCGCTGGTCCTCTTCTCCGGGTGGTGGTGTGGCTCGCCGGGCATGGACCGTGATCCAGTCGGATCGACGGTTTCAGGTAGCGATCGAGAAGGGTGGTCCGTGCCGTGCCAACCAACGATGCCTGGCGGATCCGACGCGCCGAACCTGACGAGGCGGGCGAGCTCGAAGGGCTCCAGGAACGATCGTCGACTCACTGGGGCTACCCACCGGGCTACTTCGACTGGGCGGGTGACGCTCGGGCGATTCCGGATACCTATGTCCGGAACAACCCGGTCTTCGTCCTGGAGGAGGATGGCAAGAGCCTTGGCTTCTACGGTTTCACCGAGGAGGACGGTGACCTGCTCCTGGACAAGCTCTTTGTCGACGCCGATGAGATCGGCAAGGGTTACGGCAAGCTTCTCTGGCAGCATGCGGTCCAGACTGCGCGCGAGCTTGGAAGATCGGAGTTCATCGTGGGTTCGGATCCGAACGCCGCTCCGTTCTACGCAGCCATGGGGGCCGTGCAGTATGCGACGAAGCCGACCGCCGAGCCATCCTGGACCCTGCACATGTTCCGTTACACCCTCTAAGCTTGTTCTTTAACCTTCTGGATGCTGCGAGTGTTGCTCGGTGGAACAAATTGTGATGCGCACCGGCAGTATGCCGGTCAAACTCGCAAGCATGACTGCGAAGATCACTCGTATCAACCCGGAGCAGCTGCATGAGACGCCTGGCTATCACCACATCACCGTGGTGGAGACCGGTCGTACGGCCTACCTGGCGGGGCAGTGCCCTCTCGATCGGAGTGGTTCCCTCGTCGGTTCCGGATCGCTTGAGGTGCAAGTCGACCAGGTTGTCGCGAACGCACTCACGGCCTTGGCTGCGGTTGATGCCGAGCCGCAACACGTGGTGCGCTCGGTGATCTATGTGCGGAGCGACGACAGAGACATTCTGGGCGTCGCTTGGCGTCGGCTCACCGACTCAGCTCTCGGGCCGGCGTTCACAACCGCCAGCACGCTGTTGGGCGTTGCGCAACTCGGCTTCGAGGGGCAGCTCATTGAGGTGGACCTCACCGTGGCGCTGCCCGACTGAATCTCTTCGTCTCCAGGTTTCGAACGGCGTCTCGAACGAGGTAGCTCGCCTGGGGATTCGCCGGACGATGGGAGCGGCCTTCGTCTGATCATGTGCTCCGACCAAGGAGCACGTGGCCACGACGAAGGCCGTGAGGGTGAGTCTGCTGCCTGATGCCGTCCGGAGGGAAGCGTTCGCGGAAGCGTCACGCTTCCGCGGCGAGTTCTACAAGTGTCTGACCGCCCGGCGCGATGAGCTGTTCGAACTGTCGGATGCCATGCTGTGCATGGACGGGGCGGTGAAGGCTGCGGTGGACCTGACGCTGCTGCCCGAGCACCGCCGCGGGCACGGAGCGATGTACGGCGGGCTCAATCACGGTCGGATCGACGCTGCCGTGGCACGACGGGGCCGCCGTCATGGACGTGGCCTTCACGCGACCGGACGCCCCCAGCGGAACGCGTTCATTCTGCGGTACTGCCAGATCAGTCGTGGAGTGGAGGACGTGGTCGCGGACATGAAGGGCGACCTCAGTCCGAACGACCAAGCCGCGCTCGCGGCCATTCTGCAGCAGATTTCCAACCAGCTGCTGATGGACGTACAGCGCGCTGACCCCGCCCCCTGCTTCTCTCCAAGCCGCAGGGGGCGGGCTGCATCCACGCTCGGGACAACCTCTAGAAGTCGCAGCCAGTCTCAGCGTCGGTCCTGCCGTAAGCGACGTCGGTGTTCCCCTTGATCTTCAGCTCTACCTTCGGAGCGATCGGGTGGTAACACTTGCCGACCGGAACAGTGGGCCCGTAGCAGCCGCGGGTCATGCCAGCGGAGAGGTTGGACGGCGCGCACCACACGTCGCCACCGCGCTGAGATTCGAAGACGACTCGCCCCATCTCCATGTAGTACCCGTCCGTCAGATGCGTGTTCTGCACGACGAGGACCGCCTGCGCGCCGCCACTGTTGTTCACGACGGTGCAGGCTTTGAACTTTATCTTGTAGGAGGGGTAGATAAAGGTGCTCGTGTGGTCCACGTAGGCACCGCAGTACCAGTTGGAATTCGTTGACACGGTCTTCCAGCCGACCGTGTCGCTCGCCACGGCCGACTGGGCGCTCCACAACACCAACCCAGCCGCCAGGGCTGCGATCTTGGTCCACCGACTACGCACGTGGTTCCCCCCTCAGGTCATCGACCCCTCATGGGCCGCATCGACCGATGATCATACTGATGCTCTGGTCGCGCTTCTCAAGGGCTGTTCCGCAATGTCGCGATGGCGCGGAGACCGCTGGTCCACCGACGACGGATGGCAGCCGCCCGTCGACGCGGCAGCAGGACGGCTGGTGGGACTACACCGACACCGTCCCCGTCATCGCCACTCACCTCGAGCACCTGCGCGCCAAGGGCCCGCACGGGCCGATCTGACCTTGTCCTGTCACTGCCTGCTTCGTGGGCTGTAGGGCTGGAGGAGTTGGTCGACGGGTGCGTAGTCGTCGGTGAGCAGTTGGGCATCGCCGATCCAGGAGGTGAGGTCGTCGCCGGTGGCGATCTTCCAGCCGGTATGCCGGGCGTCCAGCGCTTCCTGGGTCTCGCGTAGGTCGACTGGTCGGTCGGAGGCGAGCACCACCAGGTTGCCCCCCTCGGGGGTGGCGGTCGGGTCGAGGCCGATATCGGCGGGTTCGCCGACGACGGCGACGTGCTCGAAGATCTCGCTGAGGGTGCCTACTTCGGCACGTGCGAAGGCCATACCACCGTGATCGATGAGGTTGGCAACGTACAGGCCGTCCTCGTTGAGCACCCGCCGGACGTCAGTCATCGCTTCCACCGTAGTGAGGTGCCACGGCACGCTGACGCCCCCGAAGGCGTCGCCGACGACGAGGTCACGACTGCCGGCGTTCAGTCGCCGCAGGCCGAGCCTGCCGTCCTCGGCGCGTACGTCGATACCGGCTCCTGATCTCAGACCGAGTTGGTCGCGGTTGATGCGCACGACCCCGCTGTCGATCTCGGACACAAGGCTGCTCGTCCCGGGCCGCGTGGCCGCGAGGTAACGGGGAAAGGTGAGTCCGCCGCCGCCCAGGTGGTGGGCAACAAGTGGCTCACCTTCGGGAAAGGCGGCCTCGACCACCGACGCGATGGCGCGGACATACTCGAACTCCAGGAAGGTCGGGTCGTCGACGTCGACGTAGGAATGCCGCAAGCCGTCCAGAACGAGTGTGCGGCCGCTGCCCCGGTCGGGGTCTGCGACGACCCGTGCGCAGTGGTATTTGGTCTCCGTGTCGCAGCCACCGGGCGCGACCATGGTGGCGAGGCCGCCGGCAACGACCATGAGTGCGAGGACAGGGGTGCCGCTCCACCCGCGCGTTCGCCACTCAACCAGCGCGGCGCCGACCACCAGCAGTGTTCCGAGGCCGATCAGGATGCCGCTGACCGGCAACCGCGATACGAGGACGAAGCCGGTGAGGACGGTGCCGACGATGGCGCCGACGGTGCCGACGCCGGACAGTCGGCCGACAACCGTTCCGGTCTCGGCGAGGCTGGTGAGACGCAACTTGGTCACGAGCGGCGTCACTGCGGAGAGCAGCGCGCCCGGCACGAGGATGGTCAGCGACGCGATCAACAAGAGCATCGGTGCTGCCCACTCCGCAGTGGTGCGCAGCACGGCAGGGGTGAGCGCCACGACCGCTCCCGACACCCCGAGCGAGGGGCCTAAGAGCCGGCGTGGGTTGACCTGGTCGGCGATGCGCCCACCCAGCCAGGAGCCGACGGCGATCGCGGAGAGGGCGATGCCGATCACCATGGTGCTGGTCTCGAGGGTGAGGCCGAGGTAGGGAGCCAACAGCCGCAAAGCGACGATCTCGACCACCAGGACTGCGGCCGAGGACCCGAATACAAGCAGGGCAGCGGCACGGGGGCCCAGGCCGTGGTTGCCAGGCGTGCCCTCTGCGACAGGCGAGGAAGACGATCTGGTCACGGGCGACATCCTTGCATGTGACTCATCTACAGACAGGAGTTGAGAGAAGCCGCCGGTCGCTTCCAGCCCCCAACTTTGCGGATCCTGGACGACCGACTGCGAGTCGCAGTTCGCCGGGGGAGTGCCCCTATCTCTTTGGTCAAGGTGGATGGGTGCTGGTTCGGGCGTCCGGAACGATGTGCCTGTGCATGCTGATGATCAGGTTGGCGAGGGTGTCTCTGCGGAGCTCGCGGTGTTTCTCCGGAACGCCGGCGACAGCCGTCCGGTGAAGATCGTTCCTTCCGTCTGTGGCGGGTGTGGCGGGCGCGTGTTCTTCGTGCTCGTCGACGATGTCGAGGGCGGAGCCGAGCGGGTGTGCGCTGGTTGCGGCGGCCGTGCGTTCATCGCGGATAGCGAGGAGTTCTGGGAGGACGCGGGTCCTGGTGAGGCCTGCTGCCCGTGCGGGAGCGAGGAGTTCGAGACCGCGGTCGCGTTCTCCCTCGCCGGTGACGGGTCGGTCCGCTGGGTGACCGTTGGGCTGCGGTGCCAGAAGGACGGTGCCGCGGGGGTCTATGCCGACTGGAAGATCGACTACGGCCCCACGGATCACCTCCTGACCATGGTCTAGGTCTGCGGAACGACGGCCCGAACTGGCCGCGGTTCGTAGAAGGTTCCGTCGCGGAGCTTCGCGAAGAGGACGTCGGCCCGGCGTCTGGCGAGGTAGAGCAGAGCCTGGGTGTGGTGCTTCCCTTGGGCGATCTTCTTGTCGTGGTAGGTCCGGGATGCCGGGTCGCCCAGGGCCGCGAACGCGGAGAGGAAGAAACCCTCTTGAGCTTGTTGTTTCCTTGCCGGAAGGGCTGTTCGCCGCGGATCGAGGACCCTGAACTGCGGGTCGCGGGCGCGAGTCCGGCGTAGGCGGCGAGGTGGCCGGCGGTCGGGAAGGTGCTGCCGTCGCCGACCTCGATCAGGATGCGGGCTCCGGTCCTGACGCCGACTCCCGGCATTGACCTCAGGAACTTTGAAGAGGGTGAGCCTCCAGGAGTTCCTCGATCCGCCCGGCCAGGAGTTTGCGCCGGTCAAGGACAGCGGCCAGGGATCGGCCAGGCTCGGGACGATCAGCGCGGCCGCCTCGGTCCCCGGAACGGTCACGGTCTGCTCGTCCAGAGCCGGAAAGATTTCCTCGACCAGCCGCTCGGCCATCCGCGGCGCCTTCGGCCGTAACAGCGTGACCAGCCGTCGGCGGCCGGCCATACGGATCTGGGCCGGTGACCCGAGAACCGCTCCAGCAAGTTCAGGACGGCCGGATCCGGATGGTTGAGCGAGCGGACGCGGTCCGGGCAGTTGGGGCCCATCTGGCGGGCGAGGAGCGGCGGCGCCTGGCGGCAGGGGCTGACCCGCGGCGTGTGTTGCGGCTTGTTGTGGGCGACGTCGAGGAGCACGAACTTCTCTGAATCGTCCATGTGCGGTCGCGGACACCGGGCGATGCCGTCGTGGGGGGCGGGCCGTATCTGGTCGACCGTGTCGACTGCGGGCTCCACGAAGTCGGGGCGGTCTTATGGGTGACCGGGGCCTGGGAGGCGGATTACCGCGAGCGGATCCGGGGAGCGACCCGGCGCAGTGCAGTGGACGCACTCCATGAAGAGCTGCGCGACATGGCGGCTAACGTGCATGCGCTGCAGGGCGGCATCCCGTCGCCGGCCCTCCGCGCCCTGGTCGCAAGCGCACTCGTCGAACCGATTGAGCATCACGTGGTCACCATGGCCGTCGGGACTGGCGGCCACGACCGGGTCACCTGATCTTCGCGCTGCCGCAGGTGAAGGTCGTTTCTTGAAGGAGTTCTGGCGTGATGCGGATGTCGGTCAGATGCTCGGCCAGGGCGAACGCTGCTGGTGCGGATACGTTCTCCGCGGTGTCGGAGGTCTCCTCCCAGAACTGGAAGCCGATGTCGTTCATGGCCTTCAGGAGTTCGTCGGGGGTCGTTCCCCATCGGCTATCCGGGAATCCGGGCTCGAAGGCCAGGCGGTTCGTCGTGTCCTCGGCCCAGAGAAACGAGTCGACGCCGTTGATGTTGACGAAGTGCGAGATCCAGCTGGTGCCGGCGGATGCCGGAAGGGCTTTCTCTTCGGTGACGCCGAGATAGCCATTGGGTTCGATCAGCAGCGTCCAGTCCCCGATCGTCGTCATAGCGATCAGTTGTCGGGCGTCGTCGGAGTCCAGGAGGTCAAAGGCCGCCGCAACTATCTGCTCCGCCCCGGTCCGCGGAGACTCGTCACGTCCCTGGAGACGGCGGAGAACCTCTGAAGGCGGCAGCCTGTGTACCAGGGTGAAGCAGTATGCCTCTGCGAGCTCGGGGCAGCGCTCCTCGAACCACACGTAATCGGCAGCAGTCGAAGTCATGCCCGCGATCCTCTCTGATGCCACTGACACCGGTGGCTAGTGGTTGGCTCCTGAAGTCCTTCGGGGGTTGACTCCGGGGCCGGTGTCATGCGTGGCGGCCGGTCAGATGTTGGGGGGGCGGCGAGGTATGGGTTTAACCAACGTGAGCGCACCCTCTGAAACGTGGGCGGATCATCCAAACGCGTCGATGGGCGGTTCCGGTGTCCAGGCGTCCTGAATGGCGCGGTGCAGGTCGAGAAGCAGATCCCGGCCGTCCATCTCTCGCTCGCTGATCGGGCGCCGCGCCCGGTAGGCGGTGAGGAAGCGCCGCTCCACGGTTGGCGCGGCCTCCGGCGGTTGCCGGGCGGTCAGGAACAGTTGCCAACTGACAACGTCGTGGAGCAGCGGGCCCCAGCTGGGGCTGCCCCAGTCGATCAGCGCGAGTGCAGTGGAGCCGGGGTCCTGCAGGATCTCCGGTGCCGGGTCGCCGTAGAGCACGCCCTCGCTCAGCGGCGCACTGGTGCGGAAGTCGGCTATGGCGGTCAGTGCTTTTCTCAGGGCAGCGCCGCGCCGTCTGCCGAGTCGTTTGGCCTCACCCTTGTAGTAGTCGAGCATGTGTCCGGCCGGCTGCGGCACGTCCGGAAAGGTCATCAAGGCGTGATGGACGCGCCCGAGGAGATCACCGGCCTGCTCCGGGGCTGTGTCGGTGGTCAGGTCCAGCGGCGCGCCGGGGATGAAGGTATGCAGGGCAAGCGTCCAGGGAGAGTCCTGGGGCCGGTCAACGGGGCGGCACAGCTTTCCGTCGACGGTGGGGACCGGCGCTCCGGTAGGAATGCCGGCGCGGTCGAGCACGGCGGCGATCCGCAGCCCGGGTTCGACGAATGCAGGGCCGTCGAAGGTCAGCTTCGCGACGTACGGGCCATAGTTGCTCTCCACCCTCCATACCCGTGAGCGATCTCCGAGATCGGTCAATTCGGCGGCGAGTCGCGGGGCGGAAAGGTTCCACGGGGCGAGCAGCGACAGGAGGCGTTGGTCCCAATCGGGGCTCATGGGTGTTGATCCTCTCGAACGGCCATCAGGGAACTGGGGGTTTAGCCAAGGTAGAGGCCGCAGGCACAGTCCAGGGCTTCTTTTTCGGGGGTGCGGGCTTGCCGGTGGGAAGGATGCTGTCCCCGTACTTGTCGCTGCTGGCGAGGTAGAACGCAAAGCCCCGGAGCGAAGCGGAGCCGTCGTAGTGCAGGGGGGTGATGGGGATCCACATCAAGGCATGAGCTTGACGCGTTCGCCGTCGGCCAGTTCGCCGTCCACGTAGGCGAACTGGCCGCGGTGGCGGATGGCCACGCCGGTGAGCTGGGGCCAGGCGGTACGGATGCGTGCGGTCAGCTTCTGGGCGCGGGAGGACTTGGCCGACTCCGGCACGGTGGGCATGGGGTCACCCTGCCTGGTCGTCACGCTGGGGGCTGCGGCATGCTCCAGTCGACAAGATCCACTTCTGCTGATCGGCCTTCCTGCCTTGCCCGTTGCCGCCGCCCGCCCGATATCCCTGGCCGCCTCGCAGAGGCACCGGCTAAAGAAGATGGCCTATGGTCACAAGACCCCCACCAGGCCCGGATACGCGCGCAGGTCGTGCTGCACGCCGCGCGGGGCCGCACCAACGCGCGCATCGCCCGCGAGACGGGCCTGCATCTGGACACCGTCCGCACCTGGCGGGGCCGATTCGCCGAGCAGGGCCTGCCCGGGCTGGCCGACCGCAGGCGTTCGGGCCGCCCGCCCGTGTTCACCGCGCTGCAGGCTGCCCAGGTCACCGCGCTGGCCTGCCAACTGCCCGCCGAGACCGACACCCCGCTGTCCCGCTGGTCGTGCCCGGAGCTGGCCTACGAGGCCGAGAAGCGCGGCATCGCCGAGACCGTGTCCGCGTCCACCGTGCGCCGCTGGCTGGCCCGGGACGCGATCAAGCCGTGGCAGCACCGCTCGTGGATCTTCATCACCGACCCCGACTTCCGTGCCAAGGCCGCCCGCGTCCTGGACCTGTACGCCCGCACCTGGCAGGGCCGCCCCCTGGGCGAGAGCGAGTACATCATCAGCGCGGACGAGAAGACCTCCATCCAGGCCCGCTGCCGCTGCCCCCCCACCCTGGCGCCGGGACAGGCCCGCGCCATGCGCGTGAACCACGCCTACGGCCGCGGCGGGTCCCTGGCCTACCTGACCGCCTACGACGTCCACCTCGCCAAAGTCTCCCGCTCCGCGATCGGGACGCGGCCGAAGAGGTGTGAGCCAGGTGCGGTGACCCTCACCGCCGGGGTGGCCCGGCGGTGACGTTTGCACTGGTCATCGGCTCGCAGGGTGTCGGGAGCCGTAACACCGGCGGAGGGCGTGGCGGCTATGCGTGGCGGCGGGTGCGGTAGGCGGCCGGTGAGAGCTCCGGGCTGCTGCTGGTCCGGGACTGGGGTGCGGGCGGCCGCCACACCGGGTGGGTGCGGCGGCCGTGGGTGGAATCGGCTCGTGGTTCGAGTCAGCGGCGGATCAGCCCGGCGTCACCGCACCCTCTGGCACTCCGAACCACTCCTCCAGCGCCTCCGCCAGCCCGGCCGTCGACGTCGGCGCCTGCGCCCCCGCGTCGGCCGCCCAGGCCGTGAAGCCGTCCGGACGGACGAGGACCGCCGCCAGTTCCGGGCGGGACGGGGAGCCGGATGTCAGGGTGTCGACGCGGCCGGCGTACCCCGCAGCGAGGGCCCGGAGCTCCGGGTCGTCGGTGAGGTCGAGCAGGAGCGCCCGGCCGCCGTGGAGGTGGTCCGCGAGGCGGCTGCCGTCGATGAGTTCGAGGTCCGGGGTGCTGCGGCCGGTCAGCGGGTGCTCGTCCGGCAGCTCGTAGCGCAGCCCGGCGCAGTTGAGCCGGGCGGTGAGGTACGTGGTACCCGTGACCGTCTCCGCCAGGTCGCTGACGATCTCGCGCAGTGCCCGGGACTGCGGGTCCGGGCGCATGGCCGCGACCTGGGAACGGGTCCAGTCAAGGATCCCCGCGCCGACCGGGTGCCGTTCGGCGGTGTAGGTGTCCAGCAGCCCTTCCGGCGCCCGGCCGCAGATCACCGCGGCGAGCTTCCAACCGAGGTTCATCGCGTCCCCGATACCCAGGCTCAGCCCCTGGCTGCCGAATGCGGAGTGCACGTGCGCCGCGTCGCCCGCCAGCAGCACCCGGCCCTTGCGGTACTCGGTGACCTGGCGGGCGTGGTCGGTGAAGCGGGTCGCGGTCCGCACCCCGGTGATCGTGACGTCCACGCCGGAGACGCGGCGCAGCCTCGCCTGGAGGTCCTCGGTGGTGACCGGCGCGTCCCGGTCGGCCGGCGGGCCGTCGAACTCCACGGTGACGATGCGGCCCGGCATCGGCCCGTGGGCGTAGACCCCGGTGTCCGTGGCGGTCCAGCCGACCGTCAGGTCCTCGGCGCCGGTCATCTCCACGACCGCCTGGTGACAGGTGATCTCCGGGTCCGTGCCGGGGAATGCGAACCCCGCGAGCTTGCGGACCGTGCTGCGGCCGCCGTCGCAGCCCACGAGCCAGCCGGCGCGTATGGCCCCGTGGCTGGTCCGCACCGTGACGGCCCCGTCGTCCGCGTCGAAGCCGGTCAGCTCCACTCCCCGGCGCACGTCGACGCCGAGCTCGTCCGCCCGCCCGCCGAGCAGCCGCTCGATGTCCTGCTGCGCCACGAAAGCGATCTCGGCGGCGGGTCCGGCGTCGCCGAGGCCCGGCTCCGTACGGTCGACCAGGTCGGCGCGCAGCATGATTCCGGCGAAGTGCCCGACGAACCCGAGCCCTTGGCCCGCTGCCCCGCCTCCGTCCCCGCCGTTCCGTTCGCGCATGAATGCCTGGAAGCGGTCCATCGCTTGCCGCTGCACCTCGGCCAGCGCGGGCAGCATGCCCCGGCGGTAGAGCGCCTCGGCACTGGGCGTGGTGATCGCCCCGCCCTTGATCGTCGGGTCCACTTCGGTGAGGCGCTCCAGGACGGCCACCCGCGCGCCTCCGAGCCGGAGCTCGCAGGCCAGCATCAGTCCGACCGGGCCGCCTCCGGCCACCACTACGTCATAGTCCATGGCGCCGACTATGACCGAGGGCCGAGAAGGCCAAAAAGGCGCCGCGGTGTCAAGGAGCCAGCCCCGCGAGGAGGGCCGGGAAGCGGGCCGTCCGCGCTCCTCCTCAGCTACCTCACCCGCCCCCGCCGGTGTCCCGGCTGGTCCTCGATCGGCTCGATCAGGTGGCCGGGCGGTCAGGCGGTCAGCGCTGCAAGCTCCGAGCTGACGCGCTCAGTGACCAGGGCGAGGACGCGGCCGGCGGCGGCCAGGTCCTTGGCGGGTGTCCCGCCCCAGATGCGGGCGGGATGGGGGCTGTCTCCGCGCCGGCGGCGATCAGCTCATGCCCTGAGCCGCGGGTCGAAGGTGCGCGACACATGCCACGACACCCGGGGTCCCTCTCGGCGCTGCCTAGGAGAGACCGCCGCGGCTGTGTGATCCCGCTGCTTCCGCGCTGGAGGTGAGATTCGTCGACCGCAACGGCGTCTTGGGGAGTCGTCGGGCCGGTACCTGGCCCTGACGACCGAGGGCCCGGAGGTGCCGCGGGGGACTCCGGGGCGGTACGAGCCGTGCCGCTGCAGCTGCTCCGCGCTGTCCTGCCGGACAGCGACGGCGTGCTGCGCGCACGATGGTGACCCGGTTCGCGCGCCGGGCGGGACAACAACCGGTGCTGTGCATTGAAATTGTCCTACCAGGCCAAGTGCCGAGCTCAGTCACAGGTGGACGTGAGGTGTTCCCCGTCCGAGGTGGTTCGCCCAGCACACGCCGGACCTTCTGGCCGCATGTTCGACGGCAGTCTGTGGCTCGTCGAACTCGGTATGCGCTGGTAGCTGCGCACTCGAGCACTGAGTGAGGGTGATGGCGGCGAGGTAGCGGTGTCCAGCGAGCCGGGGCCGGTCAGGTGGCGGGCAGCGGTGGGTTCCCGTGCGGGTGCAGGCGGTCGGTGAGGAAGGCGAGGATCTCGTCGCGGGCCCGGACCGTTGGGTGGCCGGCCTCGTCGACGAGATGGGCGGTGACGACGCTGTGTGGGGTGCCGACCAGGTCGGCGAAGAAGGGCGGCGGGGCCGGGTTGGCGGCGCTGTCCTGGAGGACGCGCCCGTCGAAGGCGTCGCCGAGCAGCGATCGGTAGGCGGCGAAGCGCTGTCCCGTGCACCAGCGGTCGCCCTCGAAGCGGTAGGCGAGGACGGTGAGTCCGTCGCGGTCGAGCCGGTCGCGCACCGCGCGCGCGTCCGCCGGGTCGAGTCCGAGGCCGCCGGGGTCGTCGAGCGGCAGCGACGGGTGGTTGACCACCGGGGCGATCACTGCCGGCTCCAGGGCCATGGTGAGGGCGAAGTTGCCGGTGAAGCACAGGCCGATCGCGCCCACCCCGGGCCCACCGCACGCGGTGTGGGCCTGGCGTGCCAGGCCGCGCAGCCAGACTGTCACCGGGCTGGTGCCGCCGCCGGCGAAGGCGCGGAACTCGGCGCTGACACAGGCGCGGCGGACGACCTCCCGGCCGCCCTCGACCGTGGGGAAGGCTCCGTCCGTCCCGAACAGGGAGGGCACGTGGACGGTGAAGCCCGCGTCCCGCACCCAGCGCGCGAGCCGCAGGACGTCGGGACTGATGCCCGGCATCTCGGGCAGCACCACGACCGCGGGCCCGGCCCCGGCTACGTAGACCGTCTTCTTCACCCCCTCCACGGCCACGCTCCGGCGGGTGAAGTCTGTGATCGGATCGTCGTCGCTCATGGGGCCAGCCTGGTCCCGGGGGCTGCCGCCGGGTGAGGGGCGAGATCGCCAAGGCCAGGGGTAATCTCGCCACACGCAAGAGAGTCGGGCGGTACGCGGCCGGCCCGGGACCGGGACACCAGGGGGTACGGAGCGATGCTGGAGGCGACGCGGGAGGCAGAGGAAGGTGCGGGTCCGGGTGCCGGGTCGGGTGCGCTGCGGGTCGGGGTCCTGGCGTACCCGGACTGCTTCGCGTCCGAAGTGTTCGGCGTCCCCGATCTGTTGACGATGGCCGGGCATGTCGCCGGACCGGACGCGCCCGGCTACCGGGTGTCGGTCGTCTCGCCCCGCCGCCGGGTCACCGCCTCGGGTGGCGCGAGCCTGGACGTGCGTCCCTTGCGCGAGGTCGACGTCCTCGTGGTCCCCGGCTTCGAACTGCGCCCGGACACGGACCTCGACGCGCGGCTCGCCCGGCTCGCCCCCGAGATCGCGGCGATCCGCGCGCAGGCCGCCGCCGGCACCGCCGTCGTCTCCCTCTGTGTCGGCGCGTTCCTGCTCGCCGAGGCTGGGCTCCTCGACCGGCGCCGGGCCACCACCTCCTGGCTGCACGCCGGCGAACTGGCCAGGCGCTGCCCGGACGCCGACGTGCGGCCCGAGCACCTGGTCGTCACCGACACGGGGGTGACGACCACGGCCGCCTTCAGCGCCATGTACGACTTCGCGCTGGACCTGATCCGCCGACACAACGGCGCCCGGGTGGCCCGCACCACCGCACGGTTGGCGCTCGTCGACGACGCTCGGACCTCCCAGACCCCGTACATCGACCCCCGGCTCCTCCCGCAGCCCGGCCGGGAGTTCTCCCAGCGAGTCATGCGGCGGCTCGACCAGAACCTCGCCGAGCGGTACGACCTCGCCGCGCTCGCGGACACCTTCCGGGTCAGCACCCGCACGCTGCTGCGCCGCTTCGCCGAAGAGACGGGACGCAGCCCGCTGGCCCATCTGCAGGCTTCCCGCGTCCGCCGCGCCCGCCATCTGCTGGAGACCACCGACCGCACCGTCGCCGCCGTCGCCGCGACAGTCGGCTACCAGGACCCCGGTACCTTCGCCGCCCTCTTCGCCCGCCACACCGGCCACCGCCCGAGCGCCTACCGGGCCACCTTCCGCCGCACGGCCCGGGCGTCCGCCCCGGACGGCGGCGTCTAGCCGCGCAACGATCGGTGCAGCGGGCGGTTCGGTGGGTCGTGGAGCAAGGCAACGGTCCGCAGCTTCCGGCGGCCCGGAGCCGGTCCTCGAGAGCTGCCTCCTGTGATCCCGGGCCGGTGACTTCTCCAAGTGGTGGTGTCTTGCGCCAGCGGCCGCCCCTCGAGATCGGCTGCTTGCCCCTGGGGCTATGTGGGGCGAAGCCGGAGTGTTCTACGAGCCCTCGAAGTCTTCGGCGCGGCGCCGGACACGAGCGGTCGGGCGCATGACCGACGGGCGCCCGGCGGGGCGAACAGATGGCAGCCCACGTCGGCCTGGCACCCCGCGGTGTGCACTGCTCAGCAGCCGTTGCGCCGTCGCGGGGGCCGTGTCGTGCCCCTTCGCGGTACGTGGTGGGGGTCAGGTGGGCAGGTGATGCCGCGGCGGCGCGGGCCTGGAGTTCACATAAGGCCGGATCGCTGCTATCCGCCGGCTACGGCCGCGTGTTCCGTGGCATCGCTCACTGCAGGGGGAGAGCGTGGTACTCGTGCCCGGGCGGGCCGAAGGCCAGCCCGTTCTCGTCGAGTGCGTTGTGGACCGTGACCCGGCCGTGCGCGAGGACGATGCTGACCGCCACCATGCCGCGTGCCATGTCCTGCCCGCGCCACTCCAGCAGTTCGACCGCCGAGACCGCCTCGCCTGACCCGGCAACCACGTCGTTGCGCCAGCGCAGCGTGAAGTCCGCCCAGGAGAAAGGGTTGGTGTCAGTGGTGACTGTGTTCCACGTCAGGGAGAGGTCGTCGAACTTGCTGTGCTGGATCTCCAACTGCTCGCCCTCGAAGTCGAGCAGGACCGGCGCGTCGGCGAACCACTCGTCGTCGTGGACGTCCCAGAGCAGCCAGGCGTGCGTCAGGGTGCGCCCGGCGAGACGGGCCAGGTGCTTGCCATGCGCAGCAGCGGCATCGCGGCCCTGCTGCCAGACGGGCCGGTAGTCCCGGATTCCGAAGTAGTCGTCGCCCACGGTCGGACGCCCCTTGCTGCACGGTCGAGCGGTGAAGGCCGCAGCCCCCGGCACGGGGAGTGGCCCTCCTCACCGTACCGTCCGGCGACCCGCCCCTGGGGGCCCGGGCAAGCCCTGGCTGCACCCACGTCCGGTAGCAACATCCCCCAGCTGTGCCTGGTCTACCGACAGGGCCCACCGGAGCTTCATGACGACCCACTCGCTGACGTACCGGCAGTGGACGTCCGCCGCCGGCGGCATCCGTTCGGCCGGGTCCTGGTCCGCCTTCAGGCGGTTCGACCGCGCGGTGACGGCGACGAGGGATGTGTGCGCGCCCTGCTCGTTCGCATACGCCTCCCGCCGCTGCGGGGACCACGACGCCGCTCCAACTGGCGGCGAGCGTCATTTTCCAAGCGTGCGCTGTTCCCCATGTGGCGCCGATGACGCCGGTGATCCTTCGACAGCTGCTTGATGACGATCCGCGATTCCAAGGCGCGGCGGTGGGGGATTTGTACGGCGCGGTGACGCACCAGGGTCCTTCTACAACGCCACGGCGCCGGCTGCGTTGTTCGTCGCAGCGATCCTGGGCGATCCGCGGACGCTGGCGATGGTCACATGCCAGAGTCCGTGGGAGATCGACCAGTACGGTGAGCAGTTGTCCTTGCTGCGGGTGCTTCTGCTCGGCTGGCTCGGGGGCACTGCCCAGGACATGGACCATCCGCCGGAGTGGCCGCCCGGCGAGCAGGAAGACATCGATGCCTTCCTTGCGACCCGGCCAGCCCTCTACGACGCGGTCCACCCGTTCCTCGGCGACAGTGAACAGCAGGTCCACGACGCCGCCCTCTTTGCGATCCTGCCTACGCTCGCCGACCCGGTACTGGCGCATCACATCCCCGCCCTGACCGACGCAGGCCACGAACTCGCCGCCCGCGACACTCCCTACCGCTGGTACGCCATCGACCGACTCGCCGCCTGGGGCCAGGACACCCCCCGCTACCCCGAGCCCCCCGCAGCCGGACCGAACCCTTTCGCCGGTGTGGATACCCAGGACGTCCTCCACGGCGACCACGACCCGTCGGCAGGACACCTCGAGCCGTGGCCGGACTCTGTGCACGACAGCCTCCAATAGAGGCCGCCAGCTGCCATGCCCAATCAGCTGCCGCGCCCAATCAATCGGGGGCACGCTCGACGTCTCTCTCGCGTCAGCGCGGGCAACGGCCGCTGGCGGCCGGATCAACAACTTGCTGCGCTGCAGCGCTTCCTCATACAGGACCCTCTTTCCGGGCGCTGCCCGGCGACCTAAGGGCTGTCCAACAATGAGCCGACTGGGCGGGCAGCAGGGTTCATTTCATCGGCCGACGAGGCTTGTCCATCGGTTCCTGCTGCTAGCTCGGCTATGTCCGAGCAATCGCGCCTGCTCCCTCTTGAGCTGTGTGAACCTGTCGCGGATGTACTCCCTGAGCGCCCGGCCCGGGAAGGATATGACCGACAGGTGCTCTTCATAGTTGCCTTGAGCCCAGCGCGCAGCCGTGATCTCGTAACCCGAGACGTGGGCGCAAAGCTGAAGGAGGGCCTGAGGCATCTCTTCCTCGATGAGGAGGTCGGCCTTGGCGACCACGACGTCTCGCATAGCCTGGATGTTTGGGATGAAGACGGTTGTGGCCCAGGTGCGCCATTCCGCAAGTTCCTGCTCGTTGGGAGGAATGTCGTGGCAAAAGGGGTCGCGGCCGTCGGGACGGGCGTACCTCTCTGACCAGGTGTCATAGGTGCGGCTGTTGGCTTCCATAAGAGCGAACAGCGGTCCGTAGAAGTCACTTAGCTGCTGGTTGACGCGCGTGAGGCGGGCCTGTCTCTGCGCCAGACGTAGCCCGTTCAGATAGGTCGTCAGGTAGCCGATGAACGCCAGCCCAACGGTTACGATCACTGTAGTCATGACCAGCGATGCTAAAGACTGCCCAGTAAATGATCTACGGGATGATGGCTGACCTGCTGGTTTCTCTGTCATCCGACGAGGGTGAGGTTGTGCAGGCGGGCGATGCCTAACATGGCGTGGTGGACGCCGTCGCCTTTCAGACGGCAGTCGCGGAGGATTTTCCAGCCCTTCATCCGGGCGAAGGTGTGCTCGACGCGGGCGCGGACCTTGCGGTGGGAAGCGTTGTGCTCCTCCTTCCAGGCCGGGAGTTCGAACTGGCCTTTCTCGCGGCGGTGCGGGATGCCAGGCCGGTGCCCCGGTAACCGCCATTCGCGATGACCATGGTCCGGCCGACTGCGTCCTTCGCGCCGGACAGCTCCCACGCCTTGCAGTCGTTCCGGTTGCCCGGCACCGGCTGGCCCACGGCGACGACCAGCCGGGTGTCGGCGTCGATCACGACCTGGTGGTTGGTGGAGTGGCGGTAGTTCTTCGACTGTTCGGCGATGGTGTGGTCGCGGGTGGGAACCAGGGTGCCGTCCACGATCAGCACAGCGTCCAGGGCGGAAGCGTCTGCGCGGATACAGTGCCAGGGACGGCCCGAGGTGACCCACTATGCGGTCGGCCGCCGACTTTGACACGCCGAACGGCTGCGCTAGCTGGCGCAGCGTCAAGTTTGTCCGCCAGTAGGCCGTTACCAGCAGTACACGGTCCTCCAGCGGCATGCTCCACGGCCGACCTCTGCGAACCGAGTCCGCGCCCTCGCGGCGCAGCGCAGTGATCAGCTTGCCGAACTGGCGCGGGCTCAGCCCGGTGAACGGGGCTATCCAGACACCTCAGGGCTCTAACGCGTCAAGTCCTCATCGTTGAGTTCACCGGTTTCCCCAGCGGTTCCAGAGCGTGCGATGCCATTCGGTGGCATCGGCTGCGGGCAGCGTCACCGGCGGCACCGGCCCCGGGCTGGTCTCGATCAGGTGCAGCAGCGACCAGGCGACGCCGTAGCAGTCGTCGGGGCCAAAACAGGCAGCCAAAGCATGCGCCTCGTCGGCTGTGACGGGCGCGGAGATGGCTTCGAGTTGATTGACTCGGCGGTCGATCTCCTCCTCGTCGGCGTCCCAGTCGGGGAGATGGCCGTCGGCGACGAACGCCTGGACTTCGGGTCTCATGTGTGAATGATCGACTGCTGTGGGCGACCTGAGCAAGGCGCGTTGCCGCAGGTCAGGCAGCAGCTGTCTCGGCCACCGAGGGCGGTGGGGGAAGGCGGCAAGCTCGTCGAACCGTTCGCCGTGCTGGAGACAGTGGTAGAGCTGGCCGATCATGCGGTTGAAGAGGTTGCGCTGGGCCTCAGCCCGACACCCACGTGACCGCCATCGCGACCAACCTCTGCCACTCGAAGAGCTTGGGCGTACGCCTCTCAGGGCTGTCGCTACCACCGGATTAGGACGGCTCCGACACCATGATCACACCAGCCACAGCGAGATCGTCTCACCCGCGGTGTAGTGGATCCGGTTGCCCGTTGTTGACTGGGCCACATGTCGTACGCGGCGTCCATCAGTGAGGACCCGGGATGCCTGCGGACCGCGCACGCAGGGTAGTTACGGGACAGCCCTTAGGTGTTCTGTCCGGGGAGGTTGTGGACGGGTGAGCCAGGTCTCGGCTGAGGGATCTTGAACAGGTGAGGGCCTTCCGGTGCGGTGTGGATTGCGACGTCTACACCAACCAGAAAGGCCCTCGTGGTCCACCGTAATGCACCCCTGACCGAGACCGGACGCCTGCGTCTGGCCCGCTGCGTGGTCGAGGACCGCCGGCCGTTGCGGCGGGCCGCCGAACGCTTCCAGGTCTCACCCACCACGGCCCAGCGATGGGCCGAGCGCTACCGGCAGTTCAGCGAAGCCGGCATGTCCGACCGTTCCTCCCGCCCGCACACGAGCCCGCGCCGGACCCCGACCCGCATCGAACGCCGGATCATCAAGGTCCGCGTCCTGCGCCGGTGGGGCCCGGCGCGCATCGCGCACCTGCTCGGACTGGTGCCCTCGACCGTCCACCGCGTCCTTGCCAACGCGCCGAGCCCGGCGAGCTGGTGCACGTGGACATCAAGAAGCGCGGCAACATCCGTCGTTCTCCCTGACCCCCTGACTCCGTTGAGTGACGTACTAAGTGCGAAGCGTAATCGCTTTGGCGCAAACCCGCCTTGAGTCGGGCGGGGAGTGGCAAAAGACTGCTCGTGTGCCAAGCGGACATCCGCCCGAGGGGTCCGCCCGCACGCCCGTCACGTATGCCATTGTCAGGAGACCATCGCATGCCCGACGTCGGCCAAGACACCGCGCACCCGATCACGTTGACCGACGGCACCGCCACCCGGACCCGCGAAGTGACACCCGCCGATCTCGAACCGATCCAGGCACTGCACCGCCGCTGCTCGCCAGGCAGCCGGGCCCTGCGCTACCACGCAGGCAAACCCCAGCTCTCTCCCGCCGGATGGCGCCTGCTGTCCGACCCGGAGCGCGGCACCACGTTGGTGACCACCCCGGCCCAGCGCATGGACCACATCATCGCCATGACCAACGTGATGTGCACCGACCGGCAAGGGGTGGGCGAGCTCGCCGTTCTGGTTGAGGACGCCTGGCAGTCCAAGGGGCTGGGCACCGCCCTGGCCGCACACGCGGCCGAAGTGGCCCGCCGGGCGGGCCACCACACCTTGACCGCGACAGTCGCTGCGCAGAACGTCCCGATGCTCCACGTTCTGGAGAGTCTGGACGCGTCGCCCCCTCGTGCCGTCGGACCCGTCCTCGACATTCACGTCCCGCTGTAGCACCGAGGAGATCACCTACTTCCTTGCCTACGCCCCACGGGAGACCGCGGTGGCCGACCTGGTTCGGGTCGCCGGCAGATCGAGGAGTGCTTCCAGACGGCGAAGAACGAGCGGGGCTCGGACCAGTACGAGGTCCGCCGCTGCATCGGCTGGTACCGGCACATCACCCTGGCCGTGCTCGCCCACGGGTCTCGTCCTTCGGCGGTGGCGCTTCCTGCCGGCGGCGGTGTTGCCAATCCGGTCAGCGAGGGGCCGTCCGCGGACGCCCGTCCGTGACGAGTTGGTGGCGGACGATGCCGGTCCAGGCGTGACTCGACGAGGAAGGCGCCGCTGTCGCGGTCGCCGACCACCCATGGTCACGCCGGGACGGTGGAACCGTCGAAAGTACCGGTCGACGACCCAGTACCTCGAATTGTCTGCAGTGGCGACGCCTGGGCCATTTGAAGGTCAGCCGCCACATGTAGTGATCGAGCGACGAGAACGCCGTCGAGGACGCCACCGCCCGGTAGGAGGTCGACCAACCGCGAACGATCGGGATCAGTCTGCGCAACACGGCCTCGGCATGGGACCCGTGCAGGTCCTCGAGTGCGCAGGAAGTCGACCCTCGTCGAGGCGGACGACCGTGATCTTCTCCTCGTTGAAGCGAAGCCCCTCGCGTCCAACCGGTCCACCAGCCGGGCCCTGACCTGGTACACATCTCTTTCGGCGTTGCAGAGCACGACGAAATCATCGGCACACTTCACGAGCACCGGAGTGCCCGGCATGGCGCCGGGCTCGCGCCCGGCCCGCACCGTGTATAGGCACCCAGTGGCCTGTTCCAGTCCATGCAGAGGGACGTTCATCGGCTGTGTGCGTGTCGCGTGTCTGTGCCCGGCCACCGCGGGGGTTTCGCGCCAGGATGGAGACAGGGCGAGGGCGCCTGCGGCCGTCCGCTGCCGTGACCGTGTGCGTGACGAAAGGTGATCCGGCCATGGAGCTCACTCTGGTGGTGCTGATCATCATCGTGGGGCTGACCTTCGACTTCACCAACGGCTTCCACGACGCCGCGAACGCGATTGCCACCTCCATCTCCACCCGGGCCCTCACGCCCCGCATCGCCCTGGCCATGGCCGCCGTGATGAACTTCCTCGGCGCCTTCCTGGGCACCGAGGTGGCCAAGACCGTCGGCAGCGGCATCATCGGCGCACCTCAGGAACTGTCCGGCCTGCTGCTGGTGTTGTGCGCGCTCATCGGCGCGATCGGCTGGAACGTCTTCACCTGGTGGCGGGGGCTGCCGACCTCGTCCTCGCACGCCCTGATCGGCGGACTGGTCGGTGCCGCCCTCGCCGCCTCCGCCACCGTGCACTGGACCGGCATCGTGGACAAGGTCCTGCTGCCCATGCTGCTGTCCCCGCTGGTCGGCGTGGCCCTCGGCTACACACTGCACACGATCATCCTGTGGGTGTTCCGCCGCGCCGCCCCGCGCCCCATCACCCGCCGCTTCCGTATGGCGCAGACCCTGTCAGCCGCCGCCATGGGCCTCGGACACGGACTGCAGGACGCGCAGAAGACCATGGGCGTCATCGTCCTCGCCATGGTCACGGCGGGATGGCAGGACGACTTCTCCGTACCCCTTTGGGTGATCGCGGCAGTGGCCGCGGCGATGGCCGCCGGCACCTACAGCGGCGGACGCCGCATCATCACCACGCTGGGCCGGCGCATCGTCCACCTCGACCCGCCGCGCGGCTTCGCCGCCGAGACCGCCGCCACGGCCGTCCTCTACACCACCGCGTTCGTCTTCAAGGCCCCGATCTCCACCACCCAGACGATCACCGCGGCCATTCTGGGCGCCGGCGCGACCCGGCGCATCTCGGCCGTGCGCTGGCAGGTGGCCCGTTCCATCGGCACCGCGTGGATCCTCACCTTCCCCGGAGCCGGGCTGCCCGCCGCCGCCCTCTACCTGATCCTGCACGCCATCACTGGCCTGTGACCGCAGCGGAGGCCCCCGATGCCCACCCCACCCACTCCCACGTCGGGCAGGCCACCAGGCGCCGGCCTCCCCGACGGCCTCCCCGTGCCAGGCCGCTTCAGCCATCTGCACCCCGACGACGGCGCCTGCCTGATGGAGGAGGCCTCCCTGCTGGCTACCGGCCGCTTCACCGACAGGCCGCCCGGCACCCATCCGGTACTCGCCGCGCTCGCCCGTGCGGTCAACGACGCCGTCGACGACGCCACCCGCCACACCCTGTGGCCGCTGGCCGCCGATCTTGCCGACGCGGACCCCGCCGACCGTGCCTACGGTCCGCTATTGGTGGGCACGGTGGTGGAGGCCGCCCGCCGTGTGCGGCCCGACTCTCGGCGCCTGAAATGGCGCAGCGCGGCCTGTCACGCCCGGGCCCACCGGCTCGCCGGAGCCCGTACCGCGACGACACCGGCCCGCATCGCCGACGTGTTGTGGTGGCACGGCCCCGGCCACCACCACCTCGAACACGCCCTCCGCGTCCTGCTCACAGCCCCCGACGCCGACCAGCGCCTGTCCCAGCTCCTCCACCGGGCTGTGACCGAGGCCCGGGTCCGAACCGCCAGGGAGCAGGCACCGACCCACGCGGAGACCTCCTCGCAGCGCGGATGAATCCCGGTCTGCGAAGCCGGGCAGGCAGCCCCGATGGGGTCGGCGGGGCGGGGGCCCGGTTGGGCCGCTCTCTGGTCCGTGCCTCGGTGGCCGCCGCCGGCTGTGGCCGCTGCTGGACCGTGTCGCTGCGGTCGGAGGCCGCCGGAGCGGGTGCCGGTGCGAGGCCCACGGCTGCTGTCGTGGAGCCGCCGCCCGGTGCGCGGCCGGAAGGCCGGTGCGGTGCGCGAGCTGGCCGATGGTGAGCACGTCGGGGCGTTCGTCTTCCATGGGCGAGATCCTGGACCCTCCAGCCGCTGGAGACTCAAGCGCCCGGGCGAGGGCGGCAACTGCGGCGGTGGGCATCAGCCGGCGCACGGTGGAACGTATCTGGAATGCGCGCGACCGAGCGGCCTGCCCTGTACCAGGCCATGTTCGTGCTGCCCACCGACGTGAAGTTCCCGAGCGCCGAGACACCGCCCCCGCTACGGACCGGAACGGCTCGATTTCCTCCTGATTCAGGTCGCCGGCACCCCAGCGGGCAGACCACGCAACAAAGGGCAGTTCAAAGGCCAAGGTTCTGAGCGGAGCACTGGCCACGCGAGGCCTCGCCGCATCAAGCGGCGTTCGCGAACGCCGTCAGCAACGGCGGGTCTGGTAGGGCACGGGGATGGGTACCGGCTCGGTCGGTGTCGGGCAGCGGGTCAAGGCGACGAGGAGCGTCAGCGCGATCCCGCCTGCGACGACGAACAAGGTCGTGCTGATCCCATCGGCGGTGGCGATGCGCAGCTGTTCGCCGGAGAGGCCGTCGAGACCGGCCGTCGCGACCAGAACGAGGACGGCGAGTCCGACAGCAGCGCCCACGCCCGAGCCGGTGGACGCGATCCCTGAGGCGATCCCCTGGTCGCGGTCGGGGATTCCGGTGGCGGCGGCGATGAACATGGCGGTGAAGACGATGCCGTCACCGATGCTGAGCGCCACGAGGCCGGGGATCAGTTCGGCGTACGCGCCGTGCGGCGAGATCGCGAGGCCGAGCCCTACCGCGCCGAGCGCACCGACGGCGAGGGCGGCGATCAGTGTGCCCCGCAGGCCGAACCGCGTCACCAGATGGCCTGCCGTCGTCGAGCCCGCGACCACCACTGCCGTGGGGATGAGGAAGCCGGCGCCGGTCTGCAAGGCGTCGTAGCCCAGGATCTCCTGGAAGTAGAGGGACAGGAAGTAGAGCACTGAGCCGAAGGTCGCCATGAACATGAACGCAATGGCGACACCGGTGACGAGGTTGCGGTTGGCGAGCAGCCGGGGCGGCATGAGCGGGTCGTCGCTGCGCCGCTCGACGACGGCGAAGACTGCGATCAGCAGCACGCCCGCCACCGCGCTGACGAGGATGCCGGGCGAGAGCCAACCCCATCCGGGGCCCTGCACCAGCGCGAACACG
The DNA here is from genome assembly GCF_044745705.1 of Streptomyces sp. NPDC086835. Classification (NCBI taxonomy): domain Bacteria; kingdom Bacillati; phylum Actinomycetota; class Actinomycetes; order Kitasatosporales; family Streptomycetaceae; genus Streptomyces; species Streptomyces sp. NPDC086835. The sequence continues at coordinate 505,755 of NZ_JBIVAU010000003.1, forward strand.
ATCAACGTGACGCCCAGCGTGACGCTGAGCGCACCGGGCAGATCGAACTTCCGGCCCCTGTCCCGCTCGCCGTCCGGGGGGATCAGCACGAAGGCAAGCAGCAGTGCGGGTCCCGCCAGGACGACGTTGACCAGGAACACCGCTTCCCAGCCGAACACCCGCGTCAGAATTCCGCCGAGCAGCACACCGATCACGAGTCCCGCAGCGCCGGCTCCGCCCCAGACTCCCAACGCGCGATTGCGCAGCCGGCCTTCCGCGAATGTGGTGTTGATGAGAGCCAAGGTGGTGGGGAAGACGAGGGCCCCGCCGAGACCTTGGACGGCCCGGGCGGCGAGTAGCATCTCGGGCCCGGTCGCGAGTCCGCCGGCGAGCGCTGCGCCCGCATAGAGGCCGAGGCCGGTGGCCAGGATGCGGCGGCGTCCGAGCAGGTCGCCCGCGCGGCCGCCGAACAGCAGGAAGCCCGCCGAGACCACGGCGTAGGCGATGATGACCGATTGGAGCGTCTGCGCCGAGTACCCGAGGTCGCGTGCGATGTCGGGCAGCGCCACGACCACGATGTACTGGTCGAGCGAGACGATCAGCATGGCGAAGGACAGCAGCACCAGAGTCGCGGTGTCGCGGTTCCACCCCAGACCGTCTGGCGCGGACGACGTCTCGATGGGGCGCAACGGCAGCACTCCTGATGATCAGTCAGCTATGCGCATACGGCCTGCGGGGCGTTCAGGCAGGGAGGTCCTCGCCGGCAGCCGACACTCGCCAAGACCCTATACAGCCGGCTGTCGCCGTCCCGTCATCAACACCCGGGATTCCAGTAGGGGCAGTTGGCCGCTCCCCCTGGATCCTCATTCCTTGCTGATCGCCTCGCCCACAGGGCCGGGGCCGGCCCGGGCGATGAGCAGGGCTGCGTCGTCGTGTTCTCCGCTGTGACGCAGCGTGTGCAACAGCAGGTCGCAGGTGGCGCCGAGGGAGCGGTTGGGGTCATCGAGGACGTCGAGGAGGGCCTCCAGGCGTGCGTCGATCGGCTGGTCGCGGGTCTCGACGAGGCCGTCGGTGTAGAGGACGAGCTGGTCCCCCGGCCTGAAGTCGATGGAGGTGGAGTCGAAGGAAATGCCGCAGCCGCCCAAGGGCGCGCCGGTGGGCAGGTCGAGCAGCTCGCGTGTGCCGTCCGGGCGAAGGAGGACGGGCGGCAGGTGCCCGGCGAGGGAGACGTGGCATTGCGCGGTGTGGGGATCGAAGACGGCGTAGACACAGGTGGCGATGGTGTCGAGGCCGTCAGTGATGTGGTCGAGGTGGTGCAGGACGTGATCGGGGGGCAGATCGAGATCGGCCAGGGTTCTGGTGGCGGTGCGCAGCTGGCCCATGGTGGCCGCGGCCCCGACGCCGCTGCCCATGACGTCGCCGACGACGAGGGCGGTCTTGTCGCCGTTCAGGGGGATGACGTCGAACCAGTCGCCGCCGATCTCGATGGTGGCCTGGGCGGGGCGGTAGCGGTAGGCGACGTCGAGGCCCGGTCGCTGTGGAGGGGGGTGGGGCAGGAGGCTGCGCTGGAGGGTGAGGGCGGTACGGCGTTGTTCTTCCACGGCGCGGTGCCGGTCGGTGACGTCGACGCTGGAGGTGGCCACTCCCAGCACTTTCCCGTTGGGGGATTCGAGCCGGTAGAAGGAGATCGACCAGGCGTGATCGTTGTCCGGGTCGGCTGCGGTGCGGCCGACGGTGTACTGGTCCAGGATCGGGACTCCGGAGGCCAGAACCTCACGCATGGCACCTTCGAAGGACTGGTCCAGGAAGGGCAGCACCTCGTGGACGTGGCGGCCGATGTGCTCGGCGGCCGGCACGCCGTTCATCCGTTCCTCCGCGGGGTTGACGGCGATGTACCTCAGATCGGTGTCCAGCATGCCCAACCCGATCGGCGACTGGGACACCATCTGGGCGGACAGGGACAGGTTCCGCTCCACCCCCCGCAGCGTCGCCTGGTCCGTGGCCAGACCCAGCGCCCAGTAATCGCGCTGGTCGTCCTGGAGCCGCATGTTGCGGAACTCCACCAGCCGTGAGCTGCCGTCCTTGTGCCGGACGGGGAAGACCCCGGCCCAGCTCTCGCCGTCCCGCATGACCTGGGCGAACAGCTCCAGCACCGTGTCCAGGTGCTCCTTGTCGATCAGCAGCTGGCCCGCGTACTGGCCAAGAGCCTCCTCGGCGCTGTAGCCGAAAAGGGTCTCCGCCTGCGGGCTCCAGAGATCGATCCTGCCCTCGGAGTCGAGCAGGACGGCGGCTACATTCAGCACATCCAGCAGGCCCCCCGGCCCGGACGCAACCACACCCGCCTCGCCGGAATCACCCCGGACGGGTTCGGTCGCTCCCATTCCTCAGGCTCCCTTCCGGCCGCCGATCAGGCTGCCGCCCTGCCGGTCGGACCATGTGCCGGCGCCGGTATCCCGGCTATTCCATCGTCCCCCTTTGTCGCCCGCGTGCACGCCAACGCCGGCGAAGAGGAGGAGCGTCCTCGGAAGGCACGATGCCGGGTCCTCGGCCAGTAGTGGTTCGCGCTGGAGGATCTCGCGCCTCTCGTCATGCAGCATCGCGGTGACCAGCACGTTCGGCTGCCTCACGCCCTGGCCGAGCGCTTGGCTCACGGTGGGTGGCATGTCCTCATGGCCGGCTTTCCGAGGTCATGCTGGCCGAGCTGAGATCTGTTGGTGTGCGGTGTCCGAGGCATCCTCGAACTCCGCAGATATCAGCGGTTGCGGATCCGGATCTTCCAACGGACAAGAGGCAACGGCGGCGGAAGCGGGAGACGGTGACAGCAGCCAGGTTCAACCAGCGGCGTCGCGCAGCAGATCCAGCAAGCCAAGTGCCGCCGGAAGCGGGGCGGCGGGCAGCGCGACATGCACGGTCCGGTGGGGAGGAAGGTCGCCGAGCCGGCACAGGGGTGCCGTAGCGCATCCAGGAACGCATGACGGCCGCGGTGCGCGTCCGCCCGGTGCCATGGGCCCGGTAGCTGTCGAAGTTCCAGCACGGAGGCACCTGTCAATTTGCGCAGGGATTCGCTGCCTGTTGCTTGCTGTGTCGCGTACGAGGGTGCTGTGGTCGGGGCGAAAGCTGGGTGGGCGGGACGCGCCGTGCCGGCGGCGGGGCCCCGGGCGGCGTTGTGGGGCGCTGGGTGCGGGTGAGTGGGGGAGTGGATGGTGGGCGGGGATCAGCAAGAGCTGGAGGTTGGTGAGCGGGTTCTGGCGCAGGCGGCTGCTTTGTTCTCGGCTCGGGGCGATGTCGGTGCTGTGGCGTTGCTGCGTGCCGTGCGGCGTTCGGATTTCGTGCAGGCCGAAGATGGCTTTGTCACTGACACGAACTGGCACGACTACTTGTGGGCTGCTGTCTTCTTCGTCGAGGAGGTGGACAGGCCGGCCTTCAGTGACGAGGTGCTGGAGTACTTGCTGACCACCGTCGTCGAGGTTGCTCAGCAGAACGGCAGAGGTGACGTCGACAGGACCTGAGTGCGGCGGCTTCTTCCGGAACGGGACCCAATGTGGAGGCAGAACATCGGGCAACCGACCCCTGCCCTTGTGCCGACAGCGGCCCGAACGCACCACCGGCAACGGCCTCGATGCCCTCTGGGCGATCGGAGGTCTGCAGTACCTGGTGCTCGAAGCAAAGCCAGGGGGCACCTGGCGCTGGCCTCACCACCGGACGGGCGGCGGGGGCAGGGTGGTGCTGCGCCCCGAGCAGCTGCGGCTGGCCCACGCCGACACGGCGCAGGCGGTGCGGCTACGGTGACCGACGTCTGCTTCTACGGTCACGACGCCAAGGTGACCGTGACCGTGCAGGGCCTCGACATCCGGTGGATGTCCGTGTCTCGGGCACTGTGTGGGTCAGATCCGGTCAGGAGACCGGCATCCGGGTGGCGGGCGAGGCCACGCTCCATCCGGGAGGCAATGGCGCCGCGGCGTACCCGCCGGTGTCGGATCTGGCGCTGCGGCACGTCCTCGGCGGTGCCCGTACCAGGAACGTCCTGCGCTAGGGACCGCCCACCGACCCCGGGGAGCGCTTACCGGTGCGGTTGACGAACAGCGCGGGCCGTCGTCGGGGCGCAGGCCGCAGTCGGTGGACGGCGAGGCGGCGGGGACGGTCATGGAGTTGCTCCCGGGGTGGGGCTCGCGCTGGGGGCGTACTGGTGCCGCCGGTGCACGCGTGCGAGGACGAGTACCGTGTCGTCGTCGGGAGGGGCGGGCCGCAGACGGGAGAGCATGGTGTCCGCCGCTTTCTCCAGATCGGCCGGTGCGCGTCGCAGTTCGGCGCGGGTCGCGGCGATGCCGTCCTCGATGTCCTGGCCGCGGGCTTCGATGAGGCCGTCGGTGTAGAGCGCGAGAACAGCGCCGTCGGGCAGGTCGATGTCGGTCGTCCCGAAGGGAAGGCCGCCGACCCCGAGGGGGATTCCCAGCACCTCGCTGATCGTCGTGACAGTGCCGTCCGGATGGCGGACGAGTGGCGGCGGGTGGCCGGCGTTGGCGATGCGGGCGCGGCCGGTTGCGGGGTCGTAGAGGATGTAGAGGCAGGTCGCCAGTTCGATGCCCGCTTCCTTTGCGCAGGCGTCCAGTTCGCCGAGGAGAGTGTCCGGTTCCTGGTTGCTCCTGGCGAGTGCCTTGGCCGTGATGCGCAGCCTGCCCATGGCTGCGGCGGCGGGCACTCCGTGTCCCATGACGTCGCCGACGACGAGTGCGACGCGGTCGTCCGGGAGGTTGATCACGTCGTACCAGTCGCCGCCGACTTCCGTGATGTGGCTGCCCGGTACGTAGCGGTGGGCGACTTCGACGTAGGGGCTGGCCGCGAGGGCGGTGGGCAGCAGCGCGCGTTGGAGGGTGAGCGCGATGTGCTGGACCCGGCTGTAGAGCCGTGCGTTGTCGAGACACAGGGCGGCCCGGGAGGCGAGCTCCCCGGCGAGGGTGAGGTCCTGCTCGGTGAAGGGCGGGCGGGTGGCGGAGCGGCCGAACATGGCGATGCCTTGGACTGTGCCCCGGGCGACGAGGGGTGCGAGGAGGATGCGCTTCAGACCACTGTCGATCAGGAGCTGGGCTCGGTCCCGGTGCATCACTGTGGTGGTGACGAAGTCCGCGTCCACCTCGACGGAGGCGGGCCGGCCTGTGTGCAGCATCCGGTGGATGCTGGAGCCCGGCGGGTAGGTCACCGTCTCGAGACCGCTCACGAGCTCGGTGGCGGGCGGGGGCAGGATCGTTCCTGAGGCGATTCTGTGGGTGATCAGCGGCAGGTTCGGGTCGAACACCTCGGGCGCGTCCATCCACTGCACGACTTCGACGACACAGGCGTCGGCGAAGTCCGGTACTGCGGCTTCGACGAGTTCCCGCGCGGTCACCTCCACGTCGAGGGTGGTGCCGATGCGGGCCGTGGCGCGGTCGAGCAGCGCCAGCCTCTGTCGGGTCGCCGTCGCTTCGACGATGGCCTGTTCGCGGTCGGTCACGTCCACCAGCAACCCGCCCACGCCGGGTCGGGTGTCGCCTGCCTGGCTCAGGGGGAACAGACTCACCGACCGCACCTGGTCGCGGTCCGGGTGGCCCGGCGTGCGCAGACCGACCAGGGCGCCCACGACGGGCGGGCCGCCGGCGGCGACTGCGCGGAGCATCCGCAGATACTCTCCTCCGTCGGTGGTGAGCATGACCTCGTCCATGCGCCGGCCGAGGTGCTCCTCGATGGGGAGCCCGTCCATGTCGGCGAGCGCATGGTTGAGGTGGACGTACCGCAGCTCCTCGTCCAACATGACCAGGCCGATGGGGCAGGTCTCGAAGAGGGCGTCGAGGAAGGCCAGGTTGGTCTTCACCCGGTCGAGGTCATCGCCGCGGCTCGCCAGGACCATGACGACGGAGCCGGCCCCGGCCCCGGTCACGGGGAAGGCCCGGAAGCCGCACGGGAAGACCGTGCCGTCCTGGTGCCGAGCGGGGTGCCGGACCCGCCAGTATCCGAGTGTCCTGCCCCGCTCTCCCAGCCGCGTGGACGCGGGCGGTTCGCCCTCGAGTGGCTCGGGGAAGAGCATGCCGGCGGGTCGGGACAGCGCGGAGGCGGAGTCGTGCCCGAAGAGGTCCTTCGCGCCGGGGCCCCAATAGCAGATCCGGTCGTCCTCATCCATTCCGAAGACGGCTACCGGGACGTGCTCCAGCAGTGTCCCGGGCTCGGACCGGAGAGGCGTAGGGCCCTTTTCGTCCCCCGACCGGTCCGACGGCACGTGACTGTCCCCTTCTCCTGCACGGCGCCCACCCTTCGCGTGCCCGCGTTCGGCGGGGCGAGGGCAAGACGTCCTTTTCGTCCATTGTGCAGAGGTCGAGCCTCAGCGTACGCCCGAGGAGATCGTGGCCTCGCACGGCCGGTGCTGTGCCGCGCCATGGGGCCCGTCAGCGCCGTGACTCCACCCGGGCAGCGCCGATGCCGTCGGTGACGACCGGTGCGGTTCGGGTCACCTGCAGAACCGAGGGCGTCTGCGTGATGAGGACCGACGGCGAGCAGGCCGGCGGCGGGCTCAGGCCGGTCAATCTGCCGTACGTGGTCTTGCCGATGCGCTGGAGAGCCTTCATGTCCAGCAGGAACGGCACCAGTCCTCGGCGCACGCGCACGCCGCCTCCGTGGCCGCCTGGCTGGACGCGGTCGGCGACATCGGTGAGGCGGCCCGCCGCCTCACCATCCACCAGCACGCTCAAGTACCGGCTCCGCCGCGCGCGATCTCTTCGGCCTCGACCTGGACGACCGCACCCCCCGAGGGAGTGAGCCGCACCGGGGCCGGCTCCCGAATGCTGCTCATCTCGAATCCCGGGTGGAGCGGGCGACGTGCCGCGACGGAGGGGCGAGCGTCGAATTCGCTTGCCACGCAGGCGTGCGACCGGCCTGCGGAGGTGGTACAGCGGAAGCTGGACGTCACCGACTCCCGGCCCCAGAAAGGTATGCACCGGGTGTTTCACCCCGTGGCGGCAAGCGGTGCTAGAAATTGACCATGAAGGAAAAGGGCTTTTTCGGCCCAAAATATCCCATGCGGCGAGCATCTTCGCGTCCACAGCCCGATCGAGGCGGCCCGACGGCCGCGCGTCGTGGGTGGAAGCAGGGGCTGCGTTCCCTGCTGAACCTGCGCAGCGCCGCGGGGCAGGTGTTCGCGCTGCAGGTCGGAATCGTGTTGCTGCTGGTGGCGGCCGCGGTGACGGCCTTGGTCGTACAGGCCAACCGTGGCAGTGAGCGCGAGGCCGCGCGCCTGTCGCTGGCGGCGGCCGAGATGTTCGCGAATGCCCCGGGCACCGCTGAGGCGTTGGAGGGCCCGAATCCGACAGCCGTTCTGCAGCCGCGCGCCGAAGCGGCCTGGAAGCGGGCGGGCGTGGACTTCGTCCTCGTCATGAACACGGATGGGATTCGCCTTACCTACCCCGACCCGGCGCAGATCGGGAAGAAGTTCGTCGGCACCATCCAACCGGCGCTGGAAGGCCGCACCGTCGTCGAGCGCGCAGGCGGGCCGCCTCTGCCCGCCGGTGTGGGAACGGCCGTCCAAGCAGTGGTCCCGGTGTTCGGGGCCGACGGTTCGGTCGTCGGCCTGGTGTCCGCCGGGATCACGGTGGAGAACGTGGGAGACCTGGTCGAACGGCAACTGCCGATCATCATCGGCACCGGCGCGGCCGCGCTCGTTCTGTCCACTGCCGGGACCGCGCTGGTGTCCAGGCGGCTGCGGCGGCAGACGCATGGCCTGGGCCCGGCGGAGATGACGCGGATGTACGAGCACCACGACGCCGTTCTGCATGCGGTGCGTGAGGGTGTGCTGATCATCGACGCGGAGGGGCGGGTGCTGCTGGCCAACAACGAGGCGTGTCGGCTGCTGGACCTTCCGGCGGACGCGGAGCGGCGGCGCGTGGTGGACCTGGGGCTGGACGGGGAGACGGCGACGCTGCTGGCATCGGGCGAGCCGGTCACGGATGCGGTGCGTCTGGTCGGGGACCGGCTGCTGGCGGTGAACAAGCGGCCCACGGCCCCCTACGGGGGACAGGCGGGCAGCGTGGTGACGCTGCGGGACACCACGGAGCTGGCCGCAGTCACCGGGCGGGCCCAGTCGGCGCGGGAGCGGCTGAAGCTGCTGTACGACGCAGGGGCGCGGATGGGCACCACACTGGATGTGACCCGTACCGCCGAAGAGCTGGCGGACGTGTCCGTTCCGCAGTTCGCCGATGTCGTCACCGTCGAGCTGCTGGAGCCGGTACTGCGTGGCGAGGAGCCACCAGAGGCGAGCACCGAGATGCGTCGCACCGCCTCCTTGGGCCCGGAGGGGAATCACTCCCTCTACCCGGTCGGTGAGCTGGTCCGGTTCGCTCCCACGCATCCAGTCGCGGCCGCGGTGATCAGTGGCCGAGCGGTACTGCAGGCCGATCTGAGCACCGCCGACGGCTGGCGGGCCCACGACCCGGAGCATGTGCAGCGAGTCCTGGATCAGGGACTCCACTCCCTCCTTGTGGTGCCGATGCGGGCGCGGGGGGCACTGTTGGGAGTGGCGGACTTCTGGCGGGCAGGCGCGTCCGCACCATTTGAGGATCAGGACAAGGAATTCGCCGAGGAACTGGCCGCCCGGGCAGCGGTCGCGATCGACAACGCCCGCCGCTACACCCGTGAACACACCATGGCCGTCACCCTTCAGCGCAGTCTCCTGCCCCGAGGCGTGCCCGAGCAGAACGCGCTGGACGTGGCCTACCGTTATCTGCCGGCCCAGGCCGGAGTGGGCGGCGACTGGTTCGACGTCATCCCCCTGTCGGGTGCCCGAGTGGCGCTCGTGGTCGGCGATGTCGTCGGCCACGGCCTGCACGCCGCGGCCACCATGGGCCGACTGCGCACCGCCGTGCACAACTTCTCCACCCTGGACATGCCTCCGGACGAACTTCTGAGCCACCTTGACGAGCTGGTCGCCCACATCGACGCCAACGAGACCGCCGACGACATGCACGACGGGGACGGGATCACCGGGGCCACCTGCCTGTACGCCGTCTACGACCCCGTCTCCGGGCGGGTGGCAGCCGCCACCGCCGGCCACCTGGGTCCGGCGGTGGTCCACTCCGACGGAACCGTGGACTTCCCCCAGCTCACGGTCTCGCCTCCCTTGGGCCTGAGCGCCAGCTTCCCGTTCGAAAGTACTGAACTGGTCCTGCCCGAGGGCTCCCGCCTGGTCCTCTACACCGACGGGCTGGTCGAGGACCGCGACAGGGACCTGGACACCGGCCTGGAGATCCTGCGAGACGCCCTGACCGGGACCGGCCGCAACCCGGAGGACACCTGTTCCGCGGTGATGGAGGCCTTGGTGCCCGCCAGGCCCAGCGACGACATCGCGCTGCTGGTGGCCCGCACCCGTCGGCTCGACCCCGCGAGAGTCGCCCATTGGGAGGTACCCCGCGATCCCTCGGCGGTAGCCCCGATCCGCGCCGCCTGCGCCCGCCGCCTGGCGGACTGGGGTCTGGAGGAGATCGGTTTCGCCACCGAACTCGTCCTCAGCGAACTGCTCACCAACGCCATCCGCTACGGCGCCGAGCCCATCTCCGTCCGGCTGCTGCACGACCGGACCCTCATCTGCGAGGTCTCCGACGCCAGCAGCACCTCACCCCATCCGCGCCGCGCCAAGACGACCGACGAGGGCGGCCGCGGCCTGTTCCTCGTCGCCCAGTACTCCGAACGCTGGGGCACCCGGTACACCCCGGCCGGCAAAGTCATCTGGGCCGAACAATCCCTCCATGGTCCGCCAGAACCCGCCGGGCTCCCCGACGACACCCTCCTCGACCAATGGAGCGACGACACCCTTTGACCAGCGGGAGCCGAACGCACCGGGCTGCGGCATCGGACCATGTGCGCAGTCAACTTCTGTGCGGGCCGGGGCGGCTGTCCGGTGTGGTGGGGCGGGGAAGATCGTCTGCGGGGAGCCTGCGCCCCGGGAGTCCTGGATGGCCGCGTGGCGGAGGGCTTGGCGAACAGGCTGCGGGCGGCGGCTCCGAAGAGGATGAGGGCGAGGACCAGGGCGACCTTCCAGAGCAAGCTAAGGGCTGCTTCAGTTCTTGGGCAGCTGGATCGTGCTGCGTACCCGGGCGAATGTGTCGTCCTGCGCTTCCATGCGGTCGGGCAGTGCGAAGAAGACCAGATGGGCCGTGCCGCTCGGGACGCTGAACAAGTAGTAGCTGTAGGCGATCCGGTCGGGCGGGCCTGTGCTGTTGGGGTTCGCCAGTGTCCCGTCCAGACGCCAGCCGTTGACGCCGTCTACGCGGTCGGGCACCGGGTTGCCGAGGCGTGTCTGACGAAATGCGGGGATGGCGCGGATCGCGTCGGCTGCTTGGGCGGATGTGCTGAGGTTCAACGGCTCCTCGGTGAAGCGGAGCATAATGCCCGCCAGTTTGGCCGGGGATTCGCCGACGACCTTCCCGGCGCGCTGCCATTGTCCCTTGTCGCCGTCGGTGAAGATGCCGATGAGATGGTCGGGGGTGTCGGCGTACATCACCGCGCCGGTAGCCGGATGGTGGCTCCAGTTCGGGGGATGCTCGAGCCGGAAGGGGGCTGCCTGGGCTCCTGTATCAACCCAGGAGTCGTCGGACTGGAGGGTGAACACGGCGGTGACCACGCCGGCCACGAGGACGATCAGGGCGGCGAGCAGCGCCAGTACACGCCGTGGGGGGCGGGTGCGGGGCGCATGCGGTCGGGTCGGTTGTCGCCGGGGAGGTTGGTCCTCGGCTCCGGCCCCCTGGTCAGGTGAGGGCGGTTTCGGAGCTGGTTGGGGGCGCGGGGCGATCGGTGGCGGCGTACGTGGTTCGGCTCTGATCGTCCGGGGGCCCGTGATCGGCGGCGTGGCACGGAGTACCCGCCTCAGCTCCTCGATGACCGCTCGGCAGGATGGCTGGCGTTCCTCCGGGTCGGATGCCATCGCGCGATTCAGCACCGTGTCCACGCCTTGTGGGAGGTCATCCCGGTAGTCGGACACCTTCGGCCTGGCTGCGGACATGTGGGCCCACAGGACAGCGGCGTCGTCGTCGCGGGCGAAGGGCACCTGGCCGGTGAGCGCCTGGAACATGACGCATCCCAGCGAGTAGATGTCCGTCCGCCCATCGGCGGCGCGGCCGGCGATCTGTTCTGGGGCCACGTATGCGATCGTTCCGAGGAAGTGGCCGGTGGTGGTGAAGCCGGTCAGACTCGCTGAACGTTTGGTCAGGCCGAAGTCCGTCAGGTAGACATGGCGCGCAGGGACCGGCTCGTCGGCGCCGGAGAGAAGGATGTTGCCGGGTTTGACGTCTCGGTGGACCAATCCCACTCCATGCGCGGCGTCCAGCGCGCCTGCGGCTTGGGTGAATAGGGACATCGTTTCGGCCACTGTCAGTTGGCCGTGCCTCTGCGGCATCTGGGCGCGCCGGTTCAAAAGTTGGCCCAGGTCCTCCCCGTCGACGTACCGCATCGCGATGTAGAGCACGCCGTCGGCCTCGCCCGCACCATAGATGGGCAGGATGTTGGGGTGGTCAACTGAGGCCGCCAGCTCTGACTCCCGCACGAAGCGGGCCCGGAAGTTCGCGTGGGAGGTGAGTTCGGGGGCGAGTAGTTTCAGGGCTACGGGCCGTCCCAGGGACAAATCCCGGGCCAGGTACACCACGGCCATGCCGCCACGGGCGATGTACGACTCGATGCGATAGCCGGCCAGCTCCTCACCGGGTTCCAGCGTGATGCGTGGTTGTGTGGGCATCTCGGTCGGGTCCTCAAGGGCCGTGGAAGGCGGTGCCGCAGGAGAAGCAGAAGCGGTCACCGGGGGACAGGAGGGCACCGCAGTTTCCGCAGTAGGTACCTTGGGCTGCCGGACGGTCGGCATCTTCCTGGTGGGAGTCTGGCCGGTCGGTGGCCCGCTGCTCGTGGTTCTCAGGCTTCGAGGGTGGTGTCACTGTGAGCGGTGGGCGTTTCCCTGCTGGGGGCCCGGCCACGTGCGTGGCGGTCGGTGCGGTCGGGTCCGGGGCGGGCGGCGGTGGGCTTTCCGGGCCTGTCTCGTCGGCGGGGCCCTGCCGGCGGCGCTTGAGCACAAACAGAACTCCGCCCGCCACCGCCAGAACCGTCAGCCCGATGAGTGGTCCGAACAGGGCCCAGTTGGTGCCGTTGCCGGAGGCGTCGTGGCCGGTGTGTGCGTCGGCCTCGTCGCTCATGTCATTGGGCTTGCCTGTGCTGGCGTGCGCGGCTTTGTGGTAGCGGACGGCCGTCGCTCCCTGCCCGGTGTCGTCCGCTGCGCTGTGCAGCCATGGTGCAGCATGGCGGTACTCGTGTTTCGCGTACAGCGCCAGCCCGTTGGTCATGCTGGAGTCGCCAGGACCACGCTCGGCCTGCGTACCGCTCTTGTCGAGCGCCGCAGTGATCTGAGCGGGTCGAAGTACGTCCACCGAGCGGTCAGCGGGGCTCAGCATGCCGGTCACGGCGCCGCGATCGTTGACGAGCACCGAGCCGGGCATCCCTGTTCCCAGCTGCCTTCGCAGCTTGTCGATGTCCTGGTCCGAGACCTCACCCTGACGGTCGTAGCGGCCCTGCACGGTGGCCAGTCTCGCTGTTGCGGCGGGTGTGGTCGGCCAGCCGGCCGACGTCCAGGTCTTGTCGGCCTGCGGGTCCGCCGCGAGCGCGACCGTGGCCGTCTTGCCCGGGGCTGCGACGGAAAGCACCGCCACACCCCCAGCGGTGGACATGACGACCGCCTTCAGCGCCTGGGGCTTCTCGGCCGCGGTGTAGGGGTGCACCCTGACCTCGGGCGTAATGAAGACGGCGCATTCCGCCTTCGGGCTGTTGGGCTGGTAGCAGCTGTTGACGGCCGCATCGAGTTTCGGGTCGTCTCGCACGCGCATGCGTTCGTACGGGTTCTCGGGCAGTGGCACCCCCGCAGCCCGATGCCATGCCTGGTTCACCGCGTAGACGGTGACCCGTTCCTGGTTCAGTTCGACGGCCTCGGCGGAGGTGACGAGACCACCGCTCGGGTTGACGAAGACGCCCGTGCCGCCTGCCGTTGTATCGACGAGCGACTTGAAGTGGTACTGGCGCATCGTGTCCCAGTGCACGGCGACGTCCACGTGCGCCGTGACCTCGACTCGGGCGACGGCGTCCGCGGCGTAGTCCTGCGGCGGAATCCTGTCGGGCTGCATGGTGGCGTGCCCGCCGGGCGTATGGGAGGCCGGTGGACTCGGACCGTCGGGCGATTCGTGCGGCAGAGGCTCCGTGCGCTGATCGGAATCCGGGAGGTTGGGAGCCGTCGGATGATGCTCGGACGCGGGCGGCGGGCTCGGATCGTCGGTGGAGTCAGCTGCCGACGCTGCGCCCGCGTAGGCGTTGCCTCCCAGGAGCAGCAGCATGGCGACGAGCAGCAGCATGGCGACAGGCACGCGGACCACCGGGAGGCAGCGACTCTGTCGGCGGTGGGGTGATGCGGTGGTCATTGCGGACTCCGCTCGTGCGCTTCCCTCGTTCGGTCATGCCGTAGAGATCTCTCTATCCACGCTGGACCCGGATGCGACGAGGGGTCAAGGCGGGCCGACGCGGTGGTCAGCGACGGCGCATGACCTCGGGTTCATGCTGCCTCAGCAGCCTGAGTACGGCGACTCCGCAAGCAGTCACGATCAGCATCAGCATCATGGCGTTGGTCCACCACTGAGCCGCCGTCTGCTGCCAGAGGGGGTCCAGCGCCGTCGGGTCTTCGCCGTTGAACGGCGGCATCAGACGGGACAGACCGGTGGTCGCGGCCTCCATGCCGACCGCCCAGCGCGCGGGCATGAGCCAGGCGAGCTGCTCAACGACGGGTTTACCAAAGATCTGGAAGAGGATGCCTGTGAAGACGACCTGGACGACGCAGAACATCACCAACAGCGGCATGGTCTTCTCGGCTGTTCTCACCAGTGCCGAGATGACAAGTCCGCACATCATCGACGCGAAGCTGAGGAGCATGATGCCGATCGTCATCTCGACGACGGGTGCGCTCTTGATGATCAGGCCCTCAGCAGGCAGTTTCCGCGGGGAGAAGCCTATGAAGCAGATGATCAAGGCTTGAAGGGTGCTGATCATCCCCAGCACGGCGATCTTGGAAACGAGGTACGCGGAGCGTGACAGTCCGGTCGCCCGTTCGCGTTCATAGATCACCCGCTCCTTGATCAGCTCTCGGACGGAGTTGGCGCAGCCGGAGAAACAGGCGCTGATCGCGAGGATGAGCAGGATCGTTCCGCTGTCCTGGTTGAATCTCTCCGGCGGCTGCGGTGCGGCCAGACCGGACTCCGCCGGGACCAGCACGCTCACCCCGCCGAGGATCGCGGGAAGCAGCACCATCAGGCTTATGAAGCCCCTGTCCGAGGCGATCACCGCCACATAGCGCCGTATCAGCGTCCACACTTGCGAGCCCCAGCTTTGCGGCTTCACGGGCTGCGGCTGTTCCTCCGGAACGGGTGCGGGCGGGGTGGCTGCCGCTTCCACGTCGGCGGAGTACATCGCGTACTGCGGCGATGCACGGTAGCGGCCGGCCCAGTCGTCGCCGGGCCGCTCCTCGAACGCCTGGAAGACATCCGCCCAGGACCGGCGGCCGAAGAAAGCCAGGGCTTCGTCCGGCGGACCGAAGTACGCCACCACACCACCCGGCGCCATCACCAGCAGCTGGTCGCACACCGTGAGTTCGGCCACCGAATGGGTCACCACTACGATCGTTCTGCCCTCGTCGGCAAGGCTGCGCAACGTCTGCATGACCTCCCGGTCCATCCCCGGGTCCAGGCCGGAGGTCGGCTCGTCAAGGAAGAGCAGCGACGGCCTGGTGAGCAGTTCCAGCGCGATCGACACCCTCTTGCGCTGGCCGCCGGACAGGGCCGTGATGCGGTGATCCGCGCGTTTGTGCAGACGCAGCTCGCCGAGCACCTCGTCGATGCGATGATCGCGTTCGGCCGGCTCGGTGTCACCGGGAAAGCGCAACCGGGCGGCGTACGCCAGCGCGGTGCGCACCGTCAGTTCCCGGTGCAATATGTCCTCCTGCGGCACAAGCCCGATCCGCTGGCGCAGCGCCGGGAAATGCTGGTAGAGGTTGCGGCCGTCGTAGGACACTTCGCCGTGGTCGGCGGGGCGGTAACCGGTCAGCGCCCGCAGCAAGGTGGACTTGCCGCAACCCGACGGTCCGATGACCGCCAGCAGCGATTTCTCCGGCAGCCCGAAGCTGACATCGTCGAGGAGGGTCCTCATCCGGCCCTTGTGCTGCACGCTTACGGCCAAGTGCCGCGCCGAGAACGACACGGCGCCGCTGTCGACGAACTCTTCCAGGCGGTCGCCGACCAGCCGGAACGTGGAGCGCCCGATCCCCACCACATCGTCGGGGTGCAGGAAGCGGGCGGTCACCGGTTGTCCGTTGACGTAGGTGCCGTTGTGGCTGTCGAGGTCAACGATCTGGTGCCGACCGTCGTCCATCGCTCGTAGCTCAGCGTGACGACGGGAGACGATCAGGTCGTTGATGACCAGGTCGTTCTCGGGATTGCGGCCGATCGTCAGAGTGGAAGCGGACAAGCGCCGCACAGTGGTTGGTTGGCGGAATCCGTGACTCACCAAGTCAGCGGGCCGGTAGGACAACTCCTCCGCACGGGAGAGGCGCCTTGGCCGGGAGACGCGGGACAAGGCAGCCCAAGGCCCGTCCTGGGAGTCGCCGAAACGTAGAGACGTGCCGGGGCCGACCCCGCAATGCTGCACACGGTAACCGTCAGCAAAGGTCCCATTGGTGCTGCCGGCGTCCTCCACCACCCAGCCGCCGCCCTCCACGCGCAGCACTGCGTGATGCCACGACACACGAGCATCGGTAAAAGCAATATCGCTGGCGGGGTCCCGCCCGACGCGATAGCACTGGCTCGGACTCAGCGTCTGCGACCGGTCGCCGGTCTTGAGCACGAGTTCGTCTGCGATGGGTACGGAAGGATTTCCACCCATGAGGCCAGTGTATTGCGGGAAGCGGTTGCAGGGGCGGCCGTCCCAGCCGTCGGCCCCGGCGACAGCACCGGGGGCCGCCTTGGTGTCGGTCAGGCGAAATGGCCGCGATGTGCCAGGCGGGGTCACGCTACGCCCAGGGCTTCGCCGGGGCGTAGCGTCTTCCAGTCCATCGATGTGGCCACTTCCGGGCAAGGTGCTATGACCGCACGTGAAGCAACTGAGGCGTGGTTGTGACTGACTGCGCAGTTTGGTCCGCTGGGTAGCGTCCGGCGTGGTGCTTGGATCGATCGTCGTCTGGAGCGGGATCATTGCGGCGGGTGCGCCTGGTGAGTCTGGGCGGTCGGTTTCGTCGAAGTTGCTGGTGTCGATGCGTAGGCGGTCGATCGTCTCGGCCGGTGCGATTCGCGGAGGGGGCCGGATTGTGAC
Source organism: Streptomyces sp. NPDC086835 (assembly GCF_044745705.1). NCBI lineage: Bacteria > Bacillati > Actinomycetota > Actinomycetes > Kitasatosporales > Streptomycetaceae > Streptomyces > Streptomyces sp. NPDC086835. Next base: position 522,126 of record NZ_JBIVAU010000003.1, read on the forward strand.
GAGCCCGAACAGTTGGTGGAGTTCGGGTGGGTCGTCGTTGCTTGAGCCGTCCAAGGGGAGTTGGAGCATTCACGTGGGTGATGGTCCGTCATTCGGTTGTGGGGTGGGGGGTGGTGTGGTTGTTGTTGTCCGTGTCGAGGGGGTAGTTGGTTTGAAGCCTTTGGTGATGAGCCAGATGGCGAGGGCCACTTCCCATGTGAAGACGGGTATGGCGGCGATTGACCCGGCTACGGAGATCTGTTCGTAGAGTCCGAACATCACTGCGGTTGCCGAGGTGCAGATCAAGGCGCCGCCTGCGAGCCCCAATACGGCGATGGATCGTGGGACGAGCTTGGCGCGGTACATCAGCCATGCCAGGATCAGCGAGTTCGCCCCCAGGATGAAGTTGGGCCCGATGAGGAACGTCCAGTCGTGTATGGCCACGAGGGTCTTGCCGGTTGTGAGGAGCGAGGCGGTATCGCTGTCCGCCGCCCCTTCGAAGGCCTTCCGTAGTTTCACGAGCGACAGAACGCTGATGATGCCGACGATGATGACGGCGGCTTCGAGGAGGCGGGCGCACACGTAGCCCAGCGCCGCACCCTCGTTCTGTTTCTTGAGGACCGGGAACAGCACGACTCCGGTGCCGATGACGGCCGCGGCGAGGACGATCTCGAACAGTGCGCCGAGGAACACCCGCGTGTCGGCGCCAGGATCGAGGATGTAGTGCGTGTCGTGCAGGACAGGGTCGTACAGCGCGAGCCCGGCGATCGCGGCGACTTCGGTGAGAAGGAAGAACGCACCTGCGACGATCGCGGTTTTTCTGGCTGGTTCCACCAGCACCCACCCCCAAAGGAAAGGTGTACGGCGTACACCGAAGGCTCACGGTAGGTGTACGTCGTACACTCGTCAAGCGGTGTGCGGATACGGCGGAGCATTGAGGGGGCTGTCGCGATATGGCTCAGCAGTCGAAGGCGGTGCGCCGCACCCCTCTGACCAGGGACCGGGTGCTGAGGGCGGCTGTCGCGCTCGCCGATGACATCGGGATCGAAGCACTGAGCATGCGCAGGCTGGCGCAGGAGCTGGGCGTCGTGCCTATGGCCCTCTACAAGCACGTCGCGAACAAGGAGCAGCTCCTGACCGGCATGGTCGATGTCGTCATGGGCGAGATCGATCCACCGGCTCCGGGGGCCGACTGGAAGGGCGCGGTTCGCCGGAGGATCCTTTCGGCGCGACGTGCGTTCCTCGCACACTCGTGGGCGGCTCAGGTGCTTCAGTCGCGAAGCAGCCCGACACCGGTCGTGCTCGCGTACATGGACTCTGTGATCGGTATGTTCCGGACCGGTGGTTTCTCCGTCGATCTGACACATCATGTGATGCACGCTCTGGGCAGCCGGATGATGGGCATCACGCAGGAGCTGTTCGACGCTTCGCCCGGCCGCGATTCGCAAGCCCAGGCGGTTGCGCCTCAGGTGGGTGCGGGGGAGTTCCCGTACGTGATGGAGTTGGCCGGCGCGGTGGCTCATGACGAGAGGTCCGTGGTGGGTCAGGGGTGTGACGACCAGTTCGAGTTCGAGTTCGCGCTGGATCTTCTGCTGGACGGGTTCGAGAGGCTGCGGCAGCAGGGGTGGTCCTCTGCGGGCCGCTCGCGGGGTAAGGGTCGATGACGTCGAACGGGCGGGGGGCGTACGGAGCCATGAAGGGACCTCGAAGCCACCGCCCAGCAGTGCTGACGACCCAGTGGCCGAAGCGCGCTGGACCGTACGGAGTGCCGGGTTGCATATCAAGGCGTCCCCGCACAGCGCTGGTGCTCGGGCGACCGTCGAGCAACTAGTGCCGTGATGAGGCGATCTGTCGTTCTCTCGCGATTTCGTGTCCGGCGCGCGTGTAGACACAAGCTCATCTGAATGGAGCGCTCGCCACAGAGCGGGGCGTTCGCGTCCGCCGTTCCCTGGTCTCGGCCGCCTCGCCGCTCCGGTGCAGTCCGCCGGCCCTTGCGCCGGCCGCGTTCCTGGCACGAGCCGCAATTCCCAGCACCCGCAAAACATCCCTGCACAGAGCCCTCGCACGTCCGAATTCCCTGCCGAGAGGAGTTCACCGAATGAGGGACCCAACTTGCTCGTCAGGTGCCCTTCAGGTTGATCTCACCAGGACGGCGGGCCGGTCGAAGGCCGGCCGGGTGTCATGACCGCCTCGGCGGCTGGATCCACCCCAGGGACCGCTCGACAGCTCGTTGCCAGCAGTCGTATTCGCTCTCCCGCCGTTCGGAGTCCATGGCAGGCAGCCACTGGGCTGCCCGGTGCCAGTTGCGGCGCAGAACCTCCATGTCCGACCAGTAGCCGACCGCGAGGCCGGCGGCGTAGGCAGCGCCGAGCGACACCGTCTCGGCCACCAGGGGCCGTACCACGGGAACGTCGAGCACGTCGGCGAGGAACTGCATGAGCAGGTTGTCGGAGGTCATGCCCCCGTCCACCTTGAGCTCCTTCAGGGCGAGCGCGGAATCGGCGTTCATCGCGTCGACGACCTCCCGTGTCTGCCAGCCGGTGGCTTCCAGGACGGCTCGGGCCAAGTGGCCCTTCGTGATGTACGAGGTGAGGCCGACGATGACGCCGCGGGCGTCGCTTCTCCAATGGGGTGCGAACAGACCGGAGAACGCGGGGACGATGTAGCAGCCGCCGTTGTCCTCGACGGTGCGTGCCAGGGTCTCGATCTCAGGTGCCGTGTTGATCAGACCCAGTCGGTCGCGGAACCACTGGACCAACGAGCCGGTGACGGCGATCGGCCCCTCCAGGGCGTAGACCGCGGGCTGCTTCGCGATCTTGTATGCGACGGTGGTGAGGAGCCCGTGCCGGGACCGGACGACGTCGGAGCCGGTATTCATCAGCAGGAAACTGCCGGTCCCGTAGGTGCACTTCGCCTCGCCGGGCGAGAAACAGGTCTGCCCGAACAGGGCTGCCTGCTGATCGCCGAGGGCGGCCGTGATCCGGACCCCCGGGAGCACGGAGCGGGCCTCGCCGTAGCACTCGGAGGAAGGACGGATCTCCGGCAGCATCTGGCGCGGGACCCCGAAGAACTCCATGAGCTCGCCGTCCCAGGTCAGCGTGCGCATGTCGATGAGCATGGTGCGGCTGGCGTTCGTGGCGTCGGTGATGTGCAGGCCGCCGCTGCTTCCACCGGTGAGGTTCCAGATCAGCCAGCTCTCCATCGTGCCGAACAGCACCTCGCCGTCCCGGGCACGTTGCTCCAGCCCGTCGATGTGATCGAACAACCAGCGGATCCGGGGCGCGGAGAAGTAGGTCGAGGGAGGCAGGCAGCAGCGTTCGAGGAAGAACTCCTCCCCGGGCCGGTTTCTCAGATCGTCGACAAGCGGAGCGGTGCGGGTGTCCTGCCAGACGATCGCCTTCCCCAGCGGCACACCGGTCCGCCGGTCCCAGAGCACGGTCGTCTCCCGCTGGTTGGCGATCCCGATGGCGGCGATCTGCCCGGCGTCCACGCCGGCGTGGGACAGCGCCTCCGGCACCACGCGCTGCAGATTGCGCCAGATCTCCACAGCGTCGTGCTCGACCCATCCGGGCTGAGGAAAATACTGGCGATGCTCTCGCTGGGCGACGGACACCAGCCCCCCGCGGTGGTCGAACAGGATGCATCGAGTGGAGGTGGTGCCCTGGTCGATGGACATCACATACCGTGCCACCATGATCGGGCCTGCCTTCCGATGTGTCGCGGAGCGGCGGGTGCCTACCAGCGCGCCGCGCCCAGGTCTCTGGAGATCGCCCGTGCGGCCTCCCGGAGCACGGTGATCAGGGCCGGTCGGGGCCGGCCTCCTGTGTCGCAGATCCGCTCGACCGGGCCGGATATGCCGAGCGCGCCCACCACGAGGCCGCCGTGCCCCCGGATCGGCGTGGCGATCCCGGCGTCACCCATGCTCATTTCCTGCACCTCGGAGCCCCAGCCGAGCTCTCGGATCTCGCCGAGCGCCCGGTCGAGATCCTCCGGGAGCACCAGGGTGTGCCGCGTGTAGGCCTCCAGTCCGGCCTTCAGCGGCTCGACGGGCGCGGCCCCGAAGGCCAGCAGGACCTTGCCGAGCGAGGAGGCATGAAGGGGCAGCAGCGCCCCCACGTCCAGGGTCTGCAGGGTGTCGTCCGGCCGGAAGACGTGGTGGACGATGAGCACCTTCCCCTCCAGGGGCGTGCCCAGGCGGACGGCCTCCCCGCTGCGGGCGGCCAGGGCGTCCGCCCAGTTGAGGGAGCGCGACCGCAACTCGTTGACGTCGAGGTAACTGGTACCGAGATGGAGCAGAGCCGCTCCCAGCTGGTACTTCCCGGTGGCAGCGTCCTGCTCCACGAAATCCACGTGCTGCAGGGTGCGCAGAATGCCATGAGCGGTGCCTTTGGCCAGTCCGAGCGAGGACGCCACCTCGCCCAGTCCCAGCCTGCGGGGACCGGTGGCGAGCAGACGCAGGATCGCCGCCGCCCGTTCTATGGACTGCACCGGGCCGACCATAGAACGATCGTAGTCCGGGTCTTCGCCCCAGGACCTCCGTTCGGTAATGCCGACCGTCGTTCATTGACCGACCGTTTCCACCTCCTTAGCGTTTCCTCACGCCCGGCACCGGCCGGCAGCGCTCCCGGAGGAGGATGGACCATGTCAGTGGCGCAGCTCAGCGCAGAGCTTCCCGAAGACGTCACGTATGTCTTTCCCCTGCCGCACGCCCCCGAGGCGGCCGCGGTCATGCGTCGGCGCGTGCGCGCGGTCCTCACCGACTGGGACCTGTCCGCGGACGTCGCTGAGGACGTGGTTCTGCTGGCGTCGGAGCTGCTCACCAATGCGATCGCCCACGCCCTGCCTCCGGCGACGCTTCGGGTGTCGCAGGTCCTGGTGGACGCTCACAAGGCCGTACGCATCGAGGTGACGGATACGGGCCCGGCGGCTCCGGCCGACCGGCCGGCTTCCGGGCTCGATCCGGACGAGCACGGCCGAGGCATCGGAATCGTCATGGCGCTGTCGGCCAGGCACGGCGTGCGAGAGCGTTCCGACGGATCCACCTGGTGGGCAGACGTGGTCGTCGGCCCGAGATGACGTCACCGGGCCGCCGGAGAGTGATGGTCAGGCCTCCGTCGATCGAGGAAGTGGAAGCCGGGACGGGGGTGCATGAGGAAGTCGTGGTGCGAGATGTTCCACGCGTAGGCACCCGCCAGGGCGAATGCCACCCGGTCGCCGGCCCGCAGACACGGTGCCGGGACATGCCGGGCCAGGAGGTCCTTGGGGGTGCACAGCTGGCCGGTCAGCGTGACCCTGTCCTGCTGGGCGGCCGGACGGGGCCAGGGGTGCGGCCACGTGTCCACCGGGAGGATGGAGCAGGGCTGGTCGTGGCCCTTGGTCGCTGGGGTGCGCAGGTGGTGCGTGCCGCCGCGGACCACGGCGAACTCCTCACCGTGGCTGTGCTTCACGTCCAGCACCTCGGTGGCGTACCAACCGCAATACGCGGTCAGGGCGCGGCCCGGCTCGATGCGCAAGGTGAGGTCGGGGTGGGCGGCCGTGAGGCGGGTGAGCCCGGCGCCGTACGCCGTCCAGTCGAAGCGCTGGTCGGGCGCGGCGTAGTCGACGGTCATGCCGCCGCCGACGTTCACCTCGGCGAGGCGGACGCGGTGGCGGGCGGCCAGCTCCGTCGCCCACGTCACGATGGATTCGGCCACCGCGAGCTGTTCGGGGGCGCGCAGACCGCTGGCCAGGTGGGCGTGGACGCCGCGCAGATGCAGATGCGGGTCCGTTCCGTCGCTGAGCAGGCGGACGACCGTGTCGGCGTCGCCCGGGTCGAGGCCGAACGGGGTGGGCCGGCCGCCCATCGCCAGCGAGCTGTCCGCCAGGGAGCCGTCGGACACCGCGAGGTTGAAGCGGAGCAGCACCCCGGCCTTCGCGTCCGCCCGCCGCGCAAGCTCCGCCAGCATGTGCAGCTCGTACACGCTCTCGACGTGGAAGCGTTCCACGCCCAGTTCCAGCGCCGAGGTGATCTCCGCCGGGGTCTTGCCGGGGCCGCCGAAGGCCAGCGGGCGGCCCGGTACCGCCTTGCGGACGTGGGCGAGCTCCCCGCCCGAGGAGACCTCGTAGCCGTCGACGTACTGGCCGAGCGCGGCCAGGATCTCCGGCTCCGGGTTGGCCTTCGCGGCGTAGTACAGCTCGACGCGCTCGGGCAGGGCCGCCCGCACGGCGGCTGCGTGCTCGCGCAGCGCCGCCAGGTCGTAGACGTACGCCGGGAGCTCTTCGGCGGGCAGGGACAGGACGCGGTCACGCACCGCGGCGGTGGGCGCGGTCATCGTGCGTCGCTCCAGGTGTCGTGGTCATGGACCGCTTCGGACAGCACGTCCTCGGCGAACGGGGACGGCAGACGGACGTAACCGGCCTCGCGGTCGGCCTTGCGTTGCCAGCGCGTCAGCAGGTTGGCCTTGGCGGGCAGCGGTACGCCCGCGAGCAGCGCGGCGAGCCGCGGCGGGCAGCCGTACCGGTCCGCGTACGCCTGGAGGGTGGCCCGGACCTCGGCCCACAGGGCGCGCTCGGTCTGCGGATGGAGGTCGGCGACGGCGGCGAGCATGTCGGCCACGTGGTTGACGAGCAGGCAGTAGACGACCCGGTCCCAGCCGCGCTGCGCGTCGTACGTCATGGGACCGGCGACCGAGGCGGGCAGCCCGTCGAGGGCGTCGGCGTGGTGCTCGGGAACGAGCTTGGTGCCCTCGAGATCGCGGAAGATGACCTGGGCGGGCATGCCCTCTTCGTCGACGCAGACGAGGACGTTCTGCAAGTGCGGCTCCAGGACCAGGCCGTGGTCGAAGTACGCGGCCAGGACGGGTGGGACGAGCAGCTTCAGGTACGCCGACCACCAGTCGAGGGCGGTCCGGGGTCCTGCCCCTTCGAGGAGCCGGGAGATGTGGCCGGGGCCGGTCGGATACTCGTCGGCGACGGCCGCCGCGAGCAGCGGGGTGGTGCCCGGCAACAGCCTCGCCGCGAGGCCCTCGCGGACGATCACGCCGAAGCCTTCGAACAGAGCGCGGTCCGGAGCGCCGTCGGGCCCCGGCAGAAGCAGGCTTCGGTAGGCGGGCTCGCGGAGCACGGCGCTGCCGGGGAAGCGGGTGGCCAGGGCGTTCAGGACCGGCTCCAGCAGCCGGGTCATGGCCACCGCCCCGGACAGCTCGTAACCGGCGTTCTTGCGCAGGCAGTTGGTGATCCGGACGTTCAGGCTGAACTTCAGGAACGTGTCGCCGTCGTACAGGGTGCGCACGGACGCGGTGGCGGTGAACGGCTTCCCGGCCGGGGCCATTTCGAGGATGTCGCCGCGTTCCACGGCCTCACGCAACCCGGGGTGTCCGCTCAGCATCTCGTACTGCCATGGGTGGGCGGGCAGCAACCGGTAGCCGGCCGGGACGTCGGAGCGCAGTTGGTCGAGCACGTCGGCTGAGCCGTGCTCGGCGGTCTCCTGCGCGACGAGATGCTCGCGCACCGCGAGGTGGCGGAGTGGGAAGGAGGCCCCGGTCTCGGGCGCGTACGACAGCCATGATGCGGCGTCGCCGCTGCGTGCCTTGGGGGTGGGGTGGAAGCGATGGCCGAACAGCAGCGACTGCTCGGAGGCGAGATAGGTGGCGAGCCCGTCCGTGACGCCGGCGCGCGGCTCGGGCCGTGCGGCGCGTACGCCGAGGGCGGCCGCGACCGCCTGGTGGCTGGAGGCGATCTGGTCCAGGAACTCCTCGTTGCGCACGCCTGTGCGCGACGACAGCTCGTCCTGTGTGTACGTGGCGAGGCGCCGCCAGCCGATCTCCGTCCAGTCGCCGTCGCGTTGCTCCCTCACCGGCCCGGTGAAGCGGTGCGCGCCGAGCAGCGACGTACGGCGCAGGGCGACGCGCAGCAGTACGCCGCGGCGGGGCAGACGCAGCAGCAGGTGGCCGTCGGTGACGGCGGTCCGGTGCTCAGGGCCGGGCATCTCTCTCAACAGGCAGTTGAGGAGAGTGTGGGCCACGGCGTCGTCCGCGGTGGGAAGCCCGCTGGGGGTGGCGGCAACGGGGGTGGTACCGATCGAATCGGTCAGCGACATAAACGGCTCCAGCGGATGCGGAGAGAGCGGAGGTTCAGGGACGGAGGGCCGTGTTTCCCGTGGCCGGCCGGGGCGTTGGTGGTGCGGGGGCGCTCATCGTGCCATCGCCGCCCTCAGGAGGTAGTTGGGGCCGGTGGTGTAGTGCTTGTTGATGTCCGCTGCCCCCGAACGCTCCTTGGTAAGCAGCGTTCCCGCGGTGACCATCGCCTTGACCGGCAGCTCGTGAGCGTCGAGCACATGGGCGCGCAGGATCCCGCCGGGCTCCCCGGCCCCGGTACCGAGCCGGTCGACGGCCTCGGCGAGCCGGTCGCGTACGAGGTCGAGCAGCGTCCCCAGCGGGGCGCGGCCCCGTCGGGCGAGCCCGAAGGCGTAGGCCCCGGTGCACAGGTGGACGGTAATGGTGGTGAACAGGTCGGTGACCGGCCTGTCGTCCTCGCCGAAGATCCGGGCGTCGTCGAAGTCGGACGGCTCCGGGGCGTCGGCTCCCAGCGCCTCTCGCATGCGGGCGGTGTTGATCCGCGGCCCGTCGTTGTCCTTGAGCAGCAGCCGTAGGCGGGTTCGGCCGTTACCGTCCCGGTCCAGGACGACGGAGATGTTCTGCTGGTGGGACTCCAGCGCGATGCCGTAGCCGAAGAGCGTGGTCTGCCAGTCGAAGAGCAGGGTGAGGCAGGCGTCGAGCAGCGCGATCGGGTCGCCGCAGTAGAAGCGGTCGGCCAGGTGGTCGATCACCATTGCGCCGCTTGGTGCCTCGCTCAGCAGGGCGGCCATGGGCGTGACGACGGCGGTGTCGAGTCCGGCGGGGTAGCGGCGGGCGAGCACGGCCAGGAGTTCGTGCCCGGCGTGGGCGTACACCGTCTCGTCGGCGTGCAGAACCGTGTCGCGGAAGCGCGGCTCGCGGGCGACCACCGTTCCCAGGAGGCGCTGGCAGGCGGCGCCGTCGACGAGGGTGCCCGGCTTGATGGTGCGGCGGTTGCGCAGGCCCAGGGTGGCGGTGGCGAGCGGCAGCTTGAGGTGGAGGGCCGGGTCGGCGGCGAGAGCCACCGTACGCATCGACAGGGTCGGTACGGCCTCGAGATACGGGGGGTCGGCGAGCACGGCGCGGTCCTGGAGGCCCGTCGCCCGCAGTGCCTCGCGCAGGGGCGCTCCGACGGTGAGCGGGTGGACGGGGAGGGCGATATGGCTCCGGAAGAGCTCCGGGAGGCCGAGGATCGCCGGCGTGGGCCACCGGTCGGGAAGCCGGGCGGTGCCACCCGGGACGGTGACGGCCTCGCGCGGCACGGCGATCCAGCGCAGCGCGAAGCGGGGGTGGAACTCGGGTGCGTAGGCGCGCAGTTGCTCCTCGTCCAGGCCGGAGCGTCCTCGCGCGGTGGGGTAGACCGGGTGGTCATGGCGGGCAGCGAGGGTGTCGTGGGCGAGCCCGCCGGCAAGGCCCGTCCACTCGGCAGGGTCGGCGCCGTGGCGGTCGGTGAGACGGCCGGTGACCTCCTCGCGGGTGCGGGCGTGCAGCCGCATGGTGGCCAGCGTCTGGTGGCACTCCTCGGCGAAGGCGCCGAAGCCGGCCCGGTCGGCGGGGTGCGCGTGTGCGCTCATGGCGGCGAGGACGTCGTCGTGGGACACAAGCTCACGGCCGTCCGACTCCCGTACGAGCAGCGGCAGTCGCGCGGTGTACGTGCTCTGGAAGCCGTCCTCGACGACCGGGAGCAGCAGGGCGTCACCGTCCGCGTCGTGGGGGAGCCGCAGCCAGAGGCCGTCCTCCCGCTCCACCGGCGTGGAGCGGGTGCGCAGGCCCGCGACGTCCTCGCGCAGCAGCGCGCCGAGCACGCGCAGCAGCAGGTCCGCCTCCGTGTCGACGGCTGTGGTGGTCACCGTCATGGGGTGAACTCCCAGCGCTGAGCGGCGAGGAAGTCGGCCACGACCCGGTCGACGGTTTCCTGCTCGGTGCCGGTGGCCCGGACCACGCCGAGGTAGTCACGGTTCGTGTGGTACAGACCGTGCCGCTCGCCGATTTCGCGCAGCGGCCGGTACGTCAGGTTCACACCGTCCACGACGAGATCGGCGGCCGCGGGGGCCGATGTCAGCGTGCCGGCCCTGTCGGCGCAAGGGCATTCGAGCCGGGCTGCGCCGTCGGTACGGGCGCCCAGGTCGGCGGGCAGCGGCTCGCCCAGGTGCGTACGGAGTATGTGCTCGAAGAGCGGGATGCCCAGCAGTTGGGCCAGCAGCAGGTCGCACTGGTCCCCGATGGCACGGTAGTTGACCTCGATGATGCGGGCGCGGCCCTCGTGCACCACGAACTCGGTGTGGCACGCGCCGAAGCCGACGCCGAGCGCGTCGAGCTGGGCGAGGACCTGCCCCACGACCGGCTCGGGGTGAGCGGCCACGAAGGTCATCCGCTCCTCGATGAAGTACGGCGGGGCGGACAGTTCGGTGTGGAAGCCGCCCAGGACGTGGCGTATGCGACCGTCGCCGAGAGTTTCGAGGGTGTACAGCTCACCGGCCAGGTACTCCTCGACGACCAGCGCCGCTTCCGGGCGCCGTTCCTGGATCTCCTTGCAGCGCAGCAGGAGGTCCTCGGGGCCGTCGGCGAGCACCACGTCCTCGCTGGCCACGCCCTCGCGGGGCTTGACGACGCATGGGAACGGCACGTCGAGGCCGGTGAGTACGGCCGGGTCCTGGCCGGCGGCCAGCTCGGTAGACCACACCGTGTCGCCCCCCGTCGCGGCGAGATGGCGGCGCATGTGCGCCTTGTCCTTGGCGCGCAGCGCGGCCTGCCAGGGCTTGGCGGGAAGCCCGAAGTAGTCGGCGGCGAGGGCGGCCTGGGTCTGCAGGTGGTCGCTGTTGGTGAAGATCGCGTCGGGCGAGCGGTGGGTCGCTGTCCGGGTGATGACCGCGCGGAAGTCGCGTACGTCGCACTCCAGGACCTCGATGTCCGGGTGCGTGCGGCGATGGGCCCGGGGCTGGTCGGTGAGCACGGTGACGTCGAGGCCGAGCCGGGCCGCGGCGGGGAGGAAGCCTTCGGTGACCGAGTCGGTGGGGTTCAGTGCGAGCAGGTACAACCGCATGGGCGAGTGGCCCCTTCCGAGTCGAGGACGTGGGGACGGCGGCGTGGGGAGAGATCGGCGGCGGCGCAGGCACCGACCGGCCTTCGTCCTCGGCGCGGCAGCCGAAGTTAGGCGACCCTAAGTTATCAACTTCCGTTTGCCTCGCGGAAATCGACCCCCTTGATCGCGGGGGCGGGGTGTCTGAATAAGGTAAGGCTTACCTTTCATCTGTGACACCCGAGCTTGCCGCTTCGTGAAGGACTGCCGATGACCATGGCCACAGGGGCCGCGACAGCTGACCCCGCCGTGACCGCGGCCTCCATGCTCGCCCGCACCTACCTCGACCTCGTGGCCTCATGCGAAGCGCTGAACGTGCGGATCGCTTCCGAGGCATCTCAAGTGCTTCTCAACGGGGCCGAACTGACGCGGAGCGAGAAAGCACTGGATGCCTTCATCGACGCCGAGGCCGACCGCATCCGGGAACATCACAGACATGCTCCCCGCAGGGACGTTGCCGCCTCCCGCGCCCTGCACGACTACCTCTGGTCCGTCGCTCTGCTGATGAGCGGAGCCTGGTACCTGGAGCGGCGCGTGCCGCGCATCGCCCCGCAGGATGTCCGCATCGACGTCGCGGCGGCCGCGTTCGAGATCGTCCCGGGTTCCGGCTTCGCCTGCCTGTCCGACGACCCGGCGGCCGGGATGCCCGGTGTCCGGGTGGTGGCACACGAAGAGGCGCTGCGCGCCGAGTTGCGTGCCGCCGTCGCCGACCACGTAGGACCTCTGCTGGCGGCTGTCGGGCCCCATGCGCGCCGCAGGCCAAGGGCCTTGTGGGGCATGGCCGCCGACGACCTGGTCTCCGGGATCTGGTACCTCGGCCGCATGCTCGACCAGGAAGATCGAGCCATCCAGGCCGCGACCGAGTTGCTCCCGACGGCGATCCCGCCCTTCCCCGGCGGCGCAGACTTCCGCCGGCTGGCAGGTCGCAACGGGCGGCGGCACCCGACCCGCACCCGCCTCGGCTGCTGCATGTACTACACCCTCGACGCCGCCCAGGCGTGTTCGACGTGTCCCCGAACGTGTGACGCGGAGCGCCTGCGGAGGCTGGAGGACGCGGACTGACAGTGGCGGAAGCGACGGCGGGCCGGCAACGCGGCGTACTGGTGCCGCATCAGGGTTCAGGGCAGCATGATCCGCCGCTACATCATCTGGCGGAACCAACACGCCGCCGGCGAACGCCTGCACCAAGTCGTCAGTAGGGCAAACGCTGCCGGATTCAGTCATCGTCGCGGCATAGGCAGAAAGGGTGGCCGGCCGGGTCGAAGAGCACCCGGACGTTTTCCTGCGGCTGGAAGTCCGCCACGGTGGCGCCCAGAGGGACCGCCTCGGCGACCGCTGAGTCCAGGTCGCCGACCTGGAAGTCGAAGTGCATCATCAGGCGCTGGTCGCCGTCGGCCGGGGGCCACACCGGAACCCGGTAGCCCTCCGCCTGCTGTAACGCAGCACGGTCCTTGAGGGGAGGCGGCAACGATGGCTGTTCCCGGCTCTTCGTGCCCGATGCAGCTCTTGGCCGGCGACCGCGACTCGGTGTCTGTGCCGTTGGGCGAGCAGGGACGAGCGGCGGGATGTGCGGACGCTCGTAGGGCCGTCATGGCGTTCAGTGTGTTCGTCCGTCCGCAAGAACGCCGCCGTCCGTCACGAGGCGACCCGGTGTCGCAGTCCTCGCAACAGACCGGTCCGCCCGCCTCGCCAGCCCTGACCTGCCTCGCCCCAGCCCGTTCCGCCGCGGCTCAGCGCACGCCGTTCCAGCCCCAGCGCGGGGTCGGACCCGGGTCGCCGAGGTCCGTGCCGGCCGAGACGGCCGAGACCTCGCGGGCGATCTTCGTACCCCAGTCGAAGTACTCCACCACCCGGCGGCGCAGCACGTCGTCGTCCGGCAGCTCCTTCGCCACCGCTTCGCTCATCAGCTCCATCCAGCGCAGCCGCTGCTCCTCCGTGATCGAGAGCCCGAGATGCACCCGGAGCAGCCTCTGGTGGCCGCCCAGCGCGGCGGTGAAGTCGGCAGGTCCGTCGAAGACCTCAGCCAGCCAGACGGCGACATGCTCGATATGGGTGGAGGTGAAGTCGGCGAAGACGGGGGCGAGCAGCGGATCGGTGAGGACCGCCTCGTAGAAGGTGTTGCTCAGCCTGCGCAGCGCGTGCGTGCCGCCCACGGCCTCATGCAACGTCTCGGGACGCCCGTCGGGCCCGCTCATGGCGAAACCTCTTTCGTACGGAGCGGTGCTGCGGAGTTGTGCTCCGTCCCAGGATTGCCGCGGCACGGCGGGCGGCCCAGGCGGCCCTGCCCAACATAGATGCTCCCGACTCCCGGATGCGCGACACACCCGCGACTGGTCGCGGGATCTCGTCGACCGGATCAGGGTCCTGCCTCACTGGCTCCACTGGCCATGCCGGATCGGTCGGCTCCATCGGTGGCGGCGTCTCGCGAAACGTCCGTTCGCTGCGCTTGTGGCTGGCACAGGCGTGCGCGGGCGCGGCCGTACGGCTCACCTCGAGATGCGGTATGTAACGGATCTGGCGGATGCTGGCGGGGTTCCTGGAGGACGAATGCGAGAGGCGGAGGGGACGTCTTGGCACCTACAGCACGGATTCCGCTGGATGGCGGGAGCTTTCTTCTGGTCGAGCAACCCGCCGCAGGGGACGGGCCGGTGAAGGCCGGCCGCGTCGGCGATGCGGTGCGCGAGATGCCGGGAACCCTGCAAGCGGCACTGGAGCCGGTCACTGAGGCCGCACACGCCACTCTCGGCCAGTTACGCAAAGCCCGTCCCGACGAGATCACCATCGAGTTTGGTGTCGACCTTGCGTTCGAGGCCGGGGCCGTGATCACCAAGAGTCAGGCGAGTTGCCACCTGAAGGTGACCATGTCATGGCAGAACGACGACTTGGGTCACCCGCCCGCGGGCGAGAGTACGAGCTGATCCCGGTGACCAGCGGGGAGAGGAAGCCGGGCGGCGGCATCACATCGGACCTTCTCGCTGCCGTGGCCCAGGTCCTGGGGCCGGACGGGGCGGTGGCCGGGGCGGGATTCCTGGTGGCCGAGGGTGTCGTGGTCACCTGTGCGCACGTCGTCGCCGCGGCCGCGGCCGGGCGCGGGGAAAGTGTCCTGCTGGCCTTCCCTCACGTGCAGGGTGCGGACCGGGTGGATGGGCACGTCCTGGGTGAGCTGTGGCGTGCAGCCGAGGACGAGGACGTAGCCTTCATCCGGCTGAGCAGTACGTCGACGGGTATGCGGACGCTGCCATTGGGCTCCGCTGAGGGATGCCGGGGCCACCAGGTGCGCTCATTCGGATTCCCCGCCCAGGCCCCGCCGGAGGGACACTTCGGCTTCGGCGCGGTCGGCGATCTGCTGCCGCGCCCGGATGGCAGGGGCGCGCATCTGCAGCTGACCGCCGCCAACGACCTCACCACGGGATTCAGCGGCGGACCCGTCCTCGACGAGGTGACCGGCCTGGTCATCGGCATGCTCACCGAGATCACCGCCCCCGACGACTACGAGCGGGGGCAGGACATCGCCTACGTCACTCCGACGCAAACCTTGCGGGGGATTCTGCCGGAGCTGGCCGAGCGGGAGGTGTGCCCGTACCGGGGGCTGGAGCCGTTCACCGCCGAGCACGCCCGGTGGTTCCAGGGACGGAAGGAGGCGGTACGGCAGGTCGTGGCGAACCTCGCCCAGCAACGGCGGCTGACGCTGCTCCTCGGGCCGTCGGGGTCGGGCAAGTCCTCGTTGATCCAGGCAGGTGTGCTGCGCGCGCTGGCAGCGGGGGAACTGCCGGGCAGTGACCGGTGGCTGCCCGTGCTCACCCGGCCCAGACAGGACATGCTCACTGAGATCGAACGTGCCGGCCTGCCAGGGGCAAGCGACGAGGGGATCGCGGCGGCGGTGAGCCGGAAACTCACAGCCGAACCCGGCTGTGAGCGCATCCTGCTGATCATCGACCAGTTCGAGGAACTCTTCACCCAGCCGGGCAACGGCCGACAGCGACTCCAGCTGGCCGCCGCCGAGCAGATCATCACAGCGGTCGGCTCCCACACCCAGCTCAGTGTGATCCTGGTGATGCGCGACGACTTCTACCCTCAGCTCGCCGCCAAAGAACCCGAGTTGCTGGAAGCCGCGATGCCCGGACTCCTCAATGTGCCGGGCACTCTCAGCCAACAAGACCTGCACGACATCATCACCCTGCCCGCCCTGGACGTGGGGCTCCGCTTCCAGCCGGGACTGGCCGAACAGATCATCACCGACGTCATGGCCACCACCCCCGAGGCGGCGACCACCCGCCAGGCGCCCGTCACGGTGCTGCCCCTGCTGGAGATGACACTCAGCCAGCTGTGGCTCCGGCGGCAGGACGGCTACCTCACCCATGAGGCATACCGCCGCATCGGAGCGGTCAGCGGAAGCGTGACCACATGGTGTGACAGCGCACTGAGCGAATTGTCCCCCGAGCAACGGGCCATCGCCCAACGGACACTGACGTCCCTGGTGCACCCCGCTGACCCCAGCAACAACGTCAGAGCCGTCCGCACGCAGGTCCCCCTCGACGAGCTGCGCGAGCTGGCAGCCGACCCGCGCGACACCCCCAACGGCGAGAAGACGGCAGTCGACGACGTCATCGCCGCCCTCACACGCCATCGCATCATCACCACCCAAACACTTCGGGTCCCGCAACAACCCAGCGCTCGTCCTGGGGAACCGGTCGCCGAACTGATCCACGAGGCGCTCATCCGTGACTGGGGCGCACTCCGTGAATGGGTCGACCAGGACCACCGCTTCCAGGAGTGGCTCGACCACGCCCGCGAGCGGCAGACCCACTGGGCCACGGGAAAGGACCCGGAAGACCTCCTGGGCGGGACAGCACTCGCAGAGGGCCTCGAATGGTCACGGCGACGCCGCCTGCCGGCCGAGATCACAGCCTTCCTCACCGCCAGCAAGCAGCGGCAACGGGCCGCCATCCGCCGCAGCAGACGACTGAACGTGATCCTCGGCGGTCTGCTGGCCCTCGCGCTCGTGGCGGCGGGAGGCGCGATCTGGCAGTGGCGAACAGTCATTGCCGCACGACAAGCGGACCTGTCCCGACAGCTTGCCGCCCAGTCCAACGAACTCATCGACACGAATCCGGAACTCGCCGCACTGCTGGCCGTCAAGGCATACCGCACCAGCCACACGCCCGAAGCACTTGACAGCCTGCAGAAGGCCGCAGCCTTGCCCGCACATCGTCGCCTGTCCGGGCACGCTGGTGTGGTGCGCGCGGTGGCGTTCAGCGCCGACGGCCGCACCCTCGCTAGCGTCGGCACCGACCGAACGGTACGCCTGTGGGACACGACTACCGGCAAAACCCGCACCAGGCTCACCGGACACGACGGCGCGGTGTGGTCGGTGGCGTTCAGCCCCGACGGCCGCACACTCGCCACCGGCAGCGACGACAAGACCATCCGGCTATGGGACCCCTCCACCGGCAAAACCCGCACCACGTTCAAAGGACACGACGGCACGGTGTTGTCGATGGCGTTCAGCCCCGACGGCCGCACACTCGCCACCGGCAGCGACGACAAGACCATCCGGCTATGGGACCCCTCCACCGCCAAAACCCGCACCACGTTCAAAGGACACAACGAGGCGGTGAACACGGTGGCGTTCAGCGCCGACGGCCAGATACTCGCCACCGGCAGCGACGACAAGACCATCCGACTATGGGACGCAACTACTGGCAAAACCCGCACCACGCTTAAGGAGCACACGCAGACGGTGACGTCTGTGGCGTTCAGCCCCGACGGCCGCACCCTCGCCACAGCGGATGACTACGACGTTCTCCTGAGGGATGCGGTCACCGGCAGGAAACGCAGCACACTCGCCAACACCTCAGGGCGCCTTGTGGGTTTCAGTCCGAACGGTAAGACGTTAGCCACAGCGAGCGACCGCCTTGTTCAACTGTGGGATGCAGCCACTGGGTCCCCTAGAGCCACCCTCTCCGGACACGCGAACGTGGTTCTCTCGCTGGCCTTCAGCCAGGACAACCGTACTCTCGCCACCGCCGGCCTCGACAAGACGGTACGCCTGTGGGACGCGGCGATCGGTGAAGAGCCCACGACACTTACCGGACACAACGAGGCGGTGAACACCGTGGCGTTCAGCCCCGACGGCCGCACACTCGCCACCGGCAGCGACGACAAGACCATCCGGCTATGGGACCCGTCCACCGGCAAAACCCGCACCACGTTCAAAGGACACGACGGCGCGGTGTGGTCGGTGGCGTTCAGCCCCGACGGCCACACACTCGCCACCGGCAGCGACGATGGAACTGCACGCCTGTGGGACCCGTCCACCGGCAAAACCCGCACCACGTTCAAAGGACACGACGGCACGGTGTTGTCGATGGCGTTCAGCCCCGACGGCCACACACTCGCCACCATCGGGAACGACGGAACCATCCGCCTGTGGGACCCGTCCACCGGCAAAACCCGCACCACGTTCAAAGGGCATGACAGCGCGGTGTGGTCGGTGGCGTTCAGCCCCGACGGCCACACACTCGCCACCGCCGGGGACGACGGAACTGCACGCCTATGGGATGCAGCCACCGGCAAAGAACGCCATACTCTGACCGGGCACACCGGAGCGGTGACAGGGGTGGCGTTCAGCCCCGACGGCCACACAGTCGCCACCATCGGGATCGACGGAACCATCCGCCTGTGGGACCCGTCCACCGGCAATACACGCACCAGCCTCACCGACCCGATGCGAGAAACGCTCTCCCTGGCCTTCAGCCCCGACGGCCGCACCCTCGCCACCTCCAGGTACGACGGGACAGCGCGGCTGTGGGACATCAACACCTCCCTCAAACCAGCCCAGGCAATCAAGCACATCTGCCGCACCTTCAACCGCGAGCTCACCCCAGCAGAGCGCACGGCCTACCTCCCCGACAAATCAAACGAACCCGTCTGCCCCTCGGACTGACGGCGGACACCGTGAACCGTCCCGGGTTCGGTAGAGATCGTCAGAGGCGCTGTTCACGTTGTTGGATGTGTGAGTGCCTGATGGTGTGTCGGGTGTGGTGGGGCCGTATTACGGGTCCGTCCTGAGGCCGCGGCAGGCAGGCCGGTGATGCCGGCGATCTGGTCCAGGTGGCGAAACGGACGGTCATCTCGGCGCGGTAGTGGGTGGCGGTCATCAGGTGGCGGCGTGGCCGCGATTGGGGCCGTGGCGCGATGCCGGCCGGTTGCGCGTGGGTCGGGGGCCGCCGGCGGGATGACTCTGCGGCGTGGGACACCTCGGCCGGACCGGCTGGGCGCACGGCTGGTCACACCGGCCTGGCCGTAGCTCTGAGATGCCGGGAAAGGCGAACCGAAATAGGATGGTGTGACGCATGGGACCGCCCTGGAGGTGCGCGATGAGCCACGACACGGGTGCGGACGTCGACGAGTTGCTGACCATGTCGCGGCCGGAGCTCGACCGGCTGTTCCGCGCCAGTCATCCCGGGGAGGTACCTCGAGGTGAGGGACGTGGCACCGTGCTTACGGCGCGCGGTGCGAAGGTGTCCAAGACAGTGGCCGCGCTCGCGCGTCTCCTCGCATGGCAGGGGAAGGTCTTCGACCGCGACGGCGGCGGTCTGCGCAACAGGGTCACGCCCTTCGGCATCCGGGCGATACGTGCGAAGGTCTACCAGGACGAAAGCCTGCTGGACGGCGGCGAATGCACCGTCCTGGACTATTCCCGCACCTCGCTTGTCGCGCACTGGATACGTGACGAGATCCGCCAGGTCGGCCCCCATCTCTATCTGGGAATCGTCTACTGGGGGCGGCGCAGGATCCTCAATTTCTCCCTGCACTTCGCCGGTCCGCATACCTGAAACGTCCTGCTACACACCGCGGCGACGGCCCGTCAGCCGCGCGGCTGGTGGGAGGTGCCGGATATGCCGCACCAGTCGGCAGTAACGGTCCTGGCCACCGTGCCCTCGGCCCGGGTCGATGATGCGGGAGGTGCTCGAAGAGGCCGACCGGAAGGCAGCGGGTGAGGTTTTCCGGTTCGCCGAGGTGGAGGGGGTCCATTTCGCGCGGCTGGTTCTTGTTCCCCAAGGTTCTGACAGCGCCGGGGCGTTGCTGTCGGCCAGCGTCGTCTACATGCGGCAGCGTGCCGGTCGAGAAACTCTTCGATCGCCTCGCGCAGCCGGGCCTCGTTCAGCATCTGCCGCCGCCCCCTGCCGACGGTATTGACATAGAAGGTCGCGCACGGCACGCAACGCGACCACAGCCAAGCGATCCGCTCGCTTTCCGAAGGCCCGCCCGCCGGATATCCGTCTGTCGGGTAGGAGTCCCCACCCGCACACGCGCCGCCGTCCAGGAATACGTCACCGGTCGCGAGGACCTGGCCTGGGCGCGTTCGCGGCCCGCGCGGCCCGCCCTGTGCTGGCGGATCCGCCAGGCGGCCCATCTCGTCGGTGTCCCGCTGGCCGGGCTGGCGTTGTTGCCCTTCCTCGTGTCGCTCTGCCGGTCTGGGCCGTGCTGGTGAGATGGCATGAACGTCGTGACGTTCCCAGCCGGAAGCGTCCGGACCGCGACCATGTGCGCGAGCTCGCCTCATACGAGGGCTTCGTCGTACAGAACCCCGTTCACCGCCGTCGGCGCGGTCAGCCCGGCCGGTGCCACTCCGGATGTCGTGGAGAACCTCAAACTGCAGCGGCATGTCTTCGACGGCACCCTCTCCTGCATTATTTCCTGAGCCCTCGCGACCCGCCCCTGTGCGACATGGTGATGCAGGGGTTGTACGCCAAAACGCACTCAAGTCCACTGGAGGCCCGGTACTGGAGCTGCACGCCGTATCTGCTACGTGAGGGCCAGGCCATGCAGTACTTCCTGGTCCCGCGCGATGGAACGCACGCGGGTGTGGGGGAACCCGCCGGCGGCTACTTGCGGGAGGCGCTGGCCACGTCGTTGCGTGAACGCGACCTCACCTTCGACTTCCTCATCCAATGGCAAACCGATCCGCATCGGATGCCGATCGAGAACGCCTCGGTAGCTGGCCCGAACGGCTCTCCTCGTTCATTCCCGTGGGCCACGCTGCGGCTGCCGAGACAGGATTTCGACGCGACGCAACACTTTGCCCTTGCCGACCGGCCGTCTTTCAACCCTTGGCACGCGCTGCCCGAGCACCGGCCCCGGGGCAACCAGAACCGCGCCCGCCGCGCCATCTATCTCCGGCTCTCCGGGCTCGGGCAATCGAATGAACGGCACACTGCACGAGGACCCCGGTGACGGCACCTGACACGGCTCGGCCACGCGGAGCAGTCGGCGCGCGTCCCGACGGGGCATGCCCTAGCGTCATATGTGGCATTCACTACCCCTTGGGAAAAGGCGATGACCATGGACGGCCACACAGTCGCGCGATACAGCCTTGCCGGAATCCGGCTGGTGAACGGCGTGGCGGCACTCCTGGCCCCCCAGGTGGTGGCCCGCCGGCTGGGGGCGGACCCGAGCCGGCCGGCGTTGATCTACGTGCTGCGGATGTTCGGTGTGCGAACCGTGGTCCTGGGCGCCGAGCTGCTCTTCCTCAAGGACCCGGACGAGCTCGACCGGGCACTGCGCGTCGGCACGCTCATCCATACGAGCGATGCGCTGTCAGCCGCCTGGGCCGGGCAGGAAGGGACGCTCGCCCGGCGGCCGGCGATGGCCGCCACGGCGATCTCGACGGTCAACGTCGCCCTCACTTTTCTGGCCCACCGGCGGAACTGCTGACGTCTGGCTACGCGCTGACCATGCCTTCATGAACACCCGCACCGGACGCCGGAAGGAATTCCACGATGGGCAGAGCTCACGACGACTCAGCGGGCCGCACGACACCGCGAAGTGCCGGCGAGACCGGAACCGGGTCCTGGTTCGTCCAGTTGCACAACAAGCTGGCGCTGGCCGTCGACCACAAGGTCGGCTGGCAGAACCTGCCGAAGTCGGTCGGCATGCTGACCCTCATCGGTCTCCGTAACAATCTGCGCCGGAAGAACCTCTTCGACACCAGCACTTACCCGACACAAAACCTGCCACCGATCGGGCCGTCGGAACCGCGGCACCTCACCGAGCGCACAGCCGACGGTACGTACAACGACCTGGCGAACCCTCGTATGGGTATGGCCGGTTCGCGCTTCGGCCGCAACGCCCCGCCGGAGCGGAGCTTCCCCGAAACCGAGCCGCAGATCATGTCTCCGAGCCCACGTGAGGTGAGTCGAGCCGTCCTCACGAGGCATGAGTTCGTCCCCGCGGAATCGGTCAACGCCCTTGTCGCGGCGTGGTTGCAGTTCGTGATCCGGGACTGGGTCAGCCATGGGCAGGGCACGGTGGACCGCTCCTGGCACATCCAGCTGGTCGACGACGACCCCTGGCCCGCCCGGCCGATGGTGGTGCCGCGGACGCTCGCCGACCCGACCCGCCCGGACAGTGACGACGGGCTGCCGCCGACGTACATCAACGAGAAATCGCACTGGTGGGACGCGTCCCAGCTCTACGGCGACGACCTGGCCGCCCAGCGGCAGCTACGGACGGGAGAGGACGGCAAACTCAAGGTCCCCCGGAACGGATCGCTGTTCTCGGACGACCCCGAGCGGGACCCGGCGAGCGTGCCCGGGTTCTGGGTGGGCCTCGCCATGATGCACACCCTGTTCATCCTGGAGCACAACGCCATCTGTGACAGGCTGCGCGGCGAATACCCCGGCTGGTCGGACGAGGAGATCTTCCAGAGGGCGCGCCTGATCACGGCGGCACTCATCGCCAAGATTCACACCATCGAATGGACTCCGGCGGTCATCAGCCATCCGACGATGGTCACCGGAATGCGCGTCAACTGGTTCGGCATCCTCGGTGAGCGTGTGCACCGGCTGCTCGGGCGGGTCAGCTCGAGCGAGGTGCTCAGTGGCATCGTGGGCGGGCGTACCGACCACTTCGGCGTCCCCTACGCCCTGACCGAGGAGTTCGTGGCCGTCTACCGGATGCATCCCCTGGTCCCCGACGACTGGAGCTTCCGCTCGGTCGCGGACGACTCCCTGCTGCAGGAGGCGACGTTCCGGGAGCTGGCCGGGCGGCAGGCCTATGAGATCCTCGGCAAACACACCCTGCCGGATCTCTTCTACTCCTTCGGCACCTCGCACCCGGGTCTGGTGACCCTGCACAACTACCCGAAGTTCCTGCAGGAGTTCCAGCGCCCCGACGGCAAGCTTATGGACCTCGGGGCGGTCGACATCCTGCGGATCCGGGAACTCGGCGTACCGCGGTACAACGAATTCAGACGCCTGCTTCATCTTCCCCCGGCGGAGGATTTCGACTCGCTCACGGACGACCCGGTCTGGGCCGAAGAACTGCGTCGGTTGTACGAGGGCGACATCGAACGCGTCGACCTCATGGTGGGCATGTTCGCCGAGCCCCGGCCGAAGGGTTTCGCCTTCAGCGACACGGCCTTCCGGATCTTCGTCCTCATGGCGTCCCGCCGGCTCAACAGCGACCGTTTCCTCACCAAGGACTACACGCCTCAGGTGTACACGCAGACCGGGCTGGACTGGATCGAGAACAACAGCATGGTCAGCGTGCTGCTGCGGCACTTCCCCGAGCTGCGTTCGTCCATGAAGTCGGTGAACAACGCGTTCGCCCCCTGGAAGGCGTCCTCACCCGCGCGGTGATCACGCCCGGTGCCCGTCGGGTGCTGGGCCGTGGCCTCGCAATTTTCGTCGGTGGCCCGCTCTTTCCCGGGGATGACCCCACAGCATGTCAAGAGAGTCAAGGGCAGCTACTCGCTCCGCGCTCAAGGCGTTCGCCTGGCCCAGTACGCGTTGCCGGCCAAGCCAGACGCCGAGGCAGGGCGTCGGCAGCCACTTCCGTGAGTTGTTGGCTTGACAACTTTTCCATCGTGGCGACCGCAGTTGCGGGTGCCAAGTGGCCGGTGTCTCATGAAGTTGTGAGGGGGCGGTTCAAATGGATCCTGTGTACTGCTGCGAGGACGCATAGGACGGCAGCGGTGTCCCACGCCCCGCGTGCCTCCAATAGTGAACGACTCGAAGCGGATCACGATGCTCCCGGTAACCGGGACGGCGCACGAGAACTTGGATAGGCGGGGAGTTAGTCCTGGCGCGGTGATGGACAACGACGGAAGTCCACAGGGGCAGGCGTACTTCCGGATCGATAAGTGAGATGATGACCGTGAACATCACGGTGACACAAACCAATCCGCTCTCCCTGACGATGCCGCACGTCGTAACCAAACCGGTGATCAAACCGGTGATGTAGGGTGAGTTCCTCGAAGAGGTACAGCTGACCGCGACGATCCATGAATTCCTGTTCAAGGTCACCAAGGATAGCCACGTGTTTTGGGTGGGTGTCGCGGTACCGTTCGGCACCACCGACTTCTCGCAGATACAGGTCTTCTTCCACCCGACAGTCGTCCAGCTCCGGCCCCCGCCGCAGCCCCCGATCGTCCACGCCGCGGAAGCCGATTACCACACCTTCACCGGCGGCTGGTCAGGCAGCCTGCAACGGTACATCGCGCTTCAGGGCAGCCAGTTGGCGTCCGTCCGGCGTGTTCCGCTGCTAGTCCCATTCACCACCATGGCCGCGCTCGGCGCTGACCGTGAGCAGAACATGTTCTCCATCGACCCGGTCGCGACCCTCAGCAAAATCACAGCGGCCATCCAGGCCGCGTTCGTCCCGTTCCTCCCGCCGCCGAATCTCACGAACGTCGGCGTCACCTCGCTCAGCTCCGGCATCCAGGCCATGCGGAAGTTTATTGCCGCGATGAAACCCTCGGGACTCATACGCGAAGTCATCGACTTGGACAGCCCCTTCATCCTCACCGAACCTGCGGAGCTGACCCCCTCACCCGGCGCCGTATCCAGCTGTTACACCCAGCGGTTCCGGCAAAGCCCGCCCGCGGGCTACCGGTTCATGCCGACGAACAGCTTCTCGCACGTGCCGAGCTTCCCCGACTCCGACGCCGGCGCGCACGCGCACGCCTGTATCGGCTTCATGATGTACCACACAGCCATGATCACCAGCAGCATCACCGCATCGTTGGGCACCGCTCCGATACCCCACTGAGACGTCGTTTCATTTGGTGAGGCGGCGGTGGCAGATGAGGGCAGCAGCTATGCCGACGAAGGCGAGGAAGTGTTCAGCCTTGCGCTCGTAGCGGTGTCCAGGCCGTCGCCGGCCTGCTCTCGCACCAGCAGACAGCCGACCTCGACCTGGCACGACCGAGCTGAAAACCCAACCCGGCCGGGCCCTCGACGTCTCACCGCCAACCATGCACGAGCTCGTTAGGGCAGGGGCTGCTGGATGAACGAGCCGAGTTCCTTGACGTCCGCGGTGTCGCGGAGGGCGGCGAGGCGGCTCTCGTTGTTGGGTGACGTACCGGTGTCCACGCCGAAGAAGAGGAGATGGCGGTCGGCGTCGTTCTGCCGGAGCAGTGAGACGTTCAGGACGTTTCCGCTTCGGGTGGAGGGTGCGCCGACACGGGTGGCGAGCTGTGTGTCGACCGCTTCGGCGAGGTCGTCGGCGGTACGGCCGGAGGTCGGGCGCAGCTCGAAGAGGCGGACGTCGTTGCCGAGGTCCCGGCCGGGGTCGGTCTGCCCGGAGGTCTCCGTGCCGTCGAGCGAGGCCAGAGCGACGAAGTGGAACGAGCCCAGGTGGTCGATCCGCGTGATAGCCCCGAGGTTCCCGATCGTGGTGGTCGGGTTCCAGGAGCTGTCCGTGGACACCAGCAGAAGGTGGCGGCTGTCGGCGCGGTCCTGCAGCAGGCGTACCGCGCTGACGTTGCCGAACCGGCCAAGCTCGCGCATGGCGCTGACAACGTGGTTCACCACGGCGCTCTTGATGTCCTCGGGCGTCACGCCGTTCTTGGGGTGGAGTTCCAGCGCGATCACGGTGCGCTCTGCGGATGCCATGGATGGATTCCGTTCTATGGATGGGTGAGGGGCCAGAGAAGCCGATGCGAGGCGACCTTGCTGTCCCGTACTTCGGTCAGGCTCACGCCATTGGCACCCAACTCCTGCGGTCGATTGTTGCCCTGCCGGTCGGTGAAGGTGTGGATCTTCGACTCGCCCGTCGCCTGCCAGACCGTCCACACAGCGTGGTCCTCGACGAACATCCGATCGATCGTGAACTTCAGATCGCGGTAGAGCGATTCGTACAGCTTCAGGTCCGCCGCGAGGATGTCGAGCCCGGGAAGCCCGGCGAAGGTCTGCCCCTCGGGCGACTCGTAGTTCTCGTGGACGATCTCCCTCGCCGCTTCGAGATTGTTCTGATTCCACACCTCCTCGAAGAATCGGCGGACGAGTGCCTTGTCGGACTCCGCTGTCATGGGGGCTCCTCTGTGGGACGACAGGACCGAATCTATGGTCTCGTCCATCGCGCCGCTCGGCGGCCGCCCGGTGGTGCCCGCCACCTGGAGGACACCATGCCGGAGTTCTCTGACGGCAGCCGGGAGGTCTCGGCTCTGCGGCCCGTCCGCGCTCAGGTCGCCGCGGTGACGGCGGCGACCGTGGTGACCGTCGCGACCGCCGCCTGCATGTTGCGGATCGCGTCGCGGACGGTGTTGCCCGCCCACTGCCCCTCGGGCGATCTCCGCCATACGCGGCTCGACCTTCCGCTGGCCCCGCCACTGCGCCGTGACCGCCACTGGCCCAGGGCCGGAAATCCAGCTGGGGCTCTTTCAGCTCACCCGAGAGGACTCGCAGATGAGTCTCACCATCACCCTCAAGAGCATCAAATGCCTTGAGGAAATCAACGAATCTTCCGCGTCGGAGGAGCCGTATGTTCTCGTCACTTCCGCCGATCTGAGTCGCCGATCCCGGGGTGTGGGAGCTCCCCCAAGCCTCCATGTGTTCCGGTACGGCGTCGTCTGGGAAGACTTCGACGAGGGCGAAGTCAGAGAAGACGGCCACGTGCCTTTCTGGGGACTCGACTCCCACCCCGAGCGAAATCAATCATCCCGACGACGTTGCACTGATCGTCTCTCTGATGGAGAACGACAACGCGGACCCCAGCCAGTACGCGGCCTACGTCAAGACGGCAGCCACCGCGTCCCTGCTCGCGTCCGTGGGCGAGACCAACAAGAAGTCGCGGTCCACACGACTGGTGCAGGACATCCGGAACGCTCTCGACGGGGTCAACTTCCCCATCCCCATCCCCTTCGCCTTGGACGACGACCGCGCGATCGGTGAGATCCGCGCTCTTCTGGCCGAGCGTGGATGTGCGGTCCCCGATCGCCCTGGCCTGCGGCTGCGGACCCTGGCGGATGTGTTCGCCTACGCCCAGGCCGGGGGCATCGAGCTGCGGCTGGACGCCACCGAGATCCAGGTCCGCCGCCCCCTGGCCGGCCGCGGCGGCAGGCGCGCGTTCGTCTCGGGCAAGAAGAACCAAAACACGATGAAGGCCACCATCGTCGCTGACGGCCAGGGCCGCACGCTCTGGGCTGACGCCATGCGACCAGGGCGAATGCATGACGCGACCGCCGCACGCAACGAAGGCATCGATACCTGTTTCCGGCACTTCCCCGACGTGGAGATCCTCCTGGACGACGGCTACCTCGGCCTCCGCCGTGACCATCCCGGCCAGGCGGTGACCCCGCCCAGGAAGGGAAACAAGATCAGCCCGCCCGAGGTCCTCGAAGCCCGCCTACGAGCCCGACACCGGCACGCCTCGAAACGTATCACCGTCGAACACGCCCTCGCCGACCACAAACGCTGGAAACAACTGCTCCGCTGGACCACCGCCGCGAGACCCTGCCCACCACCTACCGAGCCATCGCCAACCTCGTCTCCGACCGCACCACCGCCACCCGCTGACACAAACCCCAGCTCAGGCCCCCACGTCTTCACAGCAATCACGCACCAGCTCGTTACCTCGGATGCCCCGTACACGCTGGTTGCGATCGGGTTCAACCCTGCCAGTGCGCGGCCGGTCACGACAGCGGCCTGGCATGGACAGCCTGCCGTTGATGCCCTGGCGGTGAGCGCCGGCCACCGGGTAGTGCCTGTCGACGACGGCGACGACGGCAGGTTCTCCAACCCGTACCTCGTCGCGGTACCGAAACCGGCCACGGACAAGGAGACGGATGCGACCCGGGCCGCGGCAGCCGAGGCCGCGGCGGCCGCCGTTCCCCCCTCGTCGGACGCGCAGGCCGCCAGGTTGCAGGGCCGCCCGAACTTCGTCACCACGTTGACCAGCCCCTACCTGTGCACGTCCAACCCCTGCTCGTACGCGTTCACCGTCAAGAACGAAGGGGACGCGGCAGCCGAGGCGGTTCTGCATGTCAGCTTCCCCGGCATCCCCGACCGGGCCCACCCGCTCGGCACCCTGGGCCCGCGGGCAGCAGGAACACCGTCAGCCACTCGCGCTGGTCGATCAACCCCCGCATTCGGCGGGAGACATGGGTGTTCAGCCAGTCCCACACCAACACGTTCGGCGCACGGACGAGCTGGTGGGCGCCGTCAATCAGCACGATGAAGTCCCGCTCGCCCATAGGCACAGCCGGGTGCGCGAACCGGGCCGCATGGCGATCAGCCCGGCCACCGACAGGCGTCCCGAACGGCGCCCGCTGATCGTCACAACCGGCGTCACGCCGCGCCGGCCCCAGGTACGCCCTTGGGGCGGACGGCGGGTGAAGCCTGCCTCGTCCTCGAAGCAGATGTAGCCCTCGCAGGCCGCCCGGTTTTTTTACCTCCGCCCAGGTCACCTCCTTCCACATGCTCACGGCCTGGTCATCGCGTTCGGCTATCCGTCGGGCGGGCACCGGAGGGAGAAGCCGAGCCGGTGCATCAACCTCGTAGCACCCGAGACGCTGTAGGAGATGTGGAACTTCCTGCCGATCGGAGTGGCCACCCGCGCCGCGGTCCACACCTGGTCCTCCACCCAGCCGTGCGCGGCCGGGCCCAGCTCGAGAAGGGCGGCGAGTTTCTCCCGGCAGCGCAGGGACAGACGGCACCATGATCCGCTCGGGCCACGGGACGCCAGTGCCCCTGGGCCGCCGTCCCGCCACAGCTGGTGCCACTGATAGGCCGATTTCCGGCTCACCCGCAGGCGCCGTGCGACCTCTGGCGGCTTGATCTTCTGTTCGAACAACTCGGCCGCCTGTGTCCGTACGGCCTCGCGGCGCTGAAGTTCCGCAGGCGTCAACCCGCCTCCATCCGCATACCTCACACACCACGGAATACAGCCAACACTCCGGCCATATCAGTACTTTCACGAAGGATCACTCTGACGAGCCGAAGTCAGTAGTCGTCACCATGCCCACCCGAGGACGTCAGGAGTGGTCAGCTCGGCCGCCAGCTGGTGGGCAGGGCGACTGTGTCGACGAACACTGTCCGGCCTTGGAGTTCCGCAGGTGATGGCGGGGGGAAAGGAGCGTCGAGCCGTTCGACTTCACGGACGCGGAGCCGGAGAGGGGCCGTGCCGTCAGGTATCGGCAGCGTAGAGGGGGTTTCCGGCTGATCTGACGTCAAGGTGTGGGAGGGCAGTGGACGCCAGGCAGGAATGTCGGCGGAGGGTGGCTCGGTGAGGTCGACCAGGTCGACCGAGCCCGGGTGGACTCCGGAGGGGAGGTGTGCCTCCTCCAGGGTGGCTTCCAGGCGGTTGGGCGGGTTCGGTCCCGTTCCGAGCAGGGACACCCGTATATCAGGGCCGGTCTGCTCGACGATCAGACGGCGGTCGGGGAGGAGCCGTACCGGGTCGGACACGACAACGGGTGACAGAGCCAGTCCGGGCAGGCTGTCAGGCTGGAAACGGGCGAGTGCGAGCCTGACGAATGGCGCGTACGAAGGTGCCGTCTGGGGCGGGACGATCTCAACATCGGCGTACCAGCGGTCGCCTTCGCGGGTGACGGTGTAAGGAACGAGCCAGACCGAGGGGCCCAGGTCCGACTCGGCGGAAAGGACGGGAGGCTCGCTGACGCCGTGGAACCAGCCTTTGGCGGCGTTCGGCGGAAGCGGCGCGGACGCGAAGACGGGATCTCTGCCGAGCTGGGTCACCGGGACCGCAGGCGCGGAGCCGTCGGCGGCGGCGAGTACGGCCAGGCGTTCGCCTTCTCCCGTCTCGTACCAGGGGCCGGCAAGTTCCACTCGCAGTCGCTGGGATGAACGCACATGCTCGATCCGAGTGGACGTCGCCTGGCTCTGCCAGCGGAAGGAAGGCGTCGTCGACAGCAACGCCAGATCCGGGGGGCGGGCGCTGGAGGGGATGGTGACGAGTGCCTGATCGCGACTCAGCTGAAAGGCGTCGTCGGGGTCGGCGGCGTCGAAGTACGTGCGGAAGCGGCTGATCGCCTTCAGCGTGTAGGTGACTGTGCGATGTTTGGTGTCGCCGAACTCGTGGCGGACCGTCAGCGCGGGCGGGTCGCCCCGGGCGATGGTCTCCCCGTGCACGTGGGCGACAGGGTGCTGATGGTCGCCGTCGTTGGTCCACTCGCGCCACGTCGCGAAGACCTCAAGCCGTCCGGTGCTGTCGGTGTTCAACCCGGTGGGCGGGAAGACAGGCCGCAGAACAGCGTTGGTGTCGTGCTTGTCACGGGTGACGCGGTCGGCGGGAAGCTCCCAGTGTGGCTCTGCCAGCGGCCGTCTGACGGCGTGGACCAGGTGAATCCTGCGGACGGGTGACAGCAGCGGATGCCGCCCGTTGAGGACGGTGACCTGCCACTGGTCGATCGGCAGGGGGACATCGCCGGTATCGACCGGCCGGAGCAGCCAGGAGTTGACGGAGAAGTGGTCGATGAAGTTGCCACGGACGGTGGAAGACAGTTCCAAGACCGCTTCTTCGGCCTTCGCCAGCTGTATGTCCAGCGTGTCGCCCGCCCTCTCAAGTCGGATGGGGGGATCTGCGGTGAGTTTCTCGGAGAGTTGGACGCCCTTGGGGGCGGCCGAGGGCCAAGACTGCCAGTCGGTCCGCTCGGTCAGCGACGTGCTGAGTCCGCCGGGTGCGGAGGGAATGTGGGCGCTGACCCCGCTGGCGGCGGGGTCGGGAAGCGCGCCTACGGGGTCGCCGGCTGCCTCGGCGGACAGCGCGCGCAGGGCCCATTTCCAGGTGCGTTCGGTGAACTGCGGGCTGGCGTCCTCGGGGTTTTGAGGATCGAACTTGCCGTGTTGCTCGGCGATCGCGAAGCTGACGGTCGGTGGGTGAAGGGTGCGCTGTTCGACCGCAGGGTATTGAGGGTGCGCGGCATGGAATTGTGTGGCGTCCATGCCGCGGTCGCTGCGGATGACCATGTGGTCGATGGCTGCGCCGGTGCTGAATGTGCCGGTGTGGCTGAGCCGTGGCGGCTGGATGGGGTCACTGCGGGTGTAGAAGATCGTGTCCGTGGCGCCGGTGGTGTCCTGCGAGTCCTCCAGACCTGGTCCGCCGCCGGTGAGGTCGCGGATTCGGATCCGCATCTGGTAGCGGGTCGCGAACCGCAGTCGGGGCAGGCTGCCGGCCGGCGGACTGAAGGACCAGCGGAAGGTGTACGGGGGTTGCCGCGCAGGGTCGGGTTCGGGCTTGGGATCGTCACCGAGCAAGTTCATGAACGGCGCTGCCAGGCTCCACCCGTCCCAGCGGGCCACGACCTCATCGGCGTGCAGGCGTCCGTCCGGGGCCCTCACCGCTGCATAGGGCTTGATGTGGCCTTCTTCGACTTCGTCGCTGAGCGTGATCGTCCGGCCTTCGGGGTCTTCGACGGTGTAGGTGGCCTGGCGATCGCACAGCGGAAGCCAGTCGGAGTCGTCTTCGACGCGGACGTCGACCCGGTAGCCGAGTACCAGGTCCTCGGCTGCGAGCTCGGCGTTGGCCAGGGTGTCTCCGACCCGGCCTGCAGCGATGTCGGCTCGGGCGGTGAAGTCGGACTGACGGTCGGGGCGGATCAGCTTGAGCCCGTCCGTCCGCAGGCCCGGCAGCACAGGCCGGCGCTCGCTGTCGGCGTCCAGTGCTCTGGCTTCGGCGCGCAGTCCGTCTACGGCTCCGTCGACGTCAATGGTGCTGAGCGCCCACCGCGGGGTCGTGGCACCTGCCCAGTCGAGCAGGCCGACCCCGGTCAGGTCCAGCAGACCCCTGCGGATATCGCCGGAGCTGTCGGCGGGAGCGGGCCAGAACGCGTTCTCGGCAAGGTCGTACCTGGTCCAGGGAGAGGTGATGCTCAGTGGTAGGTCCGTACCTCGGATTCGCAGGAACCGCGGACCGGTGCCTACGTCCATGGTGTCCACCTCTGCGGACAGCTCGAAGACGAGCCCGAGTGCCTGAAGCACCACAGGGTGTTCGCGCAGCATCGCGACGACCCGGTGGAAGTCGATCGCCGGGGGGAGGGGTGGGAGCGGCTCCTCGCCCCCTACGGACGGTGAGGGTGGGCTGTTCCATCCTTCGATCCGCTGCCGGACGGCTGCCTCGCCGTCGGATGCGGGGACGGTCAGGATGCTGGTGCACTCCCGGTAAGACGTAACCACGGCCCGTGCGTCGGAATAGGTCGGGCGGACCTCGGGAGCGGGCTGTCTCTTCGGGGTCCACGCGTTGACCGCCCCGGCACCGCCGTCGAAGAACGCGTGCCAGGCGTCGCTGTCGGCAACCGGATCGTAGACCGGGGCGCGGTCCGCCTCATGGATGCCGTCGTCGGACTTGACCTGCAGTTCGAACGAGGCGTCGGCGAGAAGGGCGGGCCAGTCCTGCAAGCCGAAGTCTGAGAGGGAGCCATCGCCCAGCCGGGGAACGACTACGACGCGGATCCGGGCGGTCGACGGCGAGGAAAGCCCGGCGGGCACCGCCACCCACAGGAGTGTGCTCAATTTCCTCGCCTCCCTGGGTAGACACGGGCCAACGTGTCCTCGCAGGCGGTCGCAAGCAGCTTTCCGTCGGGGCTGTACGCCAGGTCGTTGATGGGGGCCGGATGGCGGAGTCGGCTCAGTTCAGTGCCCGCGGCGGGATCAAGGATCGTCACGGCAGGGTTCGGCTCGTCGTTGACCAGCGCCAGCTGCGGCTCAGCCGGATGGAAGGCGAGCCTGGTGAGCGTCTGCGTGTCAGCATGGCTCGACACCAGCTTCGGTGGGTCGGCACTGGCATCGAGCATGTGGACGGCGTGGTCTTTGCCGGCGGTCGCCAGCAGGCTTCCATCGTGACTGAACGCGGCGGCGGTCACCTCGCGGGTGTGGAGGGACTTCGCGAGAACCCTGCCGGAAGCTGTGTCGATGATCAGCACCTCTCCGTCGTCTCCGCCGGCGGCCAGCATCGAGCCGGTCGGGTTGAAGGCGATCGCCCTGATCTTCCCGTCGTGGGAGAGGCGGAAGAGTTCTTCGCCTGTGACCGCGTTCAAGATCCTCGTCGAACGATCCGCGCAGGCCGTGGCGACGAGGTGGCCGTCGGGGCTGGCGGCCACGAGGGTCACCGCCTGCGGGTGGCTGAGTCTCCACCGCTCTTGGCCGGTGTCGTGGGCGAGGCAGCGCGCGGTCTTGTCGACGGCGGCGGTGATCACGTCGTCGCCACCGTCGGAGGCAAGGAACGTGAGCGCGTTCACCGGTGCGTTATGGGTGACCTGCCACCGTTTCTCCCCTGTGAGAGTGGTGAACAGCCGTGCACCGCCGTCGGAGCCGCCGGTGGCGAAGTGGCGGCCGTCCCGGCTGAGCGCCAGGGCATTGATCACTCCGGGATGGGCCTTTACCAGCACCAGCTCGCCGGTGTCGGCGCGGAATACCGACGCCTTCGCTTCGGGGGTGTGGCTCGCCGCGACGGCCAGAGAGCCTGGGGAGGAGCTCAGAGCGATCTTTGTCACCGGACCATCGCATATCCGATGGGACACGCTCGTTGGACTCATGCTGCGTACTTGGACGAATCCGGAGCCCGGGGCCGACGTCCCGCAGAGCGCGAGGTGCAGTCCGTCCGCGGAGAACGCGAGGTCCCTCAGGGGGTCCGTGGCCTGCTCCCACACCGTAGTGCCGAACCTGGAGTTCACCACCAGCAGTCCCGTGGCCGATGCGATGGCGATCTCTGGGAGAACGGGGTTGAACCGGACTCGGGCAGAGTCCCCCACCGGCGTCTCGAAACGCCGGCTGCCGTCGGCCACGTCCCACAGGGCCATCGACTCCGCTCCGACCATCACCAGTCGCCGACGGTCGGGACTCAGCACGGTCAGACGACGATCCGGGAGTGGATCCTGAAGATCCACCGACGTCACGAGGGAACCGTCCTCGGCGCTGAGAGTGAGCGCCTGATGCTCCGTAGCGACGACGAGCATGCTGCCGTCCTCGGTGAAGGCGAACTGCGTGACGGGTGCGGGGAGGGAAGTGACCCACTTGATACCGCTGACTGTGACGTCGATGAGGGCCAGGCGTGTGGAGTCAGCCGTCACCAGCCGCTGGGAGTCCCGGCTGAAGACGGCTGGTGACAGGGACGAGGCGTGGGATTCGAGCTCAACGAGCTCCTCGCCGCTGACCGAGTCGAACAGGCGGGTGTGATTCCCCGAGACAGCCAGCAGCTTGCCGTCGGGGCTGTAACGGGGATGCTGTACCACCTCTGTCGAGGGAAAGGACCGGCTCCACAGCCCGGTGCCTGATTCGCGGGCTCGCACCTGGATCCAACTGGGAACTTCCTTGTGACCGACGACATGCCAGCCGACATCTTCCCGGTTGTGTTTTTCGCATGCCTGGCGCATCGAGTGCGGGAGTTCGCTGCAGTCCCAGGGCTCCTCGAACTCCTCGATCGGTTCCGTCCCGCCCCCGCCTGTGAGCGCCACCGCCTGTTCGTCGGGGCTGATAACCCCGCCTCCTGGGCCCCTCCATCGCTCCTCGCCTGTCGCGGCGTTCAGATTCACGAGACCGTTGCTACCGCCATCGGCGAACAGGCTCTGCCCGTCCCCGCTCCACATGACCTCCCACGGCTCGAAGGAGAGAGCTGCTGTGACCAGGACCTCACCGATCTCGCTCATGGCTGGTCTCCTGTCGTAACGGGAACGAACGCGGCCTGGTATTCCCGCCAGCGTGCCAGGCCGTCAGCGGCGTCGCGCGCGGCGGGGATCGCTCGACCTCCGCTCCCGTTGGCGGCCAACATCCGTGTGCCGCTGTCATGCGAGGCGAAGGGTTGGGCTCCGCTCCCGCCGCCGGTCAGTACCCATGTGCCGCTGTCGAGTTCGACGCTGTCCGACCACAGGGTGAGGTCGATCTCGATGACGAGGGTCGCGCGGCCGACCAGGGCCTTGGTGGCGGACTGGTAGGCCAATGTGATGCACAGTTCCACCGACACGGAGATTAGCCCGAGGACCTCGACGCACCCGCCGATCCGCAGATAGCCGGTGACCGTGACCTCGCCGTCGGCCAGCTCGAACCGGACCCCACCGAAGGCGTGGACCTCACCGCTGGCGACCACGAAGTCGACGGCCAGCGTCGCGCCGAACTCCAAAGAAGCTTCCAGCCTTCGCAGTCCGGTGTGGTCGAGTTGCAGTTCCAGGTATCCGCCGCCGCCGAACATCAGCACGGCGAGTCGGAACGGGTTCTGCCGGCTCGCGAAGCCGAAGGACACCGAAACCGGCCTCCCGTCGAACGGGATGGCGATCTCGGTGTTCACCGCGAGGTCCCGCATCACGAACGCGCCTGCGGTGACCGAGGGCAACAGCAAGGAGTAGTGCGCGACGAGACCTGCCGGCGTCACGGTGATGTCCGGGGTCAGGTCGCTCAGGTCGACGGCGTCGCCCAGTTGCTGGACCAGTTGCAGTTCGCCGAGGAACTCCACCTTGACTCCGCCGACCTGAACCTTGGGATGGTCTCCGCTGTGGTGAGTGAAGGTCAGCGACGCGAACTGCAGTTTCAGCAGGGGTTTGGTTGGGGTGGGCAGCATCAGCGCGAAGTCGCGTACCGAGCAACGGATGTCGCTGCCTGTGGCCGACGCTGTCACGGTCAGGTCAAGGGTGCTCTGGCCGGCCGGCTGGAAGGTGCCGCTCTCCTTCAGCTTGACGCCCGTCCATTCCATTTTCACGGTCGGCGGTTGGCCGGGTTGCGGCACAGACGTGATCTTCGGCGGTTCCTTGAGCTCGGTGATCAGATCCTTCAGAGCGAATCCCAGCAGGGTGGCATCGCTGGGGAAAAGGCGCCCCGGGTCTATGAGTTCCGCCCCTGGGGCGGGCAGGGCCACCCGATCGACGAGGCCTTTCGTGCGGGACAGCGCGTTGGCCGCGAAGTGGGGTGCCACGAGTCCGCCAGACCGGTCGGCCCGGCCGACAAAACTGATGTCGAGAGGAACCATATCCAGCAGGACGTCCTGGGCCGCGCCCCGGCTGAGGTACTCCGCCGTGAAGCGGACCTCTCGCAGATCATCGCTGCCCAGCAGGGTCCGCAGCGCCGGCAGCCGCACGTCCAAGGCGCTGAGAGCCGGACGGTACCCGGTGGAGTGCAGGCTGCCGCCGATGGTTATGCCATGCACCTCGTGGACGTCGCCGTCGCTGCGCGCCGCCGCCCGGACCAGGTCGAGCGGAGTGCCGGGAAGCGGGACGGAGCGCTGTCCGTATACGTTGTCGAGATGCTGGGTCAGGGCGGGGTCGGTGAGTGAGACGAAGCCCGGCTGTGACACATCGGCTACGAACAACAACGGCAGTTCGAAGCGGACGTCGCCGTCGGCAGTCGCGCACCTCACGGGGAAGGAAATCGGCCCGTCCAGCGCTGTCGGTTCGAAAAAGACGGCGCGGTGACTTTGCCCGGTCACGGGGTGCGAGAAGTCCTGCCACTCTGCCTCGACGCCGGAATACCAGAGGGTGGTGATCTCGACGTCCCCGAACGGGAAGGCACGAGCAGCGGGTCCCTCGGGGGGCGGGTGGCGTACCGGCTCGGTGACCGTGAGGACGAACTCGCTACGGAGTACCGCCGCGTTCCCGGCTGACTGGTCGAAGATCCGTTCGCTGAGTTCCGTGTAGGTCGCCCGGTGGCCCAGCGGATAGAGCACGCCGGAGGTCACTGTGCGGACTCGCATGTCCCGTCCGAGCACTGCCTCGTGCTCCCATTGGAAGTTCTCCCACAGACCGACCGCTGACAGGGTGCCACCCAGGGCGCTCAGTTCCAGCCTTGTGGCTTGTGCGGGTCGCAGACGGGCTTCGGAGGCGAGCCGCGTCCTCTCGGCCATGCCCAGCGGGATGGAGAACCCAGGATCGGCCGTTTCCGCGGTCCCTTTGTCGATGGCACGCAGCCCGAGTGAGGCGTCCTGGACAGGCGTTCCCGGCGGCGGCCGGTCCGCGGCAAGGCGAGTTCGCCAGAGGCCGGTGACTCCCGCGATGGTCATGGGAAGCACGGGATGGACGGACGTCACTTCGTGACCGCCCAGGCGGTCCTCCACCGAGAAGATCATCCGCCAGGGCAGTTCCAGAGCCGTGTCCGTGCCCCCTGGAGGCACAGCCGGCTGGATCGGTCGGCCTTGGCTCAGGGCTTGCAGGATGCCGTCCACCGTCGGGACGAGCATGGTGCCGGGCGGCAGATGGAAGGCGATTCTGCTCGGCCCGGAGAGGGCGGCCCGCCAGACCGGCACAAGCGTACCGGAGCCCGAAGGCAGCGTCTGGGGCGCCTCTTCTTCGCGCAGTGACGTCTCCTCGGCCACATGCTGAGGCGGAAAGGTGACCAACAGCCGAGCGTCGCCGGTCACCGCCTTCAGTACGGGTATGCCGTCAGGGCGCCTCTCGGTGATGGTCAGGCCGGTACAGCTGACACCGAGCAGCACATGATCTGCGGATCTGACGAGGAGAAAGTTCGGCATGAAAACCACCGGCCGTACCTGGATGCGGGATGCTACTCAGCTCAGGTGTATTCACTGACGCGTCTGATTATTGCCTCTTGGGGTTCCCGAAGTACCTGGCTCTTCTGTTCGATCTGGGGCAGTCACGCAACTGCTGAGGACGCGCAGCAGTTGGCTTCCGCACCCGTCGACGAACTCGGGCCGCCAGAAGGGCATCAGCCGCTCGCGATACCCCACTTCCACGGTTCGGATGCGATCACGTGATCTCCCAGGTGACGGTCCCCAGAAACTGGCGCCCGTCCGGGTCCATTACGGCACCGCCTCCCGTGGCGCCCCCGTCCGGCATACCTCCGCCGGACGCGACGAATTTGTTCAGGCCCAGGATCAGGCGGGAGTTGGCGGAGGCGCCATCGAAAACGAAGGCGACTCCTCTGCCCCGGCCTCCCGTCCCAATCGAATTGGCCACGACATTGAAGTCGAAGAGCATGGCAGCCCCCCGTCACGCTACTTTGCCAATTCAACGGCGTACAGAAAGCATCCGGAAAACTAGCCGAATGCGGCTGGCTATAGCCAGGACGACAGTCACCACGCTGGAAGTTGCTCGACCGTTAAGCGGTCGGCTCCTCTTCTCCCATTTCCAGGATGCCATGGCTGCAGCAACCCGCAACATGGCCCGCGGCGCGAGTGCAGCTCGCGTCACGCCTTGCCCGAGCTGCACAGGCTGCTAGCTGCATCTAGTGGGGAGTTGACGGGAAGGCAGTGCGAGGAGAGTGTGCCGGATCGGATCTCAACTAAGCTCCTGACCGAGTTGGCTGGCGCTGTGAGTACTGAGGCAGCCAAGCGGCTCAGGCGTGGTTGACGAGCATTCCCTCGCCCGTGGCCAGGCTGCGGTGGATGCGTCGGCGATCAGCTCCGGGGAAGCGGACGCTGCCCTATGGAGAAAACACCGGCTGACCATGGCCGTCCTCGGGTACTGAGCACCGCGCTTTTCGGAATGGGCAGCTATGGATCCCGATTCCCGGCCGAAATCGAGTGGTGGAACCGGCAGGTTGCAGGTGAGCGAGACCGGTGTCGGTGACGTCCACCGCGCCGGCCACACCTTCGGCACCCCGCCCGCCGTCCAGGCAATGACTGCCTTGCCGGCGCTACCGACGGCCGGATCGTGGGTGGACCATCCGGTCACCGGTTCACTGGGCAGGCCCGCACGACCCCACTAGGGCAGTGATCGACGCAGTTCATGAACTGACCGAACGCACCGTGTAGCTGGATGAGGCCCCGGTGCCCCGTCGCCTGAGAGGCTCCCCATGGAGATACCCGAAGAACTGATCACCGCGCTGGAGGTTCCGGCCCTCGAGCTCACCGCCTTGCAAGGCGTGCCCTTCCAGGCCAGGATCACCGGCGATTCTGGCGGCCGCGAGGGCCTCGTTGTAGAGGGAGCGGGCGTCGGCGGGCGGCCCGAGTCGTACGACAGCCATCCGGCCGCGATCGACAGGTGCCCGGTCGCAGAGCGAAGGCGCTTGCCGGTCTTGTCGGTGTAGGTGCCGTTGTGCAGCCATTGGTAGGCGGTGTGCAGGGCCCGGGAGGCGTCGCGGCGCAGGGCGGCCGAACCGTGGTTGTGGTCGTGGGCGTGGAGGGTGTGGACGGCGCGGTCGACGC
The DNA here is from genome assembly GCF_044745705.1 of Streptomyces sp. NPDC086835. Taxonomy (NCBI): domain Bacteria; kingdom Bacillati; phylum Actinomycetota; class Actinomycetes; order Kitasatosporales; family Streptomycetaceae; genus Streptomyces; species Streptomyces sp. NPDC086835. Next base: position 560,604 of record NZ_JBIVAU010000003.1, read on the forward strand.
TGCGGACGTCGCCGGCACCGATCCGGCCGGGGTGCCCTGTCGGGGGCGGCGGCGAACAAGGCGAGCGACAGGGCGGCGCCCGCGCCGTCGGCCGGCAGACTCCGGCGGTCCATCGGCTCCTCGCTTTCGGGCGGTCCCATCGTGGCGGCCGGTGCGGCGACGCCTACTGCTGCCTCCCGGATGGCGAAGCCGAGGTCGCGCATCGTGCGCCCGGTCATCCGGGTGAGGATGCGCCGGTAGACGGCCCGGGGGAGGCGTACGTTGCCGTCTTCCCAGGCCGCGACCAGCCGTGCAGTGCAGCCGACCGCCTCGCCCATGCTCTCGCCGGTCGTGACGACGAGCTTGGCGAACTCGTGGCGGGACATCTGGAACTCGTTCTCGCGCACCGCACGCAGCCGGGCGTTGGGGATCTTTCGGTGGACTGCCGTACCGACTCCGGACGTGTCCGACGGGGCGGGTGCGGCGACCGTACCGCTCCCGTCTGTGTCCTGCCCGGGAGTTGGGCGAGGTCCACCCCGTGCAGGGGCGAGTTTCATCGTTCTTGCATCGGTCCGGCGTCGCAGTGGCGGTCCGACTGCTGGTTGCGTGGACGCACCATGACGACCAGACAGGAGAGCGGCTATGGCAGGGGAGAGCGGCACCGCGGCTATTGCCACGCCCACCACCGTCCCCGCCTAGCGCCGGCTCGGGCGCCCGACGGCGGGCCGGCGGCGGCTGTGGGTCCGATGCCGGGACACGCCCCTGTGGGTGGCGTGCGGGCGGGACTGGGACGCGGTGGCCGTCCGGCCCCTGGGTCTGGGTCTGGAGGCCCTGGAACGGATGGGCCTGGCACCGGACCGCGGCTATCCCGTCCTGGCCGACCTCGCGGTGAAGAACGAGCTGTACGTGCTGGTGGCGCCGGGCAGCGTCGCAGGGGCCGAGGAGTTGCCCGGTGTCCGCGTACTCGGGCCCGGCCGCCAGCTGCTGATGCCTACCACCGGGCCCGGCGCGCCGTGCGCGCACTGGATCAGCGCCCCGCGCGCCTCCCCGCCCTTGCTGGCCCGAGGTGACCGGCTCGTCGACCGGCTGCGCGGCCTCACCATCGGCCATGAACCTAATATCGGCCATAAAACCTAATACAGAGGTGTGCGTATAGGGTTTCTCTATCGTGTGGTAAACGCAGCCGTCATGTGCCGACCTCCTTGTGCCGAGCGAGCCCTTTGGGGCTGCCGGCCGACCATCCTCACCGGGGGTGACCATGCTTCTCACCGTCGTACGCCATGCCGAGTCGACCGAGAACGCGACGCAGCACACCGGCTTCTACCAGTGCCCGCGCCCCTGGACCGCCGCAGGCCGCGCACGCCCTGTCCCGTGACCTCGTCGGGCTGACACCGCGCGGCTTCCGCCAGTGCCAGTGGCTGCGCACCGCGCTCGAGCACCTCGCGGGCCGCGACCCACACGTGCACTCCTCGCCGTACCGGCGGGCCCGGGACACCGCGGAACTGGTCCTGCCAGGGCGCACCGCCGATGTCACCGAGCTGTTGTGCGAGCAGCACTATGGGGACGCCACCTACATGACGAAGCGTGAGCTGTTCGCGACGTGGCCCGTCGCGACCAAGCCGGATCTGGCCGCCCGCGTGATCGGCCGATTTCTCGGTGCCGGGCACCGCGCCGACTGGGTCGCGGCAGACGAGGTCTACGGCGGCAACCCGAAGCTGCGCTCCGCGCTGGAGATCGCCAGGTCAGCCACGTACTGGCCGTCGCCTGCTCACATGAACTCACCACCGGCGCGAGGGGAGTTCCGCGCGGATGCCCTGGCCGCGAAGGTGCCCAAACGGGCCTGGCAGAAGGGCCGTGCATCGAGAACGCCGTCGATCCCGCAGTCGACCCCAAGGCGCTCGCGGTAGCCGACCGGGTCGAGCGCGGTAGCTGGCCGTCGCGGGAGCCGAGCTTGTCGGATGAGCTGATTGACCGGTCACCAATTGAATTCTGAACACAGCGGGCGAATATTGCCGAGCGGCTCTCACACCTTGGGTGTACGTTCGAAGTAGTTTCATTTCGGCATGCCGGCGTCGAGCCTACCCCTCTCTTGTGCGAATTGAGGGCCCAACGGCCCGGGTGGCAGCGTGTGTTTGGTGGCTCCTTGAACAACCCCATTCGGGACCCAAAGACGCCAAGGGAAGCTGCTGCTCGGCTCAATCATTGCGCTAGGCGAACATCGGAGGGTCTGACATGGCAGACACACTTCCCAACCCGGCAAGCGACAACACGACCCGATTCGAAGCCGCGCCTGACCCGGACGGCACATTGATCCCGATACCGTCACAGGCGCCGCAGGGCAAGCCGATTCGAGACGATGCACGCATCACGGTCAGTCCACGTCAGGAGCGCGGCTACTACGTGCAGATCTATAACGGCCCGCCTGACCCGCCAAGTGAGGTCGAAGAATCCATCAGCGAGCTCCTCACGGACCTCCTCACGGAGACCGGTCAGAAAGCAATTGAAGACGCGCTCTTCGTGGGGGCACCTGCGGTTCTGGAATTCCTCGCTTCGGCCGCAGGCGTGTTGGCATCCGTTCTCACCACCTCGCCCTTGCTGAACGAACAATTCTTCAGGGGTGTCATGGATGACGGGACAGCCGTCACTTATGTGGTGCTCACCCCCAAGGATTAGGCGATCTCTGCTCTCGGATCACGCGGGAGGCCTCCGGACTGGCCGATGGCGTGGTCCGCCGGCCCGCCAGCCGGGGCCCTTGTTACGGGCGCCCCGGCCGCGTGCTGGTGTACGCCTGGTCGGTGACCGTGCAGGTCAGTGCGGTGTGCGCGGAAAAGACCCGGACTGCGGGCCACAAGCGGTTTCGATATCCTGGAAGGGAGAGTTTCATGGGTTTCTGAGACGCGCGCAGGAGTGAGGTCATGGACCTGCTTCCGGTCGAAATCAAGGTCAACATCGAGGGCGACGTGCCAGCGGCACTGTCGGCTCTCACCGCTTCGCAGGGCCCGCTGATGTCGCGTCAGATCTGGTTCGCCGAGGACAGGGACGGTGTGGCGCAGGGGAAGGCACCGCTCCTGGACGGCGGCGTGATCATACGGCTCAGGATCGGTGGTGGTCCGGACGACCTGGTCGTCAAGTTGCGTCCCTGCACCCGGGAACAGCTCGTCGGCCGGTTCTCTGCCCCGTTCGAAGTAGAGCCGTTCACGTACAGGGTCGAGGAGGACTGGTCGAGGCGCGGCCGCGTGCTGGCGGCCTCCCTGGTGCACACTCACCTGCCGGGGTTGCTGGACGCCGCCGTTGCGCCCGGGGCCGATCCCTCCGCGTCGATCGACGAGGTGCAGGACCAGTTCCTGCACGCCTGTGCGCGCGATGTCCGGTTCGACGGGCTGGTCGCTCTGGGGCCGATCTTCTCGACCAAGGTGGACGACGTGTCGCTCGACGACCTGGAGGTCGACCTGGAGGCGTGGTCAGCCGTCGGCCTGGAGTTCCTGGAGGCTTCGATCCGCGTGAAGCCCAAGCGCGGGGACGATGAGGAGGAGTTCAAGGAACGGGCCGAGCGGAAGCAGCGCGAACTCGAAGAGGCGGTGCTTGAACGAGGGGTGACGCTGTCCGAGGTCCCCGAGAGCAAGACCCATCGCATGCTCACCGCGCTGGTGGCCGCCGCGCAGGGCTGACCTCTCGCCACCCGCCTGATCCCCCCACGGTTTCACCCTCGGGCCGGTGGGTGATCGGACTCCGTCGTCAGACGGCGATCACCGTCAGGTACTTGTCCAGCTCGGTTCGGGCCGCCTCGGCCACCTCGGTCCGAATAACAGCGGTCCGACTCCCGAGCCCGTCCGGAACAATCCAACTCCACGTACCCCGCCCCATGAACAGCCCAACGAGCCGATTCCACATTGCGGGCGATGCGGTGCCCAATGCCGCACTCGCGGAGCCATCGGCGCAGGTGGCCGTAGTCGTAGCCCTTGTCCGCATGGAGTTTGCCAGGGCGTCGTCGACGGGCCCTCGCCGGGAGCGGATCGGCGGGATGCCGCGCACGAGCGGTTCGAGGCCCTGGCTGTCGTGCATATTGGCGCCGGAGATGCCGAGCGATAGCGGCGGTCCGTTGCGGTCGGTGATCAGGTGGATTTTCGATCCCGAACGTGTTGCCGGTGCGTGGGGTGTCGCGGCGCGGTGTGGGCTGTGGTTCGCGGTTTGCATGTTTGTTTGGGGGTGGGGTGGGGGAGTTGGTCCCGAGGGCTGGTCGGCCGAGTTGTTGGCGGGGCGGCCGGTTTTCTTCGTCGTTCTGAACGGAGCAGGAGCCTGCTGTTGCGCCTCTACGCCGAGATTCCCGCACGCCGGAACCGTCAGGTGTTCGTGGACCTTGTCGCTGTGGCCCTGATCGTCTTCACGGTGTGGGCGGCTTTCTTCGTCCGTGGGGTGATCATGCTGCTTGCCGAGCCGGGGCGGAAGGTCGAGAGTTCCGGAGACGGCCTTGCCGAGGAACTCGGCAAGGCCGGGGACGCGGCGTCAGACGTACCGCTCATCGGTGATGTCCTGAGGGAGCCGCTGCAGTCGGCAGCCGATGCCAGTACCGGCTTCGCGGACGCCGGCGCATCGTTCCAGGAGAGCGTCGCCCAGGTCGCGGACGTGACGGCCTCGGTTCTGATCGTCCTCCCCGTGCTCCTCATCCTGGTTCTGTGGCTCCTCCCGCGCCTGCTCTGGATTCGCCGCAGTGTGATCGTCCGCCGTCTGGCCGACGCGCCGGGCGGCGCCGATTTGCTGGCCCTGCGCGCGCTCACCGGCTCGCCGGCCGCCCTCGTCAAGCTGCCCACCCCGCCCGGCGGATTCGCCGACGCCTGGCGCCGGGGCGACCAGGAGGCCATCGCCACCCTCAGCGCGGTCGCCCTCGCACACACTGGCCTGCGCCCCTGAGGGACGCCTCCCACGGCGAGGGACAGCCGGCGCACGGATACGGGTGGGGGGACCGGGGCGCGTACGGGCCGGTCAGGCCGCCACAAGGTCCTCGGTGACGAATTTTTCCACGAACTCTTGTGCACGGCGGGCGAGTTCGCCGCGCTGCGGCTGCGCTGTTTCCGGCGCTGTGCCGCCGCCCCCGTCCCTGCGCCCTGCCCCGTCCCCCTCCCCGTCGCGGCGTCCCGGCCTTCCGGGCTTCGACTGTCGCTTGTGCGGTCTCGTGGAGGCCGGCCGCCGTGCCGTCGCGGCCTCCGCACTGCGCACTGCGCACTGCGCTGTCGAGTGTCTGCCACCCCCGACTCGTTCTGCTGCCTGCTGCCTGCTGCTTGGTGCTTGTGGTGTGGTCGTTGTTGGTCTGTGTGTGGCGTTGTGTGTGGTGTCTAGTGGTGTGGGGGTGGGGTGGGGGTGTGTTGGTGGGGGTGGTTGAGGGCGTTGGTGAGGGTGGTGAGGTGGGGGTGGAGGGTGTGGTGGAGGTGGTTGATGGTGGTGTGGATTTGGTTGTGGTGGTGGGGGGTGAGGTGGTGGTGGGTGATGAGGTCGGCGGTGTGGGGGGTGAGTTGGTTGAGGAGGTAGAGGTTGGTGAGGTTTTTGAGGTGGGTGTGGGTGGTGGGGTGGGTGGTGTGGTTGAGGGTGGTGAGGAGGGCGTTGGTGGTGTGGAGGGTGGTGTGGAGGTGGGTCATGGTGAGGGCGGGTTGGGTGGCGTTGTTCCAGCGGGTGTGGGGGGTGTGGGGGGTGGTGGGGGTGTGGAGGGCTTGTTTGGTGCGGGTGTGCCAGATGTGTTGGGCGTGGTGGAGGAGGTTTTTGAGGTGGGTGAGGTTGGTGAGGGGGTTGGGGGGTGTGGGGGTGGTGGGGGGTGGGGGTGGGGGGTTGAGGAGGAGGTGGGTGGCGGCTTTGAGGGTGATGGGGAGGTTGTCGCCTTCGGCGGTGATGGTGCCTTCGAGGTGTTGGGTGTAGTGGGCGAGGGGGTTGTGGGGGTGGAGGGCCCAGGCGCCGCAGCGTTCGCGGCAGGTGGTGGTGATGGTGCGGGCGTGGTGGGTGGTGAAGGCTTTGGTGAGGGCGGTGAGGTGGTGGGTCTGTTCTTTGGTGGGGGGTGGGTCGGTGGGGTAGCGGGGGTGGGTGGGGGTGGGGGGTGGGGGGGTGCCGTGGTGGTGGTGGGTGTGGTGGTTGAGGGTGTGGCGGTGCAGGAGGGTGAGGGCGTAGGTGGTGGCGAGGTGGTCGATGAGGGGGGCGTGGTGGGCGCGGTGGGTGATGAGGGGGGTGGGGGTGTTGTGGTGGGTGGTGTGGCGGTGGTTGGCGTAGTGGACGGCGATGGTGAGGGCGGCGCGGGCGGTGCCGGTGGCGGCGGCGCTCATGCAGAGTTTGCCGAGGGTGACGCGGTCGATGGTGGTGAGGAAGCGTTTTTGGGGGTTGCCGTGGGTGGTGTGGTGGGTGCCGTCGGCCTCGAGGCGGGTGTGGGGGGCTTGGAGGAGGGCGGTGGGGGGGAGTCGGACGTGGGTGAAGGTGGTGATGGCGTGGTCGACGGGGTGGGGGAGGTGGCGGGGTGGGAGGGGGGTGATGTGGATGCCGGGGTGGGGGCCGTTCTCGTCGTGGAGGGGGGTGAGGAAGAGGTGGATGCCGCGGTCGGTGCCGTCGTGGGTGATGAGGCGGGCGGCGACGAGGGCGGTTTTGGGGCCTCCGGTGGTGGTGGTGTTGGGCATGAATTTGGCGGCGCCGGGGGTGGGGGTGTGGAGGGTGAACTCGCCGGTGTCGGGGTGGTGGTGGGCGGTGGTTTCGAGGTGGGCGGCGTCGTTGCCGTGGGCGAGTTCGGTGACGAGGAAGGTGCCGGTGTGCTTCAGGGTGGTGTAGGGGGTGAGGTCGCGGTGTTCGGGGTGGTCGTGGTCGAGGAGGGTGCCGAGGAAGAGGTTGTAGTGGATGCCGGCGAGGGTGCCCAGGGCGCTGTCGGCGATGCCGGTCCATTCGTGGAGGGCGGCGAGGCGGCGGGGGTCGCGGGCGAGGGCGAGGGGGTCGCCGGCGACGGTGTCGTTGAGCAGGCGCAGGCGCTGGTAGGAGCGGGCGGTGCGCTGGGCGGGGGTGAGGTCGTCGTCGTGGGTGAGGAATTCGTCGTGGGTGATCAGGGTGCGCCAGGGGGTGTGGAGGGTGTCTTGTTCGTCGCCGTCGAACAGCAGGTGGCGCAGTTCGCGGGTGACGGCGTCGGTGGTGTTCTGGTCGGTGTCGTCGCCGCCGGTGGGCCGGCCGGCCGGGCGGCGGGTGGCGGCGGCCGGCGGCGGGGGGAAGCGGGTGGTGGGGGCGGGGGCGGTGACGGGCGATATCGGCGCCGGTCTGCCGCCCGTCCCTGTCCCCACCCCTGCTCCCGCCCCGGCCGCCGTCCCCCCGCCGGTCACCGTCCCTGTTCCGGCGCCCGCACCCGTGCCGATGGCCCCCGTGGCCGTGGCCGTGGTGATGGCCGCCGTGGCGAGGGTGGCCGTGGCCGTGGCCGTGGCCGTGGTGAGGAGGGCCTTGGTGGTTGCGCTGCTGCCTGCGCCCGTGCCCGTGCCGGTGGTGAGGGTCGCCGTGCCCGCAGCCGCGCCTGCGCCCGTGGCCGTTGCCGTGTGGGTGGCGGTGGTGTCCGGGGTGGCGGGGGGTGCGGTGGGGGTGTCCTGCCCGGTGGCCGGGGTGGGGGGTTGGATGGGCTGGGTCAGCAGGGTCATGGCCTCTCCCGCGGGATAGGGGTCGTCCGGTGGTTTAGGGAAGCGCAGGGCCCCAAAGATACGTACCCACCGGTTTTGTTTTCAAGGCGTTAGGCGGGTTTCAGGGTGACGTGCGTCACACCGGAGAACCGTGGTGACGGCATATGCCGGGTTCCGTTGCTGGTCGGACGCGATCATTCCGCTTGAAAGGGACCTTTAGCCCCCGTCCGTAAAACCGGCATGGTGGTTTGGTTACCGGGTGTTTACGGGCCGGTGCCCGGTGACGGGCCCGAGTGTGTTCGCGGGCTGGCCGCAGGGCGCTGGGCTGCTAAGATACGAACCCGCCGGTTTCTTTTCGTTGGTGCGGGGATGTCGGAGGTGGTGGTGATGGCGCGGCAGGAGCGGGCCGTGAGGACGCGGCGGGCGATTTTGGTGGCGGCGGCCGAGGTGTTCGACGAGGTCGGTTACGAGGCGGCGACCATTTCCGAGATCCTGAAGCGGTCGGGTCTGACGAAGGGGGCGCTGTACTTCCATTTCGCCTCCAAGGAGGAGCTGGCGCAGGGGGTGCTGGCGGAGCAGGTGCATGCGCTGCCGGACCTGCCGGAGGGCGAGTTGATGCTGCAGACGGCGGTGGACCGGGCGCTGCTGCTGGCGCATCTGCTGCGCCGGGACACCGGGGACCCGATCGTGCGGGGCAGTGTGCGCCTGACGGTGGAGCAGGGTGCGCTGCGTGACGGGCTGGACCGGCGGGTGCCGATGCAGGCGTGGATGGAGCAGACGCAGGTGCTGTTCGAGCAGGCGCAGGCGGCCGGGGAGATCCTGCCGCATGTGGACCTGGTGGGGGCGGCCAAGACGTTCGTGGGCGCGTTCACCGGGGTGCAGGTGCTGTCGAACATCATGACCGGCCGGCAGGACATGACCGAGCGGGTCGCCGATCTGTACCGGTTCCTGATGACGGCGATCGCCGTGCCCGGGGTGCTGGTACGCCTGGACTTCTCTCCCGGCCGCGGGGTGCGCGCCTACGAGGAGGCCCTCCGCCGCCGCGACGCCGCCCCCGAGCCCGCCGCCCACTGACCCCCGCTCCCCGGCGTTGCGCCGCCGCCGTCCACGGGCGGCGCCGGCCCGACACACATCCTGCCCCGCCCACGGGCGGCGCCGGCCCGCACACCCGCCCGCCCGCGGGCGGGCGCCGGGCGCCGGCCGGGCGTGCGGGCACCCTCAGATCGACCCGTCACAGCCCCCAGCCGCCACAGCCCCCGGCCGTCACAGCCCCCAGCCGTGGTCCGGCAGTCGCGCTGCCCCGCCCTCCCGCGGCGGCCGCGCTCGGGCCACCCTGGCCGGGCTCTGCGGGCCTCACCCCGGCCCAGTGGTGGCGCCCGGGCCGTCGGGCCGGCGTCCTCGGGCCGTTGTGGTCGTGCTGCCGCGCCGGGCCGTTGCGCACGGGGCCGGGCAGCCCCGGCCCCGTGCCCCGGTCGTACGGACCGTCTGCCGTTGGCCGTTCGGCTTTTTGTTCCCTGCCGTGGGCGGCCTGTCCCGCCGTGGCCCCCATGGCCCCCCATGGTTCTGCCCTGGGGTCGGTGCGGAGGGGCTGTCCGGGGTTCTCTCAGGCCCGTTCAAGGCCTGCCGTGCCCGCACCCAGGCGCTACCTGGCTGCGCCACCGTTTCCCCGGCCCCGGCCCCGGACCGGCCCCTTGTTCCGGTTGCTCCGGCCTCTGTGCCGCCGCGCCCGGCCGGGCGACCTCCGTTCCTGCGCCGCTCTTCCGGCCCCGGCTGCCGCGTGTTCTCGTGCCGTACCGGCCGCGGGCCGCCGTACCTGGCCGGGCGCCCTTCCGCCGGTACGTGGTCCGGGTCGGCAACTTCGGGGTGTGCGCCGGGTTTTGTGTGTCCGGTGCCGTGGGTGCCTGACGCCGGTTCCCGTGGTGTTGCGACGCCTGGGAGTGGTGTAGCTCGTCACGCGGTCGCTGCGTCACACGGACCCGGCAGGCCGCGCCGGGCTACCAGGCCCCGGACCGGGATCCGGGTCCGGGTCCGGGACCGGTCGGGGTCGGTGCGGCTGTGCCGGGTCCGGGGTGTGCCGGTGGCCGGCGTCTCGGACGGCCGGCCCCCTTGTGGCTGCGGGCTGCGGGCTGCGGGCTGCGGGCTGCGGGCTGTGGGCTGCCGGCGGTCGGAGGCGAGTGCCCGTGGCCCGGGCATCTCCGGCGCCTTGTACCGGGCCGGAACACGGGAGTTGCGTCCGCCCCCGGTCCGGCGGCCCGGCGGCGCGGTGGCGCGGTGGCGCGGTGGGACGGTGGCGTGTCCGTGCGGCCGGCCCGGCGGTGGGCGCGCAGGCTGCCGCCGTTCACCGCCCGGGCATGCGCCGCCGCCCGACTGCCCCGGCCCGCTGCCCCCGGCCCGCGCTGCCCGGGCCGCTGTCCGCGCCCGACTGCCCGTGGCCCGCGCCCAAGCTGCCCGCTGCTCCGGCCCGCGCCCGGCTCCCCGTGGCACGCTGCCCGCTGCTCCGGTCCGCGGCCCGCGGCCGGCGGTCCGGCGGCTTCGTGCCCGCGACCGGCGGCCCGTTCCGGGCGGCCGGGGCCCGGGGGTCGGGGTCCGGTGGTCCGGGGTGGGGTGTGGGGGTGCGGGGGCGTGGGGGTGGGCAGGGTGGCGGTGCGTGCCATGGGGCGCGGCCGGTAGAAGCCTGGACGAAACAGGGGGAGTTGGACATGGACGTGGATGTGGACAGGGACGGGGAGACGGGCGTGGCCGGGGTGGGGTGTCCGTATGTGCTCGATGTGACGGGGCGTGATCTGGCGGGGGAGGCGGCGTTGTTGCGGGAGCAGGGGCCGGCGGCGCGGGTGGTGCTGCCGGGCGGGGTCCGGGCGTGGGCGGTGACGGGACACGAGCCGCTCAAGCGGCTGTTGACGGACCGGCGGGTCTCCAAGGACGCCGGCCGGCACTGGCCGGCGTTCGTCCAGGGGCGGATCACGCCGCAGTGGCCGCTGTACCACTGGGTGTCGGCGCCCACGATGCTGTTCGCCTACGGGGAGGAACACACCCGGCTGCGGCGGCTGGTGGCGGGGGCGTTCACCGCGCGCCGCAGCCGTGAACTCGCGCCGCGGATCGAGCGGATCACGGCCGCCCTGCTGGACGAGATGACCTCCGCCGCCCACGCCACCGGCCCCAAGGGCGAGGAGGAGGGGGTGGTGGATCTGCGGACGGCGTTCGCGAAGCTGCTGCCGATGCGCGTGATCTGCGAACTGTTCGGCGTCGAAGGACCCGACCGGCAGGCCCTGTGCGCGGCGATCGACACCACCCTGGGCACCTCGGTCCCGGCCGACGAGATGGCCAGGGCCCAGGACAGGGTGACCGAACTGCTGGCCGCCCTGGTCGCCACCCGGCGCGCCGAGCCCGGCCCGGACCTGACCTCCGCGCTGATCGCCGCCCGGGACGGCGGTGAACGGCTGAGCGAACAGGAACTGATCTCGACCCTGAACCTGATGATCGGCGCCGGCCAGGAGACGACCAGCAACCTGATCAGCAACGCGGTCGCCGCCCTGCTCTCCCTGCCCCGCCAACTCGAGCACCTGCGCGCGGGCCGCGCCGACTGGCCCGACGTGATCGCCGAGACCCTGCGCACCCACAACCCCGCCGCCTACATCCCCCTGCGCTACGCCGTCGAGGACATCGACCTGGACGGCGTCCTGATCCGCAAGGGCGACGTGATCATCGTGTCCTTCGCCGCCGCGGGCCTGGACCCCGCCCGGCACGGCAAGGACGCCGACACCTTCGACCTGCTGCGTCCGCGCGGCGAGAGCGTCGCCTTCGGCCACGGCGTCCACTACTGCCTGGGCGCCCCGCTGGCCCGCCTGGAGGCCACCATCGCCCTGTCCGCGCTCTTCACCCGCTTCCCCGGCATACGCCTGGCCCGCCCGGTCGGCGAACTGCAGCCGCTCGAGTCGTTCATCATCAGCGGCTACCGCACCCTGCCCGTCCACCTCGGACCCCCCACCCCACCGACCCCCTGACCCCCCAGCCCCGCGCACACCCCCCGCGCCGCGCACCCCGGCCGGGTCCCGTGACCGCCGGCCCCCGCAACACCCCGCGCCGCGTACCCCGGCCGGGTCCCCTGACCGCCGGTGACCGCCGGCCCGGCCTCCCCGCCCCGCGGGGGGCGCCGGGCCTCACCTCCCGGGGGGCGGGGTGTTCCGGGGCCGTTCTCCGTATCCGGGCCGGTTGTTCCGTCCCCGGCCCGGGGCGGGGAGGGGACCGGGGGAGGGGCGGGGTGCAGCGGAATCCCCTCACCCACTTACAAACCGCGTAAGCGGTTTGTTAATCTTTGGATGTCGTCCCGCGGCCGGTGGGGGAGCGGGGCATGGCGTGTGCCGCCCGGTGCCCGGGTCGTCCGCCGTGCGGGGTGGGCACAGGGGCGGGGCGTGTGTGCGGCCCGCCGTCCGTCAGTGAGGGGATCGCTGCGATGGTCAAGCAGGAGCGTGCGGCCCGCACGCGGCAGGCGCTGGTACGTGCCGCGGCCGAAGTGTTCGCGCGGGAGGGGTTCGCGCCTGCTTCGCTGGCCGTGATCAGTGCCCGGGCCGGGGTCAGCAACGGGGCGCTGCACTTCCATTTCGAGAACAAGAACGCGCTGGCGCGGGCGGTGGAGCAGGAGGCGGCCGAGCGGCTGGGGCGGATCACCTCGCCGCGTCCGGCGCTGCCGGGCGGGGCGCTGCAGGCGCTGGTGGACGCCACCCACGCGCTGATGGGCGCGCTGGCGGACGACGTGGTGGTACGGGCCGGGTTCGATCTGAGCGCGGACGTCTCCCGGGCCGGCGGCCCGGACCTGCGCGGGGTGTGGCGGGGCTGGGTCGAGCGGATGCTGCACGACGCCGAGCGCGAGGGCCACCTGGCCGAGGGTCTGTCCTCCCGCGGCGCCGCCCCCGCCGTCGTCGCGGCCACCGTCGGCTTCGAGGTCCTGGGCGCGGCCGACCGCGAATGGCTGTCCGCACCCAAGATCACCGGCTTCTGGGAACTGATGCTGCCCCGCCTCGCCCCCGGCCGGCCCATCGTCCCCGCCGGCCACGGCACCACCACCCCATAGCAGACCACCCGCCCTGTTTCCCCTGCGTTCAGTCGGACGCCACCCCTACCAATCCGCCCGCACTGCCCCACTTTCACCCCTGTCCCGCTTGGCCGTTCAGGCGGGAGCGACGTCCCGCACGCCAACAGAAACAGCACGAGCGGTCTCGTATTGACAAACCGTCCGCCCTGTTTTTTACTCGGTGGTGTCCGGCTGCTACGCGGCGGGCCGTGAGCTGCGGCCGGCGTGCTGCGGTGAAGGCGTGCGCGATTTCGACACAGGGGAGACGGCGTGGACATCGATGTGCTGGGGGAGCTGGCCGTCAGAGAGAACGGGGTCTCGGTGACCCCGACGGCGCCCAAACCGCGCCAGGTGCTGGCTCTGCTGGCGCTGCATGCCGACCGGGTGGTGCCGGTGGCATCGCTCACCGAGGAACTGTGGGGCCAGCGGCCGCCGCGCAGCGCGCGCACCACGCTGCAGACCTACGTCCTGCAACTGCGGGAGCTGATCTCCGCGGCGCTGGTCCACGACACCTTGCCCCGCACCCCCCACGGCACGCCGCCGGGCACGTCGCGGAGCGGTGGGCAGGACGCGCCGGAGGGCGGGCGGCGCAGCGCCAAGGACGTGCTGGTGACCTCGCCCGGCGGCTATCTGCTGAACACCTCGGGCGGCACCAGCGATGTGCGCGAGTTCGAGCTGCTGGCCGGGCAGGGATACCGGGCGATGGACGCCGGGGACTTCGCCGGCGCCGCCCGCCAGCTGCGGGAGGCACTGGCGCTGTGGACCGGTTCCGCGCTGGCCGGGGTGCAGACCGGGGTCCTGCTGGAGATGCACGCGCGGCGGCTGGAGGAGACCCGGCTGTGCGCACTGGACCAGCGCATCGAGGCCGACCTGCGCCTGGGCCGCCACCGCGAGCTGCTGGGCGAACTGACCGTCCTGGTCAGCCGCTACCGCACCCACGAGAACCTGCACGGCCAGTTCATGCTCGCCCTGCACCGCTCGGGCCGCCGCAGCGAGGCACTGGAGGTCTACCAGCGGCTGCGCGGCGCCCTGGTACGCGAACTGGGCCTGGAGCCCTCCGCCGCCCTGCGCCGCCTGCAGCGCTCCATCCTGATGGCCCACCCCGAACCGCAGCTCGAGCCCGCCCCCCGCACCGGCGAGCGGCTCAGCCGGGCCGGCTGACGAAAACCCCGGGCCCAACCCGGCACACCCGGCCCGGCAGCCCAGCCCGGCCCGGCACCGAGTCCGGCACCCTGCCCGGAGCACGGCAGGTCCGGTACGCAGTGCGGCACCGAGTACGCCAAAAGGCGGGCCTGGAGTACGGAAGGTGCCGGACGCGGAGTACGGTCGGCCGTACGGGCGCGCGGCTCACGGACAGGACAGACAGCACACGGGACCCCGGACGGACACGGACACACACAGGCGACGCCGGCGGCGGCGCCGGGGCCGGGTCACGGGGCAAAAAAGGGGCCGGCCGATGGGGGCCGGGCAGGTGAAGGGAAGAGAGGGGAACCGGGATGCAGGCCAGATCGGAACGCACCCGCCGCAGGCTGGTCCTCGCGGGCGCCCAGATGTTCGACCGGTACGGCTACGCCAGTGCCACACTCGGCCAGATCGCCGGCGCCGCCGGCATGACCAAAGGCGCGCTGTACTTCCACTTCGCCTCCAAGGAAGGCCTCGCCGACGCCGTCCAGGAACGCGGCCGGCAACTGCTGTGCGACTTCCTCCAGCAGCAGTGGGAGGCCGGCGCCGCCCCCCTGCAGGCCCTGATCGACCTCACCCACTGGCTGGCCGACGCCCTCTACCAGGACCCCGTCGTACGCGCCGGACTGCGCATCACCAACGAACGCGCCGGCCGCCACCCGGCCGCCACCGACTTCCACCAGACATGGATCACCGAGGTCCTGCGGCTCCTCGGCCAGGCCGCCGCCGCCGGCGACCTGCGCGAGGACGCCGCCGGCGAAGGCGGCCAGAGCCTGCTGACCGCCGCCGTCTGCGGCATCGGCGTCCTGGCCGGCACCGGCCTGACCCCCACCGAACTCGCCCACCGCGTCCACGCCCTGTGGCAGCCCCTGCTGCCCGCCCTCGTCCCGCCCGGCCACACCCCCCGCTACCGCACCCACCCCCCCGCCACCCACACCCGCCCCGCCCACGCCGCCTGACCCCACACCCCGCCCCGCCCTGCCCGTCCCCGTACCGGTGCGCATCCCGCCCCGGTACGGAGGCGGGCCGGCTGCGTTTCCCGCGCCGGGGGGCGGGCGCGGCCGTGCCGCCGCCGAAGAAACTGCCCCGGCGCGGAGGGGGAGAAGGGGACGAGGACGGGCCGGCTGGGGTGGGGTGCAGGTGGTTCCCGGCGGCGTCACGAGTCGACGTCGACCCGTTCTCGAGCGGGGCGCGGTGGGCTGGGCGCACCGGCCGCCCGGCCGGGCGGGGACATTTCCCTCTCCTCGCCCGCCCCCCGGAGCGGGCCGCTCGCGCCGCCGTCGACCAGCCCAGGAGGCATCCATGACCGATACACCCGAGCGCAACGAGGCCGCCCAGGAGGCCAAGCGCCGGTTCCGGCAGGCGCTGGAGCGCAAGGAACACAACGCGCTGGCCAAGGCGGCCCAGGAAGAGAGCCGCGTCAAGGCCCGCCACGCCGGCCGCCGCACCTTCCACCGACGCAAGACCGGCTGACCCCACCCCGCCCCACCGCGCCGGGGCAGCCGCCCGGGCCCGCGTCCGGGCGGCGCGGCCGGCGCAGTGGGGCCGCCGCCCCGACCGGCCCACACCGGCCGGCGCAGTGGGGCCGCCGCCCCGACCGGCCCACACCGGCCGGAACCTGAGCCGTACCCACCGGCCGATCCGGGCCGGACCCGGCCGGAAAACGGACCGGGCCGCCCCACCGGCCGGACCCGACCGAACCACCCGGTCCATTCGGACCGGACCCGGCCGGGAACCGGGCCCGACCGCACCCACCGGCCGGGCCCCGGCCACCCATGGGCCCTGCCAGGCGCCCATCCAGGCCCCACCCGGGTCCCACCGGGGCTCCGGCAGGGCCCTACCCGGGCCCTGCCCCGCCCGTACCCCGCGCGTCCCCCGGCCGAGACCCGGCCGGGGGACGCGCGGGGCCCGGGCCCCGCCGCAGCCGCACCGCCGAAGGAATTGGGGACGACATGACACCGGCCGACGACCACAGCGCAGCCCTCCTGCGCGTCGAGCGCGGAGTGGCCAGCACCGAAGAACTCGCCGCCGTCACCGCGACGCTGTTCTCCCTGCTCGCCACCCGCCGCCCCCCACGGGAACCGGACACGACACACACCCGCGCGTACTGGCGCCGGCAGCCCGCCGGCGCCTTCCGCGCCCCGCACAGCTGGCGATGACCACCCGCCCGCACACAGGTTCACGGGCGAGGACCGGCCATCCCCACCCCCACACACCAAAAACCGCGCAAGCGGTTTGTTATTGTGTGGGGGTGGCCCGCCGGCCGCCCCGGTCGAAGAGAAGGGACGAGGAGTCGTGGTGATGCTGAAGGACATCCCCGCCGACGCGGGGCCGACCGACGCCCGGGGCCGGGTGGCCGAGCTGCACGAGATCCGTGAGCAGGCTGTGCGGGGGCCGAGTGAGAGGGCGACCGAGGCGCAGCATGCGAAGGGCAAGTTGACGGCTCGTGAGCGGATCGCTCTGCTGCTGGACGAGGGCTCGTTCCGTGAGGTGGAGCAGTTGCGCCGGCATCGGGCGACGGGTTTCGGTCTGGAGGCGAAGAAGCCGTTCACCGATGGTGTGATCACCGGTTGGGGCACGGTCGAGGGCCGGACGGTGTTCGTCTACGCGCATGATTTCCGGATCTTCGGTGGTGCGCTGGGTGAGGCGCATGCCACGAAGATCCACAAGATCATGGACATGGCGATCGCGGCGGGTGCGCCGCTGGTGTCGTTGAACGACGGTGCCGGGGCCCGGATCCAGGAGGGTGTCAGCGCGCTCGCCGGTTACGGCGGGATCTTTCAGCGCAACACGCGTGCGTCGGGGGTGATTCCGCAGATCTCGGTGATGCTGGGTCCGTGTGCGGGCGGTGCGGCCTACAGTCCCGCCCTGACGGACTTCGTGTTCATGGTCCGTGAGACGTCGCAGATGTTCATCACCGGTCCGGACGTGGTGAAGGCGGTCACGGGTGAGGAGATCACCCAGAACGGTCTGGGCGGTGCGGATGTGCACGCGCAGACCTCGGGTGTGGCGCATTTCGCCTACGACGACGAGGAGACGTGCATCGCGGAGGTCCGGTACCTGCTGTCGATGCTGCCGTCGAACAACCGGGAGAACCCGCCCACCGCCGCCGCCGGCGACCCGGCCGACCGTCGCTCGGACGTGTTGCTGGATCTGGTGCCGGCGGACGGTAACCGCCCCTACGACATGCATCAGGTGATCGAGGAGCTCGTCGACGACGGTGACTTCCTCGAGGTCCACGAGCGCTGGGCCCGTAACATCATCTGCGCGTTGGCCCGGCTGGACGGGCAGGTGGTCGGTATCGTCGCGAACCAGCCGCAGTCGCTGGCCGGGGTGCTGGACATCGAGGCGTCCGAGAAGGCGGCCCGCTTCGTGCAGATGTGCGACGCGTTCAACATCCCGATCGTCACGCTGCTGGACGTGCCCGGGTTCCTGCCGGGGGTGGACCAGGAGCACGGCGGCATCATCCGCCACGGCGCGAAGCTGCTGTACGCGTACTGCAACGCGACCGTGCCGCGGATCTCGCTGATCCTGCGCAAGGCGTACGGCGGTGCGTACATCGTGATGGATTCGCAGTCCATCGGCGCGGACCTCACCTACGCCTGGCCGACCAACGAGATCGCGGTGATGGGCGCGGAGGGCGCGGCGAATGTGATCTTCCGTCGGCAGATCGCCGATGCCGAGGACCCCGAGGCGATGCGGGCGCGCATGGTCAAGGAGTACAAGGCCGAGCTGATGCACCCGTATTACGCGGCCGAACGCGGCCTGGTCGACGACGTCATCGACCCGGCGGAGACCCGCGAGGTCCTCATCCGGTCCCTCGCGATGCTCCGCACCAAGCACGCCGACCTGCCCTCCCGCAAGCACGGCAACCCGCCGCAGTGACCGGCAACCCCCCGGCCCCGACCGGCAGTCGGCCGGCCCGGGCCGGCAACCCCGGGGCGGTGGCCAGCGATCACCACGCGGTGGCCGGCGATCACCACGCGGTGGCCGGTGCTCGGCCGGCCCTGGCCGGCAAGCCTCCCGCAAAGACGGGGACCCCCTGCCCCACGGCCCTGGCGGGCCTGCCGGGCCATGGGGGTGGTGCCGGGGCCGGCGGCCCCGGCACCGCACGAAGAGAACAACCGCTCCGGGCCCGTGCGGACTTCACGGTCCCACGACCAGCGGGCCCCTACCCCCTGGAGACATCCCTTGCACAGCACCCGGCCCGCGCCCGCGGCCGACCGTGACCCCAGGCGCTGGGTCATCCTCGGCGTGATCTGCCTGGCCCAGCTCGTCGTCCTGCTCGACAACACCGTCCTCAACGTCGCCATCCCGGTCCTGACCACCGACCTGGGCGCAAGCACCGCCGACATCCAATGGATGATCAACGCCTATGCGCTGGTGCAGTCCGGGCTGCTGCTCACCGCGGGCAGTCTCGCCGACCGCTACGGCCGCAAGCGGCTGCTGATGCTCGGACTGGTGCTGTTCGGCGCCGGGTCGGCGTGGGCGGCCTTCGCCCAGGACTCCGCCCAGCTCATCGCCGCCCGGGCCGGCATGGGAGTGGGCGGCGCGCTGCTGG
This sequence comes from Streptomyces sp. NPDC086835, assembly GCF_044745705.1. Classification (NCBI taxonomy): domain Bacteria; kingdom Bacillati; phylum Actinomycetota; class Actinomycetes; order Kitasatosporales; family Streptomycetaceae; genus Streptomyces; species Streptomyces sp. NPDC086835. Next base: position 579,010 of record NZ_JBIVAU010000003.1, read on the forward strand.
CGACCACCACCCTCGCCGTCATCATGCAGGTCTTCGACGACGACGAACGCCCCCGGGCGATCGGCCTGTGGGGAGCGGCCAGTTCGCTGGGCTTCGCGGCCGGCCCGCTGCTCGGCGGCGCCCTGCTCGACCACTTCTGGTGGGGCTCGATCTTCCTGATCAACCTGCCCGTGGCGCTGCTGGGCCTGCTGGCCGTCGCCCGCCTGGTGCCCGAGACGAAGAACCCGCAGGGCCGCCGCCCCGACCTGATCGGCGCCGTGCTGTCCACCCTGGGCATGGTCGGCGTCGTCTACGCGATCATCTCCGGCCCCGAACACGGCTGGACGGCCCCGCAGGTCCTCCTGCCGGCCGCCGTCGGCGCGGCCGCGCTCACCGCGTTCGTCCGCTGGGAACTGCACACCCCCCACCCCATGCTCGACATGGGCTTCTTCACCGACCGGCGCTTCAACGGCGCCGTCGCCGGCGGGCTGCTCGTCGCCTTCGGCATGGCCGGCTCCCTGTTCCTGCTCACCCAGCACCTCCAGCTCGTCCTCGGCTACGACGCCCTGCAGGCCGGTCTGCGCACCGCGCCGCTGGCCCTGACGATCGTCGCTCTCAACCTCGCCGGCGTCGGCGCGAAACTCCTGGCCGCGCTCGGGACCGCCCGCAGCATCGCCCTGGGCATGACGCTGCTGGCCGCCGGCCTGAGCGCGGTCGCCGTCGGCGGGTCGGGCCCCGACGCCGGCTACGGCGGCATGCTCGCCGGCCTGCTCCTGATGGGCGCGGGCATCGCGCTGGCGATGCCCGCGATGGCCACCGCCGTCATGTCCTCCATCCCGCCCGCCAAGGCCGGCGCCGGAGCGGGCGTGCAGGGCACCCTGACCGAGTTCGGCGGCGGACTGGGCGTGGCGATCCTCGGCGCCGTCCTCGGCTCCCGCTTCGCCTCCCAGCTGCCCGCCGCCATCACCGGCACCGGCTCCCTCGACGAGGCCCTGCGCGACGCCACCACACCCCAGCAGGCCCAGCAGGTCCACGACGCGTTCGCCGACGCGGTGAACACCAGCCAGCTCATCGGCGCCGCCGCCGTCTTCACCGGCGGCCTGCTCGCCGCACTGCTGCTCCACCGCGCCGACCGCAAGGCCGCACCCCACCCCCACACACCCGCCCCCGAACCCACCACCACCGCCTGACCACCCCGCCCGCCGCAGGGCGCTGCACCCACCGACGGCCCCGCCCCTCAGGTCACCCCACAGGACCGCCAGGGCGGGGCCGTCGCTGCCGTGCAGCCGCCCACCCGGCCGACAACCCCCGCACGCAGACCGCCCCTAACGCCAGCCGGTACAGAAACCGCCGACGGGACAGAGAGCGGCGCCGGGCGCGGAAGACGCCGGCACGCCGGCCGTCACGCAAAGGCCCGGCCGGCGGCCGCGGAAGGCGCGGGCCGGTGCGGAGAACGGTGCCCGGGCAGGGGCAAGCAGCGGCCCGTCCGGGAAGGCCGACGGGAGCCGGGGAGCCGGGGAGCGGGGAGCGGCGCCGGCCGTTACGCAAAGGCCCGGCCGGCGGCCACGGAAGGCGCGGGCCGGTGCGGAGAACGGTGCCCGGGCAGGGGCAAGCAGCGGCCCCGTACGGAAAAGGCCGACGGGAGCGGGGGAGCGGGGGAGCGGCGCCGGCCGTCACGCAAAGGCCCGGCCGGCACGGAAAGCGCGGGCCGGTGCGGAGAACGGCGCCCGGGCAGGGGCAAGCAGCGGCCCCGTACGGAAAGGCCGACGGGAGCGGGAGCGGGCCGGCCGTCACGCAAAGGCCGGCGGCCGCGGAAGGCGCGGGCCGGTGGGCAAACGCGGCCGCCCGTCCCCGCTCACTCGCCCGGGACGCCGCCCAGGCCCCAGCGGCGTGGCGGGACCGGGGTCAGAGCGATCCAGGTCTGTTCGCGGATGTCCTCGCCGAACACATCGACCGTGGCCTGCGTCAGACGCTCGATCAGGGCACGCTCCGACTCCTCGTCGAGCCGCCGGTCGTAGATCTTCACTTCGATGAACGGCATACGCCCGCCTCTTCTCTCGTCAACAAAAAACCGTGAGGCGCTCTCACAGGTGCCCGGCCGCCACCCGGGCCGCCGTGCCGTGGGCCTCGTGCAGGGCGCGGGTGACCGCCTCGACCATGTGGTCGACCTGCGCGTCACTGAGGCCGGGATGGCACGGCAGGTTCATGTGCTCCTCGAACCAGATGCGTTCGGCCGTCGGGCACTCACCCGGCCCGTGGCCGCGCAGCCGCCACTCGGGCGACAGGTGGAGCGGGAAGTACCGCAGCTGGACCTCGACACCCAGCCGGTCCAGGGCGCGCACGAACCGCTCGCGCACCTGCCGTCCGCCGGTGAGGAAGAACGTGTACAGGTGGTAGGCGTGCAGGCTGTCGGACGCCGCCCGGTGCAGCCGGGTGCCGGCGACCGCGGCGATCGCCTCGTCCAGGCGCTGCGCGATCTGCCGGCGCCGGGCCACGAACCGCTCCAGCGACGCCAGTTGGACCACGCCCACCGCCGCGGCCGCCTCCGACATGGTCGCGTTCGTGCCCGCCCCGCGGACCCCGACGGCCCGGTGACGGTACACACTGTCCGCGAACTTCATCCACGGCAGCAGCGCCGGGGCATCCGCCCGGGCGGTGTCCGGCAGCGCCGCGTACACGCCGTCGGCCTCGTTGTCGCGGATCCGTCCCACCCGCTGCGCCCACTCGTCACGCGACAGGGTGATCATGCCGCCCTCGCCGAGGGTGGTGATGTTCTTCGTGGAGTGGAAACTGAAGCAGCCGATGTCCGCCAGCGCCCCCGGCCGCCGCCCCCGGTACACGGCGCCCAGCGCGTGCGCGCTGTCCTCGACGACGATGATGCCGCGCCGGCGGGCCAGGGCCATGATGCGGTCCATGTCGGCCGGGTTGCCGCCGTAGTGGACGAGCATGATCGCCCGGGTGCGGTCGGTGATCAGTGTCTCCAGGACCGCCGGGTCGAGGTTGAGGGTGTCCGGGTCGATGTCGCAGAACCGCACCCGCACGTCGTGGTCGAGCAGCGGCTGCACGGTCGCCTGGAACGTCTGCGGGGTGGCGATCACCTCGTCGCCCGGCGCCAGGTCCAGCATCCGCACCGCCAGCTCCAGCGCGACGGTGCCGCTGGTGACGCTGAGGGCGTGCCGGGCGCCGGTCAGGCGGGCGAACTGTTCCTCGAACCTCTCCCGCCACACGCCCGAGGTCAGCGACCGGCCGGAGCGCACCAGTTCGCCCAGCGCCGCCAGGTCCGCCTCGCCCACCACCGAACCGCGCCGCGCGAACGGCACCCGGTAGCCGCCCTGGGGCCCCGGCCCGCTCACGCCGCCTCCCCCTGCCCGCCGGACAGGCCGCTGCCGGCCGCACCACCGCCGGACACGCCGCTGCCGGACATCCCGTCACCGGCCGTGGTGCTGTCGCCGGCCGTGCCGCGGGCGGGGGCGGTCTTGGCGGCGATGTCGGCGGCCAGGGCCTTCTTGTCGACCTTGTTGAGGCCGGTCAGCGGGAACGCGTCGACGACCTCCACCCGGTCGGGAAGCTTGTAGTCGGCCAGTCCCCTCGCGCGCAGCAGCCGGCGCAGCGCCGCGGTCGGCGGCGCGGTGCGGCCGGGCGCGGGCACGATGTAGGCGCAGACCTTCTCGCCCCACACCGCGTCGGGCATGGCGACGACCGCGGCCTGCTGGACGTCGGGGTGGGCGCTCAGGTGGCCCTCGACCTCGGTCGCCGACACCTTGTCGCCGCCGCGGATGACGACGTCCTTGATCCTGCCCTCCACCACCAGCTGCCCGTCCGGTGTGAGCCGCACCAGGTCACCGCTGCGGTAGAACCCGTCCTCGGTGAAGGCGCGGGCGTTGTGTTCGGGGGCACGGTAGTAGCCGCGCAGTGTGTAGGGGCCGCGGGTGAGCAGTTCACCCGTCTCGCCGCGGGGCACGGGCCGGCCGTCCTGGTCGGCGACGCGTATCTCGTCGGCGGGGGACACCGGCCGGCCCTGGGTGCGCAGCACCACCTCCGCCGGGTCGTCGTCGCGGGTGAAGGTCAGCAGCCCCTCGGCCATGCCGAACACCTGCTGCAGCCGCACGCCCAGTTCGGGGCCGATCCGGGCGGCGAGCTCCTCGTGGAGTTTGGCGCTGCCGACCTGCAGCAGGTCCAGGCTGCTCAGGTCACGGCCGTGGTCCTCGGCGGCGGCCGCCAGCCACAGGTGCACGATCGTGGGGATGACGGAGGTGACGGTGACGCGTTCGCGTTCGATCAGCGCGAAGCACTCCTCGGGCTGCGGGGACAGCGCGAACACCACCCGCCCGCCGGCGTGCAGGGTGCCCAGGATGCCCGGGCAGCCGAAGGGGAAGTTGAACTCGGCCGGCAGCACCGCCAGATAGACGCTGTCCTCGTCCAGGCCGCAGATCTCGGCCGTGATCCGGCACTGGTAGGCGTAGTCGTCGTGGGTCCGCGGGATCAGCTTCGGCAGCGCGGTCGTGCCCCCGGACAGCAGGAAGAACGCCACCTGCGAGGCGTCCACCTCGGGCAGCGGTACCGCATCGCCGTCCACGTCGGCCAGCGCGGTGAACCCCTCGGGCAGCACCGCGGGCGCCTGGCCGGCCACGAACACCTGCGCCAGGCGCGGGTGCCGGGCGCGGGCCAGGGCGGCCGCTGCGACATGGTCGTAGCCGGTGCCCGTGCCCGGCACGATGTGGGCGACGGCGCCGGACAGGTCGAGCAGGTGCCCGATCTCGCTCGCACGGTGCGCGGGCAGCGCGAAGACCGGCAGCGCGCCCAGACGGAACAGCGCGAAGCAGACCGCGACGAACTCCGGCGTGTTGGGCAGCTGCACCAGCACCCGCTCACCGGCGCCGATCCCGCGCGCCGCGAACCCCGCCGCCAGCCGGTCGCACCACCGGTCAAGGGCACGGTAGGTGACACGCGAGCGGCCGTCCGCGCCGACCAGCGCCTCCCGCTCGCCGTACTGCTCGGCCCAGCGGCCCAGCAGCCCACCCAGCGGCTCGCCCCGCCAGTAGCCGGCCGCCCGGTACTTCGCGGCCACATCCTCGGGCCAGGGAACGCATCCGTCCAGCATCGTTGGTCCTTTCCGGCTTCGTCCTCGCGTCGCGCCCAGTGTCCGCAGCGGCGTTGACACGCCGCTGATGCGCCGCTCCCGCGCACCGCCGCTCCGTCAGGAGCCGATCAGGGCGGCGTCAGCCGGGCCGGACAGGATGCCGCCCACGGGGCCCGGCACCCGGGCCGCCCGAACAGCGGGCCGGCGACCGGCGGACCGGAACCACGCACGAGCGAGAAACAATCAAGGGGAGCACCCGATGGAGACCTGGGTCCTGGGCCGGCGCGACGTCGCCGAGGTGGTGGCCGCCGTCGGCCGCGACGAACTGATGCGCCGCATCATCGACCGCCTCGCCGGCGGACTGGCCGAGATCGGCCGCGGCGAACGGCAGCTGTCCCCGCTGCGCGGCGGGCTGGAACGCAGCGAACCGGTGCCCGGCATCTGGGAATGGATGCCGCACCGCGAACCCGGCGACCACATCACCCTCAAGACCGTCGGCTACAGCCCCGCCAACCCCGCCCGCTTCGGCCTGCCGACCATCCTGGGCACCGTCGCCCGCTACGACGACACCACCGGCGCGCTGACCGCCCTGATGGACGGCGTGCTGCTCACCGCCCTGCGCACCGGCGCCGCCTCCGCCGTCGCCTCCCGCCTGCTGGCCCGCCCCGACAGCCGCACCCTGGGCCTGATCGGCACCGGCGCCCAGGCCGTCACCCAGCTGCACGCCCTGTCCCTGGTCCTGCCCCTGCAGCGGGCCCTGGTGTGGGACACCGACGCGGCGCACCGGGAAAGCTTCGCCCGCCGTGCCGCGTTCACCGGCGTCAGCATCGAGATCGCCGAGCCCGGCCGGATCGCCGCCGAGGCCGACGTCATCACCACCGCCACCTCGGTGGCCGTCGGCCAGGGCCCGGTCCTGCCCGACACGCAGGTCCGCGAGCACCTGCACATCAACGCCGTCGGCGCGGACCTCGTCGGCAAGACGGAGCTGCCGCTCGGCCTGCTCGAGCGGGCGTTCGTCACCGCCGACCACCCCGAGCAGGCGCTGCGCGAGGGCGAGTGCCAGCGCCTTGCGGCAGACCGGCTGGGCCCGCAGCTGGCCCAGCTGTGCGCCGACCCGACGGCCGCCGCCGGCCGGCAGGACACGTTGAGCGTCTTCGACTCGACCGGCTTCGCCTTCGAGGACGCCCTGGCGATGGAAGTGTTCCTCGAGGCCGCCGCCGAACAGGACCTGGGCATCCGGGTGGGCATCGAACACCACCCCGGCGACGCCCTGGACCCCTATGCCCTCCAGCCCCTGGCCGCCCCGGCCCGCTGACCCCCCCTCCCTCTTTTTGTGCAGACCCCCGCCCGGCCGGCCCGGCCCTTCCTCCGCCGGCCCCCATGCCCGGCCGGGCCGGGGCACCGACGACGCCCTCGCGAGGAGAGACGATGCCCCCCACCCCCCGGCCCACCACCACCGACGACGGCGGCCGTGAACTGCTCGCCTGGCTGCGCGACATGCGCCTGCACCATCCCGTCCACGAGGACGAGTACGGCGCCTTCCACGTCTTCAGGCACGCGGACGTCCTCACCGTCGCCTCCGACCCCGGCCTCTACTCCTCCCAGCTCAGCCGGCTGCGGCCCGGCTCGCAGGCACTGAGTGAACAGATCCTGTCGGTCATCGACCCGCCGATGCACCGCACCCTGCGCCGCCTGGTCAGCCAGGCCTTCACTCCCCGCACCGTCGCCGACCTCGAACCGCGCGTCACCGAACTGGCCGCACAACTGCTGGACGCCGTCGACGGCGACACGTTCGACCTCATCACCGACTTCGCCTACCCGCTGCCCGTGATCGTGATCGCCGAACTGCTCGGCGTGCCGCCCTCCGACCGCACCCTGTTCAGCTCCTGGTCCGAGCGGATGCTGCAGATGCAGGTCGCCGACCCGGCCGACATGCAGTTCGGCGACGACGCGGGCGAGGACTACGAACGCCTCGTCAAACAACCCATGCGGGACATGCACGCCTACCTCCAGGGCCACGTCAGTGACCGCCGCGCCCGCCCCGGCAGCGACCTGATCTCCGCACTCGTCGCCGCCCGCGTGGAGGGCGAACGACTCACCGACCGGCAGATCGTCGAGTTCGGCGCGCTGCTGCTGATGGCCGGCCACGTCTCCACCTCCATGCTGCTGGGCAACACCGTGCTGTGCCTGAAGGACCACCCCGACACCGAGGCCGCCGCCCGCGCCGACCGGTCCCTGATCCCCGCCGTGATCGAAGAAGTGCTGCGGCTGCGGCCGCCGATCACCGTCATGGCCCGCGTCACCACAAAGGACACCACCCTCGCCGGCGTGAAGATCCCCGCCGGCCGCATGGTCGTGCCCTCCCTGCTGTCCGCCAACCACGACGAACAGGTCTTCACCGACCCCCAGCGCCTCGACCTCGCCCGCGAAGGCCGCCAGATCGCCTTCGGTCACGGCATCCACTACTGCCTGGGCGCCCCGCTCGCCCGCCTGGAGGGCCGCATCGCCCTGGAAGCCCTCTTCGACCGCTTCCCCGACTTCACGCCCACCGACGGCGCAACCCTGCGCTACCACCGCGACGGACTGTTCGGCGTCAAGAACCTGCCGCTGACCGTACGGCGCGGCTGACACAGATAAGGGGGCCACCTGGTGCGCACCGTGCGAACCCTGCTGATCGACAACTACGACTCGTTCACCTACAACCTCTTCCAGATGCTGGCCGAGGTGAACGGCGCCGCTCCGCTCGTCGTCCGCAACGACGACACCCGCACCTGGCAGGCCCTGGCGCCGGGCGACTTCGACAACGTCGTCGTCTCACCCGGCCCCGGCCACCCCGCCACCGACACCGACCTCGGCCTCAGCCGCCGGGTGCTCACCGAATGGGACCTGCCGCTGCTGGGGGTGTGCCTGGGCCACCAGGCCCTGTGCCTGCTCGCCGGCGCCGCCGTCGTCCACGCACCCGAACCGGTGCACGGCAGGACCAGCGACATCCGCCACGACGGGCAGGGCCTGTTCGCGAACATCCCCTCCCCGCTGACCGTGGTCCGCTACCACTCGCTGACCGTCCGCAACCTGCCCGCCGACCTGCGCGCCACCGCCCACACCCCGGACGGGCAGCTGATGGCCGTCGCCCACCGCCACCGGCCCCGCTTCGGCGTGCAGTTCCACCCCGAGTCGATCAGCAGCGAACACGGCCACCGGATGCTCGCCAACTTCCGCGACGTGTCCCTGCGCGCCGCCGGCCACCGCCCCCCGCACACCGAACGCATCCCCCCGACCCCCCCACCCGCGCCCGCACCCAGGACACAGACGGGACCGGGGGCGGGGGAGTACCGGCTGCATGTGCGCGAGGTCGCCCACGTGCCCGACGCGGACGCCGCGTTCACCGCCCTGTTCGCCGACGCCCCGGCCCGGTTCTGGCTCGACAGCAGCCGCGTCGAGCCGGGCCTGTCCCGCTTCACCTTCCTCGGCGCCCCCGCCGGCCCGCTCGGCGAACAGATCACCTACGACGTCGCCGAGCAGGCCGTACGCGTCAAGGACAGTTCCGGAGGCGAGACCCGCCGGCCCGGCACCCTCTTCGACCACCTGGAACACCAACTGGCCGCCCGCGCCCTGCCCGCCGCCGGCCTGCCCTTCGAGTTCAACCTCGGCTACGTCGGCTACCTCGGCTACGAGACCAAGGCCGACAGCGGCGGCGAGGACGCCCACCGCGGCGAACTGCCCGACGGCGCGTTCATGTTCGCCGACCGGATGCTCGCCCTGGACCACGAACAGGGCCGCGCCTGGCTCCTGGCGCTCAGCAGCACCCGCCGCCCCGCGACCGCGCCGGCCGCCGAACGCTGGCTCACCGAAGGCGCCCGCACGCTCGCCGCCACCGCCCCGAGCCCGCCCTTCACCCTGCTGCCCGAACACCAACTGCCCACCCTGGACGTCCACTACCGCCACAGCCTGCCCCGCTACCGGGAACTGGTCGAGGAATGCCGCCGCCTCATCACCGACGGCGAAACCTACGAGGTGTGCCTGACGAACATGCTCCGGGTGCCCGGCCGGATCGACCCGCTCACCGCCTACCGCGCCCTGCGCACCGCAAGCCCCGCCCCCTACGCCGCCTACCTGCAGTTCCCCGGCGCCAGTGTGCTCAGCTCCTCACCCGAACGGTTCCTGCGCATCGGCGCCGACGGCTGGGCGGAGTCCAAACCCATCAAGGGCACCCGCCCCCGCGGCGCCGGCCCCGCCCAGGACGCCGCCGTCAAGGCCGCCCTGGCCGCGGCCGAGAAGGACCGCAGCGAGAACCTGATGATCGTCGACCTGGTCCGCAACGACCTCGGCCAGGTCTGCGACATCGGCACCGTCCACGTACCGGGCCTGTTCGAGGTGGAGACCTACGCCACCGTCCACCAGCTCGTCAGCACGGTCCGCGGCCGGCTGGCACCGGACGTCTCCCGCCCCCACGCGGTGCGGGCCGCCTTCCCCGGCGGATCGATGACCGGCGCACCCAAGGTACGCACCATGCAGTTCATCGACCGGCTCGAGAGGGGCCCGCGCGGCGTGTACTCGGGCGCGCTGGGCTACTTCGCCCTCAGCGGCGCGGCCGACTTCAGCATCGTCATCCGCACCATCGTCGCCACCGAGGAGGCCGCCACCATCGGCGTCGGCGGCGCCGTCGTCGCCCTGTCCGACCCCGACGACGAGGTCCGCGAAATGCTCCTCAAGGCGCAGACCACCCTCGCCGCCCTGCGCCAGGCACACGCCGTCACCGCCGCCCCCGACCGCGAACTGCTGGCCGGCAGCCTGCGGTGACCCACCCGCCGCCGTGCCCCGCCCCCGGCCCGCCGCCCCGCACAGCGGCGGCGGGGCGGGCGGCGTGCGGCGGCGGGTGCTGGTCAGCGCAGGGCGGTGAACATCCGCGCGCACAACTGCTCCAGCGGTGCACCGTGCTCGCCCAGCACCCCCCGCAGTTCGGCGAACAGGGCCTCGAACGACTCCTCGTCGCCCGCCTCGACGGCCTGCCCCAGCCGCACCAGACCGCGGCCCAGCGCCTGCCGCGCGGCCGGCGCGCCGGGGTTGGCGGCCTGGATGTCGAAATACACCTCCGGGGCCCCGCCGGCGATCCGGGCCAGCAGCGCCAGCATCGCCAGATGCGGCGGCGGGGCACTGTCACGCAGCGCCCCCACGTCCGCCGACAGCTCACCCAGACCCAGCCCGAAGGCCAGGACCGCGGCATGGGTCGCGGCCTGCTGCACGGCGGTCAGCGCATCGTGCTGCTCCGCGGGCATCTCCACCACCCGCGCCCCCCACTGGGCCACCAGCTCCACCAGGGCACGGACACCGGGCCCGTCGGTGACCACCGCCGCCGCCACCGGCCGCCCCTCAAGTCCCAGCGAGGGCGCGAACATCGGGTTCAGCCCCACCGCCTGCAGACCGGGCGCCGCCTCCCGCAGCCGCCCGGCGATCCGGGTCTTGACCGACAAGGTGTCCGCGAGCACCGCACCGGGCCGCATCACCCCCGCCAGCACCCCCACCGCCTCGCACGCCACCGGCTCCGGCACCGCCAGCACCACCACGTCCGCCGCCGCCAGCACCGCGACCGCCTCCGCCCCCGGCCGCCGCACATCACCGGCCACCACCCGCACCCCCTCCACCCCACCGGCACCGGCCACGTCCAGGTCCAGCCAGGTCACCGCCACCCCCGAACGCACCAGCCAGTGGCTGAACATCCGGCCCACCGCACCGGCCCCGCCCACCACCACACACCGCTCGAACACCGAACCACCCCTCATCCGCTCACCCGATCCCCCCGGTACGGAGGAAAACCCATGACCCCGCCCGCCATCCCCGCCGCCCCGCCCGCCACCGGGCCCGGCACCGACACCCTCACCGCGCTGCGCGCCCGCCTGGACGCCGCGGACGCCGCCCTGCTCGACGCGGTCCGCACGCGCCTGGACATCTGCCTGCGCATCGGCGAGTACAAACGCCTCCACCAGGTGCCGATGATGCAGCCCCACCGGATCGCCCAGGTCCACGCCAACGCCGCCCGCTACGCCGCCGACCACGGCATCGACCCCGCCTTCCTGCGCACCCTGTACGACACGATCATCACCGAGACCTGCCGTCTCGAGGACGAGTGGATCGCCTCCGGCGGCACCCCCGCCCACGCGCCCGCCCCCGCGCAGGGGGCCGCGTCGTGAGCGCCGCCGCCCCCACCCTCGCCCAGGCGCTCGACGAGGCCACCGGGCAGCTGACCGGCGCCGGGATCACCGCCGACGCCGCCCGCGCCGACACCCGGCTGCTGGCCGCCCACGCCTGCCAGGTCGCCCCCGACGATCTGGACAGCTGCCTCGCCGGCCCCGTGCCGCCCCGGTTCTGGCACTACGTCCGGCGCCGCCTGACCCGCGAACCCGCCGAACGCATCGTCGGCCACGCCTACTTCATGGGCCACCGCTTCGACCTGGCCCCCGGCGTCTTCGTCCCCAAACCCGAGACCGAGGAGATCACCCGGGACGCCATCGCCCGCCTGGAGGCCCTCATCCGCCGCGGCACCCCCGCACCGCTGGTCGTCGACCTGTGCGCCGGACCGGGCACCATGGCCGTCACCCTGGCCCGCCACGTACCGGCCGCCCGCGTCCACGGCATCGAACTCTCCCAGGCCGCCGCCCGCGCCGCCCGCCGCAACGCCCGCGGCACCGGCGCCGACATCGTGCAGGGCGACGCCCGCGACGCCTTCCCCGAACTGACCGGCACCGCCGACCTCGTCGTCACCAACCCGCCCTACATCCCCATCGGACTGCGCACCTCCGCCCCCGAAGTCCTCGAGCACGACCCCCCACTGGCCCTGTGGGCCGGCGAGGAGGGCCTCGGCATGATCCGCGCCATGGAACGCACCGCCGCCCGGCTGCTGGCCCCCGGCGGCGTCCTGCTCCTCGAGCACGGCTCCTACCAACTCGCCACCGTGCCCGCCCTGTTCCACGCAACCGGCCGCTGGAGCCACGCCTCCTCCCGTCCCACCTGCAACGACGGCTGCCTGACCGCCGTACGCAACCACACCCCCGCACCACCCGCCTGACCGGGCGTCACGGCACGGCCGGCCTGTCGACAACGACATTACGCCATTGACAAACCGACCGTGCCGTTTTTTTAATGGCGGGGTGCCGGACCCGGAACCAGACCCCGGGTCCTGCCGCACCGGAGACCGCGACACCGGTCCCGGCCACGCCACGGCCCAGGGGGAAGACGAAACGCCATGGACATCGACATACTCGGCGCGCTCTCGGCGCGCGAGAACAACATCACCGTCACACCCACCGCACCCAAACCACGCCAGGTCCTCGCCCTGCTGGCGCTCAACGCGGGCCAGGTGGTGCCGATGTCCGCCCTCAGCGAGGAACTGTGGGGCCACACACCGCCGCGCAGCGCCCGCACCACCGTGCAGACCTACATCCTCCAGCTGCGCGAACTGATCACCCGCGCCCTCGGCCACGGCGCCACCGGCCGCACCGCCAAGGACATCCTGGCCACCGGCCCCGGCGGCTACCGCCTGGACGTGGGCGGCGGCACCCTGGACTTCTGCGAGTTCGAACGCCGGGCCGGCGCCGGCTACCGGGCCATGGACGCCGGCGACTACCCCGCCGCCGCGAAACGGCTGCGCGACGCCCTGTCCCTGTGGACCGGCTCCGCACTGGCCGACGTACCCGCCGGAGCCCGCCTCACCCTGGAGGCCAAGCGCCTCGAAGAAGCCCGCCTGTGCGCGCTGGACCAGCGCATCGAGGCCGACCTGCGCCTGGGCCGCCACCGCGAACTGCTCGCCGAACTGACCGTCCTGGTCGGCCGCCACCGCCTCCACGAGAGCCTGCACGGCCAGTTCATGCTCGCCCTGCACCGCTCCGGCCGCCGCGGCGAGGCCTTGAGCGTCTACCAGCGCCTGCGCACCACCCTCGTCAACGAACTGGGCCTGGAACCCTCCGCCCAGCTCAGCCGGCTCCAGCGCTCCCTTTTGACCGCCGGCCCCGAAACCCCCGCACCCCCCGCCGCCCCGGCCCCGGTCGCCGGGCGCCAGGACGGGCGGCCCGCCGGGCGCTGGCCCGCCGCCACGGTCGACTGATCGGCCGGCCCCGGACATGCACCCCGCCCCCGAGCCCTGGCTCCTGCGAGGGACACCTCATCCTTTCTCCCTAGCCGCAGACGGTGAATCACCCCCCGCCCGCCGTATTCCACCACCGCCTTATTGGCCCCTGGGGGCGATGTTTCCACCGCGGCCCGACCGGCAGGATTCGTCCGTGACGAACCCGACGAAGGAAAACGGGACTTCCGGCATACCCGCACAGCGGAGGACCGCATTTCTCGAACTGATGCTGCTCTCGAGGGAATGCGACCGCAGATCGGGCATCGTGCTGCGCCAGGGCGAGGCCTGGTTCCACATTTCCTCCGCCGGCCACGAGGCACTCGCCGCCCTGTGCGAACTGCTGGAACCCGACGACCTGATATTCCCCCACTACCGCGACCGGGCCTTGATGCTGGCCCGCGGAATGGACCCGGAAGCACAGGCCCGCGACCTCATGGCCAAGGAGAAGTCCCACTCCGCCGGCCGTAATATGAGCGCCCATTTCGGCCACCGCCCCGGAAACGTGTTCTCCATCGCCAGCCCCACCGGAAGCCAGTGCCTCCCGGCCGTCGGCGCCGCCTGGGCCGCCCGGCTGAGGGGCACCACCCAGGCCGTCGTCTGCTCCATCGGCGACGCCTCCACCCGGCAGGGCGAATTCTTCGAAGCACTCGCCTTCGCCGTCGAACGGACGCTGCCCGTCGTCTTCCTCGTCGCCGACAACGGCTACGGCATCTCCACCCCCACCGACACCATGTCGCCCCACGCGCTCGGCCTGCTGCCGCCCACCCGCACCACCGTCGTCGACGGCGCCGACCCCGACGCCGTCCACACCGCCTCCGCCGCCGCCCTGGCCGCCGCCCGCGCCGGCGAAGGCCCCACCGTCCTGTGGTGCCGCCTGGACCGGCTGGAGTCCCACACCTCCTCCGACGACCACCGCGTCTACCGCAGCGCCGCCGACCTCGCCGCCCTGCGCGACCCCATCGACCTCTTCGCCGCCCGCCTCAGGGCGGAAGGCACCCTCGAGGACGGCCGGCTCGAGGACATCCGCACCCGCCTCGCCCGCGACATCGAGGACATCTACGACCGCGTCGCCACCGAACCCACCGCCGACCCCGGGCACATCACCGACCACCTCTACGCCCCCCGCCCCACCACCACCGGCACGGGCACGGGTGCGGGGCAGGAGGTGAGCGTCGCGCCGTGCGGCGGGACCATGGTCGCCGCCGTCAACCGGGCGCTCGCCACCGGACTGGCCCGCCACCGCGAACTCGTCCTGTTCGGCGAGGACATCGACGACCCCAAGGGCGGCGTGTTCGGCTTCACCAAAGGACTCGGCCCCGCCGCCGGAGAGCGCATGACCAACGCCCCCCTCGCGGAGGCCACCATCATCGGCGCCGCCGTCGGACTGGCCGCCGCCGGCATGCGGCCCGTCGTGGAACTGCAGTTCGTCGACTTCGCCGGACCCGCCTGGAACCAGATCGCCGCCCAGCTGACCACCCTGCGCTGGCGCACCGCCTCCGCCTGGCAGTGCCCCGTCGTCATCTACGCCCCCTGGGGCGGCTACCTGCCCGGCGGCGGCATCTGGCACAGCCAGAGCAACGAAAGCCTCTTTACCCACCTGCCCGGACTGCGCGTCGTCGTCCCCTCCACCCCCGAGGACACCGAGGCCGCCTTCCTCGAATCCTTCACCGCCGACGACCCCACCCTGATCCTGCTGCCCAAACACCTCATGCGCCGCCGCCAGGAACCCGCCGCCCGCCCCACCCCCGCCCACGGCGCCCGCACCCTGCGCACCGGCACCGACGTCACCATCGCCACCTGGGGCAACGGCACCGAACTGGCCACCGAGGCCGCCGACACCCTCGCCGCCGACGGCATCACCGCCCACGTCCTGGACCTGCGCTGGCTCGTCCCCCTCGACCGCGCCGCCGTCGCCGACTCCCTGCGCAGCACCGGACGCCTCGTCGTCGTCCAGGAGGACAACCGCACCAGCAGCTACGGCGCCGGCCTGATCAGCGAACTGCTCTGCGCCGACGACGACTTCTACTCCCTGCTCGCCCCGCCGCGCCTGGTGACCCGCGACGACGTGCACGTCCCCTTCCACCCCGACCTCGAACGCGCGGTCCTGCCCACCGCGCACGACGTGGTCGCGGCCGTCCGATCCACTCTCGCCTGAGGCATGACGAAGGAACCGCAGATGACCAGCCAGTCCGTGCTGTCCGTCCCGCGCCTGGGCGAGGGGATCGTCGAGGTGCGCATCGTCCGGCTCCTCAAGCAGCCCGGCGACACGGTCGCCAAGGACGAGGTCGTCTACGAGATGGAACACGACAAGGCAGCCGTCGAGATCGAGTCCCCGACCGCCGGCACCCTCGAGACCTGGCTCGTCGCCGAAGGCGACACCGTCGCGATCGGCGCCCCCGTCGCCCGCATCACCCCCGCACCCGCCGCGCAGGCCGCACCCGCGGCCGGACCGGGAACGGACACGACTGCCGGAACCGGACCGGCGGCCCTGCCCGCCGCGGGAGCGTCCGTGCACGGCGTCCCCGGCCGCCCCCAGCCCGCCGGCACCCGCCGCATACCTCCCCGCACCCGCGCCCACGCCCGCCGCCTGGGCATCGACGAGGCCACCCTGCCCTCCATCCCCGCCGCCGGCACCAGCCTCATGCCCGCCGACCTCGAACGCCACCTCGCCGCGACCACCGCCCCGGCGGCAGCGCACCCCACCCCACCCGCCCCGGACGCCGCGCCCGCCGCGACCCCGGTGGACGCGGGGCAGGCCCTCAAGACCGCGCGTCCGGCCGGGGATCGGGCCGGGGGCGGGTTCGCGGACGTCGAACAGTCGCCGCGGCAGCGCGAGTTGAACCGGGCACTGCGGGCCTCGCGGGAGACGGTGGTGCCCGCCGCCGTGGCCGGCGTCGTCGCCGAGGACGTCCTGGAACGGGCCCGGCGCGCCCACCAGGGCACCGGGTTCGCCACCGTCTTCCAGGCCTTCGCCCACCTCGCCGCGCACACCGCGGCCGCCGCCCCGGCCCTGCGCTCACGCCGCCTGGACGAGAGGCGGCTGCGCGTCCACGACCACGTCGACCTCGGCATCGCCTGCGCCACCGACGACGGCGACCTCACCACCGCCGTGGTGCGCGGCGCCGACACCCTGGACGCCGCCACGTTCGACGAGCGCTACGCGCAGGCCGTCGAGGACGCCCTCACCGGCGCCTCCCGGGCCGACTCGCGCGTCACCCTGATCCTGTCCCACCTCGGCGGCACGGGCACCACCCTGGCCGTGCCGGTCGTCGTACCGCCCGCCGTGGCCACCTTGTTCCTCGGCGCCGTCGAGGACACCGGCACCACCCCCGTGCGGCGCATGGTCCTCGCCTTCGACCACACCGTGCTCAACGGAAGCGACGCGGCCGCCTACCTCGACGCCCTGCACGACGCGATCCGCCGGGCCGCCGGCCCGGCACAACTGCCGGACGCCCCCGCCGCCCCGCCACGGCCGGCACCCGACCGGGCGCAGGTGACCGACCGGCTCACCGCCCTCGCCTCCGACATCCTCGGACACCCCGTCGACGCCGAACGGCCCCTGGGCGAACAGGGCCTGGACTCCGCGCGCGCCCTGCGCCTGGTCCGCGACATACGCACCGCCTTCGGCACCGACCTGCCCGCCACCGCCGTCTGGCGCCACCCCACCCTGCGCGCCCTGGCCGCCGTACTCCCCGCACCCGCACCCGCCCCCGCACCGGATGCCGCGTCGGACCCGGCCCCGGCATCGGTGAGCGCCCCGGCAGCGGTGGTGCGCGCTCGGACGGACGCCGCCGTGGAGGGGCCGGCGGGCGGGGACGAGGTGGCCGTCATCGGGATGGCCGTACGCGTGCCCGGCGCCGACGACGTCGACGCCTTCTGGTCGCTGCTCGCCGCCGGCGAGTGCCGGATCGACGACGTGCCGCCCGGCCGCCTCGCCGGAGCCGTGCCCGAAGGACTGCGGGCCGCACTGCTGGAGGGGACCGACCTCTTCGACGCCGCGTTCTTCGACATGACACCGCGCCAGGCCGCCTCCATGGACCCCCAGCAGCGGGCCCTGCTCGAACTGAGCTGGCACGCCCTCGAACACGCCGGCCTCAGCCCCGACACCCTCGCCGGGACCGGCGTCGGCGTCTACGCCGCCGCCTGCAGCTACGACTACCGTGAGCAGCTGGTCCAGCACGAGGCGGCCGCCGACGGCTACGCCACCACCGGCACCTTCCCCGCCTTCCTCGCCAACCGCGTCTCCCACCTCTACGACTTCACCGGCCCCAGCATCACCCTCGACACGGCCTGTTCCGGCGCCCTGACCGCGCTCAGCCTCGCCGAGGCCGCGATCCGCGCCGGCACCTGCGAGATCGCCCTGGCCGGCGCCGCGAACCTGATCAGCAACGGCTTCAACGCCCGCGCCTACCGCACCGCCGGCATGCTCTCCCCGAAGGGCACCAGCAAAGTCTTCGACCAGGGCGCCGACGGCTTCGTGCGGGGAGAGGGCGCCGGCTGGGTCGTGCTGAAATCGCTGCGCCGCGCCGTCGCCGACGGCGACCCGGTCCTGGCCGTCGTCCGCGCCGGCGCCGTCAACCACGGCGGTCGGGCCGCCTCGCTCACCGCCCCCAGCCCCAAGGCCCAGAGCGCCCTGATCCGCGGCGCGCTCCAGGCGGCCGGCCTCGACGCCGCCGACCTCGGCTTCCTCGAGGCGCACGGCACCGGCACCCCGCTGGGCGACCCGATCGAACTCGACGCCGTACGCGAGGTGCTGGCCCACGATCCGCAGGGCATGCCCCGGCGGGCCGCCGGACCCGGCGGCCGCCTGTGGGTCGGATCGGCCAAGGCCAACATCGGCCACCTCGAAGGCGCTTCGGGACTCGCCGGACTCGTCAAGGCCGTCCAGGTGCTGCGCCACGAACTCATCCCCGCCACCCCCGGCTTCACCCGCCTCAACCCGCACATCGCCCTCGAGGACACCCCGCTCGCCGTCGCCGAGCACGCGGTGCCCTGGCCCGCCGAACCCGGCCGGGCACCACGGCGGGCGGCGGTCAGCGCGTTCGGGTTCGGCGGCAGCAACGCCCACGTCGTCCTGGAAGAAGCACCGCCGGCCACCCGCCCCGCCCCCGCCGCCGACCGGGGCGCCGTCCCGCGGGTGGTGCCGCTGTCGGCCGCCACCCCCACCGCCCTGGCCCGTCTCGCCGAAGGCATCGCGCGCCTGGCCGCCCGCGACGACGCACCCCCGCTCGACGCCCTGGCCTGGACCCTGCAGAGCGGCCGCCGCCACTTCGCCCACCGGGCCCTCTTCAGCGTCACCGACCTCGCCCAACTCGCCGAACAGGCCCACCGCTTCGCCGCCGACGGCCACCACCCCCGGCCCGCCGACCCCCGGCTGCGCGACTGGCTCGACGGCAGCGACCTCACCACCGCCGACTGGGCCGCACAGTGGCCGCAGGGCGCCCCACCCCGCCGGGTGCCGCTGGTGCCCTACCCCTTCGAGCGGCAGTCCTACTGGCTGCCCACCCCCGCCCCCGTGCCCCGGCCCGCCGCCCTGTCCGCGCAGCCCGGCACCGCCCCCGGCGAGGGGCCCGGCACGCCCCGCTACACCCTCGACGACGGGCACCCGCTGACGCGCCACCGCGTCGCCGGTCGCACCGTGCTGCCCGGCGCCGCCGTGATCGACGCCCTCGCCGACGGCGGACCCGTCGCCCTGAGCCGCCTGCGGCTGCTGCGGCCCGTGCCCGTACCGGCCGGCAGCACGGTGCACCTGACCCGCCGCACCACCCCCGCGGACGCCGGGGCGCGCCTGCACCTGGAGCACGACGGCCACATCTGCGCCACCGCCGTCCCCGCCACCGCGCCCGCCGCCCGGCCCCGGGAGGCCGACACCGCCGAGGGGCCGGGCCAGGACGTCGACCTCGACGCCGTCCTGGCCCGCAACAGCGTCGAAGTGGGCCCCGTCTACCGGCTGCTGCACGAGGTGCGCCGCACCGGCGCCCGTGTCACCGCCCGGATCACCGCCCCCGCCGCCACGGACCCGCGCACCCGCCGTGTGGCCTGGCTGGACGCCGCACTGCAGGTCTCGTGCGCCCTGCTGGACGGCGAAGGACCCCGCGTGGCGGCCGCCGCCGACCACATCGAGTGGAGCGGCCACATCCCGCCCACCGCGCAGCTCACCGTCCACCGGGTCGGCACCGGCCCGACCCACGCGGTCCTCGACCTGCAGGCCACCGACCCCGACGGCACCCCCGTCCTGCGGGTCACCGGACTGCGCCTGCACCCCGCCGCCCCCACCCCCGGGCACGGCCCCGCCGACGAGGCGGTGCCGGACGCATCCGGACGCGCGGCGGCAGCCCGCGAAACGGCACCGGCCGCCGGCGAACCCGCCGACGACGCCCACGCACAGGCCGTCGCCGACGCCGTCGCCTCCCTGCGCGTCCTCGTACCCGAATGGGACACCCCCGCACCGCAGCCCGCCCCCGCACCGCAGTCCGCCGCCGCGCCGGCTCCCGTGCCGCCCGACTCCGGCGTGCCCGCCGACTCCGGCGTACGGCTCCTCGCCCCGCAGTGGATGCCCGAGCCGCCGACCGCGCCCGACGACGGCCCCGGCGGCCCGCTCCTGCTCGTCCACGACGACGCCAGCACCCACCTCGCCGACCTCACCGACCCCACCGGGGCCGGGGCCGTGCGGTGCGCGCTGAGCGGCGGACGGCTCGACACGGACACCTTCACCCGGGCCCTGCACAGCCTCGACAACCGGCGGCCGCCGCACATCGCGCTGCTCGTCGACGGCTCGTCCTGGAGCGAGGACCGCACCGGCGCCCTGGCCCTGCGCGGCTGGCTCGAAACACTGCTGACGGTGGGCCAGGTCCTGGCCCGCGGCGACAGCCCGGCACGCATCACCCTGATCACCACCGGTCTTGCCGCGCCCGCCTCCGGCGCCCCGCAACCGGGCGCCGCCCTGCAGGGCGCCCTCCTGGGAGCCCTGCGCACCCTGCCCCGCGAAGCCGGCCACCTCACCTGCGCGGCCGTCGACCTGGACACCGCACCCGCACCCGGCGACCTGGCCGCGGCGCTGCGCGAACCGTGCGCGGACACCGTCGCGCTGACCGCCCTGCGCGACGGCCGGCGGCTGCGCCAGGTGTACACCGAACAGGCCCCGCCGCCCGCCGCCGGGCAGCGGGAAGGTTTCGTCCACGGCGGCAGCTACGTCCTGTTCGGCGGCACCGGCGGCATCGGCGCCGCCGTCGCCCGCCACCTGGCCGCCCACTACGGCGCCCGCCTGCTCCTCGTCGGCCGCTCACCGGCCGGCGAGGACACCCGCGCCCTGCTCGCCGACCTCACCGCGGCAGGCGGCCACGCCCGCTACCGCAGCGCCGACATCACCCGCGACGACGACGTCGCCCGCGTCCTCGCCGACTGCCAGGACGCCTACGGCCGCCTCGACGGCATCGTGCACAGCATCGGCTCGGTGAGCGCCGCCCCCCTGCACGAGCTGACCGCCCACGACCTCGACGAGGTCCTGGCGACCAAGGTGAGCGCGGTCATCGGCCTCGCCCGCGCCCTGCGCGCACACGAACACGCCCCGGGCACGCCGCCCCGCTCGCTCGTCCTGTTCTCCTCCGTCGCCGGCCTCTTCGGCAGCACCGGCGGCCTCAACTACGCCGCCGCCAACGCCTTCCTCGGCCACTACGCCGCCGCCACCGACCACGCCGGGCTGACCGTCCGCGCCTTCGACTGGGGCCTGTGGCGCGACACCGGCCTCGCCCGCCGCTACAGCGCCCACGTCCGGCGCGAGTACCCCGGCCTCACCGCATTCGACCCGGAAAGGGGAGTGGCCGCCTTGGAAGCGGGCATGTCCGGCAACCGACCTCAGATCGTCGCCGTAGCCGGCGACCCACAACCGCTGCGCCCGCTCACCGCACCCCCCGCCACCCCCGCGGCCCCCGCGGCGCCCGCACCGTCGGCCGCCGCCGACGACGCGGCGCACCGGCTCGAGGACTACGCCGGCGGTGCGCTCGCCCACCGGATGAGCGAACTGGGCCTCACTCCGGCGCTCGCCGCCGACCCCGCCACCACCGTGCACAGCGCCGCCCAGTCGCTGGCGGCCGTCCCCGAGCACCGGCTGCTGCTGGCCGCCGTCCTCGACCTCCTCGCCGGCCGCCACCGCGCCGGCCGGCCGGTGCCCCGGCCCGCCGAACTCGCCCGCACCCGCCGGGCGCTGCTCGCCGACCACCCCGACCTTGCCGGCCACCTCACGCTCCTGGACCGTGCCCTGGAGTCCTACGGCCCGGTGCTGCGCGGCGACGTGCCCGCCACCGCCGTCCTGTTCCCCGGCGGCGACCTCGGACCCGTCAGCGCCGTCTACAGCGGCAACCAGCTCTTCGACCCGGTCAACACCGCCGCCGCCCACGCCCTGGCCGACGCCGCGGCCCAGGTGCCCGACGCCGCCCGCATCCTGGAGATCGGCGCCGGCGTGGGCGGCACCACCGCCGCCGCGCTCGACGCCCTCGACGCCCGCGGCGTCACCCGCTTCGAGTACGTGTACACGGACCTGTCACCGGCCTTCCTGCAGCACGGCCGCCGCCGCTTCGGCGACCGGATCACCCCCCGGCTGCTGGACATCGAGAAGAACCCCCGCACCCAGCAGTTCGCCGCGCACACCTTCGACCTGGTCGTGGCGAGCAACGTGCTGCACGCCACCCGCGACCTGTCCCGCACCCTCGCCCACATCGAGGAACTCCTCGCCCCCGGCGGGCGGCTGCTGCTCGTCGAGATGGTCGCCCCGGCCGCCGTCTACACCCTCACCTTCGGCCTCACCGACGGCTGGTGGCGCTACGTCGACACCGACCGGCGCATGCCCCACGGCCCGCTGCTGGACGTGGCCCGCTGGCGCTCGCTGCTCACGGCGCGCGGCTGGAGCCTGACGGACACCGCCCACCTGCGCGACGCGCCCGGCTGCGTCGCCCTGCTCACCTGCCGGCCGCCCGCCGCCGGCACCGACCGCACCGAGGAGATCGCCGAGGGGCTGCGCCGGATCGTGCGCGACCTGCTCGGCGACCCGTCGGCCACCGTCCCCGGCTATCTGCCCTGGCAGGAGCTGGGCATCGACTCGCTCCTCAACATGGAACTGGTCCAGGCCGTCTCCCGCAGCCACGGCCCGGTCCCCGCGACCGCCCTGTTCGAGCACCGCACGGTCGACGACCTCGCCCGGATGCTCGCCCGCCGCGCCGCCCCGGACACCCCCACACCCCACGAGGACTCCACCCGCCCCGGCCCCCGCCCCCTCGGCGACACCCCGCACGACGACACCCCCCTCGGCGACACCCCGCACGACGACACCCCCCTCGGCAACACCCCGCACGGCGACACCGGGCGCGAGACCCCCGGGAACGAGGACGGCGCTTGGGATCGGACAGCGGCACAGCTGACGGCCCTGGTCGCCGAACTCACCGCCCAGGACGCCGCCCTGCTCGACGCGGACAGCGACTTCCCCGCCCTGGGGGTCGACTCGCTGCTCCACGAGGAACTCACCCAGCGGCTGCGCGAGATGTTCCCCGACCGGCCGGTGCCCGCCACCCTGATCTTCGAACACCCCACCCCCCGCGCCCTGGCCCGCCACCTCGCCCCCGCACCCACCGCACCGCCCGCGCCGCCCGGGAACGTGGTGCCGGCCGCATCCGTGACCGCCCGGGCCGACCTGCCCGCCGCCCCGCTCACCACCGCCCCCGCCGTACCTTCCGCGCCGCCGGCCGGTACGCCTGCCCCCGCGCCCGGCGCGCCGATCGCCGTGGTCGGGCTCGCCGGCCGCTATCCCGGCGCCCAGGACCTCGACGCCTTCTGGGAACTGCTGAGTTCGGGCCGCACCCCGGTACGCGAAGTGCCCGCCGAGCGCTGGGACTGGCGCACCGCCCGCACCGCCGGCGGCGGCTACGCCCGCTTCGGCTGCTTCCTCGACGACATCGACACCTTCGACCCGGCCCTGTTCCGGATCACCCCCAGGGACGCGGCCCTGATGGACCCCCAGGAGCGGCTGTTCCTGGAAGTGGCCCGCGAGGCGTTCGAACACGCCGGCTACGCCCGCCCCACCCTGACCGGCCATCACGGCGGCCCGCGGGTGGGCGTGTTCGCCGGCGTCACCGCCAACAGCCACCTGCTGGCCCAGCGCGACGCCCGCACCGCCGGCGCCGACAACCCCGAGTACGCGGTCACCGCCGCCGCCTCCGTCGCCAACCGCGTCTCCCACGCCTTCGACCTCAGCGGCCCGAGCCTGAGCGTCGACACCATGTGCTCCTCCTCGCTGACCGCGCTGCACCTGGCGTGCCGCGCCCTGCGCGACGGCGAGGCCGACCTCGCCCTGGCCGGGGGAGTCAACCTCTATCTGCACCCCGACCGGTTCACCGGCCTGTGCGCGCTCGGCATGCCCTCGCGCGGCGACCGCACCCGCAGCTTCGGCGCCGGCGGCGACGGCTTCGTGCCCGGCGAAGGCGCCGGCGCGGTCGTCCTCAAACGCCTGGACCGCGCCGAAGCGGACGGCGACACCATCCACGCCGTCATCCGCGGCACCGGCCTCAACCACGGCGGCGGCACCGGCGGCTACACCGTCCCCAACCCGCGCGCCCAGGCCGCCCTCATCGACGCCACCCTCAAGGACGCCGGCCTCGATGCGGCCGGCATCGGCTACCTCGAGGCCCACGGCACCGGCACCGAACTCGGCGACCCCGTCGAACTACGCGCCCTGGCCCTGGCGTTCGCAGAGACCCGGCCCGCCCGGGAACCGCTGCGCATCGGCTCCGTCAAGTCGAACATCGGCCACACGGAGGCCGCCGCCGGCATCGCCGGACTGACCAAGGCGATCCTCCAACTGCGCCACCACCGCTTCGTGCCCACCCTCAACGCCGAACAGCTCAACCCGAAACTCGACCTGGACGACGCCCCCCTGCACATCCAGCGGGCCACCGAACCCTGGAGCGGTGAACGGCCGCGCCGCTGCGCCGTCAGCTCCTTCGGCGCCGGCGGCGCAGGCGCCCACGCCGTGCTGGAGGAGTACCGGATGCCGCCGCGGCCCGCCGCCACCCCCTCTCCTGTGCTCGTGCCGCTCGCCGCGCCGGACGCCGACCGGCTGCGCACCGTCGCCCGCCGACTCGCCGACACCGTCGACGCCGCCGGCGCCACACTCGCCGACATCGCCCACACCCTGGCCACCGGCCGTGACGTGGGCCCCCACCGCGCCGCCGTCACCGCCCACGACCACGCCGAACTGCGCGCCGCGCTGCGCGCCCTGGCCGAGGACACCCCCCACCCCGCCCTCACCACCGCCGACCACCTGGGCCCCGACACAGCCGGCCACGCGGACGAAGTCGAGGGCGACGGCGGACACAGTGCCGCGCGGGCCTGGGTCACGCACGGCACCTACCGGGCCCCCGCGGGCCCGGCACGGCGGGTGCCGCTGCCCCCCACCCCCTTCGCCCGCATCCCCTGCACCGTCCCCGGCGCCGGCCGCCCGGCGGCCGAGCGGCCCTCCCACATGCCGCTCACCGACACCGTCCGCGTGCCCGCCGCCCGCACCGTCACCGCCCGCCTCGGCGGCGCCTCCCGCTGGGTACGCGACCACATCGTCGACGAACAGATGCTGCTGCCCGGCGCGTTCCACCCCGAACTCGTCCACGAAGCGCTGATCGCCGCCGACGAGAACCCCTACCGCACCGAGATCTGCGACCTCGCCTGGCCGCAGCCCGCCACCGGGCTGCCCATGACCGTCACCACCCACCTCGAAGAACCCGACACCCACGGCGGCCGCCGCTTCACCACCACCGTCGACGGCACCGTCGTCGCCCAGGGCACCACCCGCCCCCGGCCGGCCCCCGGCGCCACCGCCCCCCTGCGCCCCCACCTCGTCTACCGGCCCGCCGACCTCGACGCCCGCCTGGAGGGCCACGACACCGGCACCGACGCCTTCTACCAGGCCTTCGCCGCCCACCACTTCACCTACGGGCCGCTGTACCGCACCGTACGGCGGGCCGCCGTGCACGGCGAGGAGACCACCGCCGAACTGCGCCTGCCGCCGGGCGAGGACACGGACGGACGCCATGTGCTGCACCCCGCCCTCCTCGACGGCGCCTGCCAGAGCGCCGCGTACCTGCTGCTCACCGAGGCGCCCGGACCCCGCCGGCTGCGCCCCCTGACCATCGGCCGGCTCACCGTCCACCAGCCCGCCACCACCGGCGCCTACGTCCACACACGCCGCGTGAGGCGCGACGACGCCGCCGGCGTCCACGTCTTCGACCTGTGCCTGATCGACCCCG
Organism: Streptomyces sp. NPDC086835; assembly: GCF_044745705.1. Lineage (NCBI taxonomy): Bacteria > Bacillati > Actinomycetota > Actinomycetes > Kitasatosporales > Streptomycetaceae > Streptomyces > Streptomyces sp. NPDC086835. Next base: position 604,475 of record NZ_JBIVAU010000003.1, read on the forward strand.
GCAGCGGCGAAGTCCTCGCCGAGATCGACGGCTTCCGCGTCCGCGTGGACACCGTCGCCCCTTCCGCCGCCACCACCGCACGCCCCGAATTTGCCCCGGCACCGCCCCACCCGGCGCCCGTGCCGCTGGCCGGCTACCGCCTGGGCTGGCACACCGTCCCCGTCGGCGACGACACCCGCGCCGGCACCGACGGGCCGCTGTGGCTGATCGGCGACGGCTCCACCACCCTCGCCGCCCACACCCGCAGCCGCATCCCGGCCGCCGCCCTGCTCGAACCGGGCCCCGGCCTCGACGAGAAGCAGCTCGAACAGACAGCCGCCCGCACCGGCACACCGGCGACCGTCCTCATCGACCTCACCCACCTCACCGACCCCCACCACCCCGGCCTCGGCACCACCCCGCTGCGCCTCGAACAGACCGCGGCCGCCTGGGAACACTTCACCACCACCGCACTCACCCCCCTGTTCACCCTGCTGCGCACCCTCGTACGCAGCCGCGCCCTGGACGGCGCCCGCATCCTGCTGGTCACCCGTACCGGCACCGACGGCCACCTCACCCCCCTCGTGCGCGCCCTGCACAGCCTGATGCGCACCGCCGCGGGGGAGACCGGCCGGTTCACCCTGCGGCTGGTCACCCTCGACGCCGCCTGGGCGTCGGCGCACCCGCAGGCCGCCCACACCGCCCTCCTGACGGAAACGGCCGCCGACGACGGCGACTGGACCCGCCTGGGCCCCGCCGGCCTGCGCCGCACCGCCGTCCTCACCCGCGCACCCGAGCCGGCCCCCGACACCGACACCGCCCTGCTGGACCCGGCCGGCAGCTACCTGATCACCGGCGGACTGGGCGGACTGGGACGGCACATCGCCGCCGGCATCCTGCACCGGGCCCCCACCGCACGGCTCGTCCTGATCGGCCGCTCCGAACAACCCGACGGGACAGCCCTCGAGGCCCTGCGCCGCGCCGCCGCCGGCGACGACCGGATCGTCTACCGCCGCTGCGACGCCACCGACCCCCGGCAGGTCGCCGACCTCGCCACCCACCTCGCCGACAGCCGCATCCGCCTGCACGGCGTCGTCCACGCGGCCGGCGTACTGCGCGACCAGTTCCTGCGCGGCAAGACACCCGAAGCGGTCCAGGCCGTGTGCCGCAGCAAAATACTCGGCGCGCTCCACCTCGACGCCGCCCTCGCCGACCACCCGCTGGACTTCTTCCTCCTCGCCTCCTCCCTCGCCTCCCTCGTCGGCAACCAGGGCCAGAGCGACTACGCCTTCGCCAACGGCTTCCTCGACCAGTTCGCCCATCAGCGCGCCCGGTGGGCCGCACGCGGCCTGCGCCCCGGCCGCACCCTGACCGCCGGCTGGCCCGTCCTCGCCGACGCGGGCACGGCCCCCGCCCCCGACACCCTGCGCTACCTCGAACAGGCCTACGGCCTCAAGCCGGTCGCCACCCGCGACGCGGTGGCGGCCCTGTGGCCCCGGCTCGCCGCGGCGACCACCCCGGACACCGCCTACATCGCCCTCGTCGCCGGCGACCACACCGTCTGGGACCAGGCCCTGTCCACCACCAGCGCCGCCGCCGTCGAGGCAACCGCCGCCGCGCCCGCGCCGGTCACGCCAGCCACGCCCGCTGCCGCCCCGGCGCAGGCCGCTCCCGTGCAGGCCGCTCCGGCGCAGGCCGCCCTGCGCTGGCTGAGCGAACGCGTCGCCGAGGCCGTCGGCGTACGGCCGGAGGTGATCGACCCGCACGCCCCGCTCACCGACTACGGCGTCGACTCCATCTCCCTGATGCGGCTGAGCCGCATGCTCGAGGACGACCTGGGCCGCATCCCCCTGTCCGTCCTGCTCGACAGCGCCAGCCTGCGGGAACTGACCGACCGTCTGCTCACCGACAGGGGCCCGCAGCTGACCGCCGCCGTCGCCGCGGACACCGCCCCCGCCGCCCCGGTGCCGGCCGCCGCGGCCCCCACCGCTGCACCCGCCCCTGCCACGGCGGCCGCCCCGCAAGCACCCGCGGCCGCGGCCGCGGCCGGTGTCGACGACGAGCGGACCGCCGTGCTTCCCGACCGCCTGGTGGGCATGTGGGCCGCCGACCAGGGCGCCGCGCCCCACGCCCCGTACAACATCAGCCTGGCGTGGCGGCTGCCCGCCACCACCGACCGCGAGGCCCTGCGGGACGCCGTCGCCGCCCTGGTACGCCGGCACCCGGTGCTCGGCTGCCGCGTACGGCCCCACGACGGCGCCCCCGCCTTTGTCCCCGCCGCCCCGGACACGGCCGCTCTCGTCACCCGCGTGGTCGCCGAGGACGCTGTCGGCCAGGCCGTCAGGGACGAGGCGGACCGGCGGCTCGACACCTCCGCCGGGCCGCTGCTGCGCGCCGTCCTGTGGGAGCCGCAGGACGGCGGCGGGCAGGGCCCCGTCCTGCAGCTGACCACCCATCACATCGCCGTCGACGGCCGCTCCGCCGAGCTGCTGCGCGACGACCTCGCCGCCCTCTACGCCGCCGCCGCGCACGGCGGCCCCGCGCCGGCGCCGGCCGTCCCCTTCGCCCGCGCGCTGCGCCGCGAGCTCGAGGCCGGCCCGACCGACGCCCAGGAGGACGAGCGGTACTGGACACAGCGGCTGGCCGGCGGCGCGGCCAAGGGCGTGCTGTTCCCCGGCGGCGGCGAGCGGGCCGGGGCCGCGGGAGCGCACCGCGAGTACCGGATGCCGCCCGCCCTGTCGCAGAGCCTCGCGCAGGTCGCGCAGAGCGCCGGCGTGCCGCCGTTCACGGCGCTGCTCGCCGCGTTCGCCGCGGCGCTGTCCCGCACCACCGGGCACCGCTCGTTCCTCGTCGCCGTCCCCACCTACGGGCGCACCTCGCGCGAGGAGGAGACCAGCGTCGGCTGCTTCGTCAGCACCGTGCCGCTGCGGATCGACCTCGATCCCGGCCGGCCGGTCGCCGACTGGCTGAAGGACCTGAACCAGGAGGTACGCGGCGCGCTCGGGCACGCCCGGCTGCCCTACCCGCGCCTGGTCGAACTGTGCCGGGCGGCGGGCGGCGAGGACGCCGTGCCCACCGTCACGCTCGCCTACCAGAACTGGGAGCGCACCGGCGGCGCCCGGACACCGGACGGCTGGGAGCCGGTGTACCGGCGCGGGCAGCGCGGGCACTTCGACCTCGGCCTGGAGGTGACCGACACCCCGGCCGGCACGGAGATCCTCGCCAACCACCGCACCGCCGTCCTGGACGCCGCGCAGGTCGACGCCTTCGTCGAGGACCTGCGGCGCACGGCGGCCGAACTGGCCCGCCGCCCCGCCACGGTGGGGGAGCTGCTCGACCCCGCGGCCGGGACCCTCGTCGGACGCTTCGCGGCCACCGTGGCCCGCTGCGCCCAGGCGACGGCCGTCGAGGACGCGCACGGCAGCCTCAGCTACGCCGAACTCGACGCGCTCTCCGACGACATCGCGCACCGGGTGTCCGAACTGGCCGAGCCCGGCGCCCCCGTAGCCGTCCTGATGCACCGCAGCATGCGGCTGCCGGCCGTCCTGCTGGGCATCCTCAAGAGCGGACGCCCCTATGTGCCGCTGGACGACTCCTACCCGAGCGAACGGCTGAAGCTGGTCGTCGGCGACGCGGGATGCGAGGTGGCCGTCGCCGACCGCGAGCTGACCTGGCTGCTGCCGCAGCGGCTGCGGATCGTCGACCCCACCGCCCCCACCGCCGCCCTCGTCGGCGCCGGGGCGCCGGCGGGACAGGGGCGGGCGCGGGCCGCGGCGGTGTGCGCGCCGGACGACCTCGCCTACGTGATGTTCACCTCGGGCAGCACCGGACGGCCCAAGGGCGTCCCGGTCACCCACGCCAACGTCGTGCACACCCTGGAGGCGATCGCCCGCACGGTCGGCATCACGCAGGACGCCCCCGGGCGGCTGCTGGCGGTCACCACCCTGTGCTTCGACATCTCCGTCCTCGAACTGTTCCTCCCGCTCCTGGCCGGCGGCACCGTCGTGATCGCCGAACGCGCGGACGTCATCGACGCCCGCCGGCTGGGCCGGCTGCTCGAGCAGCGGGCCGTCACCGCCATGCAGGCCACCCCCGCCGGCTGGCAGCTGCTCGTGGACGGCGGCTGGAGCGGCCGGCGTGAACTGACCGCACTGTGCGGCGGGGAAGCCCTGCCGCCCAACCTCGCCGCCGCGCTCGCCGAACGCACCGGCAGCCTGTGGAACGTCTACGGCCCCACCGAAGCGACCATCTGGTCCACCATCGGACCGGTCACGGCCGGCGGTCCCGTCCATCTGGGCGAGCCGGTCGGCGCCACGGACCTGCTCGTCACCGACACCGCCGTGACCCGCGAGGCGGCGGTGGGGGAGAGCGGTGAACTGTGGATCGGCGGGCCCGGCGTGGCCCGCGGCTACTGGCAGCGGCCGCAGCTGACGGCCGAACGGTTCACCGGTCACCCGCTGCGGCCCGAGGGCGGCGGCCGCTGGTTCCGCACCGGCGATCTCGTACGCCGCGACGACAAGGGCCGGCTGACCTTCCTCGGCCGGGCCGACAGCCAGGTCAAGGTCCGCGGCCACCGCATGGAACTGGGCGAGATCGAGACCGTGCTGGGCGGCCACCCGGCGCTCGCCCGCGTCGTCGTCACCGTGCACGGTGAGGGCCCCTCCGCCCGGCTGCTGGCCATCGCCGTACCGCGCGCCGGCACCGCCCTGCCCGACATCGGCGCACTGCGCGAGTACGCCTCCGCGGCGCTGCCGCCGTGGATGCTGCCCGACCGCCTCGTCGCCGCGGAACAACTCCCGCTCACACCCAACCGCAAGGTCGACCGGCAGGCGGCAGCACGCCTCGCCGACACCACCACACCACCACCCGCACCCGAACCCGAACCCGCACCCACGCCGGCCCCGGCCGACGCCGCGCCCCTCACCGCACCCGTCACGGCATCCGCCCCGGCCGACGCCGCGCCCGCACCCGCTGCCGCACCCGCTGCCGCACCGGCGCCCGTCGGGCGTGCGGAGATCGCGGACCGTGTCGGCGCCCTGTGGCGGGAGCTCCTCGAACTCGACGACGTACCGGGCGACCGGAGGTTCTTCGACCTGGGCGGCAACTCCCTGCTGCTGGGGCGGCTCTTCGCCCGCCTCGACGACGCCTATCCCGGCGCCGCGCTCGAGCTCGCCGACCTGTTCGCCCGGCCGACCCTCGACGACCTCGTCGGCCTGCTCACCGCCCGCCTGGGCGGCGACACGGGTCCGGCCCCCGCCGACCGGCCGGGAACCGCCCCGGTGCCCGCCCGCCCCTCCCGCCGTGAGCTGCGGCGCGCGTTTCGACTCGGAGACGAACGATGACCACACCGCCCAGCGGCCCCGACCTCGGGCAGGACCCGAACGCCGTCGCCGTCGTCGGCATGGCCTGCCGGTTCGGGCCCGCCACCTCCGTCGAACGGCTGTGGGAACTGCTCGAGCAGCAGCGCACCGGTATCCGCCGCTACAGCGCCGACGAGCTGATCGCCCTCGGCCACGACCCGCGGACCGTGCGGCACGAGGCGTTCGTGCCGGCCGGGGCCGTCCTTGAGGACGCCGACGCCTTCGACGCCGAGTTCTTCGGCTACAGCGCCCAGCACGCCGAATGGCTCGACCCCCAGCAGCGGCTGCTGCTGGAGGTCGCCTGGCACGCCCTGGAGGACGCCGGGTTCGCCCCCGACGCCACCGGGCTGCGCACCGGCGTGTACGCCTCCGTCGGCCAGCCCGTCCACCCCCCGGTCCGGATCACCGAGCTCGACGCCGCCGGGATGATGCGCTTCTCCTCCACCGACAAGGACTTCGCGGCCGGCCGCATCTCCTACAAACTCGGCCTGACCGGACCGAGCATGAGTGTGCAGTCCGCCTGCTCCAGCACCCTGGTCGGCCTGCACCTGGCCGCCGAGGGCCTCCTCGCGGAGGAGTGCGACCTCGCGGTGGTGGCCGGCGCGTCGCTGCACTTCCCGCAGGCCGGCTACCTCGCCGCCCCCGGCATGATCCTCTCGCCGAGCGGCGAGTGCCGGCCCTTCGACGACACCGCCGACGGCACCGTGTTCGGCAACGGCGGCGGCGCGCTCGTCCTGCGCCGCCTCGCCGACGCGCTGCGCGACGGCGACCCGGTGCGCGCCGTGCTGCGCGGCAGCGCCGTCGGCAACGACGGCGCCCGCAAGATGGACTACCACGCACCCTCCCCCGAGGGGCAGGAGGCGGTGATCCGCGAGGCGCTGGCCGTCGCGGGCGTCGACCCGCACTCGGTGGGCTGCCTGGAGACCCACGGCACCGGCACCCCGATGGGCGACCCGATCGAATTCGCCGCCCTGGAACGGGTCTACGGCGGCGACCGCCCGCACCCGGCGGCCGTCGGCTCGGTCAAGTCCGTCCTCGGCCACCTCAACACCGCCGCCGGCGTCGCCGGCGTCATCAAGGCCGTCCTGGCCCTCGAACACGCCACCGTGCCCCGCCAGGTCCCCTTCACCGCACCCAACCGCGCCCTCGGCGGCACCGGCAGCCTGCGCATCGCCTCCCAGGACGCCACCGCCGACGGCTGGCCGGTGCCCGACGGGCCGCGCCGCGCCGCCGTCAGCTCCTTCGGCATCGGCGGCACCAACGCCCACGCCGTCCTCGAACAGGCCCCACCCACCACCCACCCGCAACAGCCCCCGCACACCGGACAGACAGCACAGCCGCAACAGATGGAGCACGCCGGGCAGGACGCCGGTGACGGCCCGGTGCGCTGGGCCCTGCTGTCCGCCCACACCGAGACCGCGCTGCGCACCTGGGCCGGCGCGCTGGCCGGCCCGGCCGGCCGGCTGCCGCTCGCCGACGTCGTGCACACCCTGCGCACCGGCCGCAGCCACCGGCGCGTGCGCTGCGCCCTGTCCGCCGCGACCCCCGGCGAACTCGCCGCCAAACTCCGCACCGTGGCCGACGGCGGGGACCTGGCCGCCGACGAGGCGCCGAAGGACCTGCACCCCTGGCTCACCGGCCAGGGGCCGCTGCCCGACGCCGGACCGGAGAGCCGCCCCGCCCGCCGCGTCCGGCTGCCCGGCTACCCCTTCGCCCGCACCCGCTGGCCGCGCCCCGGCGACGACGGACAGACACGCACCGTACGGCCCGACGAACCGGTGGCCGCCGACCATGTGGTGGCCGGCCGGCCCGTGCTGCCCGCCGCCGCCCAGCTCGACCTCGCCCTCAGGGCCGCCCGCCGCAGCACCCCCGAGGCCACCGGACTGGCCGACATCGCCTTCCACCGCCCGGTGGAGGTCACCGCCCCGGTGACCCTGCGCACCGTCGCCGACGGCGACACCCTGCGCATCGTCTCCGACCACACCCACACCCAGGCCCGCGTCGTCACCGCCCCCGCCGCGCCGCCCGCACCGCTCGATGTGGCCGCCCTGTCCGCCGCCTACCCCGACAGTGCAGAACCGGCCGAGCTGTACCGCTACTTCGAGGACAACGGCGTTTGCTACGGCCCCGCCTTCCAGGTGCTGCGCGAACTGCGGCACGGCCCCGGCGGCGCCCTCGCCAGGGTCACCGCGACCGCGGCCGCCCCCGACGTGGACGGGCAGATCCTTTCGCCGTACGTCCTCGACGGCGCCCTGCAGACCGTGATCGGCTGCGTGCTGCGCGAGGACCTCGGCGGGCAGACGTTCATCCCGTTCGCCGTCGACGCGCTGAGCGTCCACGGCCCGCTGCCCGACGAGGTGTGGGTGCAGGTACGCCCCCGGCGCCTGGCCGGCGGCGGCCGCCAGGTCCGCAAGTACGACGTGACGGTCAGCGCACCGGACGGGACACCGGCCCTCACCCTCACCGGACTCGCCCTGCGCCCCACCGGACCCGCACCCACCGCACCCACCGCATCCGCCGGGCCTGTCGGGTCCGTCGTTTCCGCCGGGTCTGCGGTGCCGGCCGGCACCGGACTGCCCGCCGGGGTGCACCTGTTCACGCCCGCCGACGTGCCCTTCACCCCCGACACCGACCCGGCCGCCGGGGCGGCCGGGTGGGGCGGGCCGCTCGTCGTCATCGGCGAGACCCCCCTGGAGGGCGCCGACCTGCGCCTGCCCGACCCGCCCGACGCCGACGCCGCCGCGGCCACCGGCGCCGACCTCGCCGCCCGCCTGCCCGACGGCGGCGTGCCGGTCATCGTCTGGCCACTGCCCGCCACCACCCCCGCCCCCGGCCCGGGATCCGACGCGCTGCGCGTGCTGGCCCTGCTGCGCGCCCTGCTGGGCCCGCTCGCCAGGCGCGGCGCCCGGATCGTCGTCCCCCACCCCGCGGGCGCCTTCGACGACGCGGCCGCCGTCACCGGCAACGGCCTGGCCGCCCTGGGCCGTTCACTCGCCGGGGAGAACCCGCGCTTCCACCTCACCGCCCTGGCCCTCGACCCCGGCACCACGCCCGCCGCCCTGACCCGCGCCGTGCGGGCAGCGGCGGCCCACCCGCCCGCCGCACGCCGGCTGAGCACCGGCCACGAAGGCGCCCTCACCGAGCCGGTGCTGCGCCCCCTGGCCGTCCCGGCACCCGCCCGACCGGCGTTCCGCCACGGCGGCCGCTACTGGATCAACGGCATGGGAGCCCTGGCCGCGCTGCTGGCCGGCCACCTCGCCGACACCTACGCCGCGCACATCGTCGTGACCGGCCGCTCCCCGGCCGAGGGCGAACGCGCCGCCGAGATCGCCCGCCTGTCCCGGCGCGCGGCCCGCACCGGCGGATCGGTGACCTATTACCGGCTCGACAGCACCGATGCGGCGGCCGTACGCGCCCTCGCCGACCGCCTGCACGGCGAGGGCACCGTCCACGGCGTCCTGCACTGCGCCGGCACACTGCGCGACTCCTTCGTCCTGCGCAAGGACAGCGCCGACGCCGACGCCGTGATCGCCGCCAAACTCACCTCGGCCGCCGCACTGGACGAGGCCACCGCCCACTGGCCGCTGGACTGCTTCGTCGTCTACTCGTCCGTCTCCGGCGCCCTCGGCAGCCCCGGCCAGGCCGACTACGCCTTCGCCAACGCCGCCGCCGACGAACTGCTCACCCGCCGCGCCCGCCGCGTCACCGCCGGCACCCGGCACGGGCGTTCGCTCTCCATCGCCTGGCCCTACTGGACCGACGGCTCCATGCGCACCGGCGGCGACGCCGAACAGATCCTCGGCGCGTTCGGCATGCGCCCGATGCCCGCCGACGTGGGCCTGGCCGTCCTCGAGATGCTCCTCGGCACCCCGCAGGACCAGGACCAGGACCTGGCACCCGCGCCCGTCGTCCTGTACGGGGACCTGCCCCAACTGCGGGCCTCCTTCCCGCTCCTGACCGGCCCCGAGCCCACACCGGCCCCCGCCGCCCAGACACCGGCGACCCCTGCCCCGGCCGTACCCGTGGCTGCCGCGGCCGTACCGGTGGCTGTCGTGGCCGCCGGGGCGGGGGCGCTGGAGGACCGGCTGCGGGCCGCCGTCGCCGAGGCCACCCGTACCCCCGTCGCCGACGTGACCCCCGACAGGCCCTTCGACGACCTCGGCATCGACTCCCTGCTCGCCATCCGCGTCGTCGAATTGCTGGAGAAGGACTTCGGCCGGCTCTCCAAGACGCTGCTCTTCGAGTGCCGTTCGGTCGCCGAACTCACCGAGCACCTCCTCGAGGAGTTCCCCGAGCGGTGTGCCGAACTCACCGGCACCACCACCGACACCACGACCGCCGGTGGTACCGGGCCGGCCCCCGCGCCCGCCGGCCCGCCGCCGGCAGCGGAACCGCCCGCCTCCTCCACCGCCCCGCTGGACACCACGCCCGCGCCCGCCTCGCCGGCCGGTTCCACCGGGCGGGCCGAACTGCCCGACGCAAGCGGGGACATCGACCCGCGGGCTGTTGCGATCATCGGCGTCGCCGGACGATTCCCCGAGGCCGAGGGCCTGGACGAACTGTGGGCCAACCTCCTCGCCGGACGCGACAGCATCACCGAGGTGCCGCGCGAACGCTGGGACGCCGAGGCCCTCTACGACCCCGACCGCTCACGCGTGGACCGCACCTACACCAAGTGGGGCGGCTTCCTTCAGGGCGTGGAGAACTTCGACGCACCGCTGTTCAGCATCTCGCCCCGCGAGGCCGGCACCGTCGACCCGCAGGCCCGGCTCTTCCTGGAGGCCTGCTGGGCCGCGCTGGACGATGCCGGATACACCCCCGACACCCTCGTGAACACCGGCGACCCCGTGCACCGCAAGGACGTCGGCGTGTTCGTCGGCGCCATGTACGGCGAGTACCAGCTGCACGAGGCGGAGGAGCGGCTGCGCGGCAACCCGGTCCTGGCCAACAGCGCCTATTGGTCCATCGCCAACCGTGTCTCGTACTTCTTCGACTTCCAGGGCCCCAGCACGGCCGTCGACACCGCCTGCTCCTCGGCGCTCACCGCGATCCACCTCGCGGTGGAGTCGCTGCGCGCCGGCAGTTCGAAGGTCGCCGTCGCCGGCGGCGTCAACGTCCTGATCCACCCCAACAAGTACTTCATGCTCGGCCAGGGCAGGTTCGCCGCCGGCGACGGACGCTGCCGCAGCTTCGGCGCGGGCGGCGACGGCTACGTCCCCGGCGAGGGCGTCGGCGCGTTCGTGCTCAAACCGCTCGGCGACGCGCTGCGCGACGGCGACCACATCCACGCCGTCATCCGCGGTACCGCCGCCAACCACGGCGGCCGCACCAACGGCTACACCGTGCCCAACCCGCGCGCCCAGGCCGACCTGGTCACCAAGGCGCTGCGCGACGCGGGCCTGGCGGCCGGCGATCTCGACTACGTCGAGGCGCACGGCACCGGCACCGCGCTCGGCGACCCCATCGAGATCCGCGGCCTGGTCTCCGCGTTCGCCCGCGACGGCGTCAAGGGCCCCGGCGACGTGCCGATCGGGTCCGTGAAGTCGAACGTCGGCCACCTGGAGTCGGCGGCCGGCGCGGTGGCGCTGGCGAAGGTCCTGCTGCAGATGCGGCACCGCACCCTGGTGCCCTCCCTGCACGCCACCCCCGCCAACCCCGAGATCGACTTCGGCCGGGTCCCGTTCACCGTGCAGCAGAGCACCGCACCGTGGCACACCCGCGACGGGTCACCGCGCCCGCTGCGGGCGGGCATCAGCTCCTTCGGCGCCGGCGGCGCCAACGCGCACATCGTCGTCGAGTCCCCGCCCCCCACCGCGCCCCGCCCGCCGAGCGGGCCCCAGCAGGTCGTGGTGTTCCTGTCCGCCCGCACCGACCAGGCCCTGGCCGACACCGCACGCCGCCTGCACCGCCACCTCACCGGCGCCCGCGCCTTTGGCCAGGAGCCGCGCCTGGCCGACATCGCCCACACCTACGCCGTCGGACGCCCCGCCCTGGAACGCCGGGCCGCCCTCGCCGCCGACTCCCTCGACGCGCTGCTCGCCGCGCTCGAAGCCCTCGCGGCGGGCCGCCCCCGCCCCTGGCGGCGCACCGAGGCCGCCGCCGACGACCCGGTACGGGTGTGGCTCGACGGGGGCCGCATCGACCGCGCCACGGTCAGCGGCGCCGGGCCCGGCGCCCGCCGCATCCCGCTGCCGCACTACCCCTTCGAACGCATCCGCTGCTGGTACGACCTGCAGATCGAGCACCTGCACCACAAGGGCCTGGGCACCGTCACGGGCGAACCGGCCCTGTCCCGCCCCCACTTGCGCGACTTCGGCCGCCCCCACACACCGGATACCGCACCCGCACCGCACTCCGCACCCGCACCGCACTCCGCACCCGCGCCGGACCCCGCGCCTGCACCGCGCCGTGCACCGGAGCCGGCGCCTGCGCCGCGCCGCGCGCCGGAGCCCGCGACCCGTCCCGCACCCGCCCTCGTGCCCCGCCCGGCCCCGGCGTCCCCGCCGGCGGCGCCGGGCCCCGTGCCGCTGCCCGCGACCGACCGGCCCGACCCACAGGAGATTCCACCCATGACCCGTGACCGCAAGATCTCCCTCCGGCCGCTGGGCACGGCGCCCACCCCGGCGTCCGCGGCGGCTCCCGCCCCCGCACCAGCGCCCGCTGCCCCCGCCGCGCCCGTCGCCCCGGCCCCCGTCGCCCCGGCCCCCGTCGCCCCGGCGCCCGCCCCGGTCGCTGTCGCGGTCGACCCGGCGGTGGCGGACCGGGTCGCAGAGGAGGTCGGCGAAGTGCTTGCCGGGGTGCTCTACATGGAGCCCGCCGATCTCGACCCGGAACAGAGCTTCCAGATGCTCGGCGTCGACTCGATCCTCAGCGTCGAGTTCATCGCCCTGGTCAATGCCAAGTACGCCACCGACATCAAGGCCACCGAGCTGTACGACCACCCGACGCCCGCCGCGTTCGCCCGCCATGTCGCCGCGACGCTGGGCGGCACACCACCGTCCGCCCCGGCCCCGGCACCCCACGCGACCACCCCCGCCCCGGCGCCGGTGGCCCCGGCGGCGCCCGTCCCGGCTCCGGCTCCGGCGGCGCCCGTCCCGGCGGGGGAGCGGACGGCGGCCGTCCTGGAGACCCTGCGCGAGCAGCTGGCCCAGACCCTGTACTGCGACGTGTGGGACATCGACACCGACGCCACGTTCAACAGCCTGGGCCTGGACTCGATCCTCGGCGTCGAGTTCGTCGCGTTCCTCAACAACGCCTACGGCCTCGACGAGAAGGCCGGCGTCCTCTACGACCACCCGAGCCTGGCCGCCCTCGCCGCCCACATCACCTCCCGCACCACCTCGCAGACGGCCGGCGCCGTCCCGGCCGGCAGCGTCAGCGCGGCCGACCTCGACGCGCTGCTGGCCGCCGTACGCGACAACCGGCTCACCGTCGAGCAGGCCCTTGCCCTCCTGCCCCAGCACACCTGAGAGGACGACCACAGACCATGACAGAGGAAGAGATCTTCGCGGTCATCCGCGCCCAGATCGTCGACGTACTGCCCGAGACGGCCGGCATCGACATCACCCTCGACCACAGCATGCGCGACCTCGGCGCCAACTCCATCGACCGCATGGACGTGGTGATCGCGGCCCAGGACGAGCTCGGCATCACCGTGCCGGGCGCCGCCCTGACCCGGGCCGAGGACCTGCGCTCGCTCGTCGCCGTCTTCCGCTCGCACCTGAGCACCCACGCGTGAAAGCGCTGCCCGGCCCCGTGGCCGTCACCGCCGCCGCGGTCCTCACCCCGCTCGCCGAGGACCTGGACGGCTTCACCGCCGCCCTGCTCGCCGGCCGCAGCGCGGTGACCCTCGGCGGCGAGGACACCGGCGCCCTGCCCGTCGCCGCCCTCGACGGCTTCGACCTGTCCGCCTGGGCCGACCGGCACCTGCCCGGCGAGGACGCCACCGCGGCCCGGCTGCGCAAGGTCGCCGGCCGGGCCGCGCTGCCCGCCCGCACCGCCGCCTGCGTCGCGCTGCGCGCCGTGCGCGACGCGCGGCTGACCGGGGAGCAACTCGCCGACGGCACCGCGCTGATCGTCGCCGGCAGCAACCTCGCCCTCGCCCACCAGGCGGCGACCGTCCTGGGCCACGACCGGGCCCCCGGCCGGCTGCGCGCCTCCTACGCGCTGACCCACCTCGACGTGGACACGGTCGGCGCGGTCAGCGAGCTCACCGGCATCCGCGGCGAGGGCTGGGCGCTGGGCGGCGCTTCGGCCAGCGGCACCCTCGCCCTCATCCAGGCCGCCCGTACCGTCGCCGCCGGCTGGGCCGAACGCGTCCTGGTCGTCGCCCCGGTCGCCGAACTGTCCCCGGTGGAGACCGAGGCGCTGCGCCGCACCGGGGCGATGGCCCACGAGCACTTCCGTGACGAACCCGCCCGGATGTGCCGGCCCTTCGACGCCGCACGCCAGGGCTTCGTCCGCGGCGAGGGCGCCGCCGCGCTCGTCCTGGAACACCCGCACGCCGCCCGCCGCCGCGCAGCCCCGGTCCTGGCCGAGATCACCGGGCACGGCCAGCGCCTGGACGCCCGGCGCGGCACCGAGCCCGACGCCGACGGCCAGGCGGCCGCCATGCGCGCCGCCCTCGCCACCGCCGGCCTCGAGCCCGACGACATCGACTACGTCAACGCGCACGGCACCGGCTCCGTCCTGGGCGACACCACAGAAGCGGCCTCCCTCACCAAGGTGTTCGGCGCCCGCACCTCGCTGCGCGTCAACTCCACCAAACCGCTGACCGGCCACTGCCTGTCGGCGGCCGGCCTGATCGAGGCCGCCGCCACCGTCGCGCAACTGCGGGCGGGCACCGTCCACCCCAACGTGAACCTGGAACAGCCCGACACCACCGTGCCGCTGGCCGGCCGCACCGCCGAACACCTGCCGCTGCGCACCGCACTCAGCAACAGCTTCGCCTTCGGCGGCATCAACGCCTCCGTGGTGATCCGCCTCCCCGACCCCCGGCCCTGAAGCCACCAGAACCTGTAGTTACGGAGAGAAGACCATGAAGCAGGTCGGCATCGAAGCCATCAACGCCTACTGCGGTGAGACCTACATCGACGTGCCGACCCTGTTCGCGGCCCGCGGCCTCGACGACAGCCGGATCGGCAACCTGATGATGGCCCGCAAGAGCGTCGCACTGCACTGCGAGGACGCCGTGTCCTTCGCCGTCAACGCCGCCAAACCCATCATCGACGCCCTCACCGACAGCGAACGCGACGCGATCGAACTGCTCATCGTCGGCACCGAGTCGGGCGTCGACTTCGGCAAGTCGCTGGCCACCTACGTCCACGACCACCTCGGACTGCCGCGCAGCTGCCGCCTGTTCGAGACCAAACAGGCCTGCTACAGCGGCACCGCCGCCCTCCAGATGGCCGCCGCCACCGTCGCCGCCAGCCCCTTCGAGGGCACCAAGGCCCTGGTCATCAGCAGCGACGTGGCCCGCCCCGTCCCGCACACCTATGTCGAACCCAGCCAGGGCGCCGGAGCGGTGGCCATGCTCGTCGGCGACCGTCCCGTCGTCGCCGCCTTCGACCCGGGCGCCAACGGCTTCCACTCCTACGAGGTCATGGACACCTGCCGCCCCGACCCCGAGGCCGAGGCCGGCGACACCGACCTGTCCCTGCTCACCTACATCGACTGCCTCAAGGGCTCCTTCACCGACTACGCCCGCAAGGTCGAGGGCGCCGACTTCCTCGACACCTTCGACCTGCTCGCCATGCACACCCCCTTCCCCGGCATGGTCAAGGGCGCCCACCGGGCCGCCCTGCGGAAACTGAAGAAGGGTCTGGCCCCCCAGGCCGTCGAGGACGACTTCACCACCCGCCTCGGCCCGGCGATCCGCTATCCCCAGCAGGTCGGCAACATCTACGCCGGCACCGTCCACCTCGCCCTCGCCTCCACCATCGACAACGCCGTCATCGACCGCGAACACCGCGTCGGCGTCTTCTCCTACGGCTCCGGCTGCGCCTCCGAGTTCTACAGCGTCACCATCACCCCCGCCTCCCAGGCCGCCGTCCGCGCCATGGGCATCCGCGAAGCACTCGACGCACGCTACGAGCTGAGCATGGACGAGTACGACGCGCTGCTCACCGCCACCGCCGAACTCAAATTCGGCATGCGGGAGTTCACCTTCGACCTCGACCGCTTCCCGCAGATCACCAAGGAACGCTTCACCGGCGGACGCCGCCTGGTGCTCGCCGCCGTACGCGACTACCACCGCGAGTACGTGTGGCTCGACGGAGGCGCCCGATGACCGCCGTGACCCTCACCCGCGCCCGCGGCGTCATCCGCGCCCGCCTCGACGCGCCCGAACGCCGCAACGCCATCACCCCCCTGCTCCTGGACAACCTCCACGCCGCCCTCGACGCCGCAGAGGCCGACACCGGCTGCCGCGTCCTGGTCCTGTCCGCCGGCGGCGACGACTTCTGCGCCGGGACCGACCTGTCGGGCGGCGTGCCCGACACCCTGCCCGCCCCGGGTGACACCGGCGAACTCCCGTACTGGCGGCTGCTGGAGCGCCTCACCAGCACCCCCGTCGTCACCGTCGCCGTCGTCGACGGCCACGCCCACGCCGGCGGCGTGGGACTGGCCGCCGCCTGCGACCTGGTCATCGCCGGCCCCCGCGCCCGCTTCCGGCTCACCGAGGCCCTGGTCGGCCTCGTGCCCGCCATGGCATTGCCGTTCGTGGCCCGCCGCACCGGCGAGCAGCGCGCCTTCACCGCGACCCTGCTCGCCGAGGACCTCGACGCGGCCGCCGCCCACGCCTGCGGCCTGGCCGACGAGGCCACCGACGACGCCGAAGGCGCACTGCGCCGCACCCTGGTCCACCTCAGCCGCGTCGACCGGTCCACCACCGGCGCGCTCAAGACCTGGCGGACACGGCTGTTCCCCCGCGACGAACACCTCGGCGCCGACGCCGCGCACACCTTCCTCAGCCGCCTCACCGACCCCCACGTCCACCGGCTCCTCGGCCGCGTCACCGCCCCGGAGCGTGCCGCATGACCACCCCCGCGACCAGCGCCGCCGCGCCCGTCGTACGGCTGACCCGGGAAGGACCGGTGGCCGTCGTCACCCTCGACGACGCCGAGGGCCGCAACACCTTCTCGCCCGCCCTGACCGCACAACTCGTCGACTGCGTCGAACGCGCCGCCGCCGACCCCGACACCCGCGCCGTCCTCGTCGAAGGCCGCCCCGAACTGTTCTGCGCCGGCGGCACCCAACGCGAACTCGTCAACTTCGCCCGCGGCCACGGCAGCTTCGACACCGACGACTTCTTCCGCGTCTTCGCCCGCTGCCCCCTGCCGGTGATCGCCTCCCTCCAGGGCCACGCCATCGGCGGCGGCCTCGTCCTCGCCCTCTACGCCGACTTCGCCGTCTTCAGCGAACGCTCCCTGTACGCGGGCAACTTCATGCGCTACGGATTCACCCCCGGCATGGGCGCCACCCACCTCTTCCCCGCCCGCTTCGGCCGCGAACTGGGCACCGAGATGCTCTACACCGCCCGCAACTACCGCGGCGCCGAACTCCGCGAACGCGGCGCCCCCGTCCGCGTGGTGCCCCACGCGGACGTCCCGCGCACCGCACGGGAGGTGGCCCGCTCGGTGTGCGGGCCGCCGCGCACCTCCGTCGAACTCCTCAAACAGGAACTGGCCGCGCCGCTGCTGGCCGCCACCACCGAGGCGATAGCCCGCGAGGCCGACCTGCACCGCACCAGCTTCCGGCTGCCCGAGGTGCTCGACCGCATCGAAGCCGCATACGGCGACACCGGCCGCTGACCGTACGACCGCCCGCCCCCTGCCACGCGAGGACCCGAGGGAACCGATGGACGCGAAAGAGATCCTGACCCGATACAAGAACGGCACCCTGGACACCGCGTCCGCCACCGCCCTCCTCCACCCCACCCCGGCCCCCGCGCCCGCGGCGGCCGGCGCCGTGGACCGTGACCGCGCCGCCGCGTTGTTGCGGGCGGCAGCGGGGGAGGGGCGTCCCGATGGGGACGGCCCCGCGCCTGCGGGCGACGGCGGCGTGCCGGTGGCCCGTGCCGCCGACGCACCGTCGCGTCCCGTGCCTGCGGCGCCCGGCGTGGCGGACGCGTCGTCACATTCTCTGCCTGGGGCGGCCGGCGCCGTGGACCGTGACCGTGCTGCCGCGTTGTTGCGGGCGGCGGCGGGGGAGGGGCGTCCCGGTACGGGCGGCCCGGCGCCTGCGGGCGACGGCGGCGTGCCGGTGGCCCGTGCCGCCGACGCACCGTCGCGTCCCGTGCCTGCGGCGCCCGGCGTGGCGGACGCGTCGTC
>NZ_JBIVAU010000003.1:622241-703422 GCF_044745705.1 Streptomyces sp. NPDC086835
GGGCGGCCGGCGCCGTGGACCGTGACCGTGCTGCCGCGTTGTTGCGGGCGGCGGCGGGGGAGGGGCGTCCCGGTACGGGCGGCCCGGCGCCTGCGGCCGATGTGCTGTCTCGTTCCGCGTCTGCGGCGCCCGGCGTGGCCGATGTGTCGTCACATCCCGGGCTCGGAGCGGCCGGTGTTGTGGACCGTGACCGTGCCGCCACGTTGTTGCGGGCGGCAGCGGGGGAGCGGGGACCCGGGGACGGCCCGGCGACCGCGGCGGCCGGGACCCGGTCGCGGCCCGCGCCCGCGGCAGGGGGCGAGGCCGGGACGGGCCGGGACCCGAGTGGCGGACGGGTGCTGGAGCCCGTCGCCGTCATCGGGTACAGCGCCCGCTTCCCCGGGGCCGCGGACGCCGACACGTTCTGGCAGCGGCTGCTCGCCGGCGACGACCTCGTCACCGAGGTGCCTGCCGAGCGGTGGCGGATCGAGGAGCACTACGACCCGCGCCCCGAGACCGAGGGCAAGTCGGTGTCCAAATGGGGGGCGTTCGTCGACGGCGCCGACCGGTTCGACGCCGCGTTCTTCAAGATGCCGCCCCGCGAGGCCGAACTCACCGACCCGCAGGCCCGCCTCTTCCTCCAGGAAGCCTGGCGCGCCCTCGAACACGCCGGGCAGCGCACCGCCGACCTCGCCGGCACCCGCTGCGGCGTGCACGCCGGCGTCATGATGAACGACTACCAGGACCTCATCGAACGGACAAGCGAGCACGCCCGCCTCGCCCAGGTCATGCAGGGCAACTCCAACTCCCTCCTCGCCGCCCGCATCGCCTACCACCTCGACCTCAAAGGCCCCGCCGTCACCGTCGACACGGCCTGCTCGTCCTCGCTCGTCGCCCTCCACCAGGCCTGCCAGGCGCTGTGGCTCGGCGACGCGGACATGATGCTCGTCGGCGGCGTCACCCTCTACCTCACCGAACTGCCGCACGTGTTCATGAGCCGCGCCGGGATGCTCTCGCCCACCGGCCGCTGCCGGCCCTTCGACGCCTCGGCCGACGGCATCGTCCCCGGCGAGGGCTGCGCCGTCGTCGTCCTCAAACCCCTGTCACGGGCACTGGCCGACGGCGACCCCGTCCACGCCGTCGTCCGCGCCAGCGGACTCAACCAGGACGGCCGCACCAACGGCATCACCGCCCCCAGCGCCGCCTCCCAGGCCCGTCTCATCGGCGACACCCTCGGCCGGTTCGGCCTCGACGCGTCCGGCATCGACTACGTCGAGGCCCACGGCACCGGCACCCCGCTCGGCGATCCCATCGAAGTCACCGCCCTCAACAAGGTGTTCGCCCCCGCCGCCCGCCCCGCGGGCAGCGTCCCGATCGGCTCCGTCAAGGGCAACGTCGGCCACACCTCCGCCGCGGCCGGCCTCGCCGGCCTCCTCAAGGCCATCGGCGTCGTACGCACCGGCGACATCCCGCCCTCCCTGCACTGCACCCCCCACACCCTCAACCCGGCGATCCCCTTCGGCGAAGGGCCCTTCACCGTCGCCACCGAACGCCGCACCCTGCCCGCCGTACCCGGCGGACGGCCCCGCCGCGCCTCCGTCAGCTCCTTCGGCTTCAGCGGCACCAACGCCTACGTCGTCGTCGAACAGGCCCCCCACCGCCCCACCCCCGCCCCGGCCGACCGGCCCGTGACCGTGCCCCTGTCCGGCCGCCGGCCCACCGCCCCGGCCGACCGCGCCGCCGAACTCGCCCGCTGGCTGCGCTCACCCGCCGGCGCCGACGCCGCCCTCACCGATCTCGCCCACACCCTCGCCTGCGCCCGCGACCACCACCCCCACCGGGTGGCGCTGCTGGTCGCCGACCGCGCCGAACTCCTCGACTCCCTCGACAAGCTCGCCGCCGGCGAACCCGACCCCCGCCGCGTCGACCCCGCAACCGGCCCCGGCCACCACGGCGACGACGCCCGCCACGACAACGCCCGCCGCTACGTGGCCGGCCACCACGTCGACTGGTCCCGCATCTGCCCGCCCGCCGACCACCGCCGCATCCCCGCCCCCGGATACGCCTTCGCCCCCGACCGCCACTACGCCGTCCCCGCCCCGGCGCCCGCCGCGCAGACCCTCGACGAGCGGCTCCTGGACGACCTGGTGCTCTACACGCCCGGCTGGCAGGACACCCCGCTGCCCGACCGGCAGCCCCCCGCCCTGCCGCTGTTCGCCCACGACCCGGCCGGCGACCTCGCCGCCGCGCTCGGCGCGAACAGCCTGGACACCCTCCCCGACCCGCAGGACACCGCACCCGACACCGTCGCCCTCGTGCTGCGGCTCACCGGCGACGAGACGGCCGCCTTCGACGCCGTACGCAAGATGCTGGCCGCCTTCCGCACCCAACGCATCACCCTCCTCGCCGTCACCGCCGACGCACAGCGCGCCGACGCGGCCCGCGCCCTTGTCCAGAGCCTGCGCCAGGAGAACCCACGCCTGAGCGGCCGCGCCCTGCTCGTCGCGGACGACGGCCCCGCCGCCGCACCCCAGATCCGCGCCGAACTCGCCTGCCCCGAGCCGCAGTTCGGCCACCTCGCCGACCTGCGCACCCACCGCAGGGCACGCCGCGTCCTGCACCCGGCCACCCTGCCCCGCGACGGCTTCACCCCCCGCCCCGGCGCCGTCCACCTGATCACCGGCGGCGCCGGCGGCATCGGACGCGACCTCGCCGCCCGGCTCACCGCCCACCCCGGCACCCGCGTCGTCGTGTGCGGCCGCACCCCCCTCGCGGACCTCGACCCGGCACACCGCCCCGCTCCGGGCGGCCCCCTGCGCTATGTGCAGGCCGACATCACCGCACCCGGCGGCGCGGCCGCCCTGGTGAGCGACATCCTCGCCCACGAGGGCACGCTGACCGGCGTCTTCCACGCCGCCGGCGTCGTACGCGACGCCTACCTGCTGCGCAAGAGCACCGACGACGTGGCCGCCGTCCTGGCCCCCAAGACCACCGGCACCGCCGCCCTCGACGAGGCCACCGCCGCCCTGGAGCTGGACGTGTTCGTCCTGTTCTCCTCGGTGGCCGCCGTCAGCGGCAACATCGGCCAGAGCGACTACGCCTACGCCAACGGCCGCCTGGACGCCTTCGCCGAACACCGCGCCGCCCTCGTCGCGGCCGGACAGCGCCACGGGCGCACCCTGTCCGTGCAGTGGCCGCTGTGGGACGTGCCCGGCATGACGATCCCCGAACCGGTACGCCAAGTGGTCGAGGAACACGTCGGCATGGTGCCGCTGCCGGCCGCCCTCGGCGCCCGCGCCCTCGAACGGCTGCTCTCCCCGCAGGGCCCCCAGGTCGTCTCCCTCTTCCACGGCAGGGCCGACGCCTGGCACCGCCACCTCGGAGAACTCCACCTGCTGCCCACCCCACCCGAAGCCGCCCCCGAACCCGCTGCCGTGACGGTGACCGAACCCGCACCCGCGGTCGCCCTCGAACCGGTGGCCGTGGTGGAACCGGTGGCCGCGCCCGGGGGAGGGGCCGCGCCGGACCGGGACCTGGTCGATCTGGTCACCCGTACCGTCGCCGAGACCCTGGGCCACGCACCGGGGACGATCGGGCCGCGGACCTCCCTGGAAGCGCTGGGCCTGGACTCGGTGATGATCCGCACCCTCGCCTCCAAGCTCAGCGCCCGCATCGCACCGATCGGGCCGGACGCGCTGTTCGGCGTGCGCGACGTGCACGAGCTGGCCGGCCACCTCGCCCGCAGCCTGCCCGCACAACCGCCCACCCCCACCCCTGCCGCCGCGCTCGCCCCGGCCCCCGCCGCCTCGGCCGCCTCGGCGGTCGGGCCCGGTCGGGAACCGGCCCGCGGACCGGGAGACGGGCCCGCCCGGGAGGCGGCGGCACAGGAGGCGTTCGCCGTCGTCGGCCTCGCCGGCCGCTACCCCGGCGCGGACGGCCTGGACGCGTTCTGGGAGAACCTCCTCGTCGGCAAGGACACCGTCGGCGACCTGCCCACCGACCGGTGGGCCGACAGCGGCGGCGTCCACGCCAAGGGCCACTTCCTCGACCGTGTCGACGCCTTCGACGCGGCGTTCTTCGGCCTGTCCGCCCACGAGGCCGCGTTCACCGACCCGCAGGAGCGGCTCTTCCTCGAGGTCGCCTGGGAGGCGATGGAGGACGCCGGCCTCACCGGCGCCAGGCTCGAGGCACTCACCGCGCCGGACGGCGAACCGCGCAGCGTCGGCGTCTTCGCCGGGATCACCAGCGCCGACTATCCGCTGCTGGGCGCCGAACGCTGGGCGGTCGGCGAGCGCGACATGCCCTCCGGGCACTACTGGTCGCTGCCCAACCGGCTGTCCTACCTCCTGGACCTGCGCGGCCCCAGCCAGCCCGTCGACACCGCCTGCTCCTCCTCCCTCGTCGCCCTGCACCAGGCCGCCGAGGCGCTGCGGCAGGGCGAGTGCGAGGCCGCGCTGGTCGGCGGCGTCAACCTCTACCTGCACCCCTCCCGCTTCCGGATGCTGGCCCGCTCCGGGTTCCTCGCCGAGGACGGCCTGTGCCGCAGCTTCGGCGCCGGCGGCGCCGGATTCGGGCCAGGCGAGGGCGCCGGCGCCGTCGTCCTCAAGCGACTCTCAAGGGCACTGGCCGACGGTGACACCGTGTACGCCCTCGTCCGCGGCACCGCCGTCGCGCACGGCGGCCGCACCAACGGTTTCACCGCGCCCAGCCCGCGCGCCCAGGCCCGCGTGCTGCGCGAGGCGCTGCGGCGCTCGGGCACCGACCCGGCGACCGTGAACGTGATCGAGGCCCACGGCACCGGCACCGAACTCGGCGACCCCGTCGAACTCACCGCCCTGACGGACACCTACGGCCAGGGCGCCGCGGCCGGTGTGCCGTGCTCGCTCGGCTCGGTCAAGTCCGCCGTCGGACACGGCGAGTCGGCCGCCGGGATCACCGCCCTGACCAAGGTGCTGCTCCAGCTACGGCACAAGACCCTCGCCCCCACCCTGCACGCCCAGCCCGTCAACCCCCAACTGCGCCTGGAGAACACCCGCTTCACGCTCCAGCACGAGGCGGGCCCCTGGCCCCGGCTGCGCGACGCGGCCGGCCGCGAGCTGCCCCGGCGGGCGGGCATCAGCTCCTTCGGCGCGGGCGGCGTCAACGCGCACGTGATCGTCGAGGAGTACGAGCCCCCCGCCCCGCCCGCCGACGACGACGGCGCACCGCAGCTGGTGCTCCTGTCCGCCCCCAGCAGCGAACATCTGACCGCCACGGCCCGGCGCCTGGCCGGTCACCTGGCCGGCCCTGCGGGCTCCACGAGCCTGGCCGCGATCGCCCGCACCCTGCGCACCGGCCGCGCCGCCCGCGAACACCGGCTCGCGATCGTCGCCACCGGCACCGCCGAACTCGCCGCCGCGCTCACCCGGTTCGCGGACGGCGCCCCCGGCACGGGGACCGTCCGCACCGGCACCGTCGCCCGCGACCGGGCCGCTCAGGCGCCGGAGACCGACGAGCTCGTCGCCACCCTGTGGCGGGCCGGACGCCTGGAGCAGCTGGCCGAACTGTGGGTGACCGGCTGGGAGATCGACCTCGAGACCCCCGACCGCGACACCAAGACGGGCGTGGTGCCCCTGCCGCCGTCCGCGTTCTTGCGCACCCGCCGCTGGCTGCCCCCATCCGGCACCACCGCGCCCGCGCCGGAGACGACCCCGCCGGCCCCGGCCGTTCCCGCGCCCGCCCCGGAGCGGGCCCCGACGGCCCCCGCCGCGCCCGCGCCCGCCCTGGACATGACCCCGACGGCCCCCGCCGCGCCCGCGCCCGCCCCGGCCCTGGCCGGCCCGCCCGCGCCGGCCGGCGCAGGGCGTCCCGCCGCCGCGGCCGCCGCCGTGCCCGGCGACCCACGCCTGGCGGCCGTCGCCGCGCTCGTCGGCGAACTCGCCGCCGGCCCGGGGGCGGAGGGTCCCATCGACCCCGCCCGCACCCTCGTCGAACTCGGCGTGGACTCCCTGGGCCTGATGAACCTCCGCTTCGAGATCACCGAGCGGTTCGGCCACACACTCCCGCTCCAGCTGCTCAGTGAGTTCAGCGTCGACGAACTCCTCGCCCACCTGTCCGCCCTTCACGCCCCCGACCAGGCCTGACCGCAGAGGGAACCGGAGCCCCGCCATGCCGCAGAACGACCCCGACACCCGGTACGAGCCGTTCGCGCTCACAGAAGTCCAGGAATCCTTCCTCGCGGGACGCACCCTGGGCGGCGGCACCGGCGCGGGCACCCAGATCCATCTGGAGTTCGAGGCCGAACACCTCGACACCGACCGCATGGAAGCCGCCTGGAACGACCTCGTGGCCGCGACCGACATGCTGCGCGCCCGGATCCTGCCCGACGGCCGCCAGCAGGTCCTCGCGCACGTGCCCGCCTACCGCATCGAGCGCACCGACCTGACCGACGCCGCCCCCGCAGAGGCGGCCGCCGCCCTCGAACGGCTGCGCCACCGGGCCCGCGAGGGCTTCGACGCCCACACCTGGCCGCTGTTCGCGCTCCGCGTCGCGCACCTGCCCGGCCACCGCGCCCGGGTGCTGTTCACCGTGGACGAGCTGATCGCCGACGGGCCCAGCGTCTCGCTGCTCCTTCAGCAGTGGTACGCCCGCTACACGGGAGCCGCCGCCCCCACGCCGCCCGGGATCTCCTTCCGCGACTACGTCACCGCCGCCCACGGCCGCCCCGTGCCGGCCGCCTCGCTGGAGTACTGGCGCGAACAGCTCGCAGGCGTCGACTTCGGCCGCCCCCTGCCGCTGGCCGGCGCCGCCGACCCGCAGGCGCCCGCGCACAGCAGGCTCACGCTGCGCCTGGAACCGCAGCGCTGGCAGCGGGTGAAGGAGGCGGCCCAGCAGATACGGGCCACCCCCACCGCCCTGCTGCTGGCACTGTGCACGGCCGCCGTGCAGGGCGATGCGCCCGGCCCGCTGCCGGTCGTGCTCACCACCTACAACCGCCGCCCCGTGCACCGGGACGTGGCACGCGTGGTGGGCCCGTTCCTGTCCACGTCCGTGTTCGTGGCACCCCCACCGGCCGGAACGCTCGAGGAGCGGGTCGATCTCGTACGCGGCCGGCTGTGGCAGGACCTGGAACACGCGGCGGTCAGCGGCATCCGCGCCCTGCGCGAGCGCGCGAGGACCGAGCCGGACCGCCGTGGCCTTGCCGTCCCGATGGTCTTCACCAGCCTGCTCGGCAGCCTCAGCACCCTCGCGGAGCCCGGCGACCCGGCCCACTGGGCCACCCGGATCGACCAGGACGCCTCCGCGACCCTCACCTCCGGCGTGCAGCTGGAAAGCTGCGTCCAAGAACGCGACGGCGCCCTGCTGCTCTCCTGGGACTTCGCCCCCACCGCCCTCGACACTGCCCGCACCCGGGCCGCGTTCGAGACCCTGCGCGGCCTCCTGGAACGCCTCGCGGACGAAGGCACCTCCGCCCTCACCACCCCCACCGCCCTCACCACGACGCCCGCCCCGGCCGTGGCCGGGCACGGCGACGACGGCCGGCCGGTGCCCCTCACCGACGTCCAGTCCGCCTACCTCGTCGGCCGGATCGGCGGCCTCGACGGCGGCGCACAGACCCGCGTCTACCAGGAATTCCTCCTCGAACGGCACGACACGGACCGGCTGGAGCGGGCCTGGAACAGGCTCGTGGCCCACCACCCCATGCTGCGCGCCGCCGTCCACGAGGACGGCACCCTCACCGTCGCCCCGCACGACCCCGACGACGTGTACCGCATCACCCGCCACGACCTGACCGGATCGGCCGACACCGAAGCCGCGCTCGCCGCCACCGGGGAACGGCTGCGCTCCGGCGCCTTCCCGCTCGGCAGCCGCCCCATGTACGCCCTGGAGGCCAGCGCCCTGCCCGACGGCACCACCGTGCTGCACGTCCTGCTCGACGCCCTGATCGCCGACGCCCGCAGCTTCGCCCTGCTGTTCGGGCAGCTGTTCGCCCTCCACGACGGCGACGAGTCGGTCCTCACCGGCCCCGCCGACCCCGTCCCTCATCTGCGGGCCCTCGCCGAACGGCCGGGCAGCCCCGAGGACCTGGCCGCCCGCGCCGCCTGGCGCGAGAAGTTCGCCGCCCTGCCGCCCGGCCCGCCCCTGCCCGACCCCGCGCCCGGCGCCACCCGCGCCCACCGCAGGGCCCCGCTCGGCTCCTGGCGCACCCTGAGCGAACGCGCCGCCGCCATCGGCGTCCCCGCCGACATGGTGCTGCTCACCGCCTACACCGACGAACTGCGCGCCCACTTCGCCGACGCCGGGCCCTTCACCGTCACCGTCGTCTCCTGGGACCGGCCCGCCTCACTGCCGGGCGCCGACGCCATGGTCGCCGACTTCACCCAGCTCGCCTGGGTCACCGTCGACGACACCCTGCCCGACGACTTCGCCGACCGCGCCCGCGAACTGTGGGCCCGCGTCCGCGCCGACCTCGAACGCTCCGACGTCCGGCCCGGCCTGGGCGAACTGCGCACCCGCGTGTTCCGCTCCGGCGGCGCCCTGCGGCTGCCCGTCGTCTTCACCCGCGTCCCCGAGATCGACCCGGCACTGCACCCCACCGGTGTCACCCTGCGCACCAGCCAGTCGCAGACCGCGCAGGTCGCCCTCGACCATGTGCCGCTCCTCGTCGGCGACGAACTGGCCGGCCAGTGGGACGCCGCCGACGGCACCCTGGAACCCGCCGTGCTGGACGCCATGTTCGACCGCTACGCCCACCGCGTACGGCAGTTCACCACCGCCGCCCCGACCACCCCGACCGCCCCGACCGCCCCGACCGCCCCGACCGCCCCGACCGCCCCGACCGCCCCGACCGCCGCGGCCGCCGCCGCGCCGGCCGGGTCCGTGGCCGGCGCCGGGGACCTGTACGCCGTCGCCGACGCATACGTCGACCCCGACGCCGACGCCGACGCCGACGCCGACGCCGACGCCGACCCCGACGCCGACGCATACGCCGACGCCGGCCCGCGCGTCGTCGGCCCCGTCGACGACCGCACCCCCCTGACCCTCGCCGGCCTTCTCGAGTCCGCCCTCGCCGGCCGGGCCGACCGTGTCGCCGTACGGTACGAGGGCCGCACGCTCACCTACCGGCAACTGGCCGAGCGCACCGCCCGCCTGGCCCACCACCTGCACGCCCTC
Organism: Streptomyces sp. NPDC086835; assembly: GCF_044745705.1. Classification (NCBI taxonomy): domain Bacteria; kingdom Bacillati; phylum Actinomycetota; class Actinomycetes; order Kitasatosporales; family Streptomycetaceae; genus Streptomyces; species Streptomyces sp. NPDC086835. The sequence goes on from NZ_JBIVAU010000003.1 coordinate 631,374, forward strand.
GGCGTGCGCCCCGGCGACCACGTCGCCGTGCACATGGACCGCTCGCCCGACCTGGTCACCGCGCTCGTCGCCGTCGTACGGGCCGGCGCCGTCTACGTGCCCGTCGACCCGGCCAACCCGCCCGAGCGCGTCCGCTACCTCCTCGCCGACAGCGGCGCCCGCGTCGTCGTCGCCGACCAGGCGCACGCCGCGGTCCCCACCGCGGCGGGCGCGCTCGTCGTCTGCCCCGACCGGGCGGCCGACCGGGCCGCCCTGGACGACCGGCCCACCACCGCGCCCGCCGTCACCGTCGGCGGCGACGACCCCGTCTACACCATCTACACCTCCGGGACCACCGGAAAGCCCAAGGGTTGCCGCAACTCCCAGCAGGGCGTGGCCAACCGCCTGCTGTGGATGCAGGAACGCTTCCCCCTCGGGCCCGCCGACCGCGTCGCCCAGAAGACCCCCTACGGATTCGACGTCTCGGTCTGGGAGTTCTTCTGGCCGCTGATCGCCGGCGCCTCCATCGTCGTCGCCCGCCCCGGCGGCCACGCCGACCCCGCCTACCTGGCCCGGCTGCTGCACGACGAACAGGTCACCGTCACCCACTTCGTCCCGTCCGTCCTCGGCATGTTCCTGCGTCACCCGGCCGCCGCCCGGTGCACCACCCTGCGCTACGTGTTCGCCAGCGGCGAGGCACTGCCCGTCGCCACCATGCGGCACTTCTACGAAGTGCTGGGCGCCGGCACCGAACTGCACAACCTGTACGGGCCCACCGAGGCGGCCATCGACGTCACCCACTGGGCCTGCCGGCCCGACTGGGACGAGCCGACCGTCCCGATCGGGCGGCCCGTCGCCCACACCCGTATCCACCTCCTCGACGAGGACCTGCGCCCGGTGCCTGCCGGCACCCCGGGGGAGATCGTCATCGGCGGCCGGCAGGTCGCCCTCGGCTACCACCGGCGGCCAGAACTGAACGCCGAGCGGTTCATCGCCTCGCCCTTCCCCGACGACGACCCCTCGCCACGCCTGTACCGCACCGGCGACCTCGGACTGCTCGGCGAGGACGGGCAGATCCGCTACCTCGGCCGGATCGACAACCAGTTCAAGCTGCGCGGGCTGCGCATCGAACCGGAGGAGATCGAGGCGGCGCTCACCGACGTGCCCGCCGTCGCGGAGGCCCGCGTCCTTCCGGTCCACGACGAGAGCTCCGGCGAACAGGCCCTGGCCGCCGTGTGCGTGGCGGCCGGCCCGGACGGCCCACCGGACGTCTCCGCCCTGCGCCGGGCGCTGGGCGAGACGCTGCCCGCCTACCTGGTGCCGAGCCGCTACCGCTTCGTGGCCCGACTGCCGCTGACGACCAACGGCAAACTGGACCGGCAGGCCGCCGTCCGCCTCTTCGACACCCCAACCGCGGCCGCGGCCGCCGGCGGAACCACAGCCACCGCCGAAGCCGTGACGACGCCGGTCCCGGCGGCGCTCCCGGACGTGGACACGGAGGTGCGCCGCGCCGTCGCCGAGATCCTGGGCGTCGGGGAACTCGACGGCGACGCCGACCTGTTCGACCTCGGCGCGACCTCCTTCACGATGATCCGCATCGCCCAGGAGATCGAACGGCTCACCGGCACCGCGCTGCCCGTCGAGGCGCTCATCAGCAAGCCGACACTCAACGCCCTGACCGCCCTCACGACCCCCGCCCCCGTTTCCGCCGCCGCTCCAGCACAGGACGGGGCGGCCGGCGGGCCGGTCACCGCCGAGACGGTCGCCCGCACGGCCGCCGACATCCTGGGCGTGGACCATGTCGGCCCGGACGCCGACCTGTTCGACCTCGGCGCGACCTCCTTCACCATGATCCGCCTCGCCCAGGAGATCGAGACCCTGGCGGGCGGTGCGCAGGTGCCCGTCGAGGTGCTGATCCAAAGCCCCACCCCGCGCAGCATCGCCGCCTGCGCCACCCCGGCCGCTCCCGCGGCGCCCGCCCTTGCCGTCCCGGCCGGCCGGGCGGCCGATGTGCGGATCGCTCTCGACCCGAAGGCCAAGGCCGCGTTCAAGGACGCCCGCGTCGCCGAGCGCCGGCTGCCTGAGATGATGCGCAGGCTGCCGGTGCCGGACGCCGGGCCCGCGGAGGCCCGCGCCCTGTTCGACGCCTCCTCCTTCCGCGAGTTCGCCGACGGTCCGCTGCCCGCCCACGACCTGCTGTCCCTGCTGTCCACCGTGACCTGGGGCGAACTCGAGGGCCGCGCCAAACGCCGCTACCCCTCGGGCGGCGGGTTCTACCCCGTCCAGGTGTACGTGTACATCGCCCCCGGCGCCGTCGAGGCGGCCGAACCGGGCCTGTACTACCTGCACCCCGCGGAACGGGCCCTGATCGCCGTCGCGCCCGGCGCCCGCTACGGAACCGACCTCCACGTCCTGCACAACCGCGCCCTCGTGGAGGGGTCGGCGTTCGGCGTCTTCCTCGTCTCCACCCCGGCCGCCATCGCCCCCGCCTACGGCGAACGCAACGCCGCCCGCTTCTCCACCATCGAGGCCGGACACATCGCCCAGCTGCTGCTGACCGGCGCCCCGGAACGGGGACTTGGCCTGTGCGCGGTGGGGGAGATGGACTTCGACGCCGTCCGCGGCGACTTCGCCCTCGACGCCGACCAGGAACTGCTGCTGTCCCTGTGGGGCGGGGCCCTCACCGCGCACAGCCGCGCCGCCCGCGCCGCCCTCGCGCCCGCCGGGCAACGCGCCACGGCCCCCGCCGCGGAGACCGCCCCCGTCACGGACCCGGCGGCCGGCCGGGAGGGCGGACAGCGCGCCGTCGCCGTCGTCGGCTTCGCCGCCGACCTGCCCGGCGCCCGCACCCTGGACGAACTCGACACCCTCCTGGCCGCCGGCGCCACCGCCACCGGGCCGGCCCCCCACGACCGGTGGGCGCCGCTGCACCCGCACGCCCGGCACGCCGGAGCCCATGTCGGCGGCTACCTGGACGACGTCCTGTCCGCGGAGGCCGAGGAGTTCGGCATCAGCGCCGCCGAGGGCGCCGCGATCGACCCGCAGGAACGACTGCTGCTGTCGGTGGCCCGCCGCTGCCTCGAGGACGCCGCGCTCACCCCCGGCCGACTGGCGGCCGCCGGACAGGTCGGCGTCTTCGTCGGCACCATGTGGCACGACCACGCCCTGTACGGGGTCGCCGCCCGCGCCGCCCAGCGCCCCGGCAGCACCCACGCCACCCGCGGCGGGCTCGCCCACCGCACCTCCCACGCCTTCGGCCTGACCGGACCGAGCGTGGTCCTCGACACCGGGTGCGTGTCCGGACTCGCCGCCGTCGAGGCCGCGTTCCGCGCCGTGGCGAGCGGCCGCTGCGACGCCGCGCTCGCCGCCGCGTCCAACCTGGTCCTCCACCCCGACCACCTCGACGTCCTGTCCGAGATGGGCCTGCTCGCGAAGGACGCCGACTCGTGCGCCTTCACCGACCGGACAGGCGGCTGGCAGGTCGGCGAAGGCGTCGGCGCCGTACTCCTCAAACCGCTCGAGCGCGCCCTGGCCGACGGCGACCCGGTGCACGCCGTCCTGCGCGGCGGCGCCCTCCAGCACTCCGGCACGACACGGCAGTTCGGCATCCCTGATCCCGAGCGGCAGGAGGAGACCATGCGCGCCGCGCTCGACGACGCCGGCCTCCGGCCCGCCGACATCGGCTACGTGGAGGCCGCCGCCGCCGGCGCCGCCCTCGCCGACGCGCTCGAGTTCACCGCCCTCCAGCGGCTCCTCGCCGCACCCGGCCCGGACCCCGCGCCCGTGCCGGTCGGCACGGTCAAGCCCAACACCGGGCACCTGGAGGCCGCGTCCGTGTTCGCGCAACTCGGCAAGCTCATCGCTCAGTTCCGCCGCCCCCACGTGTACCCGACCCGGCTGACGTCCGCCGTCAACCCCGCCCTCGCCCGCACGCCGGGCGCGGTGGCCCTGGCCGCACCGGGCGCCGACCGCTGGCGCACCGCCCAAGGCGCCCCGCGCCGGGCGCTCGTCAACGGCTTCGCCGGCGGCGGCTCCTACGGCAGCCTCGTCGTCGAGGAACCCCCCACCCCTGCCGCGGCCCCCGCGGGAACCGGCAGTGACCCGGCCCTGGCGCTGCCGCTGTCCGCCGACACCCCCGGCAACCTGGCCGACCTCGCCGACCGTCTCGCCACCGCCTTCGACAACGACCCCGCCCTGACCACCGCCGCCGCGGCCCGCGCCCTGCGCGAGGGCCGCACCGACCGGCCCGCCCGCGCCGGCCTCGTCACCGACCGCGCCCAGGCCCCGGCCGCGCTGCGCGACCTCGCCCGCCGCATCCGCGCCGAAGGGGCCGGCGCCGTCGAACACCGCGCCGCCGCGGCGGGGGAGGAGACCGCGGCGCTCACGGCATGGCTCACCGGCGAACCGGTGACCTGGCCCACCCTCACCACCCCCAAGGCGTCCCTCCCCGCGACCCCCCTGACCCGCGTGACCTTCCCCCTCCCCACCCCGCCCGCGGAGGGCCCGGCGGCGGAGAACAGCGCCGACGCGCCGCCGCCCGCGCCCGCCGCGGTCGCCTCGCCGGCGCCGCGGACGCCCCCCGTGGGCGGGCCCGCGCTGTCCGAGCGGATGGGCGCCCTGTGGGGGATCGACGCCCCCGCCCTGGCCGGCCTCGCCGCCGAGCCGGCCCCGGCGCCGGCCCGGGCCCCGGTGGCCGCAGCCCCGGCCGCGGCCCGGGATGCCTCCGCGTCCGACGCGGACTCCGCGTTCGCGCGGCTCGCCCGCGTCGTCGCCGCGGAGACCGGCGTGGACGCCGCACAACTCGACCCGGCACAGGACCTGTTCGCGCTCGGCGCGACCAGCAGGCAGCTGCTGCGGATCGCCGCGCGGATCACCGCCGACGGCGGGCGCGAGGTCGCCCTGGAGACCCTGTTCACCGCGGCCGACCTCGGGGCCCTCGCCGACGAGGCGTTCCCCGCGGCCGCCACCGTCTGACCCGAACCCGAACCCGAACCCGACACTCCGCACTACCCAGAAGGCAGTGATCACCTTGACCCGGATCCTGATGTTCCCCGGCCAGGGCGCCCAGCGCGTCGGTATGGGACGGGAGTTGTTCGACCGCTTCCCCGACCTGGAGCAGCAGGCCGGAGACGTGCTCGGCTACAGCCTGCGCCGGCTGTGCCTGGAGGACCCCGAGGGGCAGCTCGGCAACACCCGCTACACCCAGCCGGCGATGTTCGCCGTCAACGCCCTCGCCCACCGCGCGGCGCTCGAGGACACCGGCATCCGCCCGGATGTGGCCGTGGGGCACAGCCTGGGCGAGTACAACGCCCTGGAGGCGGCGGGCGCGTTCGATTTCGCCGACGGGCTGCGCCTGGTCGCCGCCCGGGCCGCGGCGATGGCCCGTATCGAAGGCGGCGGCATGAGCGCGGTCGTCGGCCTGCCCGAGACGCAGCTGCGGTTCCTGCTGCTGCGCGCCGGGTTCGCCTCGCTGGACCTGGCCAACCTGAACACCGGCGCCCAGATCGTCCTCGCCGGCCCGGTGGCGGACCTGGAGGAGGCGGGCCCGATCCTGGAGGACGCGGGCGCCCGCATGGTGCGCCGCCTCGCCGTCAGCGGCCCCTTCCACTCCCGCTACATGGCCCCCGCGGCCGAGGAGCTGTATCCGGTCGTCGCACGGACCGTGTTCGGACCGCTCGCCTTCCCCGTCATCGCCAACGCCACCGCCCGCCCCTACACCGACGAGCGGGTCGGCGAACTGCTGCTCCAGCAGATCCACCAGCCGGTGCGCTGGCACGAGACGATCGAGGCGATCCTCGACGGGGGCTACGGCGACGATCCGGAGTTCACCGAGATCGGCACCGGCAACGTGCTGTCGGGCATGCTCCGCCAGATACGGCGCGAGCGGGTGCCCGCGGGGGCCCGATGACCCCGACGGGCGCCACCGGCGCCGGCCGAGGCACGGTCCAGATCTGGTTCTGCCTCAACGAGGCCCTCGACGAGGCGACCAGCACGCTGCTGGCCGGCCACTGGCTGGACGAGCACGAGCGCGAGATCGCCGGCCGGTTCCTCTTCGAACGGGACCGCCGCCAGTACCTGGTCGCCCATGCGCTGGTGCGGCGGGTGCTGTCCCTCCAGACCGGCATCCCGGAGGCGGAGGCCACGATCTGGCGGTCCTCGCGCGGCCGCCCCTTCCTCCAGTCGCCGCCGCACGGCCGGCCCCACGGACCGGAGGCCGAGCTGGACTTCAACCTGTCGCACGCCCACGGCTGCAACGTCGTCGCCGTCGCCCGCGACCGCCGTGTCGGCATCGACGTCGAACGGCTCGACCGGGGCGGCGAACGCGGCCTGGACTGGATCGTGGAGAGCTTCGCCCCCGAGGAACGCGCCCACCTCGCCACGATCGCCCCCGGCAGCCGCCGCGACCGGGCCACGCTGCGGCTGTGGACGCTGAAGGAGGCCTACGCCAAGGCGCGTGGCCTGGGGCTTGGCCTGCCGTTCGACTCGTTCGCCTTCGAACTCGCCGAGGACCGCGGGGTGCTGGGCTTCCGCCCGCCCGAGGGCGACAGAGCCGACCGCTGGCTGTTCACCGAACTCGAGCCGCGCCCCCAGGTGCTGGTTTCGCTCGCCGTGGAGAAGGGCGCCGACGGCTCCCCGCCGCCGGACCGGCTGCTGATCCACGACGGCTTCCCCTGGGGCCGCGCCGCCCCCCGCGAAGCGGAGCTGCCCACCGGGCACCGCGCCCTGCCGGCCCTGGCCGGCGCCGCCCGCTGAGGCGCGGCAACCACCAACAAAAGGAGCACCATGACAGGAGCCGACGACCCGGCACGGCCCGCGGTCGGCCCGCAGACTTTCCGTGACGCGATGGCGCAGCTGGCCTCGCCCGTCACCGTCGTCACCGTCCTCGACGCGGCCGGACGCCGCCACGGCTTCACCGCCGGCTCGGTGGTCTCCGTGTCGCTGGACCCGCCGCTGGTGATGGTGGGCATCGCGCTCACCTCCAGCTGCCACGCGGCGATGGCCGCCGCCGGCGAGTTCTGCGTCAGCATCCTCGGCGAGGACCAGCGCGCCGTCGCGAAGCGGTGCGCGACGCACGGCGCCGACCGGTTCGCGGGCGGCGAGTTCGCAGCCTGGGACGGTACGGGGGTGCCCTACCTGCCGGACGCCAAGGTCGTCCTGCGCTGCCGCACCACGGACGTGATACGCGCCGGCGACCACGACCTGGTGCTCGGCACCCCGACGGAGATCCGCACCGGCGACCCGGCGAAGCCCCCACTGCTGTGGTACCGCCGCGACTTCCACACCCCGACCCCCACCACCCCGGCCCTCGCCTAGCCCCCGCCGACCCGCCGCAACCGGGCGGTGCCCGGCGCTGTGGCCGCGTGCTGCGCCCCGGCGGCGATCGGGCATCTGCCGTGGGGCGGGCACGATGGGAGCTGCCGTCTGCTGAGGGGCCGTTGATTCGGTGCCGGGTGCGGGGTGCCGGGTGCCGGATGCCGGTCTGCCGTTGTGGACTGTCGGACCCGGTCCCCCCGCACCGCCCGGTCCGCCGGTCCGGACTGCCTCTGGCTGTGCTGCCCCGGTCCGCCGGGACCGGCCGGCGATCGGGCATCTGCCGGGGGCGGGCCCGGTAGGGACTGCCGTCTGCCGGAGGGCGCCGGTCTGCTGCTACAAGCCGCCGCCGACCCGCCGGGCGCAGTGCTCGCGCTCGCGAAACCCGATGCCACGGGCCTCGGTCTGACCGACCCGGGCAGGGCGCACGCTGTCCGGGTCGGTGCGACGGGGCCCTGCCGCAGCGCGGCACAGCCCCCGGGCCGGCTGCCCGGGGGCTGTGACCGGCGTCAGTGGCCCGACGCCGGGTTGGCGACCAGTTGGTCGAAGCGGCGCATCAGGGCCTCCTGTTCGAGGGAGAGGTGCTCGATGCGGCTGCGGAGCCGGGCGATCTCCCCGGTCAGGTTCAGCACCGTGGCGTCCGGGCCGCCCGCCGGCCCCGCAGGGGCGGGCGCGGGCTCCGGTGGCAGGGGCATGGGGTGGACGCGGGCGAGCTGCCCGGCCGGGCCCGGCGCGGCCAGTCGCGGGTCGTGCTGGAGGATCGCCTCCATCCGGCCCCGTAGCGCGGGGCCCGGCTCGACGCCCAGTTCGTGCACCAGGCGTCTGCGGGCCCGGTCGTACACGCTCAGTGCCTCGGCCTGCCGCCCGCACCGGTAGAGAGCGAGCATCAGCAGGTCGTAGAAACGTTCCCGCATCGGGTGATCGGTCGTCAGTTCCTCGAGCTCGCCGGTGATCTCACCGTGACGGGCCGCCCGCAGGCACGCGTCGTACAGGGCCTCCAGGGCGGTCAGCCGGTTCTCCTCCAGCTGGGCCGCCTCGGCCGCGCAGATGTCGCCCAGCACGCTGCCCTCCAGCGCGGGGCCCCGCCACAGCGCCAGTGCCTGGCGCAGCAGTTCGGCGGCCTGCTCGGGGTCGGTGGCGGCGGCGGCCCGGCCCTGGGCGGCCAGCCGGTGGAAGCGGTCGGCGTCGGTGCCGGCGCGGCCCAGCCGCAGGACGTAGCCGAGGGAGCGGGTCACGATCCACTCGTGGTGCTGCTCGCCGGAGCCCGGCTCCGGCACCGGCAGCAGCCGCCGCAGCCGCGCCACATGCGCCTGCAGGGCGTTGGTCGCGTTCGCCGGCGGCTGCTCGCCCCACAGTTCGTCGATCAGCCGGTGCACGGACACGATCTGCCCCGACTTGACCACGAGCGCACCCAGCAGGGCGCGTTGCTTGGCACCCGTGGGAAGGATCCTCACACCGGTTCGCTCGTCGTGGACTTCCACCGGACCGAGAATGCGGAACTTCATTTCTTCCTCGCACGTCCCTTTAGAAGCGGTCGGGGTCGGTGAAGCCCAGCGGCACGGCCGGCTCTTTGCCCAGCGCCAGGTCGGCCACCGCCTCGCCGATGCCCGTGGAGTGCTTGAAGCCGTGGCTGCTGCAGCCGCCCGCGACCAGCAGGCGCGGATCGCGCCGGGGCCGGCCGATGACGAACTGCCCGTCGGGCGTGCGGGCGTAGATGTTCGCCACCGCCCTCGAGGGCGCCGTGCCGGCCCCCGGCACCGCGCTCGCCAGATGCCCGGCCAGCACGCTCCAGTCGGCGGGTGACACGGAGCGGTCCACCGTGTCGGGGTCGACGGTGGCGAAGTGCCGGCCGCCGTCCTCCAGGCCCAGCTTGAGCTCGGTGCCTCCGGGCAGCACCCCGTGCCCCCAGATGACGTCACCGCCCGCGAGTTCACGCATGAACACCGGCAGCCGGCGCAGCGTGAACCGTTCGCCGGCCTCGGCGGGGGTGAACCACGTCGTCGGCATCCGCACCACCTCCAGCGGCAGCGACGGCACCAGCCGGGCAAGCCACGGCCCGGCGGTCACCACCGCCTGCCCGGCCCGCAGCACACCACCGGCGGCCGTGTGCACCTCGACACCCGCGGCGGTGAACTCCAGGGCCGTGACCCGGGTGTCGGTCAGCACGCCGGCGCCCGCGGCTTTCGCCGCGCCGACCGCCGCCCGGATCGTCATCTCGGGCAGCGTCAGCCCGCCCGCCGGTTCGACGACGCCGACGTCGCCGGGCGCCAGCGCCTGATGGGCGGGCGCCCGGCGGTGCAGCGCCCGCTGGTCGAGGACCTCGATGTCCAGTGCGTGTTCCCGCGCGGCGCGCAGCGCGCCGCCCACGATCCGCCCGTCGGGCGGGCCGATCAGCATCGCCCCGGTCGGATCGAGCAGATGCGTCCCGGTCTCCCGCTCCAGTTCCTGCCACAGCTGCCGGGACCGTCGGGCGAGCGGCACCAGCCCGGGATGCTCCAGGCACGCGGTGCGGAACATCCGGCTCTCCCCGTGCGAGGAGCCGTAGGCGTTGGCCAGGCCGTACTGTTCGACGCCGATCACCCGCACCCCGCGCCCGGCCAGCTGCCACAGGGCGCACGCGCCCCACGCGCCGAGCCCGACGACCACGACGTCCGCGTCCGCCTCCGTGCCGCTCACGCCGGCCCCACCGCCCGGGCCGCGGCGAGCGCGGCCGTCGCGTCACGGGCGACGTGCTCCAGCAACGGGAGGGGATCGGCCTGGAAGTAGAAGTGCCCGCCGTCGAACATCCGCAGCCCCATGAAGCGCCGCGCGTGCTGCTCCCAGCCGGCCAGCCGCTCCGGGGCGACGACGACGTCGCCGTGACCGCCGTACACGTTCAGCGGCATCCGCAGGTCCGGCGCGCCGGGCAGCGGACGCCAGTTCTCCACCAGCTTCAGGTCGTTGCGCAGCGCCGGCGCGAACATCTCCCACAGGTCCGGGTCCTTCAGGACCTCCAGCGGTGTGCCGCCCATCGCGGCCAGATGCAGCCGCAGTTCCTCGTCGGGCAGCGCGTGGCGGCGGGTTCCCTCGCCCTGCGGCCGCGGCGCGCCGCGCGCGGACAGCCCCAGCCACACCGGCAGCCGGTGGCCTTCCGCGGCCAGCTGCTGGGTCAGCTCGTAGGCGATCAGGGCGCCCATGCTGTGTCCGAAGAACGCGAACGGGCCGCTCAGGTCGGCCGCGAGACGGCGCCGGAAGAACGCGGCCAGCGCCCTGGCGTCGTCGATCTGCGGCTCGCCGGTGAGCCGCCCGCGGCCGGGCGCGTCCAGCAGCCGCACGTCCCACGAGGCGGGCAGCAGCCGCGGCCAGTCGCGGTAGAGCAGATGCGACCCGCCCGCGTGATGGAAGACGAACAGCCGCAGCCCGTCACCGGTGCCGTACATGGGTGCTCCCTCGGATCCGGCCGCGTTCACGCGGCGGCCACGGCCGCGACGTCGCCGGTGAAGGCGGGGGCGACATGCCGGGCGAACAGTTCCATGGCCCGCTCGGCCCGCTCATAAGGCAGCGGCCCCGGGTTGAACTGCAGGCTCAGGCAGATGTCGTCGCCGTACCAGTCGCGGATCGTCGCGACCTGGCCGCGCACGTCGTCCGGCGTGCCGGCCAGCACCTTGTTCGCCGCCAGCGCCGTATCGAAGTCGTAGGAGCGGGCCTTGTCGGCGAACTGCTCGTAGCCGGGGTACTGCTCCGAACGCGCGCCCGCCCAGGACGCGACCGCCGCCGCCATCTGCTCCACGTAGTTGCGCTCGCACGCGGCCGCGTCCGCGAGCACCGCGGCCCGGTCCTCACCGAGGTAGCAGGTGTACTTGATCTGGATACGGCCCGGGCCCTCATGGCCCGCGGCCTGCCGCGCCGCCCGGTAGGCGGCCGTCATCTGCGTCAGCTGCTCCTGGCTGGTGACCGACGGCACGACCTGCAGATGGTGGCCCCGTTCACCGGCGAGCGCGCACGAGGCGGCGCTGGTCGCGGACGCCACGAACACCGGCGGGTGCGGCCGCTGATAGGGACGGGGATATCCGGTGACCGGCCCGAAACGGTGCACCTCGCCCTCGAAGCGGACCTCCTGGCCGCTCCACAGCGCCACACACGCCTCGACGACCTCCGTGAAACGGGTCCGGCTCTCCTCCATGGGCACGTTGAACAGCTCGAACTCGTCGGGCAAAAAACCGCGTCCGAAGCCCACGTCCAGCCGCCCGTGGCACAGGTTGTCCAGCAGCGCCAGACGCGCCGCCAACTGCACCGGATGCGCGAACGAGGCGATCACCGCGCCGGTCACCAGCCGTATGCGGCTGGTGCGCGCGGCGGCGGCCGTCAGGAACACCACCGGGTCGGGGCTGTAGCCGCCGTAGGGGGAGCCGTAGTGCTCGACCGTCTGGACGTGCTCGAAGTCCAGCGCCTCGGCCAGCTCGACCAGCTGAAGACTTTCGTCGTAATAGGTGCTCGCACTCTTCTTGACCGGGTCGACGACCGGGAAGAAGTTGACGCCGAATTCCATGGGGGCTCCGTCCGGTGATCCGATTCCGGCTTCACGAAAAAGCCTGGTACATCTCTTCGACTATCGGACCTTAGACGGTGCGGGCGGACTGTGCGGGGCGCGCGAGCGGGACTCCAGCCGCCGTATGAGAGGCCTTGAGTTGTTTTCAGGGCGTGCGCGGCGAACGCTCCTGGGAAAGCAGCTGCCACCAGTGCCCCAGCGTCGGACGGGCCATCAACTCGGGAAAGCCGACCTCGATGCCGCGCCGGTGCCAGGCGGAGATGAGCCGCATGGTGCTGATCGAGTCCAGCCCGTGGTCGACCAGGTCCTCGTCGTCGCCCGGCAGTTCCGCCGGCTCCAGCCGCAGACAGCCGGCGACCATCTGCCGCAGCAGCTGCCGGGTCAGCGGATCCGCTCCCGGCGGCACCTCACACTCCGAATACGTCTCCATGCCGCCGAAAGTAACAGCGCCGCCCGGCAGTAAGGAAGACGCTTCGGCTATTGCTCATTCAGGTGGTCAGCCATGTGTCAGTACCGCGTCAGACACCCCCCGGCACAGAACTGCTCGACAGCCGCTGGAGATTACTCAGGCAGCCCGGTCGAAAGAAGCTACGGTGCATCTCGTCCATGGATAGTGAAGAAAGGACAGCGGGCCCCCAGTGGCGCAATATCGACCGCGCCTCGGATACCGATTCGTAAACCGGCTCGGAAGCCGAGCGCAGGCCGTCGAGGTACGGAGGAAACCATGAAGATTCAGGTTCTGGGTCCGCTGAGTGGCCACGTCAACGGGATGTCGATCGTTCCTACGGCGGGCAAACCGCGGCAGATCCTGGCGCTGCTCGCCCTCTACCCGGGCCGGGTCATGCCCGTGCCCACACTCATGGAGGAGATCTGGGGCACCGAACTGCCGCTGAGCGCACTCACCACACTCCAGACGTACATTCTCCAGCTGCGCCGCCGGCTGGGCACCGCCATGGGACCCGACGTCCCGGGCACCGCGAAGGACGTGCTGGCCACCCGGCACGGCGGCTACCTGCTGCAGATCCCGCCCGAGGCAGTCGACGTCCACGAGTACGAGCGCCTGGTCGCCGAGGGCCAGCAGGCCTTCGACGACGGCGAGGACGAACGCGCCGCCCGCACCTACCGGCAGGCGCTGGATCTGTGGCAGGGCACCGCACTGGTCGACGTACGCGTCGGCCCGATCCTCGAAATAGAGGTCATGCGGCTGGAGGAGAGCAGACTCGTGACCCGCGAGCGCCGGATCGACGCCGATCTGCGCCTGGGCCGCCACGTCGAAGTGATCGCCGAACTCACCGACCTGATCGCCCGTCACCCCCAGCACGAGGGCCTGCACTCGCAGGCGATGGTGGCGCTCTACCGCTCCGGCCGCCAGGCCACCGCGCTCGACGTCTTCCACCGGCTGCGCCGGCGGCTGATCGACGAGCTCGGCGTGGAGCCCTCGCCGCAGCTGCAGCGCCTGCACCAGGCGATGCTCGCCGTCGACCCGCAGCTCGACGTGTCCTCCACCCCCCGGCGCACCTCCACCTTCAACCTGTACGCGGCCTGAACCACCGGCGCGGGGGCGGTGGTTGGCTGATTCGAGCCGTTCTCCAGGCCCGTCCGCGAAGGTCGGTGCCCATGAACGGATCCGTGCACACAGCAGCCGCGGGAGGCGGCCCCGCCCCGGCGGGCCGCCCACCCCTGCGGCTGTACTGCTTCGCGCACGCCGGCGCCGGGGTCACCGGCTTCGCCCGCTGGCCGACCCTCTCGGGCCCGGACATCGACATCCGCCCCGTGCTGCTGCCCGGCCGTGACTCCCGGCGCCACGAGCGCCGCCCGACCACACGCACCGCGCTGCTCGAGGACCTGCTCGGCGTCCTGGCCGACGCTGCGCACAGCAGCCCCTACATCCTGTACGGGCACAGCCTGGGCGGCATGGTCGCCTACACCCTCGCCCGGGCCCTGACCGACAAGGGCCTGCCGCCTCCCGTGCTCCTCGCGGTCGGCGCCTGCCCGCCGCCGGACGCGGCCCTGGCCCACCACAGCGGCGAGTTGAGCGACGAGCAGCTCCTCTCCTTCCTCGGCGACCTGGGCTCCGCGCCCACCGGCCTGCTCGCCGACCCCGACAGCGTGTGGCACCGCACGGTGCTGCCCGTCCTGCGGGACGACCTGCGGCTCGGCGCCGACCTGCGCGCCGCCGCCAACGACCCCGCCACCGGAGGCCCCCTGCCGGTGCCGGTCCTGGCCGTCGACGGCCGGGACGACCGTGTGGTGGACGCGCAGACGATGGACGGCTGGCGGCGCTGGACCACCGGCCCGCTGGTGCGGCGCACCGTCCCGGGCGACCACTTCTTCGTACGCGGCCGGGAGATCCCCCGGCTCATCGGGCGGGCCTGCCGTGTGGCGCGGCGCACCGCGCCCCTATCTGGAGGACAACTGTGAGGGACCAGGCGATGAGACGGGTCGTCATCACCGGCATAGGCGTCGTCGCCCCCGGCGGCGTGGGCACCCGGAACTTCTGGGACACGCTCACCGCGGGACGCACCGCCACCCGCGGCATCACCCTGTTCGACGCATCCGCCTACCGCTCCCGTATCGCGGCCGAGGCCGACTTCGACGCCGCCGCGCACGGCTTCGGCCCCGGCGAGGCCGCCCGCCTGGACCGGGCCGCCCAGTTCGCCCTCGTCAGCGCCCGCGAGGCGCTCGCCGACAGCGGCCTGAGCGCCGACCTGCCCGACCCGCTGCGCACCGGCGTCACCCTCGGCAGCGCCGTCGGCTGCACCACCGGACTCGACGAGGAGTACGCGGTCGTCAGCGAACACGGCTCGGCCTGGGAGGTCGACCACACACGGGCCGTCGCCCACCTCTTCGACTACTTCGTGCCCAGCTCGCTGGCCGCCGAAGTGGCCCGCGCCACCGGCGCCCAGGGCCCCGTCTCCCTCATCTCCACCGGCTGCACCTCCGGCCTGGACTCCATCGGCCACGCCGTCGACCTGATCCGCGAGGGCAGCGCCGACGTCATGGTCACCGGCGCCACCGAAGCACCCATCTCGCCGATCACCGTCGCCTGCTTCGACGCCATCAAGGCCACCAGTCCCCGCAACGACGACGCGGCCACCGCCTCCCGCCCCTTCGACCGCACCCGCAACGGGTTCGTCCTCGGCGAAGGCTCGGCCGTCCTGGTGCTGGAGGAGTTCGAACACGCCCGCCGCCGCGGCGCCCACGTGTACGCGGAGATCTCCGGGTTCGCCGGCCGCAGCAACGCCTACCACATGACCGGCCTGAAGGCCGACGGCGCCGAGATGGCCGAGGCGATCACCGCCGCCCTCGACGAGGCACGCCTCGACCCCACCGCCGTCGACTACATCAACGCCCACGGCTCGGGCACCAAGCAGAACGACCGGCACGAGACCGCCGCCTTCAAACGCAGCCTCGGCCACCACGCCCGCACCGTCCCGGTCAGCTCCATCAAATCGATGATCGGACACTCCCTCGGCGCGATCGGGTCGCTCGAGGTCGCCGCCAGCGCCCTGGCCATCGAGCACAACACCGTCCCCCCGACGGCGAACCTGCACGAACCGGACCCGGCCTGCGACCTCGACTACACCCCCCTCACCGCCCGCGAACAGCGCACCGACACGGTCCTCAGCGTCGGCAGCGGCTTCGGCGGCTTCCAGAGCGCCATCGTCCTGACCAGGCCGCAACTGCAGGAGGCAGCATGACCACGGCCCTGGCCGAACACCGGGCCACCGAGCACACCGTGCGGTCCGCGCAGGCCACCGCCCCGCGCACCACCGCCACCGTCGTCACCGGCATCGGCGTCGCCGCACCCAACGGACTGGGCACCGAGGCCTGGTGGCAGGCCGTCCTCGCCGGCGAGAGCGGCATCCGCCCCCTCACCCGCTTCGACGCCACCCGCTACCCGGTCCGCCTCGCCGGCGAGATCGACGGCTTCGTCGACGCCGACCACCTGCCCAGCCGGCTGCTGCCGCAGACCGACCGCGTCACCCGCCTGTCGCTGGCCGCCGCCAAGGAAGCCCTGGACGACTGGGGCCAGGACGTGGCCGCCCTGCCGGACTACAGCGCCGGCGTGGTCACCGCCAGCTCCGCCGGCGGCTTCGAGTTCGGCCAGCGCGAACTGCAGGCCCTGTGGAGCAAAGGCGGCCAGCACGTCAGCGCCTACCAGTCCTTCGCCTGGTTCTACGCCGTCAACACCGGCCAGATCTCCATCCGGCACGGCCTGCGCGGCGCCAGCGGCGTCGTCGTCACCGAACAGGCCGGCGGCCTCGACGCCCTCGCCCAGGCCCGCCGCCGGATCCGCAAGGGCAGCCGGCTCATGATCAGCGGCGGTGTCGACTCCGCACTGTGCCCCTGGGGCTGGGCCGCCCACCTGGCCGACGGCTCCATGAGCACCGTCACCGACCCGGCCCGCGCCTACCTGCCCTTCGACGCGGCGGCCTCCGGCCACATCGTCGGCGAGGGCGGCGCCCTGTTCGTCCTCGAGAACGGCACGGCCGCCCGCGCCCGCGGCGCCCGCACCTACGGCACCTTCGCCGGATACGCCGCCACCTTCGACGGCCCCGGCACCCCCCGCCTGGCCGACGCCGCCCGCCTCGCCCTCGCCGACGCGGGCCTGCGCCCCGACGAGATCGACGTCGTCTTCGCCGACGCCGCGGGCACCCGTGACGCCGACCGGGCCGAAGCCGCCGCCCTGAGCGCCCTGTTCGGCCCGCACGGCGTACCGGTCACCGCCCCCAAGACGATGACCGGCCGGCTGCTGGCCGGCGGCGCCCCCCTGGACGTGGCCGCCGCCCTGCTCAGCCTGCGCGACCAGGTCATCCCGCCGACCACCGGCACCCGGCACCCGGCCGACGACTGCCCGATCGACCTGGTCACCGCCCCCCGCCACGGCATGAGGCTGCGCAACGCGCTGGTCCTCGCCCGCGGCCGGGGCGGATTCAACTCCGCGGCCGTACTCAGCCAGGGCCCCGGACCGCAGTGACACACGTGGAAGAGGAGACAGACGCCATGGACCACCTGGAACTGGACGACCTGAAGGCCCTGCTGCGCGAGTGCGCCGGCGTCGAGGAAGGCGTCGACCTCGACGGCGACGTCCTCGACGTCCCCTTCCTCGCCCTCGGCTACGACTCACTGGCCCTGCTGCAGACCACCGGCCGCATCGAACGCGACTACGACGTCACCCTCGACGAGGAGGGCCTCGACGAGGCGGAGACCCCCCGCGACTACCTGGCCCTGATCAACCGGGCCCTGTCCGCGCGGACCGCGGTGTGACACCGGCCGGGCCGGACAGGGCGACCGGGCCGACCCCCGAGCCCGCCGACGTCCTCGTCGTCGGCGCCGGCCCGGCCGGGCTCGCCCTGAGCCTGATGCTGCTGCGCTCCGGGGTGCAGGTCACCCTCGCCGAGAAGTCGACCACCTACCGGCGCGACTTCCACGGCGAGATCCTGCAGCCCGGCGGCCAGCGCATCCTCGACCAGCTCGACGTGCTGGACAGCGCGACGCGGCGCGGCGCCCGCACCCTCGACGGCTTCCAGGTCCTCGAACGCGGCCGCGTCCTGCTCGACATCGACTACCGGCGCCTCGATCCCCCCTACGGCCGCCTCCTGGCCCTGCCCCAACGCCACCTGCTCGAAGAACTCCTCACCGCCTGCCACCGGCTGCCCGGCTTCACCCACCTGCCCGGCCACCGCATCAGCGCCCTGCGCGGCGACCGCGACCGCTGCACCGGAGCGGTGTTCACCGGCCCCGCCGGAGCGCGCACCACCGTGCCCGCCCGGGTGGTCGTCGCCACCGACGGACGCTTCTCCAAGACCCGCACCCTGGCCGGCATCGGCGCCGGCCGCACCGAGGCGTTCGACCAGGACATCGTCTGGTTCACCCTGCCCGCGCCCGGCCGCGCCACCGGCCGGGTCCGCATCCACCGCGCCGCAGGCACCGCCGTACTCGTCCACGACACCCACCCCGACCGGCTCCGCGTCGGCTGGGTCCTGCCGCACGGCGGCTGGCAGGCGGCCACGGCCCGCGGCATCGCCCCCATCAGGGACGAACTGGCCGCCGCCGTCCCCGAACTGGCCGACCTCCTGCACGAACACCTCACCGGCCTGTCCGACCTGGCCCTGCTGGACGTGTTCGCCGCCGACGCCGAGGAATGGGTACGCGACGGCCTCGTCCTCGCCGGCGACGCCGCCCACACCCACGGCCCGCTCGGCGCCCAGGGCATCAACCTCGCCCTCCAGGACGCCGCCACCTTGCACCCGGTCCTCCTCGACGCGCTCGCCGCGGGCGCGTGCACCCGCGAACGGCTCGCCCCCTTCCAACGGCTGCGGGCACCCGCCGCCGCCAGGGTCACCCGCGTCCAGCGCCTGCAGGCCAAAGCGTTCCTCGGCAACGCCGGACCCGCCGCCACCTACCTGCGCTCCCGCGCCGCCGCCCTGGTCTCCCGCACCCCCCTCGGCGCGCACCTCACCTCCCGTATCGCTTTCGGCCCCGTACCCGTCCAGGTGCGGACCGACCTGTTCACCGCCGCCCCCCGACCCACCCAGAAAGGTGCACGGTCAACATGACTGCTCCGAGCCGTCGGCGTTTCGTCACCCAGGCGCTCACGGCGGGCGCCGCCGCCGGCCTCACCACCGCCGGCCTCGCACCCGCCGCCCGCGCCACCACCGACCCGGCCCCCGCCCCCGCCCCCGCGGTCCAGGTCACCCCCGACGACCCGCGCTACGCGGCCCTGTCGGTACGCGGCAGCAACAAACGCTTCACCGCCCACCCGGACGCCTTCTGCCTCCCCACCACCACCGCCGACGTCGTCCACGCCGTCGGCCAGGCGGTGCAGCGCCGCCGGCGCATCGCCGTACGCAGCGGCGGCCACTGCTACGAGAACGTCGTCGGCGACCCGGCCGTCCAGCTCGTCATCGACCTCGCCGCCATGAACGCCGTCACCTACGACCCGAGGCGGCGCGCCTACATGGTCGAAGCAGGCGCCCAGCTCATCGACGTGTACAAGAGCCTCTACTACGGCTGGGGCGTCACCCTGCCCGGCGGCGCCAGCGCCACCGTCGGCTTCGGCGGCCACATCACCGGCGGCGGATACGGCGCCCTCAGCCGCTCCTTCGGCCTCGCCAGTGACCACCTGTACGCGCTCGAGGTCGTCGTCGTCGACGCCTTCGGCCGGGCCCGCGCCGTCGTCGCCACCCGCGAAAGCGGCGACCCGCACCGCGACCTGTGGTGGGCCCACACCGGAGGCGGCGGCGGCAACTTCGGCATCGTCACCCGCTACTGGTTCCGCTCCCCGAACGCCCACGGCGACGACCCCGCACACCTGCTGCCCCGCCCGCCCGCCACCATCGTCTCCAACGCGGTGATCTACCCCCGCGACGGCATGGACCAGGCCGCCTTCGGCCGCCTGCTGCACAACCACGGCCGCTGGCACGAGGACAACAGCGACCCCGCCTCCCCGTACAGCGGTCTCTACAGCGGACTCGTGCTGCCCGGCCGGCTGAAGGACAACGACCCCGGGCAGAGCGCCATCGCCTTCACCCACCTCGACGGCACCCTCCCGGGCGCCCGCGAACTGCTGGACCGCTACGTGGGCGCGCTGACCGACGGCGTCGGCGTCACCCCGTACATCACCGACACCGCGAGCGAGCCGTGGCTGACCGCGACCGTCGCGCTCGCCGAGTCACAGGACACCGACAAGGGCCGCCACAAGATCAAGTCGGCCTATCTGCGCCGCGCGTTCACCCGCGCCCAGACCGACGCCCTCTTCACGCACCTGAACGCGACCGACCACCGCAACGACAGCGCCTCCGTGTCCCTCCAGTCCTACGGCGGCCGCACCAACGCCCTGCCCGCCGGCGCCACGGCCAGCGCGCACCGCGACTCCGTCCTCAACGTGATCTTCATGAACACCTGGCAGGACCCCCAGGCCGACACCGTCAACATCGACTGGCTGCGCCGCACCTACCGGGACGTGTTCGCCGCCACCGGAGGGGTGCCCGTCCCGGGCCGCGGCAGCGACGGCGCCTACATCAACTACCCGGACATCGACCTGGCCGACCCCCGCTGGAACACCTCCGGGGTGCCCTGGCACCACCTCTACTACAAGGACAACTACCCGCGCCTGCAGCGCATCAAGGCGAAGTGGGACCCGCGCGGCGTCTTCCGCCACGCCCTGTCCGTCCGCCCCGCCTGAGCACCACCCGCTCCACCCAGTCCCCGAAACCACCACACACGACGGGAGCGACCGGGATGTCCGTCCCCTCCTCGCCCACATCGACATCGTCCGCCGGCATAGCGAAACTCCCCTCGCTCACCGGCTACCGCTTCATCCTCTTCAACGCGGTGTTCTGGACCCACACCCTCGCCGCCGCCCGCTTCTTCGAAAGCGAGTACGTCAACAACCTCGGCCACATCTGGCCCTACGGCACCACCGCCCTGGCGTCGTTCTTCATCCTCTCCGGCTTCGTACTGACCTGGGGCGAGTCCTGGCGCAACGGACTCGGCCGGTACTGGCGCGCCCGCGCCGCGAAGATCTTCCCCGGCCACGTCGTGATCTGGGCGCTGACCCTGATCCTGCTCGCCGTCGTCGGCCCCCTCGCCATGATCGGCCCCACCGACGTCGGCCCGGCCGTCGCCAACCTCTTCCTGGTGCAGGCCTGGATCCCCGACCCCGCCTACCTGATGAGCGTCTACGGCATCAACTGGTCGGTCTCCTGCGAGATCGCCTTCTATCTCGCCCTGCCGCTGTTCATCCGGCCGCTGTTGAAGATCCCGGCCAACCGCCTGTGGGTCGCGTTCGCCGTGCTGGTCGGCCTCGTCATCGCCATCCCCGCCGTCATCAACTCCATGGTCGGCGGGCCCGTCTGGCCGTTCTGGGCGCCGCTCTCCTTCGACCAGGCGTGGATGGTCTACTTCCTGCCCCTCAGCCGCCTGCCGGAGTTCCTGCTCGGCGTCGTCCTCGCCCGCATCGTGCAGACCGGCCGGTGGCCCCGGATCCGCGGCCGCTGGATCTTCCTCGCCACCGCCGTCGCCACCTACCTGGTCTGGCTCGCCGTCGACGGAGCCCTGCCCGCCACCTACGCCAGCAGCGGCATCATGTCCATCACCGTCTGCCTGTTCATCCCGCTCATCGCCCTGCGCGACATCGACGGCCGCTCCTCGTTCATGGCCCGCAAGAGCTGGGTCGCCCTCGGCGACGCCTCGTACGCCACCTACCTGGTGCACTGGCCCGTCCTCGCCGTCGCACGCGAAGTCGTCGGCCCCACCGCCAAGTTCGGACTCTGGGCCGGCTGGGGCATCGTGCTGGCCACCCTGGTCGTCACCCAGGCACTCGGTCTGCTCCTGTGCCGCTACGTCGAACGGCCGCTGATGCTGCGCCTGGGCAGGCCGGGCAGCAGCCGCATCCCCACCGTGACGGTGACCCCCAGGCCCGCCACCGCCGGCGCCTCGGCCACCGCCACCGCCTCGGCCGCGGCTCCCGCCAAGGAACCGGCGTGACCACCACCGCCCCCGAACCGGCCGCCCCCGCACCGGCGGACACCGGCCACACAGCACCGGCGGCCCCCGGACAGGCGGACACCTGCCCGGCGGCCGCCGGGCAGGCGCCGGCGTTCCCCTTCGACACCGAGCCCGGCGCGCCGCTGGCGGTCCCGCAGGAGTTCACCGCCCTGCGGGCCCGGTGCCCCGTCCAGCGGGTCCGCCTCCCCTACGGCGGCGAGGGCTACCTCGTCAGCCGCTACGCCGACGTGAAACAGGTCCTCGCCGACCGGCGGCTCTCCCGGGCCGCCACCGTCGGCAAGGACGTGCCCCGCACGGTCCGGGAGGTCACCGCCCCCGGACATCTGCTGGCGATGGACCCACCGGAACACACCCGGCTGCGCCGCCTGGTCGCCGCCGCGTTCACCGAACGCAGCATCCAGCGCCGGCGGCCCCGCATCCAGCGGAACGTCGACGATCTGATCGACGGCCTGCGCGCCCTCGCCGCCGGCGGCGAACCGGTCGACCTGGTCGCCCACTTCTCCATGCCGCTGCCGATGACCGTCATCTGTGAACTGCTCGGCGTCCCGCCCGGCGACCGGCACTACTTCCAGCGGGTCGCCGAAGTCGCCTTCAGCAACGGCGCGGTCGACCCGCAGGAGATGCAGCAGGTCGGCGAGGCCTTCGGCACCTACCTGTCCGGGCACATCGCCCGGCTGCGGGAGCGTCCCGGCGACGATCTGATGTCCCAGATGATCGCCGCCCGCGACGAGGACGAGGACCGGCTCTCCGAGGCCGAACTCATCAGCCTGGCAGGCACGCTCCTGCTCGCCGGCTACGAGACCACCGCCGCCGAGATCTCCAACTTCGTGTACACGCTGCTCGAGCACGACCGATGGGCCTGGCTTGCCCGCCACCCCGAGCACCTGGACACCGCCGTCGAGGAACTGCTGCGCTACATCGCCCTCGGCGGCGGGGACGTGCTGCCCCGACTTGCCACCGAGGACATCGAGATCGGCGGCACCGTCCTTCCCGAGGGCGCCTCGGTCATCGCGGCGATGATCTCCGCCAACCGTGACGAGAGCGTCTTCGCCGACGCCGACGTGCTCGACCTGGAACGCAGCCCCAACCCGCACGTCGCCTTCGGACACGGCCCGCACCACTGCACCGGCGCCCAACTGGCCCGCCTGGAACTGCGCCTGGCCCTCGCCTCGCTGCTGCGGGCCTTCCCCGCACTGCGCCTGGCGGTCCCCGCCGCGCAGGTCCCCTGGCGCCAGGGCTCCCTGGTCCGCGGCCCGCAGCAGCTCCTGCTGCGCTGGTAGACGAGCGGCACACCACGGCACACGGCGCAAAGAAAAAGGGGGCCCGGCGGACAGCGACGTCCGCCGGGCCCCCTTCTTCCCGCCGTGCCCGGACGGGCAGCCGGCCGGTCAGCCGACCCGCTGCCAATCCCGCAGCAGCGCCCGCTCCAAGGCCGTCAGCGGCACATCCGGCCGCAGCCGCTCCGGATGCCCCGCAGGCGGCCCGAGCAGCAGCGGCGGCCGCCCGGCCGCCGCCCGCGCGCTCTCACCCGCCAGATACACCCCGCCGCAGGCCACCAGGCCCTGCCACACCGGCCGCAGACACCGCCGCACCACCCGCAGCGGCCACCGGCCACCGGCCCTCACCGCTCACCCGCCACGCGGCCCGCGTAGGCGGCCGCCGCCGGGCCCAGCTGGAGCACCACGTGCCCGGCCGCCGAGTGCACATCGCGCCACAGCCGCTGCAGCGGGCTGCTCACGCTGTGCCCGCTGGTCCCGGAGGCCGCGAAGAGCCGGTCCACGACCCGTACCAGCATCTCGGCGGCCAGGGCGCAGTCGCGCTGCGCGCGGGTCGTCTCCAGCGGCGTGGGCGCCGTGTCCCGGTCGGCGACGCGGGCGACCCGTTCCAGCAGCAGGCGGGCCGCGTCCAGTTCGCCCGAGCAGCGGGCCAGCGTCTCCTCGTAGAAGCCGCGCCCCGGGCCGGGGCCGGGGGTGTAGGAGGCGGAGCGCAGCTTGGGCGCCGCGGCCGCCGACCACAGCTCGAGGGCGCCTTCGGCGGCACCGAGCATCGGCAGGCCGAAGAACAGTCCGTTGACGGCCGGCAGCGGCACCGCGTGGCAGCCGTCCACACCCTCGGGTGCCCGCCCGGCCAGCAGGTCCTCCGCGGCGAAGCTCAGCTCGTCGGCGACGAACACGTCCTCGGCGATCAGCGTGTTGCTGCCGCTCGCGCGCATCCCCACGTCCGACCAGGTGTCCGCGGTGCGGAACGCGTCGCGGGGGAGTGCGAACAGCCGTGGCCGGGGCCGGCCCCCGCCCGCCGCGGCCGGGGCCGTCACCAGCGCCCAGTCGGAGTGGTCGACGACGCTGACGTACGGCCAGGTGCCGCTGACCTGCCAGCCGCCGTCCACCGCGTGGGCCCGGCCCACCGGGGAGACGGAGCCGACGATCACCGTGTCGGGGCCCTCCCGCCAGACCTCCTTGCGGCCGGCCTCGGGAAGGTAGGCGGCCATCCGCGACAGGCTCGCCACGATCGAGGCGCTCCACGCGGTCGCCGGACAGCGCGCGCCCAGCGTGGTGATGCCCGTGGCCAGCTCGGTGAACGTCGCCGCCGCCCCGCCGTGCGCGGCGGGCACGAAGTGCCGGGCGAAACCCGCCCCGACCAGGGCGCGCAGCACATCCGCGTCGACACGGCGCGCCTGCTCCGCCTGCTCGGCCCGTTCGGCGGCGAGCGCTGCCACGGCGGGCGCGGCCTCCGCCACACCGGACCCGCGCCGGAACTCGTCGGTCATATCGGCTCTCCCTTCCCTTGCGCTGCGCGGCCCCCGCAGCGGGCCGTCACCTCGCAACGCTCCAGGGGACCGGTCGCAACCTGCTCAAATGCGTCTGGAGAGTCCAGGGCGCCACAAGCGGACCGCACCACACTCGGCCTGTTCCCGACGTCCGCCGTGAGGAGAGGCCGTGCCGTCCAGCACCACCGTCCCTGTCCAAGCCCCCGCGCCCCCCGGACGGGCGACGGAGGTCGCACCAGGCGTCCACGCCTACCTCCAGCCGCCCGGCGGCTGGTGCCTGAACAACGCGGGCATCATCGTCTCCGGCGGCGAGAGCGCCCTCGTCGACACCGCCGCGACCGACTCCCGCGCCCGGCACCTGCGCACCACCGCCCTCGCCCTGAACGGGGCGAGCGCCCCGCGCACGGTCGTCAACACCCACTTCCACGGCGACCACGCCTTCGGCAACCACCTGTTCCCCGAGGCGCTCGTCATCGGCCACGAACGCACCCGCAGCGAGATGATCGCCGCCGGGCTGCACCTGACCGGCCTGTGGCCCGACGTCGACTGGGGGCACATCGAACTCGCGCCGCCCACCCTCACCTTCACCGACCGCCTCACCCTGCACATCGGCTCCGTGCGCGCCGAACTGGAGCACATCGGTCCCGCGCACACCTCCAACGACACCGTCGTGTGGCTGCCCGAGCAGAAGGTGCTGTTCACCGGCGACCTGATCATGAACGGGGTGACACCGTTCTGCCTGATGGGCTCGATCGCCGGCTCACTGGCGGCCCTGGAGCGGCTGCGGGCCTTCGGCGCCACCACGATCGTCCCCGGCCACGGACCGGTGGCCGGGCCCGAGGTGTTCGAGCAGACGGAGGGCTATCTGCAGCTGGTGCAGCAGCTGGCCCGCGAGGGCCACCGGGCGGGCAGGACCCCCGTCGAGACCGCCCGCGGCGCCGCCCTCGGCCCCTACGGACAACTCCTGGACAGCGAGCGCCTGGTGCCCAACCTGCACCGCGCCTACGCCGAACTGGACGGCACCCCCGCAGCGGACCGGCTGCCCATGCCCGTCATGCAGACGGCGCTCGGAGAGATGATCGAGTACCACGGCCGGCTGCCCTGCTGCCTGGCCTGAGCACCAACGACACGTCAAAGGGGCGGCCCGCCGGCGGGCCGCCCCCTTGACGTGTCTGCGTGTGCCCGGCGGTGTCAGACCACGTAGTCCGGGCTGACCTTGCGGAACTTGGTGCGCAGCTCACCGTCCTCGTAGGCGAGGACATCGGTGACGAAGCAGCTCGGGCCGACCATCGGCTCAAAGACGCCGGGCCGGGTCTGCAGCACCACCGCGTAGTACTCGGTGCGCAGCGTGCCGTCGTCCTGGGGGAAGACCTGGAGCATGTTGAACCAGTGGCGGCGCTGCACCGGGTCGGCGGCGTGCCGGGTGTTCTGGTACTCGCGGATCGCCGCGGCGATCGCGGTACGGCCCACCAGCGGGTCGGCGCCGGGCCGGTGGTCGAAGACACCGTCGCCGGTGAACGACGCGGCGAACTCCTCGGCCCGCATGGTGTCCAGGTGGCGCACCTGGCCGGCGTAGAACTGCTGCACCTGTGCGTAGAGGGCGCTGATGTCGCGGTCGGTGGACGGGGCGGTCGCCACGGTGGAGCTGGTCACGGGAATCTCCTGGGGTCAAGACGTCATGGGTTGCGCGTCGTCACGGACCGCACGGCGCGGTCCAGTACCTGCGCGGGACTGGGCTGGGCGGCCATCTCCGCGCTCACTTCGGCGGCCGCGCCGGCGAACGCCGGTTCGGTGAGCAGCTGCTGGACCAGGGCGCGCAGCCGCGGCCCGTCCGCCTCTGCCGGATCGAGCATCAGACCGACCTTGCGGTCCACCACCCGGCGGGCCACCAGCGGATTGTCGGAGCCGCCCGGCAGGACCAGCTGCGGCACCGCGTAGTGCAGAGCGGTCGCCATCGTGCCCGAGCCGCCGTGGTGCACCACCAGCGAGCAGGTGGAAAGGAACGTCGACAGCGGCAGGAAGCCCGCCACCCGCACGTTGCCGGGCAGCTCGCCGAGCTTGGACAGGTCCGTCGAGTGGTCGGCGAGGATCACCTCCACGTCCAGCTCGCCCAGCCCGTGCAGCAGCGACGCCAGCGCGCCGCCGTCCGACAGGAGCGGGGTGACCGTGCCCAGCGTCAGACAGATCCGCGGCCGCTCGGGGCGGACCAGCGCCCACGCCGGCAGCTCCACACCGCCGTTGAACGGCACGTAGCGCATCGGCCACCACGGGGTGCCGTCGCGGGCGTCCGGCTCGTCCTTCGCCAGACCGCCCATGCTCGGCGCCCGCGGGTCGATCCGGGCGATCAGCTGCGGCTCACGGTCTCCGATGCCGAGCTCGGCGCGCAGCGCGGCCACCACGGGGGAGTCGTCGGCGACGATGCCGCTGCGGTCGTTGTGACCGGAGGTGCCGGTCACCTCCGGATCGCGCATCGACCACGAGACCCGGTTGCCGACCTCCAGCGCCGGGATGCCCAGCGCCACGGCCGCCATCCGGCCGGCCTGGTGGTCGGAGGTGTAGACGATCAGCTCTGCGCCGAAGTCGCGGCCCGCGGTGATCGTGCCGCCGGTGGAGGCGAGCGTGAACAGCTCGAACGGCTTGAGCTGCCCGGCCAGTTCCCAGTAGCCCACGGGCAGGTCCGGGTCCTCGAAGTCGGCGGAGCCGGGCCCGGGGGCCTTGCCGGCGGCGGCGAGCATCAGGTCCGCGCCCACGTCCCGCTGCGGGAACACGTTCGCGATCGGCAGGCCCGACTCCGCGCCCACCTTCGTCATGTAGGCGGTGGTGGCCACCAGGATCTCGTGCCCGGCGGCCCGCGCCGCCCACACCAGCGGCACCAGCGGCAGCATCAGCCCGTAGCCGGGCGCCGCGGCGAACAGGATCCTCATGAGCGCACCACCATCGCCGAGTTGTAGCCGCCGTTGCCCCGGGCGACGACGAGCGCGGTGCGCAGCTCGGCCCGCCGCGGCCGGCCCGTCACCAGGTCCAGCCGGTAGTCGTCCGGCACATCGGCGACATGCGCGGTGGCCGGGATGATCTGGTCGCGAAGCGACAGCAGCGCGGCGACCACGTCCAGCGGCGCACCGCCCGCGTACAGCCGCCCCGTCAGCGCCTTGGGCACGCTCACCGGCACCCCCCGCGGGCCGAAGACGCCGGCCAGCGCGTCGGCCTCGATACGGTCCAGCTCCGGCACGCCGCTCGCGTCCGCGAACACCACGTCCACCTCTTCGGGCGTGATCCGCGCGTCCTTCAGGGCGCCGCGGATCGCGGCGGCCAGCGCCGGCGGCCTGCCGGAGCCGGGCCGCGGGTCGAACGTGGCCGCGTGGCCGGCGAGTTCGCCGTAGACGGTGGCGCCCTCCCGTTCCCGGGCCGCCTGCGCGTCCTGAAGGATCAGGTACGCGCCGCCCTCGCCCGGCACGTAGCCGCTGGCCGCCGTGTCGAAGGGCAAGAAGGCACGCTGCGGGTCGTCGACCTCGCTGATCCGCCCGGTGGCCAGGTGCGACACCCAGCCCCACGGGTCGTAGGAGGACTCCACCCCGCCCGCGATCGTCAGCGGCGTGCCGCGGCGTATGGTGCGCCGCGCCAGCGCGAGCGCGTCGAGGCCGCCCGACTGGTCGGCCACCAGCACACTGCCGGAGCCGCGCATGCCGTGGCGGATCGAGATCTGGCCGGTGTTCGCCGCGCAGAACCAGGCGAACGACTCGTACACGCTGACGCTCTCCGGCCCCTTGGTCCACAGCTTCTGGATCTCACGGTGGGTGAACTCGAAACCGCCGTGGGCGTTGGAGGAGATCACCCCCATGTCCAGGTCCGGGACGGACTCCAGGTCGATGCCCGAGTCCTCGATCGCCGCCTGCGCCGCCACCAGAGCCAGCCGGGTCACCCGGTCGGTCTGCGGCAGCAGCCGGCCCGGCAGCGCCTGCGCGGCCTTGAAGTCGCGGATCTGCCCGGCGAGCCGGGACGGGTAGCCGCGGGCGTCGAACCGCTCGAGCGGGCCGATACCGCTGCGCTGCTCCAGCGTCGCGGTCCAGAACTCCTCGGTGGACTGCCCGTTGGGGGCCATGACGCCGACCCCGGTGAACACCACTGTCATCGCGTCGCTCCTTGCAGCCTGCGGACAACCATCGCGCTCTGGAACCCGCCGAAGCCGCTGCCGACGGTCAGCGCCGTGTCGACCCTGGCCTCCCGCGCCGTCAGCGGCACGTAGTCGAGGTCGCACGCGGGGTCCTTCTCGTGCAGATTGGCCGTCGGCGGGATGACACCGTGCTCGATGGCCAGCGCACAGGCGGCGATCTCGATCGAGCCGATGGCACCGAGCGAGTGCCCGATCATCGACTTGATCGAGCTGACCGGCGTCGTGTACGCGTGCTCGCCCAGCGCCCGCTTGAACGCGCCCGTCTCGTGCAGGTCGTTCTGCCGGGTGCCCGAGCCGTGCGCGTTGATGTAGTCCAGGCCGTCCCGCTCGACGCGGCCCTCGTCCATCGCCGCACCGATCGCCTCGGCCATCTCCCGGCCCTTGGGGCTCAGCCCCGTCATGTGGTAGCCGTTGCAGCGGTTGGCGTAGCCGGCGATCTCGCCGTAGATCCTCGCTCCGCGCCGCCGGGCGTGCTCGAACTCCTCGAGGACGAACATGGCCGCCCCCTCGGCGATGACGAACCCGTTACGGGTCGCGTCGAACGGGCGTGCCGCGGTGGCCGCGTCGTCGTTGCGGGGCGTCGTCGCCTTGATCGCGTCGAAGCAGGCGACCGCCAGCGGCGTGATCGCCGCCTCCGTCGCCCCCGCGAACACGACGTCCGCGCTGCCCTCGCTGATCAGCTGGTGGGCGTTGCCCACGGCGTCGATGCCCGACGTGCAGCCCGTGGACACGGTGTTGACCGGCCCTTCCGCGCGCACGTCCCAGCCGACCTCGGTGGCGATCGTCGCCGGCGTGAAGTAGTCGAACAGATGAGGGGACGCGTACGCGTGGTCGACCAGCCAGTTCCTGCCGGTGTCGGAGAGCACCAGATACTCCCGCTCCAGGCTGGTGGCCGCGCCGATCGCCGTACCGACGCTCACCCCGGTCCGCGCCGGGTCGACGGCATCGAGGTCCAGGCCGCTGTCGGCGAGCGCTTCGCGCGCGGTCACCAGCGCGAACTGCGAGGCACGGTCGAGACGGCGGGTCTCACGGTGGCTCAGCCCGTGCGCCGCCGCGTCGAAGTCGACCTCGCCGGCGACCTGGGAACGGAACTCGGACGGGTCGAAGGCGGCGATGCGGCGGGTCGCGGTGCGTCCCGACGTCATCAGGTCCCAGAACGCCTTGGTGCCGTCGCCGCCGGGGGCCAGGACCCCGATCCCCGTGATGACCGTCCGGCGCCGCCCGCTCATGCGGCGGCGACGGAACGCGAAAGCTCCGCCACGGTGTCGAGCAGGACCCGCGGCGTCTCCACGGTCGCGATGTCCTCGTCGGCGATCACCACACCGAACTCCTGCTTGATCCGGCCCGCGGTCTCCATCAGCGCCAGCGAGTCGTAACCGAGGTCGGCGAACGGGGTGTCCAGGATGTCCCCGTCCAGGCTCCCGGTCTCGTCCTCACCGGCGCACTCGACGAGGATCCTGCGGAGATCATCGATGGTCATGAAAATCTTCTCCCTCTCGTGAGCCGGCCCCGGTTGGCGGGGCGGCGGCATACCTTCCGGACTGTGCGGCGAGGCGCTACAGGTCTGCTTGAGCGGCGGCGGACGCCGGCCAGACGGGCACATCGGTGAACTCCACGACCGCCGCCGACCAGGTGAAGCCGCCGCCCACACCCAGCAGCAGGGCCCGTGTCCCCGCCCGCGCCAGCCCGCTCTCCACCAGATGCGTCAGACCGGCGAACTGGTCACCGGCACCCAGGTGCCCGATCCCGCGGCTCCAGGACCACAGCGTGCGGTCGGGGTCGATGCCGTAGCGGCGGAAGAAGTTCACATCCAGCCGGCGCCGGCCCAGGTGCGGCAGCACGAACCAGTCGATGTCCGCCTGCTGCGACTTGGCCTCCTCAAGGGCCCGCTCGATCGTCTCCGTCTGCGCGTTCGCCATCCGCGCGACCGACCGCTGACCCTCCGCGGTGCGCAGATACACCCGCGTGGTCGCCTCGAAGTCGACAGGAGAGCGCACCGCCAGCGGCGCGTCGCCCGGCGGGTCCTCGCCCCGGTGCATCTCCTCGAGAGACGGCTCCGACACCAGCACCAGCGACACCAGACGCGCGAAACCCCGCCCGCGGGCCACGACCGTCGCCGTCGCCCCGTCCGCCAGGACCGTGCCCGGATCGGTGCGCCAGCGGTCGATGCCCGGCGCGCAGAACCGGTCCGCCGTCGTGATCATCGCGGCGGGCGCCCCCGTGGCCGTCAGATGCGCGGCCGCCAGCTCCAGCGCCGCCATGCCGCCGTTCGACGTCTGGCGCACCTCCATCGCCGGGCAGCGGTTGCCCACCCCCAGCTGCTGGACGTACGACGCCGGCGCCCACATGTCGTAGCCCTGGTGATAGAGCGACGCGTGCAACAGCAGCCCGATGTCGTCGGGCACCACACCCGAACGCCCCAGAGCCGTACGGGCCGCGGCGACCGCCATGTCCGGCGGGCTCTGCTCGCCCACCGTCACACCCGTGCTCTGCATCCGCCGCACGGACACCGCGTCGACCAGGCCGCGGGCGACCGCCTCCTCGGCGGGCATCACCGCCGGCAGCCGTGTGGCGCAGGCGCGCAGATAGACGTCGTCCCACCGCACCGTCGCATCCCTTCTCGGGCACCTCGCCGGGCACCCGGCACCGGCCGAGCCTCGCCCCGCACGATGGACCCCCCCTCGAGCCGCACTGGGACAGGGCCCCGGCCCGGCCGGGATTGGACCGGTCCTCGAGCGAACCTCCACGCGCGCACGGCAGGTTGACGCCGACCACCCGGACACCGCAGAAGGGCCGCGCATGGACACCTTCCTCGAGGCGCCCCGCGACGTGGTGCTGCTGCTGCCCGGCCAGGGCGCGCAGTACCCGCGCATGGCCGCCGGACTCTACGACAGCGACCCGGTGTTCACCGACGCCGTCGACCGGTGCCTGGCCCTGTTCCCCGACGGCGACACACTGCGCGACGACTGGCTCGCCGAGCACCCCGCCATCGGCATCGACGACGTACGCCGCGCCCAGCCGCTGCTGTTCACCCTCGACTACGCGCTGGGCCACATGGTGCTCTCCTGGGGCGTACGCCCGGCCGCGCTGCTCGGCCACAGCGTCGGCGAACTCGCCGCGGCCACCCTGGCCGGCGTGTTCACCATCGAGGACGCGGTGGCCGTCATGCACGACCGGGTCACCCGCATCGCCCCCACCGAACCGGGCGGCATGCTGACCGTCGCCGGCACCCCCGACGACCTGCGCCCCTTCCTCGCCCGCCACCCGCACATCGCGATCGGCGCACGCAACGCCCCCCGGCAGACCGTCCTCGCCGGCCTGACCGCCCCCCTGCGGGCCATCGCGGCCGACCTGCGCACCGCGGGCATCACCACCCTGCCGGTCGCCGCCCACCACCCCTTCCACAGCCCGGTCCTCGCACCGCTGTTCAGCGACCTGACGCTGTACCGGAAGATCACCGCCCACCCGCCGCTCTTCCCGCTGTGGTCGGCGTTCACCCGCACCCGGCTGGAGGCGGACACCGTCGCCGACCCGGCCCTGTGGGCGAGCCACCCGGTCGCCCCCGTGCACTTCTGGCCCACCCTCGACAAACTCCTGTCCACCGGCCGCCACCTGCTGCTGGAGACCGGACCGGGCAAGGGCCTCACCACGATCGCCTGCCGCCACCGCTCCGTGAAAATCGGCCGCCATGCCGCCGCCGCGCTGCTGCCCACCCGGCCCCGCGCCCTGGACGACGACCGGCTCCACACCGACCGCGCCCGCGAACTGCTCCACACCACCACGGCCCTGGCCCCCCAGCCGGCCTGACCGCCCCCCCCGCCCACCAGAAGGACACCGCT
Source organism: Streptomyces sp. NPDC086835 (assembly GCF_044745705.1). NCBI lineage: Bacteria > Bacillati > Actinomycetota > Actinomycetes > Kitasatosporales > Streptomycetaceae > Streptomyces > Streptomyces sp. NPDC086835. Next base: position 663,485 of record NZ_JBIVAU010000003.1, read on the forward strand.
CATGCGCCTGGCAGTGAACCTCCCCTACCAGGGGGCCGGCGAACTGGCCCGCGAGGCCGAACGCCTCGACTACGACATCGCGTTCGCCTCCGAAGGCCTCAGATCCGATGCCGTCAGCGTCCTGGGCCTGGCCGCCGGCCTGACCAGCCGCATCGCGCTCGCCTCCGGCATCATGCAGATCCCCGCCCGCCCGCCGGGCGCCGCGGCCCTGTCCGCCGCCACCCTCCACGCCCTGAGCGGCGGCCGCTTCCGCCTCGGCCTCGGCGTGTCCAACCCGCACGTCTCCGACGGCTGGTACGGAGTCGACTTCGCCCACCCCCTGGGCCGCACCCGCGAATACGTCGACATCGTCCGCCGCGCCCTGGCCGGCGGCCCCGTCCGCTACGACGGCACCCACTTCAAACTGCCCGCCCACGGCCTCGGCGGAGCGCCGCTGACCATCCTCACCGAACGACCCGACACCCCCATCCCCGTCTACCTCGGCGCGGTCGGCCCGCAGAGCCTGCGCCTGGCGGGGGAGATCGCCGACGGCTGGGTCAGCGGCTTCACCACCCCGCAGCTCGTCGCCGACTCCGTCACCCGGCTCGCCGCCGGCCGCGAACGCGCCGGACGGACCCTCGACGGCTTCGAGGTCATCCCCTACACGGCCGTGTCCGTCGCCGACGACCTCGCACAGGCCGCAGCGCCCCTGCGCATGCACTACACCGGGCTGCTCGCCATCGGCGGCGCCGACAACTTCTACTGCCGCCTCGCCCGCGGCATGGGCTTCGACGCCGGCATCGACGCCTTCCAGGACCGCCTGGCCGCCGGCGACCGCCCCGGCGCCGCCGCCGCGATCCCGCTGGACTTCATCGACGCGACCGCCCTGCTCGGCCCCGTCGGCCGCATCGCGGACCGCATGCACGCCTGGGCCCAGGCCGGCGTCACCACCCTGAGCGTCCTCGTCTCCGCGAACGACACGCCCCTCGAAGCACGCAAGCACACCCTGGCGGCCGCGGCCGAGGCCTTGGAGAAGGCCGGCCTGCGCACCTGAAGCCCCGCCCGACCGCCCGGCGGCAATCGCACCAGGCCGGCCCGGGAACGCTCGCCGGCCGCCCACCGGCCGGAGCCCGGCCAGGGACGGGGTGCCCCGTTCCCGGCCACGGCAGCGCGCCGACTAAGCCCCGGCCCCCGCCCCCACGGGAACCGGGGCAGGGGCCGGGGCCGGGCCGGGCGGGTCAGCGGACCAGGGTGCCGCCGCCGTCGACCATCAGGACCTGGCCCGTCGTGTACGTGGCGCGGATCAGCGACAGGACCGCTTCCGAGACGTCCTCCGGCCTGCCGACCCGCCGCAGCGGGGCGACCGCGGCGACCTGCTCGGCGATGGCCGCGAAGAAGTCGCTGCCCTCGGTCCAGCCCGTCTCCACCAGACCCGGCGCGACCGCGTTGACCCGCACCTGGGGGCCCATCGCCACCGCGAGGAGACGGGTCATGTGCTCCACGGCCGCCTTGCTCACCGCGTACGGGATCGAACTGCCCGTCGGCCGGCTGCCGGCCACCGAGGAGACGTTGACGACGACGCCCTCGCCGCTCTCACGCAGCGCCGGCATCGCGGCCACCGTCGTCTGCCAGGTGCCGAAGACGTTCAGGTCGAAGATCTCCCGCCACACCGCCGGGCCCGCCGCCTCCAGGTCCGCGTGCGGAACCGCCCGCGTCACACCGGCGTTGTTGACCAGGATGTCCAGGCGCCCGTAGTGCTCGACGGCACGGGCCACCAGCCGGCGGGCCTGATCCTCGTCGGAGACGTCCGCCTGGACGTACAGGGCGTCGGGCAGCGACGCGGCCACCTTCTCGCCCGCCTCCACCGAACGCGCCGAGTTGACGACGACGCTGATGTTCTCGGCGGCCAGCCTGCGGGCCACCGTCTCGCCGATGCCCGTCGACGAACCCGTCACCAGGGCGACGCGTCGCTGAGTGCTCATATCAGGTGCTCCCTGCTCTCGAGGACGGGCCGGTCAGTAGTTGCCCAGGCCGCCGCAGACATTGAGCGCCTGCGCGGTCACGGCCGCCGCGTCCTCGCCGACCAGGTACTCGACCATCGCCGCGACCTCCCGCACCTGCACGTAACGGCCGTTGGGCACCCGGGTGGTGATGCGCTCGTACGCCTCCTGCTCGGTGACCCCCCATGCGCCCGCGTAACCGGCGCGGACCTTTTCCGCCATCGGCGTCTCGACGAAACCGGGGCAGACCGCGTTGACCGTGATACCGGTACGGGCCAGCTCCAGGCCGAGCGCCTTGCTGAAGCCCACCACCCCGTGCTTGGAGGCCGAGTACGGGGCGGCCAGGACCACGCCCTGCTTGCCGCCCGTCGAGGCGATGTTGATGATCCGGCCGCGGCCCGCCTCCTGCATACCGCCCGCCGTCAGCACCTCCTTGGTGACCCGGAAGACGCTGGTCAGATTGGTGGCGATGACGTCGGTCCACAGCTCGTCGGTGATCGTCGCGGTCGGACCGCCGCCGCTGCGGCCGGCGTTGTTGACCAGGATCCGTATCGGACCGTGCTGCTCGACGACCGTGCGCACCAGCTCGGTGATCTGCTCCTGCTCCCGCACGTCGCACACCGACCCGGTGACCGCGAGCCCTTCCTCCACGAGCTCCTTGACCGTGCTGCTCACCGTCTCCGGCGAACGGCCGCACAGATGCACCGGCGTCCCGGCCGACGCCAGCCGCCGCACGATCTCCAGGCCGATGCCGCTGGTGCCGCCCGTCACCAGCGCGACCCGCTGCTCCTGTGTCCCGCCCTGGCCCTTGGTGGTCTCGCTCATGCCGTCTCCTCCTGTGTGTGTGCGCTGCGGTGGGTGCGCCGTACCAGGGGCACGGCGGTCGAGTGGTACGGGGTCTGATGGGTCGGCGTCGTCGGGCCGAAGTTCGACACGTAGAGCCTCTCGCCGTGGACGGCGACGGCCGACGGCCCGTCGAAGTCGGGGTCGGTGATCCGGGTGACCGGCACGGCACGGGTGCCGGCCGCGTCCAGCCGCAGGACATCGACCGCGTCGCGCTGGGCGACGTACGCGGTGGTGCCGTCGAGCCGGATGCCGTTGCCGGACGGCAGCGCGGCGCCGCCGAGCGGGATCCGCCGGGCGATGCCGGTGGCCGGATCCACCCGCATCAAAGAGCCCCCGGCGAGCAGGTGCACCACGATCAGCGCCCGGCCGTCCGGCGTCGGCGAGATCCCCAGCGCCGTCACCTCGCCCGCACCGCCCTGCACCCAGTCACCCGACAGCGGCACACTCTCCACCTGCCGCGCCGGCGGCAGTTCACCGCGCGGCCCGAGAGGGATCCGGTACAGCACCGGGCGGAAGGCGTCGGTGACATAGGCGGCGTCCGCCAGCACCGCCACATCGGCGACGACCGTGCCCTCACCACCCAGCCGGTACGTGGCGAGGTCCTGGCCGGTGGCCACGTCCATCACCCGCGCCAGGCCGCTGTAGGCGCCGCTGATGAACAGCCGCCCGCGGCAGTCGAACGCGATGCCCGCCGCACTGTTGCCCTCGCCCAGGTCGGGGGAGATCACCTCGCCCCGGCCGGTGGCCAGATCGGCCCGGTAGATCTCCCCGCCGAACAGGGACCCGTAGTACGCGTAGGGCAGCCGGCCGGCGGCGACACCGCCCGGGTGGAACCCGGTCGGCAGCTCGATCCTGACCGGCCAGGCCCGCGTGCCCCGCGGCCCGGTCCCCGCCCCGGGCGGTGCTGCGGCCCACGCGCTCGCGGAGGCCGGGCCGGCGAGCGCGGCGCCGGCGCCCAGGGCGGCGCCCAGCCCCAGCAGGCGACGCCGGGACAGTGTGGTGTGCATGGCGAATGTCTCCCGTCCGATTCCGGTCGTCCGGCCGTTCCGGCCGACCCTGGTTTTCGGTCATCCGTCGGGGTGCGACTGTGCCACCGACACGGCGGACGAGGCCCGATCATGGACACGTGCTGGACGGCAGGTCCGCCTGCGCCCGATCCGGTCCCCAGCCGGATTTGAGCGCGGCCCCATAGCGTCCGGGCCATGAAGGCTCTCGTCCTGTCCGGAGGTTCAGGCACGCGCCTGCGGCCCTTCACCCACACCGCGCCCAAGCAACTGGTCCCGGTGGCCAACAAGCCCGTCCTCTACTACGTCCTGGAAGCCGTCGCGGAAGCGGGCATCACCGAGGTCGGCATCGTCGTCGGCGACACCGCCGACGAGATCCGCGAGGCCGTCGGCGACGGTGCGCGATTCGGCCTGGAGGTGACCTACCTGCGGCAGGAAGCACCCCTCGGGCTGGCCCACGCGGTCCTGATCGCCCGCGAGTTCCTCGGCGAGGACGACTTCGTCATGTACCTCGGCGACAACTTCGTCGTCGGCGGCATCGCCGACCTCGTCACCGGCTTTCGCGCCGAACGCCCCGACGCGCAGATCCTGCTGACCCGGGTGCCCGACCCGTCCGCGTTCGGCGTCGCCGAACTCGACGACCAGGGACGGGTCGTGGGCCTGGAGGAGAAACCCGCCAAACCCAAGAGCGACCTCGCGCTCGTCGGCATCTACCTGTTCACCCCCGCCGTGCACGAGGCGGTCCGCGCCATCGAACCGTCCGAGCGCGGCGAACTGGAGATCACCCACGCCATCCAGCGGCTCATCGACGACGGCCGCGACGTGCGTTCCACGACGATCAGCGGCTACTGGAAGGACACCGGCAACGTCGCCGACATGCTCGAGGTGAACCGGTCCGTCCTGGAGGGCATCGAACCGCACACCGCCGGCACCGTCGACGCCGCCAGCGAACTCATCGGCCGGGTCCGTATCGAGGCCGGCGCCGAGGTCCACGGCTCACGCATCGTCGGCCCCGCCGTCATCGGCACCGGCACCGTCATCAGCGGCTCCTACGTCGGCCCCTACACCTCGATCGCGGAGAACTGCCGCATCGAGGACAGCGAGATCGAATTCTCCATCGTGCTGCGCGACTCCCGCCTCGAAGGCGTGCCCCGCGTGCAGGCCTCCCTCATCGGACGCAGCGTGACCGTCACCCCCGCCCCGCGGATCCCGGCCACCAACCGGCTCATCCTCGGCGACCACAGCAAGGTGCAGATCTCCTCATGACGACCAGAATCCTGGTGACCGGCGGAGCGGGCTTCATCGGCTCCCACTACGTACGCACCCTCCTGGGCCCCCACGGCGACCAGGACGTGACGGTCACCGTCCTCGACGCGCTCACCTACGCGGGCAACCCGGCCAACCTCGACGCCGTCCGCGACAACCCCCGGTTCACCTTCGTCCACGGCGACATCTGCGACGCCGGCCTCGTCGACCGACTGATGTCCCGCCACGACCAGGTCGTCCACTTCGCCGCCGAGTCCCACGTCGACCGCTCCATCGCCGGCGCGGCCGACTTCGTCCGCACCAACGTCGCCGGCACCCAGACCCTGCTCGACGCGGCCCTGCGCCACGGCCCCACCACCTTCGTGCACATCTCCACCGACGAGGTGTACGGCTCGATCGACATCGGATCCTGGCCGGAGACCGACCCCCTCGCCCCCAACTCGCCCTACTCCGCGGCCAAGGCCGCGAGCGACCTCATCGCCCTGGCCCACCACCGCACCCACGGCCTGGACGTGCGCATCACCCGCTGCTCCAACAACTACGGGCCCCACCAGTACCCGGAGAAGGTCGTCCCGCTGTTCATCACCCGCCTCCTCACCGGCCGCCGCGTGCCGCTGTACGGCGACGGTGGCAACGTCCGCGACTGGCTGCACGTCGACGACCATGTCCAGGGCATCGAACTCGTCCGCACCAAGGGCCGGCCCGGCGAGGTCTACAACATCGGCGGCGGCACCGAACTGTCCAACAAGGAACTCACCGCACTGCTCCTGGACGCGTGCGGCGCCGACTGGTCCAGCGTCGACCACGTCACCGACCGCAAGGGCCACGACCGGCGCTACTCGGTCGACTGCCGCAAGATCACCCGCGAACTCGGCTACGAGCCGCGCACCGACTTCGCCGCCGGGCTCGCCGAAACCGTGCAGTGGTACCGCGACAACCGTGCCTGGTGGCAGCCGCTCGAGCAGCGCTCGAGCACCGGTCGAGGAACCGGCGGCCATCCTTGACCGGCCGGTGACCGGCCGGTGATCGTCGAACCGGTGCCCCGCCGGTTCGAACACTGACGCAACAACCGAGGAGAACGCGTTTCCATGGCAGACGAGCTGCAGCCCTTTGTCGCGGACTGGAACCGGCCGGTCGTCGAGGAGTTCCGGGCGAACGGCGGCAAGGTCGGCGGGCCGTTCGCCGGCGGCACCCTGGCGCTGCTGACCACCGCCGGCGCCAAGAGCGGCCGCGCGACCACCAGCCCCGTCGGCTACATGGAGATCGACGGCAAAGGCGTCGTCATCGCCTCCGCGGGCGGCGGCCCCAAGAACCCCGCCTGGTACCACAACCTGCGCGCCAACCCCCTCCTGACCGTCGAGGTCGGCACCGAGAAGTACCAGGCCAGGGCCACCGTGCTGGAGGGCGAGGAACGGGAACAGGTCTTCGCGAAGGCCTGCGAGATCGCCCCCGGCTACGCCGACTACCAGAAGAACACCGAACGGATCATCCCCGTCGTCGTCCTCGAGACCGAGACCTACGACGACGGGCGGCGCGCCCGTGGCCTGGGCCAGGAGCTGACCGAGATACACGGCTGGCTGCGCGGCGAGATCGCCGAACTGCGCCGCCAGGTCGCCGACTTCGCCGCCGGACGCACCGACACCGTCGACGTCGGCGACAGCACCCTGCTCCAGCAGCTGCGCGACAACTGCCTGAGCTTCTGCAAGGCCCTGGAGGTCCACCACGGCGGCGAGGACCAAGGCGCCTTCCCCGTCCTGGAGTCGAAGTTCCCCGGCCTCGCGCCGACCCTGGCCAAGCTCCGTGAGGAGCACAAGGTCGTCTCCCAGCTGCGCGGCGACATCGCCGACCTCGTCACCCGCCTCGAACCGGGCGACCCGCAGGGCCTGCGACACGAACTGGAACGCCTGACGGGCGAGCTGGAGCACCACTTCGACCACGAGGAGGCCGCCGTCGTCGCCGCGCTCGACGCACTGGCCTTCGCCCCCGCCCACCGCGGCGCACCCCCGGCCTGAGCGATGCGGATCCTCTTCCTCGCCGGCGGCAGCCCGGCCACCGTGTTCGCCCTCGTGCCGCTGGCCACCGCCGCCCGGAACGCCGGCCACCAGGTCCTCATGGCGGCCACCGCCGACATGAGCGGCGTCATCACCTCAGCCGGACTGCCCGCCGCGCCCGTCACCGAACGGACGATGCGCGACTTCATGCTGGCCGACCGCGACGGCACCGCACTGACGCTGCCCGAGGACGCGGGGGAGAGGATGCACTTCGGCGGCCGGGGCTTCGGCCGGCTGGCCGCCGCCGCCATGCCCGCGCTGCGGGAGACGGGCCGCGACTGGCGCCCGGACGTCGTCGTCGGCGGCACCCTCGCCTTCGGCGCCGCGCTGCTGGCCGCCGAGCTGAAGATCCCGTACGTGCGGCACGCCTGGGACATGGGCGAGCCCGCCGCGATGGACCGGGGCGCCGAGGACGAACTGGCCCCCGAACTACGGGCCCTGGGCCTTGAGTGCCTGCCCGCGCCCGACCTGTGGATCGACATCTGCCCGCCCAGCGTCGCGGACCCCGGCGCACCCGCCGGCCGGACCATGCGGTTCGTGCCCTGCGGCCGCCAGCAGCCGCTGGAACGCTGGATGTACACCCCTTCGAAGCGGCGCAGGGTGTGCGTGACGGCGGGCAGCCGGGTCAGCAAGGACTACGAGTTCGACCACCTCGACGCCCTCGTCTCCCACGTCGCCGGACCGGACGTGGAAGTCGTGGCCGCCGCCCCCGAGGACGTCGCGGCCGCCCTGCGCGAGCGGCACCCCGGCCTGCGGGCCGGCTGGCTGCCGCTGGACACGGTCCTGCACACCTGCGACCTGCTCGTGCACTCCGGCGGCGGCCAGAGCGCGTTGACGGCCGTGCACGCCGCCGTGCCGCAGCTCGTCGTCCCCACCATGCCGAAGGTCCTCGCCCCCAACCAGCGCCTGGCCGCCTACGGCACGGCCCGCGTCCTGCCACCGGGCGAGGACGGCCCCGAGACCGTCGCCGCCGCCTGCCGCGACATGCTGTCCACCCCCACCTACGCCCGGCGCGCCGAAACCCTCGCCGCCGAACTCGCCGCCCTGCCCGGCCCGGCCGAGACCCTCACCGCGCTGGAGACCCTCACCCGCGCCTGACCGCGGCCTGCTGCCCACCCCGGCCGACCGGGTGCGCGGGCCGCGTCGCGGCGGCGCAACCGGCCGGTCCGGCTGACTGAGCCCGCCACCGACCACGCCGGCGTGATCATGTGCGCCTACGACGCCGCAGCGGGCCACTGCGTGCCCGCCACGCACGCTCACGCCCTGCGGGCCGGCGCGGCGACCGCCCGTCTGCTGGCCGAAGCCGCCACGGGCGAACGTGAGCAGGCCCCTCACACCGGGGGCGACAGCGTGGGCAGGCCGCGTTGAACTGCATGTCCGCCCAACCCCGCACCGCCGCCCGCAGGGATGGCAGGGTGTCAGGCCGCCGCCGCGCGGCGGATCGCGGCCAGCAGGTCCGCCTGCGCCAGCAGGTCCCGCAGTTCCTCGCCGACGGGCGCGGCGTCGGTGCCGCGGACCGCCGCGGTGAACGCGGCCAGCGTGGCCGCCACCTGGTCCTCGGCCGGAAGCTCGACCGTACGGGCCCCGGACGCGTCCTCCACCTCGATGCGGGGGCGGTGACCGGCCGGTGGGGTGAACGCGCGGTCCACCGTGATGCGGCCCTCACCGCCCCACAGTTCGTAGCGCGAGCGGTAGGCGTGGTCCATCCCGAACGTCAGCTGCGCGCTCACCCCGTCGGCGCGGCGCAGCAGCGCGGCGCCCGAGGTCTCCACACCGCGGCCCGCGGCGTCCGACAGCACCGCGCCCGCCACCCGCAGACCGGGGCCGAGCAGGTGCACCGCGGCCCGCACCGGATACAGGCCCACGTCCGACAGCGCGCCGCCGCCCAGCTCCGCGTCGAAGCGGATGTCCCCGTCGGCGGGGGAGGGGATCGTGAACGCGGCGTGCAGCGCCCGCAGTTCGCCGATCACACCGTCGGCGACCATTTTGCGGACCGCCCGGTGCTGCCCGTGATGCACGAACATCACGTTCTCGCGCAGCACCAGACGCCGCCGCCGTGCCTCGGCCAGCAGCGCGCGGGTGCGGGCCGGGTCCGTCGTCAGCGGCTTCTCGGCCAGGACATGCTTGCCCGCGTCGAGCGCCGCCTCGACCCAGGGGGCGTGCAGCGCCGCCGGCAGCGCGACGTAGAGCGCGTCCACGTCCGGATCGGCGAGCAGCCGCTCGTACCCGGTCACCGCACGCGCCCCGTGTGCGCGGGCCGTCTCGGCGGCCCGCGCGGGCGAGCGGCTGGCGACCGCGGCGAGTTCGATGTCCGGCGCGGCCGCCATCGCGGGCAGCACCCGGCGGCGCGCGATGTCCGCGCACCCGAGGACCCCGAACCGCAGCGCACCCGCCACCGGCGCCGTCACGGGCGGTGCTCTGCGGTCAGCGCCTCCAGCACGGACACGAACTCGGCCGGGCCGGGCGCCTGGTTGATCTCCGCGCGCAGCGCCCGCGCGCCCTCACCGAACGACGGCTCGTCCAGCAGCCGCGTGATCTGCTTGCGCAGCAGCTCCGTGTCGAACTCCCCGGTGGTGACGACCAGTCCGGCGCCCCGGTCGGCCATGAAGCGGGCCGTGGTCGCCTCGCTCCAGCACGGCATCGGCACGATCAGCTGCGGCACGGCGGCCGCCGTGGCCGCCGCGAACGTCCCCCCGCCACCGTGGTGGATGATCGCCGAGCAGCTCGGCAGGATCTGCGCCAGCGGCACGTACTCCGTCAGCCGGACGTTGTCCGGCACCCGGGTCACCGTCTCCAGCATCGCCCGGTGCAGCGTGGCGACCACCTCGACGTCGAGGCCGGCCAGCGCGTCGACCACCTCGGGGAAGGAGACACCGGCCGCCTTGAACAGCTGGCGGCCGCGGCCGCCGATGCCCAGCGTCAGCAGCACCCGCGGCCGCTCCGGCCGCTCGTGCACCCATGCCGGCGCCACCGCGCTGCCGTTGTAGGGGACCCGCCGGATCGGTTCGTAGCGCTGGGGGAGCGGCAGGCGCAGCGCCTGCGGCATCGGGTCGATGGTCCACTGGCCGAGCAGCAGGTCCTCCGAGTACGGGAGCCCGTAGCGTTCGAGCATCGGCGCCATCAGCGCGTCCACCGGATCGCCGGACGCGCCGTCCTGCCGCTCGAGGGACCTGCCGCGCAGCCAGCCGATGTTGTCCTGGCCCCACAGGAAACGCGCGTGCGCCGCGCCCGTCACCCTCGCCGCGACACCGGCCGCCACACAGAACGGGTCCCACACCACCAGGTCGGGCCGCCAGCCGCGGCAGAAGGCCACCAGGTCGTCCACCATCGGCGTGAACATCCGCAGCATGCCCGTCAGCCCCTGCCACTGACGCTCCCACTGCGGGGCGTCGCCCGTGTCCAGGGACAGCGCGTCGCTGAGGCTGTCGAGCATCTCGAAGTTGTCGTTCCACTTCACCGCGTCGGCGAGGACCTCCCGCGAGCCGAGCGGCACCGCGGGCAGCCCGGCCTCGGTGACCAGATGCACGGTGTCGGGGTGGATGGCCACCCGCACCTCGTGGCCCGCGTTCTGCAGCGCCCAGGCGAGCGGAACGATCGGATGCACATGGGCCGTGGCCGGGAACACGGTGAACAGAACACGCATGACAGCGACTCCAGTCGTCCTATGAGGAGTTCACCCTCCGCACGGCGGCTCGATCCCGGGTCGAGGAGGGATCGAGACGGCTCGGCGAGATTGCCGGTGACACGAGCCCGCCCACCGTCTGGAGACCTGGATGACCGCCGCCGGCCGCTCGGCCGAGTACGTCGCCACGACCCCGGCCCCCGCCCTGCGGGCCTACCGGCTGATCGCCGGCACCGACCGCTGGCCCCTGCTGTTCGCGCCCTGCCTGCACGTCGAACAGCTGGGCCCCGGCCCCGACGGCGGCGACCGCTTCCGGATGTGGGTGGCCTCCGGTGACGACGTGCGCTCCTGGACCTCCTCGCGCCACGCCGACGAGCAGGCGCTGCGGGTCACCTTCCGCCAGGAGCAGCCGAGCGCCCCGCTGTCCGCCGCCGAAGGCACCTGGCACTTCGAACCGGACGCCGGCGGCACCCGCATCACGCTCACCAACGCCTACACCCTCACCACCGACGACGAGACGACCGCGACGTTCCTCGCCCAGGCCCTCGAACGCCACAACGCGGACGAGGTCGCCGCCGTGCGCTACTGGGCAGAACGGCCGGAAGGCCTCGACGACCTGCTGTTCTCCCTGTCCCAGGAGATCCTCCTCGACCTGCCCGCCGACACCGTCCACGACCTGCTGGAGCGCGGTGCGGGCCCGCGTGTCCGCCTGCCCGGGCGGCGCCTGGTCCTCGGCGACCCGGCGCCGCCCGCGCCGCTGCGCGCGCACACCGCCACCTGGAGCGTCACCGCCGACGGCGCCCGCACCCGCGTCCTGGTCCGTCACGACGCGGCCCTCGACCCGGACGCCGCCGCCCTGGGCGGGGGCCCGGCGCGGGCCCGCGCCACCGCCGAAGAGCAGCTGCGCCGCAGCAGCCTTCAGATCCTGGAGAGCGCCGGTGCCCACGCCGTGGACCGGGCCCCGGCCCGCTGACCCCCGCTCAGCCCGCGGCGGCGGCGCTGCGGTGCACGGCCTCCGCGATGCGCCTGGCCCGCGGGTCGAGCCGGTCGACGACGTGCGACCCGCCGCCTGGCACATAGGCGAAGGCGAGCTGCTGCCCGGGGACGGCGCAGGCGAACGAGCCGGTCGCGCCGGCCAGTCCGAAGGAGCCCAGCGGTCCGGCCGACGCCGGGTAGAGCGGCCCGTCGGGCAGCATCATGCCCAGGCCCCAGCTGGTGTCCATCAGCATGGTGCGGCACCGGCCGGTGGAGTGCACCCGGCGGATCTGGTCGACCAGCGCCGGCCCGGCCAGGCGCACCCCGTCCACCTCGCCGATCAGCGCGGCGAAGTAGCGGGCCAGCGACCCGGCGTCGGCCACCCCGTCGTAGGAGGCGTTCTCCAGCCGTACCCGCTTGGCGTCGTCGGCGGTGTCGGCGTCGAAGGACATGCTGCCGATCGTCGCCCGGAACGTCAGCGACGACGGGTCGCCGAGCGCCGCGAGCAGCTCGGTCACCTGGCCGGCCGCGCCGCCGTCCATCAGGACCTCGGCCTTGGACGGCACCATCACCGCCAGCCGCGGCAGCCGGTCCTCGGGCAGGCCGATGAAGCACTCGAGCCCCAGCGGCCCGGCGATCTCCTCGGCGAAGAACCGGCCCACCGTCGAGCCGGTGACCCGCCGCACCACTTCGCTGACCATGTGGCCGAAGGTCATGGCGTGATAGCCGTGCGCGGTGCCCGGCGCCCACTCGGGCCGGGCCGCGGCGAGCGCCTCGACGACCGGCCGGCCGGTGCGCAGCTTCTCGTACGTGATCGGGTCACCGTCCAGGGCCACCACACCGGTGCGCTGGGACAGCAGCATCCGCAGGGTGACCGCCTCCTTGCCGGCCGCCGCGAACTCGGGCCAGTAGCGGGCGATCGGGGCGTCCAGCTGAAGGACGCCGCGCTCGATCAGCACGAACAGCGCGCCGGCCGCCACGGACTTGGTGGGGGAGGCGAGCACGGCCAGGGTGTCACGCTCCCAGGGCCGGCCGGTGGCCGCGTCGGCGAACCCGCCCCACAGGCTCACCACTTCACGGCCGCGCAGATACACGCTCACCCCCGCCCCGGTCTGTGTGCCGTCGCGGAAGTTGTGCGCGAAAGCACGCGCCACTTCCTCGAAACCGGGCGCGCATTCCCCGCGCACGGTCACGGTCTCTTCGGCTTCGGTTGTCACCGGATCAACTCCTTGTGCCACGTATTCACTTCGAGACTCGACATTCTCAATTCACCGACTCGCACCCGGCTCGAACTTCTCTTGCGAATCGGCCGCGCTCGCCGACCCTCCGGCGCATTTCCGGAAGAGACCCCACGGGAGGCCCCCAAATGTTTTCCGACACAACAGAATTCCACCGCTGGTTCGAGCAGCGGTGCGCCGCGAACGCCTACAAGGTCGCCCAGGTTCCCCTCGACCGCCTCGACGGCTGGTCGATGGAGGCGGACTCCGGGAACCTGGTGCACCGCAGCGGGCGGTTCTTCTCCGTCCAGGGCTTGGAGGTCACCGACTCGGGGCGGGCCGTGGAAGCCTGGCAGCAGCCGATCATCGTGCAGCCCGAACATGGAATTCTCGGAATTCTGGTGAAGGAGTTCGACGGAGTTCCGCACTGCCTTCTCCAGGCGAAGATGGAACCGGGAAATGTGAATCTCGTCCAGCTGTCGCCGACCGTCCAGGCCACGAAGAGCAACTACATGCGGGTGCACGGCGGGAGGCCCGTGCCGTATCTCGAGCACTTCGTCGCCCCGCGTGGCGGCGAGGTCCTCTTCGACGCCCTCCAGTCGGAGCAGGCGTCCTGGTTCCTCGCCAAACGCAACCGCAACATGATCGTGCGCACCGACGCGGACATCCCCGTCCTGGACGACTTCTGCTGGCTCAGCTTCGACCAGATCGCCGAACTCCTGCAGACCGACGACCTGGTGAACATGGACACCCGCACCGTCCTGTCCGGCGCCGTCGCCCTGCGCCGCCCCGCCGCGGGCCGCGCCACCCACCCCGGCGACGACACCTTCGACGGCGCCCTGCTGCGGTCGTGGCAGCAGGACGGCCGCTCGCTGCACAACACCGTCGAACTGCTGAGCTGGTTCACCGAGGCCAAGGGACGCTGCACCCTGAGCCGCCGCCTCGTCCCGCTGGCCGGCCTCGCGGGCTGGTCACGGCGCGACGGCATCGTCGCCCACACAGAGGGCCGGCACTTCACCGTCCTCGGCGTGGGCGTCGAGGCCTCCAACCGTGAGGTGACCGGCTGGTCGCAGCCCATGTTCGCGCCCCGCAGCCAGGGAGTCATCGCCTTCCTGGCCAAACGCGTCGAAGGGGTGCTGCACCTGCTGGTGCAGGCCCGCATCGAGACCGGGGCGCTGGACCGCATCGAGATGGCGCCCACCGTCCAGTGCCAGCCCGCCGACTACCTCGCCGACCACACCGGCGGCCCCGACCCGGCCGGCCGCCCCCCGTACCTGGACACCGTGCTCGCCGCCGGACGGGACCAGATCCGGTTCGACGCCGTGCAGTCGGAGGAGGGCGGCCGCTTCTACCACGCCCAGAGCCGCTACCTGCTGGTCGAGGTCGACGACGACTTCCCCCTGGAGGCGCCCGCCGGATTCACCTGGATGACGGTCCGTCAGCTCATCGGGTTCGTGCGCTACGGCAGCCACCTCAACGTCGAGGCACGCAGCCTGCTCACCCTGCTCGGGTTCCTGCCGGCAGCCGTCCGTGAACCGCACGCCGTCGCCTGAAACCCGGCCCACGCCGCCGGCCCCCGCGTCTCCAGGCCCGCTCCAGCGGCCCCCGAGACGCCCTTCCTAGCGTCACACCGATTGCTCGCACGGCGAGTCGAGCGAGTTGAGCGAGTCGAACAGGCTGAGGAGAGAAGCGAATGACCACCCTGGTGAGTGCCGACTCGATCCGCGACGAACTGCGGACACACCTGGCCGCGATCCTCTACTGCGAGATCGAGGAGATCGACGACGACGCCACCTTCGCCGAGCTGGGACTCGACTCCGTCCTGGGCGTGGAGCTGGTCTCCCTCCTCAACACCAAGTACGGCCTCGAGGAGATGCTCGACACGGTGTACGCCCACCCCACGGTCAACCAGCTCAGCACCTATGTGAGCAGCCAGGTCGCAGCCCTGGAGGCGACCGCCAAGTGAGCCCGACCGACCTGATCGGCCGGCCGGCGCCCGCCGACACGTCCCTGCTGACCCGCCGCGTCACGGTGGCCCCGGGCATGTGCGGCGCCGGCTCCCTGTTCTTCGGGCAGCTGGGGGACTGGACGTGGGAGGCCGTCAAAGCCGCCAGCGGCACCAACGTGTACGCCGCCCGCAGCGCCGACGGCCACCCCACCTACCTCTCCTTCTACTACTTCCGCGTCCGCGGCAGCCGGCACATCCAGCCCTACGGCATCGCCTTCGGCGACGAGTTCGACGTCACCTCACGGGTCTTCGACCTCGGACCGCAGTCCGTGATGACCCTGCACCGCCTCTCCCGCCCCGGCACCCCCGCGACCGGCCTGGACCCGAGGGCCTTCCACGAGGAGCAGCGCGAGGACTGCCTGTACGTGGAGAACTACAACCGCTGGATCTCCCGCTCCCACCCGGACAGCAACGAAGGCCTGGTGGAGGCGTCCCCGGCCGGCCACCGGCACGAGCACCTGCCCCCGCTGCCCGCCGAGTACTCGCCCCGCGGGATCTGCGGCCGCGCCCGCAGGACGGGCACCTTCCACGACGGCGGCATCCCGGGCCGCACCCCGTCCGCGCCGTACAGCACCACCTACATCCTGGACCGGGTACGCGACCTCAACGGCGCCGGGCTCATGTACTTCGCCTCCTACTTCTCCATCATCGACACCGCCCTGCTGCGCCACTGGCGCGAACTGGGCCGCGACCCGCGCGCCTTCAGCCGCCGCACCGTCGTCGACCACCGGATCGGCTACTTCGGCAACGCCGACGCCGATGCCGAACTCACCGTCACCGTGCGGCTGTGGCACAGCGACACCGAGCCCGGCGACGAGATCGCCGACGTCGCCGTCACCGAGGCCGCGACCGGACGGCTGCTCGCCGTCTGCTCGATCCAGCAGCTCCTGGAGGACTCATGACCGCCCCCGCCGCCACCGACGAGGCCACGATCAGGCGCGTCCTCGCGGAGGTCGTCGCCGAGATCCTGCCCGACGTGCCCGCCGAGGAGATCACCGACGGGCGGAGCCTGAAGGACCTGGGCGCCGACTCCGTCGACCGCGTCGAGATCATCACCACCCTCACCCACCGGCTCGGCAGCCGCGAACGGGTCTCCACCTTCGCCGACATCCCCGACATCGGCGGCCTGGTCGCCCATCTGGCCACCGGCGGCCGGCGATGAGCACCGCCCGTATCGGCGTCGAGGCCCTCAACGTCCACGCCGGTGTCGCGAAGATCTCCGCCCGCGCCCTCTTCGACGCCCGCGGCCTCGACCCGGACCGCTTCGACAACCTCATGATGGACGAGCGGTCCGTCCAGCTCCCCTGGGAAGACCCCGTCACAGGCGCCGTCAACGCCGCCAGACCGATCATCGACGCCCTCAGCGACGACGACCGGGCCTCCATCGAACTCCTCGTCACCTCCAGCGAGTCCGGCCTCGACTACAGCAAGTCCCTCGCCTCCCACGTGCACCGCCACCTGGGCCTGTCCCGGCAGTGCCGCTACATGGAGGTCAAAGCGGCCTGCTACGGAGCGACCGGCGCCCTCCAACTCGCCGCCGGCTACCTGCTGGCCGGCCTGCGGCCCGGCGCCAAGGCACTGATCATCGCCACCGACGTCAACCCGATGGACGAGTACGCCAAATACGCCGAACCCACCACCGGCCACGGCGCCGTGGCACTCCTCGTCGGCGACAGCCCCGGCGTCCTCGCCCTGACCCCCGGCGCCTACGGCCTCAACAGCTTCGAGGTCATGGACACCGCCCGGCCCGCACCGGACTACGACCTCTACAACCCCGACCTGTCGCTGCTGGCCTACCTCGAGTGCCTCTCCGACAGCTTCCGCGCCTACACCGCCAACGTCCCCGGCACCGACTTCGCCGACTCCTTCGACCACGTCGTCATGCACACCCCGTTCGGCGGCATGGTCAAAGCCGCGCACCGCAAACTGATGCGCGAGTTCGCCCCCCGCGCCCCCAAGGCCATCGCCGAGGACTTCGAGCGGCGCGTCGCCCCCTCCCTGCGCTACGGCCGCACCGTGGGCAACCTGTGCTCCGGCGCCATCTGGCTCGCCCTCGCCTCCCTGATCGACCACGAGAGCGCCGAACGCGTCGAAGGCTCCCGGCTCGGCATGTACTCCTACGGCTCCGGCTGCGCCTCCGAGTTCTTCGGCGCGACCGTCGTACCCGGCGCCAAGGCGACCCTCGGCAAGGCACGCATCGCCGAACGCCTCGCCCTGCGACGCGAGCTGACCTTCGCCGAGTACGAGCAGATGCTGCCCGTCACCCGCCGCATCCTGGTGCCCGAGGCCCACCGCACCGTCGACGACTCCTTGCAGGACACCTTCCTCGCCCCCTTCCGCGACCACGGGAAGCAACTGGTGCTGGCCGGCGTCGAGAACTACATCAGGCGGTACGAGTGGCGCTGACAGCCCCCGCCCCGCTGCGCGTGGACACCACCCGCCCGCCCCTGGTCCGCGCCACCCTCGACACGCCCGCCACACGCAACCGCCTCGACGACGACATGCTCACGGCCCTCACCGGCGCCCTCACCGCCGCCGAAGCGGCCGAGGGCGCCGAGGTGTTCGTCCTCGACGCCACCGGCGACAGCTTCTGCTCGGGCATCGCCCTCGGCGAGGCGGACCGCGACGCCTGGCGGCCGCGCCTGACCGCCGTGCACCACCTGCTGCAGCGCCTGGCCGACTCACCCCTGGTCACCGTCGCCGTCGTCGACGGCGCCGCCACCGGAGGCGGCGTCGGCCTCGCCGCCGCCTGCGACCACGTCATCGCCGGCCCCCGCGCGAGCTTCCGCATGACCGAGGTCCTCCTCGGCCTCGTGCCCGCCGTGATCCTGCCGGTCGTCGCCGAACGCACCGGCCGCCACCGCGCCTTCTCCCTCGCGCTGGGCGCCCAGCACGTCGACGCCGAACAGGCCGCCCACATCGGCCTCGCCGACCAGCGCACCGACGACTGCCGCCAGGAACTGCGGCTGCTGCTGCGACGACTACGGGCCGCCGACCACGGAGCCGTACGCGCACTCAAGCGCTACCGCCGCGAACTGTTCCCCGCCCCCGAAGGCCACGCGGAGCGCGCCGTACGCGCCGTCGCGGAACGCCTTCGCGACCCGCGGGTCCACGAGCGGCTGAACACCTTTCACCGGCAAGGACTGATACCGTGACCGCTCTTTCCTACGGGCCCGTCCAGCTGCACACCGAGGCGCCCGTCGCCACCGTCCGGCTGTGCGACGAGGCGGGCCACAACCGGTTCACCCCCGAACTGCGCGCCGGCCTCATCGCCGCCCTCCACCGGGCCGGCAGCGACCACGACGTGCGGGCCGTCGTCCTGGAAGGCGCACCCGGCGTCTTCAGCGCCGGCGGCGCCACCGAACGCATGCTCGGCACCCACGAGCAGCGCGTCGTCGAACTCTGGGAAATGATGCAGGCCATCGCCGCCTGCCCCGTACCCGTCGTCGCCGCCGCCCAGGGCCACGCACTCGGCGGCGGCCTGCTGCTCGCCCTGTACTGCGACATCGCCGTCCTCAGCGACCGCTCCCGCTACGCGATGAACTTCCTCACCTTCGGCTTCACCCCCATCCTCGGCGCCTCCCACGTCGTGCCGGCGGCATTCGGCCGCGCCCTGGGCACCGAAATGATGTACACCAGCCGCACCTACACCGGCCGCGAACTGCGCGAACGGGGCGCCGGCACCAGAATCTGCGCCCACGACACGGTGCCCGCCGAGGCCCACCGCATCGCCCTGCAGAGCGCCCAGGCACCCCGCGGCGCCCTGAAGATGATGAAGTCCCAGCTCACGCAGACCCTCCTCGCCGACGCCCGGGCCGCCCTCGAACGGGAGATCCCCGACCACGAGGCCACCATCACCGGCGACGAGGCACGCCGCCGCATCCGGGGCCTGCACGGCCAGCGCATCGCCCGCACCGCACAGCCGGAGGCCGCCGCGTGACCACCGCCCACGGCACCGACGCCGCACCCGTCGCCGTCATCGGCATGTCCTGCCGGACCGCCGGCGCCGAGACGCTGCCCGAATTCTGGGACGTCGTCTCCCGCGGCGAACGGCACCTGAGCGACGTGCCCGCGGAGCGCTGGTACGGACTCGACGAGCAGGTCGCCGCCGCCAACACCCCCCGCGCGTTCCTCCTCGACTCCATCGACGGCTTCGACGCCCGCTTCTTCGGCATCGCCCACCGCATGGCCGCCTTCATGGACCCCCAGCACCGGCTCATGCTCGAACTGGCCTGGCACGCCGTGGAGAACGCCGGCCTGGACCCCCAGTCCCTGACCGGGGAACCCGTCGCCGTCTTCGCCGGCGCCTTCATGTCCGACTACGGCGAACGCATGATCGCCCGCGGCAGACGCTCCGACGGCGCCGCGTTCCCCGGCACGATGATGGCCTTCCTCGCCAACCGCGTCTCCTACCAGTTCGGCTGGACCGGCCCCAGCATGGTCATCGACTCCGCCTGCTCGGCCGGACTGTCCGCACTCGGCTTCGCCGTCCAGGGACTGCGCGCAGGCGACTACCCCATGGCACTGGTCGGCTCACCCAACCTGTTCAGCGCCGGCTACTACACCACCAACGCCTACCTCGGCGGCGCCCTGTCACCCACCGGCGACTCGGTGCCCTTCAGCGCCGCCCGCAACGGCTACCTGCGCGGCGAAGGCGGCGCCTGCCTCCTCCTCAAACCCCTCGATGCCGCCCTCGCCGACGGCGACCCCGTGCACGCCGTCATCCGCTCCGTCGGCAGCGCCCACAACGGCCGCGGCGGCGGGCTGACCGGCACCGACCAGGACTCCCAGACCGCCCTCGTACGGCAGACCCTCGAGCGGACCGGACTCACCCCCCGCGACCTCGGCCACCTCGAGGCACACGGCACCGGCACCCGCGGCGGCGACGCCACCGAGATCGCCGCCCTCGCCCACCTCGTCGACGGGCCCGCCGCCGGACCCCACGGCCGGCTGTGGGTCGGCTCCGTCAAGGCCAACATCGGCCACCTCGAAGCCGCGGCCGGACTCATCGGCGTCGTCAAGACGATCCTCGCCCTGCGCGCCGGCACCATCCCGAAGATCGCCGGACTCGACGAGGCCGACGACAAACTGCCCGTCGGCGACGCCCCCCTCGGCATCCCCGTCGACAACGTCCCCTGGCCCGCGGGCCGCACCCCGCGCATCGGCGCCGTCAACGCCTTCGGACTCGGCGGCTCCATGTCCCACGCGGTCGTCGAAGAGGCCCCCCGCCCCCAGCGGCCGGACCGCCCCGCCACCGACACACCCCGCCCGCACGTCGTACCACTGTCCGCCGGCAGCGACGACGCGCTCGCCCTGCTCGCCCGCCGCCTGCTGCACCAGCTCGACGGCCCCCACGCACCCGAACTCGCCGCCCTCGCCCACACCCTGCAATACGGCCGGCGCGCCATGAAACACCGCCGCGCCCTCGTCGTGTCCGACACCGCCGCACTGCGCACCGCCCTGCGGTCCGTCGCCGACGGCACCGACCAGCCGCCCGCCCAGGACCCCGTCGCCCGCCAATGGGCAGACGGCGGCACACCCGACTGGGACGTGCTGTGGAAGGACCACGACCGCCCGGCCCGCGCCCACCTGCCCGGCACCCCCTTCCAGCGCCGCTCCTACTGGTTCGACGACGCGCCCCCGCCCACGCTGTGAACCTCCGCCGGGCACACCGACGGGGCCGCCTCCTGGTGGAGGCGGCCCCGTCCGCATGTCCCGAGGTACCCGACCGTCAGTCCTTGTCGGCGGTCAGGCCCTCGCCCCAGTCCACCGCGGACATCTCCTCGTAGCTCATCTGCTGCCGCGGGATCCACGACGCGCTCGCACCCTCCGCGTTGACGCCCTTCTCGAAGATCGCCAGGCTCGGGTAGAAGTGCGCACCGGTCAGCGTCAGGTCCGTCTCGGACGCCGCCGTTCCCTCCGGGAGCTCACGCTCCTCGTGGTTCAGGCCGTCCAGCAGTGCTTTGAGGAAACCCATGCTCGTGGCCGGCGAGTTCAGCTCCGTCGAACTGCCGCCGTAGCCCGGCCAGTACGACGTCTGCAGATCCTCCGCCGCATACAGCCCGCCCGGCCTGACATACGGGAACAGCGCCTTGAAAGCGGCGATGAGGTCGGCGTTGCCGTGACTGGCGTCGTCGATGACGATGTCGAACGGACCCAGCTCACGACCCAGCGACTCCAGGAACTCCCCGCTCGACAGATCACCCTCCACGGTGTGGATCCGCTGCTCACGCAGCGGCGCCTTGTCGAAGACGTCGACACCGTAGATGACCGAACGGGGAAAGAAACGCTTCCACATGCGCAGCGAACCGCCGCCGGAGGCCGGATTGCCGTAGCCGCCGATCCCGAGCTCCAGGATCTTGAGCGGCCGGTCACGCAGCGGCCCGAAATGCCGGTCGTAGTGCGGCGTGTAGAAGTGCAGCCCCCACTTGTCGGAGCCGTTGCGCAGCGACAGCTCGCCGAGGTCCTCGTGCCGGCCGGTGGTGCCGCGCACCAGACGCCTGACGACCGGGAAGACGTGCATGGTGCCGCCCAGGCGCTCCACGTTCTCCAGGTCGTGCCACACGATCCGCAGCGTCTGCGCCTCCACGCCGCGCCACGGCCCCAGCACCGAGCGCAGCAGCTCGGCCAGGTCCGACTCGATCGTGGCGTGCGGCGCGTCCGCGCGGCCCGCCTCGTGCTCGGCGCTCTTGCCCACGCGCACGACGTGATGGACCGTGCCACCGTCGAAGGCGAGCGCGAGCTGGATGTCGACGCCGGCGGTGCCCGGCCCGGGGATCTCGTGCAGATCGGCCCGGTTCACCAGCTCGTCGGCGAGGATCGCCGCGGTGCGCTCGGCGCCGACCGCGCGGATCGCGGCGTCGATCTGCTCGGTGCCGCCCTCGGCGGCCAGAATCAGCTTCAGGATGTCGTCGTGTGCCCGTTGAATCGTCATCACACCGCCGAACCCTCGCGGCTCCTGCTGGAGCCCCACTGGACATGCCCTCGCGCGGCCCTGCGGCGGCTTTCCCCACCCCGGTTTTCGCGGTTCCGCCCCCTACCCGCGCGCCTCGATCGCCGGCGGGGCTCACGTTGTGTGCCTCCCACGGCCGCCACGCGTACAGGGGAGTTCGAAGGCGCCGGGCGGAGCCCGGTACGGGCCCGGGCCTGCCCGGGGTTCGAGAAGCGGGCCCCCACGGCCGCCGGGGCCGTAGGGGGACCTCACGTCGCCGCGTAGCTCGTCCGTCGCGCCGTCTCCGCCATCGCCCGCATCGACTCCGCCGGCGAACGCCGGGGCGACCACCCCAGCACCGCCCGCGCCCGTGACGCGTCCAGGCAGGTGAAGTCCGTGCCCGTCGACGCGCCCTGCGCCGCGACCTCGCCCGGCCGCAGGGCGAGCGCCGACGCGGGCAGACCGCAGGCCTCGGCGAGGGCCAGGACCAGCGTGTCGATGCCCCTGGCCGCGCCGGTGCCGATGTTGAACAGCCGCTGGTCCGTGCCGAGATGCCCGGCGAACGCCGCCCGTACGACCGCGTCCGCCGCATCCCGCACGTCGACGTAGTCACGCCGGGCGCCGGCCGCCACGGTCAGCTCGATCCGCTCGCCCGGCGAGGCCGCCGCCTCGGCGAAGCGGGCGGCCAGCGAACCGAGGAAGCTGCCCGGCGCGGGGTGCGGGCCGATCGTGTTCGCCATCCGCAGCACCACCGCATCGATCCCCGGCGCCCCCAGCACCGTCCGGGAGGCGGCCAGCTTCGCCCGCGCGTACTCGGTCACCGGCGCCGGCGGCGTCAGCTCGGTCACCGGCGTGCCCTGGGGCACCGGACCGTACTCGTGGACCGTGCCGAGCTGGACCAGACGCGGACGGCGCGCCTGCGGAAGCAGCCGCAGCGCGCCGATCAGCCGCTCCACCAACTCCACGTTGACCCGGTGCAGTTCCTCGCCCCACCCGAGCGTCGCGTTCACGACGGCGTCCACCGCCTCGGCCGCCAGGAACTCCGCCAGCTGCTCCGCCGAGCAGCCCGCGGCGTCCAGCGGCACGAACCGGTGCGCGCCGACGTGCGGGGCGTACCGGCGGGCCACGCCGACGACTTCGCTGCCACCGGCGGCGAAGGCGGCACACACGTGCCGCCCCACACAGCCGGTGGCGCCGACGACCGCGACCCGCCCGCCGCCCGGCCCGGGCCGGCCGGTCACCGGTCCGCGGCGGCCGTGGCCGCCAGGCAGTCCTCGTAGCGCGGCAGCATGCCCCTGGCCCGCGCCTCGGCCAGGCCGACCGCCTCGGTGTCGCGCTGCGAGAGCGTGAAGGACATGTCCTTCGGCCAGGGCAGGCCGAGCGCAGGGTCGAGCGGGTCGACGGCCTGCTCCAGCTCCGCCCGGTACGGGGTCGAGACCAGGTAGGACATCACCGTGTCGTCCTCCAGGGACAAGAACGCGTGCCCCACCCCCTCCGGGAGGTACACCGCGCGGAAGGACTCGGTGTCCATCTCGACGGTGTCCCACGCCCCGAACGTCGGTGAGCCGAGACGGATGTCGACGACCACGTCCATGGCCCTGCCGCGGGCGCAGTGCACGTACTTGGCCTGCCCGGGCGGGGTGGTGGTGAAGTGCACCCCGCGCATCACTCCGCGGGCCGAGCGGCTGTGATTGGTCTGCGCCACCGTGAAGGGGCGGCCCACCGCGGCGACGAACGCCTCCTCCTGGAGCGGGGACACGAACAGGCCCCGCTCGTCGCGGTGCACCCGCGGCGTGAACTCGTAGGCGCCGGCGACCGCCAGCTCCCGCACCGTGGCGGTGGACGTCGAGAAGCCGCGCGCCGTACCGGTCGTCATCACGCCCCGCCCACCACGTCGAGCACCGGCAGCGGGAAGACCAGCTTGCCGCCGTCGGCCACGTACGTGCGCTCCCGTTCCACGAATCCGTCGCGGTAGATCCACGGCAGCACCAGCAGCTGGTCGGGGCGGCGGGACCTGGCCTCCTCCTGGGAGACGATCGGGATGTACGTGCCGGGGGTGAACGCGCCGTGCTTCTCCGGGTTCACCTCGCCGATGACCGGCAGGTCCTTCTCGCTCAGGCCGCAGTACTGAAGGATCACGTTGCCCTTGGTCGACGCGCCGTACCCGAGCGTCAGCTTCCCCGCCCGCCGCGAGTCGTCGAGGAAGGCCAGCAGCTCCTCGCGGTAGCGGACCGTCCGCGCGGCGAACGCCTCGTAGGGGGCCGCCGTGTCCAGGGCGAGCGACGTCTCGTGCGCACGGACCCGGGCCACGGACGCCTCGTCCACCGCGACGGACGAGTCCTTGCGGGCCAGCACCGCGCACAGGCTGCCGCCGTACACGTCGTTCAGCTCCGCCCGTACGACCTTCAGGCCCACCCGCTCGGCCATCCACTCGATCTGGCCGAGCGCGTAGTACTCCAGGTGCTCGTGGCACACCACGTCGTACGCCGTGGCCTCCAGCATCGCCGGCATGTAGCTCTGCTCCATCAGCCAGACACCGTCGTCGGCGAGGATGTCGTGCACGTCCTGCATGAACTCCATGGGACGCGGCAGGTCGTAGAACATCGCGACCGAGGTGACGACCTTCGCGCGGCGGCTGCCGAACCGCTCGGCGAACACCTTCCGCGAGAAGTACTCGGTGATCAGCTCGGCGCCCTCGGGGTACAGGTGCCG
This sequence comes from Streptomyces sp. NPDC086835, assembly GCF_044745705.1. Lineage (NCBI taxonomy): Bacteria > Bacillati > Actinomycetota > Actinomycetes > Kitasatosporales > Streptomycetaceae > Streptomyces > Streptomyces sp. NPDC086835. The sequence goes on from NZ_JBIVAU010000003.1 coordinate 688,096, forward strand.
GAACTTGCCGCCGGTCGGGTCGATTCCCACCAGCTGCGGGCGCAGCGCCGGGTCCGCCGGGTAACCGCGCAGCAGGGTCGAGTCGTTGCTGCCGATGTCGACGACGATGTCGCCGGGCCGCACCTCGACCGTCTTCAGGAGGGAGGCGACCTTGTCCTGCAGGTGCCGGATCATGAACTCGCCGAGCCCGGACCGGTAACCGTAGTGGTCTCCGTACATCAGGTCGAAGTCGGCCGTGTGCAGCAGCTGCACCAGCCCGCAGCCGTCGGGCTGCGAGCACTTGACGAGCTCCAGCGGCACCGACGCCACCGTCTCCTCCCGGTTCTTCGGGAAGACGCCGGTCAGGGCCTGGGAGCCCAGATCCAGCACGGGCAGCAGCGCACGGTTGCCGCAGATGCGGCACTCGTCGATCTTCATCTTCTGATCCTCCTGAGGGAACTGCCTTGGGCGGCGGCGCCCCATGCTGGCCGACGGCCCTCGAGGGCCGGTCGACGAACGGTCCTGACACACTCCGGGCGCGCACGACGCCCGCCTCTCAGCGGGCGACGCGCTCGAGCAGCGGCACGTACAGGTTCGGGTCGCTGCTGCTGAGCGTGCGCAGCCTGGACCGGTGCGCGGCGAACTCCGGGTGGGCCAGTGCGGCACGGAAGGACTCCTCGTCCTTCCAGTCGGCGATGTTCACGTACAGGTGCGGCTCGTCGACGTGCTGGAGCAGCCGGTGGTTCAGGAAGCCGGGCCGATCGGCGAAGAACGCCGACGTGGCGTCGAACGCCGCCTCGAACTCCTCGGTGGCGCCGGTCACGTGGAACCGGTTGATGAAAGTGATCACAGTGGGCTTCCCTTCCGTGGTCCGTGGTCCGTGGTCCGTGTCCTTGGCCCGCCACGCTCCCGCCCGCTGCTAGAGCAGCCGTCGAACCGGCCGGGCGCCGCCCGCTCCACGACCCCTTTTCGAGCCGTCCTCGACCGTCGCCCGGCCGGATCCCGAGCGGCGCTCCGGCCCCGCTCAGGGACGGTTTGGGACCCTCGGCCGGATACCCGCTACCCGTAAGGAAGCCGACGTGGATCCGACCAGCACCGCCGTCCTCGCCGAAGGACTGCGCAAGCGCTACGGCGACCGGTACGCACTCGACGGATTCGACCTGCGTGTACCCGCCGGCACCGTCCACGGGCTGCTGGGCCCCAACGGTGCGGGCAAGACCACCTCGGTCGGCATCCTGTCGACCCTGCTGAAGGCCGACGGCGGACGCGCGGAGGTGGCCGGCCACGACGTCGCCCGCCAGGCCGCCGAAGTCCGCGCGAGCATCGGCCTGGTGGGCCAGTACGCCGCCGTCGACGAAGTCCTCAGCGGACGGCAGAACCTCGTCATGTTCGGCCGCCTGCACCACCTGTCGCCGGCCGCCGCCCGCCGCCGCGCCGACGAACTCCTGGAGCACTTCCGCCTCGCCGACACCGGCAAGAAGCCGCTGAAGGAGTACTCCGGAGGCATGCGCCGCCGCCTCGACCTGGCGGCGAGCATGGTCCTCGCCCCGCCGGTGCTGTTCCTCGACGAGCCGACCACCGGCCTCGACCCGCGCAGCCGCGGCGAGGTGTGGGAGGCGGTACGCAGCCTCGTCGACACCGGCACGACCGTGCTGCTGACCACCCAGTACCTGGAGGAGGCCGACCAGCTCGCCCACGCCGTCTCCGTCATCGACTCCGGCAAGGTCATCGCCGAGGGCACACCCGACGAGCTGAAGTCCCGCATCGGCGGCGACCGGATCGACGTCGTGGTACGCCGCGCCGACCAGCTCCCCGCCGCCGCGGCGGCGCTGGAGCAGGTGTGCGCCGACCGGCCGGACACCGACCACGACACCCGCCGCATCAGCGCCCGCGTCAAGGACCGCACCAGCGCCCTCGCCGGCGTCGTCCGCGCCCTGGACGCGGCCGGCGTGGCGGCCGAGGACATCGCACTGCGCCGGCCCACCCTCGACGAGGTGTTCCTCCACCTGACCGGCACCGGCACCGGCGCGTCCGGCACCGGCGCGTCCGGCAGTACCGGTGACGGCGCCCGAGAGGCGGTGGCGGCATGAGCATCACCGCAGCCCGCCCCGTGGGCAGCGCGGCCCTCGCCCCCGTGATCGCCCGCACCCCGCTGGCCCGGCTCCGCTGGGCGGCCGCCGACGGCTGGACGGTCACCCTGCGCGGCCTGACCCACTGGGTCCGCGAACCGGGCACCCTGATCGGGTCGCTGGCCTTCCCCGTCATGATGGTGCTGATGTTCGGGTACTTCTTCGGCGGCGCCATGCAGGTGCCCGGCGGCGGGAACTACCGCGAGTTCCTCGTACCCGGCATGTTCGTCATGACGATGGTCTTCGGCATGGGCGAGACGGTCACCGCCGTCGCCGCCGACAAGAACCGCGGCGTCACCTCCCGCTTCCGCACCATGCCGATGGCCCCCTCCGCCGTGGTCGTCGGACGCGCCGTGACCGACATGCTCTCCTCCCTGCTGGCCCTGGCCGTCCTGTTCGCCACCGGCCTGGCCATCGGCTGGGACGCCCACGGAACCCTCGGCGAAACCACCCTCGCGGTCGGCCTGTTGCTGCTGCTGCGCTTCGCACTGGTGTGGGCCGGCATCTACCTCGGACTGCTGATGAAGGGCCCCGAGGGCATCACCATGGTGCAGACCCTGGAATTCCCGATCGGCTTCCTCACCAGCGCGTTCGTCGCACCCTCCACCATGCCGGGCTGGCTGGGCACGATCGCCGAGTGGAATCCGTTGTCCTCCACGGTGCTGGCGGTACGGGAACTGTTCGGCAACCCGGGATTCGGCGGCGACTCATGGATCGCGCAGCACGCGCTCCTGATGGCCGTGGTGTGGCCCGTCGTCCTGTGCGCCGTCTTCTTCCCGTTGTCGGTGCGCCGCTTCCGCAACCTGACAAGCTGATCACCGGCGCACACGAACGGCGCGACAGGGCCACGAACGACGCAGCACGAGCACGACGCGGCACAGGCAACACAGCACGAGCACGACGCAGGACGCAAGTACGAGCGAGACGCAGTACAAGAGAACAGCACGCAAGAGAGAGCGGGACGCATGGTGTGGTTGGCGCCTGAGCAGGCCGGACTGCTGGCGCGGTGCGCGGTGGTCTTCGAGGCGGGGGACCCGGCGCGCACGGGACGCCTCGTCTTCTTCGACCCGGACGGCTCCCCGCTGCCGGACACGGCGGCGGGCGAGGCGGGCAAGGCCTCCCTCGTCGTGCCGCACGACGGCGGCGTCGCACTGCGGACACTCCCGGTGCTGCGACTGCCCCTCGCCCAGGCGCTGCCGGCCCTGATCGAGGCCCGCCGCTCCTACGGCCGGGACGGCGCCACCGTGCATCCGGCCGCCGCGTTCTGGGGGGCCGCCGCCGCCCTCGGGCTGCATCTCGCAGCCCGGGAGCGGCTGCTGCCCGGCGTCTCCGCCGGCGGCTACGACACCTGGCGGGCCGGACCGCTCGACCTCGAGGACGTCGTACGGCTGCGGGAGCTCGCCCAGGCCGCCCCCGGCGAAGCGGTCGCCGCACCCGGCAGCGACGTACAGGCGCTGCTGCGCGCCTTCCTCGACGCCGTCGCCGACACACTGCCGCGCACCGCCGCCGCCCCGGCCGCCACCGGACGGGCCGCGTTCTCGGCCACCGAACCCCAGCACGTGCCCCAACTGCGCGCCTGGGCCGAGGAGATCTCCGCCGGACTCGACTCCGGCGTGCGGGTGTCCCTCCACGTCCACCTCGCCGACACCCCCGACGGCCCGCCCGCCCTGCACCTCGTCCCGCGCGCCCACAGCCTCGCCGACCCCACCCTCGCGCTCGACGCGGGCGAACTGTTCGCCAGCGCCGACCACGCGCTCGGCCCCCGCGCACAGGCCGACACGATCCTCGCGGTGCGCCGCGCGGCCGGCGTGTGGGAGCCGCTGGAGCGGCTGCTGCCCGTACCGTCCGCCCTGGTCCTGACCGACCGGGAGACCACAGAACTGATCGGCACCGGCGCGGCCCGTCTGCGCGCCCACGGCATCGACGTCCACTGGCCCGAAGGCGCCGCCCGTTCCCTGACCGCCCGCGCCGTCGTCGGCGCCGGCCGTGTCCCGCCCGCCGACCTGCGCTCCTTCCTCGGCGGCGACAACGCCGTCGACCTGCGCTGGCAGCTCGCCCTCGACGGCGAACCCCTCACCGAGGAGGAGACGGCCCACGTCGCCGACGAGGGCCGCCCCCTCGTCCGGCTCCGCGGCCGCTGGACCCTGGTGGGCGCCGACCTCGCCCGCAAGGCCCGCGAACGCGACCTCGGACCGCTGACCGCCATCGAGGCCCTCGCCGTCGCCCTCACCGGCCACACCCGCATCGGCACCGAACAGGTCCCCGTCGCCCCCAGCGACTGGCTGCTGGCCCTGCGCGCCCGCCTCGCCGACCCCGACGGCGGCACCGAACCCCTGCGACAGCCCGACGCGCTGGCCGCGACCCTGCGCGACTACCAGCTGCGCGGCCTGCGCTGGCTCGACCGCATGACCTCCCTCGGCCTCGGCGGCTGCCTCGCCGACGACATGGGCCTGGGCAAGACGATCCAGCTCATCGCCCTGCACCTGCTGCGCCAGGAACACGACGACACCCGCGGCCCCACCCTCGTCGTCTGCCCCGCCTCCCTGCTCGGCAACTGGCAGCGCGAGATCGGCAGATTCGCCCCCGGCACCCCGGTACGCCGCTTCCACGGCGCCGGCCGCAGCCTCCAGGGCGCCGACGACGGCTTCGTCCTGACCACCTACGGCACCATGCGCCTGGACGCCGAACGGCTCGGCGAGCACCGCTGGAGCATGCTCGTCGCCGACGAGGCCCAGCACGTCAAGAACCCGCTCTCCGGCACCGCCAAGGCCCTGCGCCTGATCCCCGCCGACGCGAAGATCGCCCTCACCGGCACCCCCGTCGAGAACAGCCTCTCCGAACTGTGGGCCGTCCTGGACTGGACCACCCCCGGACTGCTGGGAACCCACGGCCACTTCCGCCGCCGCTGGATCGCCCCGATCGACGCCGAACGCGCCGACGCCACCGGCGAGCAGCCCACCGCCCGCCGACTGGCCGGACTCGTCCGGCCGTTCCTGCTGCGCCGTCGCAAGTCCGACCCCGGCATCGCACCCGAACTGCCGCCCAAGACCGAGACCGACCGGCCCGTCGCCCTCACCGCCGAACAGTCCGCGCTCTACCGGGGGCACGCGCAGGACGTCATGGACCGCATCCGTGCCAGCCAGGGCATCGCCCGCAGCGGCCTGGTCCTCAAACTCCTCACCGGCCTCAAACAGATCTGCAACCACCCCGCGCACTTCCTCAAGCAGGACGACACCCCCCTGTCCGGCCGCTCCGGGAAACTCGAACTCCTCGACGAACTCCTCGACACCATCACCGCGGAGGGCGGCGCGGCCCTGGTGTTCACCCAGTACGTCGCCATGGCCAAGCTCCTCGAACGGCACCTGCGCGAACGCGGCATCGGGGCCCAGCTGCTGCACGGCGGCACCCCCGTACCCCGCCGGGAGGAACTCGTCCAGCGCTTCCAGGACGGCGAGGTCCCCGTCTTCCTGCTGTCGTTGAAAGCCGCCGGCACCGGACTCAACCTCACCCGTGCCGACCACGTCGTCCACTACGACCGCTGGTGGAACCCGGCCGTGGAGGCCCAGGCCACCGACCGCGCCTACCGCATCGGCCAGACCAGGTCCGTCCAGGTGCACAAGATGATCGCCGAAGGCACCATCGAGGACCGCATCGCCGCCCTGCTCGAGTCCAAGAAGGACCTCGCCGACGCCGTCCTCGGCTCCGGCGAAGGAGCCCTGACGGAACTGACCAACGACGAGCTGGCCAACCTGGTCGAACTGAGGAGCGTCTGATGAGCGAGCACGAGGCGAGCGGCGCCCGCGGTTTCGCCGCCTTCCCCGCCCGCAAGGGCGGCCGCACCCGCGGCCAGTCCCCGTGGGCAGGCCGGTGGACCGAGGCCCTGGAGGACACCTGGCCGGAGGAGGAACCCCTGAAGAAGGGCCGCGCCTTCTCCCGCACCGGACGCATCGGCCCCATCACCGTCAGCCCCGGCCGCATCGCCGCCGAGGTCCACGCCGGCGAGGCCGCCCACGCCACCACCCTCACTGTCACGGCATGGGACGACGACGACTGGGACCTGCTGTGGGAGAGGGCAGCCGACCGCCCCGACACGACGGAGGCCCTGCTCGCCGGCGACCTGCCCCAAGACCTCCTCGAAGCGGCCGAGGACGCCCGCCTCGGACTGCTGCCCGGATACGGCGACCTGGACGCGGACTGCGACTGCGACGCGCTCGACCACCCCTGCCCGCATGCCACGGCGCTCGGCTACCAGTTCTCCTGGCTCCTCGACACCGACCCCTGGCTGCTCCTCCTGGTCCGCGGCCGGGACACCCACGAGGCGCTCGACGAGCTGAAGTCGGTCCTGATGCTGCGGGCGCTGACCGCCACCGACGAGGACGAGGACGACGAGGACGAGGACGACGGCGGGGGAGAGGAGTCCGAGCAGGAGGACCGGCAGCCGCAGGAGGCCTACGAGAGCAACCGCGAGGCCTACGCCCGCCCCGCCACCGCGCTGCCCGCCCTGCCGCCGCTGCCCGAGCCGCTGCCGTCCGCGGCCGAACCGGTCACCGGCATCGAGGCCGACCCGCTGGAGCGCCTCGTCGCCGACGCCGCCGTCCGGGCACGTGAACTGCTCGCCCACATCGCCGGGTTCGGCGAGACACCGCCCGCCCCGCCGCTCGACGAGTGGCACGACACGGTCCGTATCGCCGCCACCCACCCCGACCCGCGGGTCCCCGCGCGGCTGCGCGAGGCCTGCGGCCGCCCCGACGACCTCGACCGGGCCGCCGAGGCCTGGCGCACCGGCGGGAAGGCCGGCCTGGAGGTCCTCGAACAGTCCTGGACCCCCTCCGAACAGGAGACGGCCCGCGCCCGCACCGCCCTCGCCGCGGGCTGGGACGACGACCTGCCGCCCCTCGACGTCGACGGCAACCACTGGACCCTCACCGGCCGCGGCCTCCAGCTCCGCCAGGGCCGCGACGCCCGCTGGTACCCCTACCGCGACCGCTCCGGCACCTGGTGGCCCGCCGGCCCCCCGGACACGGACCCGGCCGTCGCCCTCAGCGAACTCCTCGACACCCGGCAGGAGGCGTAGCGGCGGCGACGGTGACGGTGACGCCGTCGCGGTGTCCTGGACGACACCGCGACGGCCCGCCGGCGGGTCGCTGCCGATCGCCCGGCTGAACGACCGGCGCTGAACGAGCGCCCTAGCATGGCGGCATGGCCTTGGACCTCTTCGCAGGCATCCCCGTCAGCGACTACCGGGCGGCCCTGCTCTGGTACGAACGGCTGCTCGGCTCCCCTCCCACGTTCGTCGCGAGCGACACGGAGGCCGTGTGGGAACTGGCGGAACACCGGTCGCTGTTCATCGAGCAGCGACCCGAGCACGCCGGCCACGCCCTGCACACCGTCTTCGTGGACGACCTCGACGCCTTCGTCTCCCAGGCATCCGCCCGGGGACTCGAGCCCACGAAACGGGAGACCTACCCGAACGGCGTGCGCAAAGCCATGTATCGCGATCCCGACGGAAACGAACTCGACTTCGGCGGCGCCCCGCTCTGACCCCACCCCGAACGCGTGCCCCTGCCGCCGCGCGGGCGGGCAGCGGCTACCGCTGAGGGCAGCATCCGACTACCGCGCACCCGTGACCGCGAGGACATCGAGACGTGGCTCAGTCCCACCACAGGACGACGAACAGCCCCCGCTGCGCAGCTCCCGTGTAGAAGGTCCGCAAAGCGGTGAAACGGTCCGTCAGCCAGGAGACCGGGTCCCCGCTGAAGCCGGCTCCCGCAAGGCTGCGCCGGCGCTCCGCAGGGACGGCGGCCAGGACACGGTCCCAGTCGAGTGCGTTCAGTCCGGCGGCTACGTGGGCGACGGCCCGGGGCGCGAGAGCTGTCGGCGGTGGTCCGAAGCTTCCGGTCGCTTCCGCATGGTGCAGCACCGAGACGTCGACGTCGCGCTCACCCTCCAGCGCCCGTTTCACAGCGATGAGTTGCCGGGGGCCGACCGCCGCGAGTTCACAGGCGCCGACGATGAACCGCGGTGACCAGTCGAGGTCGATCCGGTCGTCGGTCGGCGGATCCCAATCCGGGTCGGCGCCCGGGACGGCCGCCGCTGAGGCACGGCAGCGAGCGAGGTAAGCCCCACTCACCCTTGCAAGTTGTTGTGTCACGGCCACGCGCACAGTATCCCGGGGCGGCGCAGGGCCGGTTCACCTGCTCGACGCGGCAGGCCCGTTGTCTCGTCCGCGGTCGCGAGGGATCCGGTGATGCGCACGCCGTGCACCTCTCATGTCTCACGGCTCCGGCGATCCTCCAGCGCGCGAAACCACCATCGAGGCCGACAGGTTTTCGCCAGTGCGAGGAGCGGAAGGGGGCGCGGCCCATGGGCGGCGGCACACTCGTCGAGGAAATCGGGGCGCATGCGCGCCGTGCGCCGCAGGAGACGGCGCTCGTGTGGCACGGCGAGGAGGTCAGCTACGGCGATCTGTGGCGGCGCGCCGAGCGGGCCAGGGCCCATGTCGCGGACACGCCCGGCCGGGGCCCCGTCGGTGTTCCGGCCGTCAAGTCGCCCGGCACGATCGCGCTGGCCCTCGCCTGCATGCTGGAGCGCCGTCCGGTGCTGCTGCCGTCGGCGACGCTCGGCAAGGACGTGACGGAGCAGCTGTACGAGGAGGCCGGCGCCGTCCCCCTGCCCGAGCGGCCGGACGACGACGGGCCGGACGACGACACGCCGTACGGCGACCTTTCAGCCACGCACGACACGCCCGCCGATCCCGAGGCACCCGCGCTGCTGCTGACGACCTCCGGGTCGACCGGGCTGCCCAAGATCGTGCCCGTCGCCGGCGGCGCCGTCGACCGTTTCACCGCCTGGGCCGCCGGCGCTTTCGGTATCGGACCGGGGACGAACGTCCTCAACTACGCGCCGCTCAACTTCGACCTGTGCCTGCTCGACGTGTGGACCACCCTCGCGTACGGCGGCCGCGTCGTCCTCGTCGACCCCGACCAGGCCATGAGCGGCCGCCACCTGCTGGAGACGATGGAGCGCCACGACGTCCACGTCGTCCAGGCCGTGCCCATGTTCCACCGCCTGGTCACCGACGCCGCCCGCGAACACGGCACCACCGCCCTGCCCTGCGTACGGCACGCGATGACCACCGGCGACGCCCTGCCCGGCCCGGTCCTGGCCGAGTTGCCGCGCCTGTTCCCGAACGCGCGGCTGCACAACATCTACGGCTGCACCGAGACCAACGACAGCTTTGTGCACGAGGTGACCGGCGAGCAGGCCGCGGCCGGCGCGACCCTGCCGCTGGGCCGCCCGCTGCCCGGCGCCGGCGCCCTCGTCGTCACCAACGACGGCACCGTCCTCCAGGGGCCCGGCAGCGGCGAGCTGTGGGTCACCACACCGTTCCAGACCAGCGGCTACCTCGGCGCGGCCGCCGCCCGGCCCGTGTTCGTGCCGCACCCCACCGGCGCCGACGACCGGCGCTGGTACCGCACCGGCGACCTGGTGCACCGCGGCGCCGACGGCGCCCTGACCCTCGCCGGCCGCACCGACTTCCAGGTCAAGGTCCGCGGCGTGCGCATCAACGTCCAGGAGGTCGAGCACGTGCTGCTCGCCCACCCCGAGGTCACCGAGGCCGCCGTCCTGGCCCTGCCCGACGAGGTGGCCGGCCGGCTGCTGCACGCCGTGGCCCGCCGCACCCCGGGCAGCACCCTCAACAGCCTGACCCTGCGCGGCCATCTGGCACGCGGTCTGCCGAGGGCCGCGGTCCCCTCGGTCCTGCGCTTCACCGACGAGCCGCTGCCCCGGACCTCCACCGGCAAGGTCGACCGCGACCGTGTCGTGAAGGACCACTTCACCAAGGAGAACTGACATGCCCCACGCCCAGGCCCAGGCCATCAAGGAGTTCATCGTCGAGGAGTTCCTGCCCGACATGCCCGCGCGGGACCTGGCCGACCACGACGACCTTCTGGAGGGCGGCGTCATCGACAGCCTCGGCCTGCTCAAGGTGATCGCCTGGCTGGAGGACCGGTACGACATCAACACCGACGAGGTGGACCTGGACCCCGAGTCCTTCAAGTCGGTGGCGGCCATCGAGGCGTTCATCGCCGACGCCTCCCGCACCCGGGCGGAGGCCGCCTAACCATGCACGACGCCGTCGCCGCCCTGATCGCCCAGGACCGGCCCGTCGACCTTCCCCAGTGGCGCTCGTTCTGGGACAGCCTGCACGACGGCGCGCTGCGGCGGGGCGAGAGCGTGGCCCTGCTCGCGTCCCTGTCCACGCAGATGCCGGGCCGCGCCACCCTGACCGCGCTGCTCGACTCGCTCGCCGAACGCCGTCCGGAACAGGGAGCCGGGCGCCCGGTGTTCGAGGGCGCCGTCAACATCGTCGGCACCGGCGGAGGCCCGCGCACCCTCAACATCTCCACCGCGGCCGCGCTGACCGCCGCCGCGATGGGCACCCGCGTCGTCAAGACCGGCTCCCGCGCCTACACCTCCGCCCTCGGCTCCCTCGACCTGCTCGAACGCCTGGGCATCGAGACGGCCTCCTCCTACGAGCAGACCCACGAGATGCTCGAGCGGTGCGGCATCGCGTTCGCCGGCATGTTCGTCTACCCCGCCGAACTGGGCCTGCTCGCACGCGGCGTGCTGCCGCTCGACGTCCGCCGGCTGGGCCGCTTCGTCAACGCGCTGGGACCGTTCCTCGCCGACATGCCGGTCGACGCCCAGCTCACCGGCGTCTCCGACCCGCGGCTCGTTGCCGGGCTGCGGCACGCCGCCGAGCACACTGCCCGCCGCACCGGCGGCTCCGTGTGGCTGGCCACCAACGACACGGGCGCCGACGAACTGGTCGGCTTCGCCCCCAACCTGGTGCGCACCTACGAAGGCGGCGGTGAGGACGAGTTCGTCCTCGACCCCGCCGCGCTGGGCCTCGGCCCCGGCGCCCTGGAGGACCTGCGGCCCGGCGAGGACCCCGTCCGCGACGTCCTGGACCTGCTCGCCGGCCGCGGCCGTCCGGCGGCCGAGGACGCGGTCTGCCTCAACGCGGCGGCCCTCGCCGTCGCCGGCCGTCTCACCGGCGACTGGCACCAGGCCCTGCGCGGCGCCCGCGCGGTCCTGAACGACGGCTCGGCCCTCGCCCTGGTCGACCGGCTGCGACGCGCCACGGAGGTGGCCCATGTCTGACCCCCGCCCCGCACCTGCCAACGGCCCCGCGCCCGGCAACGGCCCCGCGTCCGCCGCCGCTACCGCAGCCGGCCCCGCGTCCGGGCCGGGCGGGTTCTTCACCCGTACCGCACCCGGCCGGCCCGGCCTGGCGCTGTTCCTCAACGCGGGCGACCCGCCGCTGGACCGGCTGCCCGACCTTGCCGCCCTCCTCGACGAGAGCGACATCGACTGCCTCGAACTGGCCGTCCCCTTCCCCGGATCCGTCACTGACGGGCCCGTCATCCGCCGCTCCGCCGACCGTGCCCTGGCCCACGGCACGGACCTCGCCGCCGTCCTCGCCGCCGTCGCCCGCGTCCGGCCCGGCCTGAAGAGACTGCGCATCGCGCTGCTCGCCGACTTCAGCCACACCGTCAAGGGCACCGCCCCCGGCGACTTCGCCGCCGCCGTGCGCGACGCCGGCTGCGACGGACTGCTGCTGCACGGCGTCCCGCCCAGGCTGCGCGCCGCCCACTACGAGGCCGCCCACGACGCCGGCCTGCCGCTGGTCACCACCTGCTACGCGGTCTCCCGGCCCGACGCGGTCGCCGAGGCGGCGGCGCAGGCCACCGCCTACCTCTACCTGGTCGCGCACTACGGCCGCAGCGGCACCGCCGCGGCCCTCGACCACGACCGGCTGGCCCGCTCCATCGCCGCCCTGCGCGCCACCGCCACCGCGCCCGTCGCGGTCGGCTTCGGCGTCAGGACCCGCGCCGACACCCTGCTCCTGCAGGACCTCGGCGCGGACGCCGCCGTCGTCGGCAGCGTCGGCGTCGCCCGTATCGAACAGGCCCTGACCGAAGGCCGCGACCCCGTCGAGGAGTTCGGCTCCTTCGTGAGGGAACTACGCGGGCCGTGAGGGAACTGCGCGGCCGTGAGGGAACTGCGCGGCCGTGAGGGACCGCGCGGGCCAAGAGGCGCTGCCCGGGCCGTCAGCGCCCCCGGCGGCCCACCGTGTGAAGAGCGGAACCACCCGTACGAAAGGAGACCCCGCATGATCGTCCGCAAGCTCGAAGAGGTCACCTGCGTCGACTGGGGCAACGGCCTCAGCCGCAGATTCCTCACCCAGGCCGACGGCGTCGGCTACACCGTCACCGACACCATCGTCCGCGCGGGCACCACGTCCCGTCTGGAGTACCGCAACCACCTCGAGAGCTGCTACTGCATCGAGGGCAGCGGCGAGGTGATCGACAGCGACGGCGTCTCGCACCCCATCACCCCCGGCACCCTGTACGCGCTGGACCGGCACGACGCCCACTGGCTGGTGGCGAGCCCGCACGAGGACCTGCGCCTGGTGTGCATGTTCACCCCCGCGCTGCGCGGCGACGAGAGCCACAACCTCGACTCGCCCGAATTCTCCCACTACTGATGGCCGACTTCACGAAGGACCAGCAGGCCCTGCGCGACGGCCTGGCGCCCGTGCTCGAAAAGCTCGACGAAGGGCACATCGAGCGCGACGCGGCCGCCGAATTCCCCCGGGAGGCATGGCGGCGACTGGCCGGCACCGGAATCCTCGGACTGCCCTTCGACGAGCGCTACGGCGGCCTCGGCCAGTCACTGACCACCACCATGTACGTCCTGGAGGGCCTGGGGGAGGGCTGCCGTGACGCCGGACTGAACTTCTCCGCCTGCACCCACCTGGTCTCCGTCGGCGTACCGCTGCACCGCTTCGGCTCCGACGCCCTCAAGGAGCGCCACCTGCCCGGGATCTGCACCGGCGAGCTGATCGGCGCCCACGCGATCAGCGAACCCGACAGCGGCTCCGACGCGCTGGCGATGCGCACCCGGGCGGTACGCGACGGCGACGCCTACGTCCTGAACGGCAGCAAGTCGTTCGTCAGCAACGGGCCGGTCGCCGACGTGTTCACCGTCTACGCCCGCACCAGCGACCGCCCCGGGCCGCTGAGCATCACCGCGTTCCTCGTCGACCGCGACACCCCTGGCCTGACGCTGGGCCGGCCACTGGCCAAGATGGGCCTGCGCACCTCCCCGCTGTGCGAGCTGTACTTCGACGACTGCCGCGTCCCGGCCGACCGCGTGATCGGCCGGCCCGGCGGCGGGTTCCTCGTCCTGGACCATGTGATGCGCTGGGAGATCCTGTGCTCCTTCGTCATCAACGCCGGCGAGATGCAGCGCCGGGTCGACGCCTGCGTCCGCTACGCGCAGACCCGCAGCCAGTTCGGGCAGCCCATCGGCTCCTACCAGGCCGTCTCCCACAAAATCGTCGACATGGCCACCGGCGTGGAGACCTCCCGCCGCTGGCTGTACGAGACCGCGCGCAGGATGACCGCCGGCGACAACGTCACCCGCGACATCGCCATGGCCAAACTCGTCACCAGCGAGGCCAACGTCGCCTCCGCCCTGGCCGCCGTGCAGATCTTCGGCGGAAACGGCTACATGGCCGAGTACGGCATCGAGAGCCAGCTGCGCAACGCGGTCGCCGGAACGATCTACTCCGGCACCTCGGAGACCCAGCGCAACCGCATCGCCGCACTCCTGGGCCTTTGAACCTCACCGACGGGCCACTGAACCCCACCGACAACGAAGCGGATCCCCATCTGCCATGACGACCCGACTGAGCACCGGCGCCCTCGAGGCCACCGAGTTCCTCGACCACGAGACCGAGCAGGTACGCGCCTTCGTGGCCGACGCCGTGGCGCCCGGCGCCACCACCCCCACCGAGCAGGCCGTCGCCCTCTACTACGCGGTCCGTGACACGATCCGCTACGAGGTCTACGGCGCCGACCTGACCCGCGAAGGCCTGCGCGCCAGCACCGTCGCGGCCGGCCGCTCCGGCATGTGCCTGCACAAGTCGGTCCTCTACGCGGCCGGCCTGCGCTCGCTCGGCATCCCCGCCCGCCTCGTCCTGACCGACGTGCGCAACCACCTCGCCTCCGAGAAACTGGTGAGCCTGCTCGGCGGCGACGTGTTCCACCAGCACTGCCTGACCTCGGTACGCCTCGAAGGCCAATGGGTGCGCGCCACACCGGTGTTCAACAAGAACCTGTGCCGGCTGTACCGGATGGCGCCCCTCGACTTCGACGGCACCGCCGACAGCCTGCACCACCCCTTCGACCTGAAGGGCCGCCGCCAGATGGAGTTCCTGCGCTTCCACGGCGAGTTCGACGACCTGCCCTACGAGGCCGTCCTGGCCGACCTGCGGGCCGCGCACCCCGGCCTGTTCGGCGCCGGCGCCGACCGCTTCACGGCCGGCTCCCTGGAGCACGACGCCGGCCGGACGGCGGCCGCCTGATGCTGGTCAAGATCTGCGGCGCCACCACCACGGCCGAGGTCGACGCCGTCGCCGCCTCCGGCGCCGACCTGATCGGCCTGTGGCACCACGTGCCGGGCGGCCACGCCGACCTGACGCTCGAGCAGCTCACCGTGCTCTCCGCCCGGGCCCGCGGCGCGGGCCTGGCGCCCGTCCTGGTCACCTTCTCCGCCGACACCGGCGCACTGTCGACGGCCGTGCGGGCGGCCGGGGCCGGCTGGGTCCAGCTGCACGGCTTCCAGCCCCCCGGCGTGCTGCGCGCCCTGCGCGCCCAGTGCCCCGACGGCCTGAAGATCGCCAAAGTGCTGCACGTACGCGACGACACCTGCCTGGAGGGCCGGCTCACCGGCGCCTACGAGCGGGCCGGCGCCGACTGCTTCCTGTTCGACGCCGTCACGGGCGACGGCCGGATCGGCTCCACCGCCCAGCGCCTGGACGACACCACGGTCACGAAGCTGGCCGACGCCACGACCCTGCCGTTCCTCCTCGCCGGCGGCCTCGGCCCCGCCAACCACGGCGACTTCCCCGCCACCCGGGCCCACCCCCGCTTCCTCGGCATCGACGTCGACTCCGCCGCCCGCGGCGACGACGGCCTCCTGAACGCGTCCCGCGCGCAGGCCGTCACCCGCGCCTGGCGCGCCCCCTGACCCCCGCACACGCATACGACGGCGGCCGGCCCCCCCGGGGGCCCGCCCCCCCCGGGTGCACCGGGCGGCCGGGACCCCCGCCGCGCGGCGCGGGGCCGCCGCCGCGGGGCGGTGG
>NZ_JBIVAU010000003.1:703432-842243 GCF_044745705.1 Streptomyces sp. NPDC086835
CCGGCCGGGGCGCCGCCCCCCCCCCCCCCGGGCCCCCCCCCCCCCCCCCCCCCCCCCCACCCGCGGGGGGCGGCCCCCGGGGGGGGCCGCCCGCCGTCGTATGCACGGGTCGTCAGGAACGCCCGCCGCGCGGCGCGGTACGTCGGCCGCGGGACGTTCGGCCCCACGGCTTGTAGACGGACACCACCGCCGCGACGGTCAGCAGCGCGAACAGCACCGGCACGCTCCACAGCAGGAAGTCCGCCGGCCAGCCCGGCCTCGGCGGCGCGCCGCCCGCCGTCGCGGTGTTCTCGGTGGCCTGCATGACGATCGGGTGGATCACGAACCACGCGAAGATCGTCATGAACAGGGTGATCACCCACTTGACGATGATCCACCAGTGCAGCAGCAGGCCCCACTTGGTGCCGCAGGACAGCAGAATGCCGGACAGCGCGGCGGTGATGCTGAACACCGTGACGCAGGTGTCGTCGAAGACGTACATCGCGTAGTAGACGCCCTTGGCGACCGCGGCGTCCTCGGTGGTGTACCCCATGACGGCCAGCACGGCCATCGCCAGGGACAGACCCACCCAGCCCACCGAGGTCACGACATGGACGGCGAGCGTCAGCCTGCGCGCCCTGCGGGAGAGTTCGAACTTCTTCTTGGTCCTGCCCCGCGTGGTGGGGGACTGGCTTACGGCGGTGGCGGACAAAGCGGCGACCTTTCGTGGGGGACGAGGGGGACAGGGAAGCGGCCCGACCAGGCAGTCGACAGCCCCGCGAAAGCCCCGCGGCCGGCCGTGCCCCGGCATGGCGGCGCGCACGGGCACGCAGGCGAGGCCCTCCGCCGGGAGCATCCCCGCCGCCGCTCGAGAACGGCTCGAGCGACGCTCCCGGCCCTCCCGGCCCGGTCGCGTTCCAGCCGGTCTCCGGGGACCCTCCAGCCGGACTGTTCAGCCTTGCACCACCAAGGTCCGAGGAGTCTCGGGAAAGCCGGGACCGACAGGGTGGAGCAGGCGTGACAGTTCTGGTGACAGGAGCGACAGGATCCGTCGGCCGGCATGTGGTCGACCACCTCGTGGCGTCGGGAGCGCAGGTGCGGGCCCTGACCCGCACCCCGGCCACAGCGGGGCTCCCCGACGGCGTCGAGGTGTTCGAGGGCGACCTCGAGCAGCCGCAGACGCTGCGGGCCGCCCTGAGCGGCGTGGAGCGCCTCTACCTCTTCCCGGTCCCCGGGACCGCGCGGGAGGTCGTCGCCCTCGCCAAGGAGGCCGGAGTGCGCCGCATCGTGGTGCTCTCCTCGTCGTCCGTGCTCGACACCTCCGGCGACAACCACAGCGGTGAGCACCACCGGACCGTGGAGCGCGCCGTCGAGGAGTCCGGCATCGAGTGGACCTTCGTCCGCCCCGACGAGTTCGCCACCAACCTGCTGTGGAAGTGGGGCCACTCCATCCGCACCGAGGGCGTCGTGCGCACCCCCTACGGCGGCGCGCCGCGCGTCCTGATCCACGAGGCCGACGTCGCCGCGGTGGCCGCCACCGCGCTCGTCGAGGACGGCCACACCGGGCAGGCGTACGTCCTGACCGGCCCGCAGGCCATCACCCAGGTCGACCAGGTGAAGGCGATCGCCGACGCCATCGGCACCGACGTCGCCTTCGAGGAGATCACCCCCGACCAGGCGCGCGAGCAGATGGGCCACTTCATGCCGCCGCCGGTCGTCGAGATGATCCTCGGCTACCTCGCCGACGCCATGGACAACCCGCCCGTGCCGCTGGACACCGTCGAGCGGATCACCGGCCGCCCGGCCCTCACCTTCGCCCGGTGGGCCGCCGACCACGCCGCCGACTTCGCCCCCCAGCGCGAGACGGTGGCGGCGTGAGCCTCGACACCGGCACCGCCGCCGCCCACCCCGGGACCACCCCCGGCGCACCCGCCGCGGCCGCCACCGGCGGCCAGGCGGCCAACGCCCACGTGCAACTCACCGGCAGCGGCCGCCCCGAGGACCACATCGTCGCCGGTCACGGCACACGGCCCACCGCCGGCCGGGGCAAGGTCGTCGTCCGCGTCGAGGCCGCCGGCGTGTCCTTCGCCGAGGTGCAGATGCTCCAGCACCTGCACCCCTTCCCGCCCAAGTTCCCCTTCGTGCCCGGCTACGACCTGGTGGGCCGCGTCGTGGAGAGGGGCGACGGCGTCACCGGCTGGAACACCGGCGACCGCGTCGCCGCGATGCCCCGCCACGGCGCCTGGCAGCAGTACGTCGAGGTGCCCGCCGCCGCGCTCGCCGCGGTGCCCGAGCACCTGGACGCGGCCGTCGCCGTCTCCCTGATCACCAACGGCGTCACGGCTTACCAGATGCTGCACCGGCAGACCGCACTCGCCGCCGGCTCCACCGTGCTCGTGCACGGCGCCAGCGGCGGCGTCGGCACCCTGCTCACCCAGCTCGCCGTCCACGCGCAGCTGCGCGTCATCGGCACCGCCTCACCCGCCAAGCACGACGCGGTGCGCGCGCTGGGCGCCGAGCCGCTCGACTACCGCACCGACGACCTGCCCGCCGCCGTAAGGGAGTTGGCACCCGACGGCGTCGACGCGGTCTTCGACCACATCGGCGGCCGTGGCCTCGACGCCGGCTGGGCCATGCTCGCCGACGGCGGCACCCTCGTCTCCTTCGACTCCTCCGTGGCCGGCTACCGGTCCGGCCAGTGGTTCAGGCCGCACGTGCCCGCACTGCGCCGCACCGCCGCCCGCTGGATCGCCCGCAAGCTCCGCCTCACCCGCCGCCGCCGCCAGAGCATGTACTACGTCAAGCCCGGCGACGACTTCCGGTCCGACCTCGCCGCCCTGTACCGGCTGGTCGACGAGGGCGTCCTGCGCCCCGAGATCGCCGGCCGCCACCCGCTGACCGAGGCCCCGGCCGCGGTACGCGCCCTGCTGGACGGCGCCACCGTCGGCAAGCACGTCCTGATCCCCTGAACCCCCGGTAAGGACCGAACATGACCGCAACACTCGCCGAGCAGTCCACCCTCAGCGTCCAGGAGCGCAACAAGCGGATCGCGCTCGACTGCGCCGCCGCCTGGAACCGCTGGGACCTGGACGGCATCTTCACGCACTGGTCGCCGGACATCGAGCACTTCTCCGAGGACCGCCCGGTCGACTCCGAGATGATGAAGGCCGCGATGCGCGGCGGACTCGCCGCCTTCCCCGACCTTCACCTGGACGTCAAGAGCGCCGTCTCCGAAGGCGACCGCGTCATCCTGCGGATCACCGTGACCGCCACCCACCTCGGCGACTTCATGGGCAAGGCCGCGACCGGCAAGAAGGTCACCTGGTTCATGCTCGAGGAACTGCGCTTCGACGACGCCGGGAAGATCATCGAGCACTACGACGTCTTCAACTACCTGCCGATGCTCAAGGAACTGGGCTTCGTCGCCGCCGACGTCATGTGAAACTCCGGCACCGCGGACAAGGGCCCGGACCGCCGACGCGGCCCGGGCCCTTGTCCGTGTCCCGGCTCAGCCGGCCGCAGCCAGCAGCCCGGGAAGATCGCGCATGTCGTCGAACACGACCGTGCCCGGCCCCGCCAGCCGCGAGGCCGCGGTCAGACCACCGCAGTAGCCGAAGGCCCGCATCCCGGCCGCCCGCGCCGCCCGGACCCCGTACGCGCTGTCCTCGACCACCGCGCACGCCCGGGGCTCCACTCCCATGGAGCGGGCGGCGTGCAGGAACAGGTCGGGTGCGGGCTTGCCCCGGGGGACGTCCGCCGCGCTGAAGACGCGCCCCTCGAAGCGGTCGGACAGCGCGACGATGTCCAGGCTGCGCCTGATGCCGGCGTGATCGCCGTTCGAGGCGACGCACACGGCCGCGGTGAGACCGTCGAGCGCGTCCGTGACGCCGTCGACCGCGGTCAACCCCGTCGCGAAGGCCGCCTCGTACAGGTGCTCATACTTCTTGTGCCAGCCCTTCTCCAGACGCCGTCCCAGGCGCTCCTCCACAGCCGCGGTGTACACCTCGGAGGACGAGCCGACGAACCGCTCGATGATCTCGGCCTCGGTGAACGAGCACCCCAGATCAGCCATGATCACCGCGTCCACTTCGACACATATCCTCTCGCTGTCCACCAGCACACCGTCACAGTCGAATATCACCAGCTCGATGCCGCTCCCCGTCATGAGCGGCAGCCTACGGAGCCCTCCGGGGGCCGGCACCCCGTCAGGTCACCTTCCGCGGACGCCCTCGCGCGGCCCTGCCGCCCGGACTCCGGCGTCGCGCCCGGCCGGTCGCGCACAAGGGCCCGGACCGCCGACGCGGTCCGGGCCCTGTGGCAGGTGGCCGGGGCTCAGAGGTCCAGGGACTTCAGGTACGCCCCGAACGACAGCAGCCCCGGGTGCTCGGCGCGCAGCGCGGGGATGTCCGCCCGGTAGCCGTGCTCCTGGAACCACTCGAACATCAACGCGATCTCCGGCGCGTTGGGGATGTACGGGTTCGCGGCCACCGCGTCCAGCGGCAGTTCCTCGAACCGGGCCGGCAGGCCCGTCCGCACGGCGAACGCCTCCGCGACCTCGGTCGCGCTCAGCTCGTCGCCCGCCAGTTCCACCGCACGGCCCACGTACTGCGCGGGCCGCTCGAAGGCCTCGGCGGCGAAGAAGCCGATGTCCTCCACGGCGATGAACTGCACACGGGTGTCCGGCTTCAGCGCCAGCTGCACCACCAGCGTCCCGTCGACGTTCTGGGGGCCGTGCGCGGCGAAGTTGTCCATGAAGAACGACGGACGCAGCACCGTCACCGGCACGGACAGCTCCTGCAGATACCGCTCGATGTGCCGCTTGGACTCGAAGTGCGGTACGCCGCTGTGCCGTTCCGCGCCGCCCACCGAGCTGTACACGACATGCGCCACGCCGGCGGCCTTCGCCGCCCGCGCCACCGCGCGGCCCTGGCGGACCTCGCCGCCCAGGCCCTTGGGCGTCATGAACGTTTGCACGGAGAACACCCCGTGCACACCCTCCATGGCCGAACGCAGCGACGCCTCGTCGTCCAGGTCACCGCGTACCAGCGTCACGCCCAGGTCGGCCAGCGCGCGGGCCGCCTCGGAGTCCGGGTCGCGCACCAGCGCCGCCACCGTGCGCCCACGGCGCACCAGTTCACGCGCGGTCGCCCCGCCCTGAAGGCCCGTCGCACCGGTCACCAGGACCGTACCGCCCGCCTCTGTGCTCATACCGTCACCTCTTCGGCGGCGAACAGCGCCGCGTTCGCCTGCGCCCACGCCCGGTAGCTGCGCGGCTCACGGCCGGTCAGCAGCCGTACCGCCGGCGTCGGCCGGGACCACGGCACCTCGGGGCTGTGCAGGGCGGCCACGTTGGTCACCGCGGCCGGGCGGTCGCCGGTGATGCCCGCGAAGACCTCCACGACCTCCTCCTGCGGCGCGACGGAGAAGTCCAGCTCACGGCCCAGGACCTCGCCCAGGATGCGGGCCTGGTCCTTGGAGGTCAGCACCTCGGAGCCGGTCAGCACATACGCCTTGCCCCGGTGGCGCTCGTCGGTGAGCGCGGCCACCGCCGACGAGGCGATGTCGTACTCGTCGATCGGCGCACCCGGGTTGTTGCCGATCCAGCAGCGCACCGCGCCGCTCTCCCGCACGGTCTTGATCCACCACGAGGTGTTGGCGTGGAACGGGCCGGGCCGCAGGAACGTCGTGTCGACGCCGGACGCGGTGATGGCCTCCTCCGCGGCCCGGTGCTCGTCCGCGATGCCGTGCGGCAGCGGGTGCAGCACGCTCGCCGACGACAGGAACACCAGGTGCCCCACGCCCGACGCCGCCGCGGCCGCGGCGACGTTGCGCGCCTCGCCCGCCACATCGCCGGACAGCACCACCAGCGCCGAGCTCACCCCCTGGAACGCGGCCGCCAGCGACGCCGGGTCGGCGGGGGAGCCCGCCACCACCTCGATGCCGGCCGGCAGGTTCGCCTCCTCGGGCGTACGGCTCAGGGCCCGCACCCGGCGGCCCGCCGCGGCGAGCTGCGTAGCGGCCTCACGGCCCACTTTGCCGGTCGCTCCGGTGACGAGAATCATGGCTCAGTCCCTCCAGCCGTTCGGCTCCGGCCACGGCGACCCGAGCTGCCGGTAGGTGCCCTGGTAGTCCGGCCAGTCACGGTGGTCACGGATCTTGCCGTCGACCAGGCGGATCAGATGGATCTGCTCCCCGGAGAAGCGGCGCCCGGTCGGCGCCATGCCCACCAGGTTGCCGACATGACGGCCGTACAGGACGAGGTTGGCGCGCACCCAGTCGCCGCGCTCCTCGATGAGGACCTCCTCGAGATACGCCTCCTCCGAGAAGGTCATCTTCAGCCACTTCACGGCCATCGCGAACGAGTCGGGACCCCGCAGGTCCATGTGCTCCATCGTCGCCGGATTCAGATAATCCGGGTGGATGAATTCCGCGACGTCATCGGTCTTTCCCGTGTTGTACGCCTCCACCATGCGGCGTACCGCCGCTATATGACTGCTCATCGCATTCCCTTCGCCGGGCGCCCAGCAGAAATTCAGGACACTGGCCGACATTGTGCGGTGACCGAAGAGGCCGGGCAAGCGGCGAATTGCCGCCGTCGACCCGCTCTCGAACGGTCCTCCACCACCACCCGGCCGGAAAGCAGCAGCATTCACCGTGAACAGATCCATGCCGCCACCACCCCCGGAGCTGACCGTGGACACCGCGACCACCTACAAGACGAAAGTCACCGCCGCCTTCAACAAGGCCGCGGCGGCCTACGACCGGCTCGGGGTCGAGTTCTTCACCCCCATGGGCCGCCGGCTCGTCGAGCACGCCCGCCCGCAGCCCGGACAGCGGCTCCTCGACGTCGGCTGCGGCCTGGGCGCCACCCTGCTGCCCGCCGCCGACCGGATCGGCCCCACCGGCCACGCGCTGGGCATCGACATCGCGGAGGCGATGATCGAACAGGCCGGCCAGGAGGCGCGGCGCCAGGGCATCGACAACGTCGAACTGCGGGTCATGGACGGCGAACACCCCGACCTGCCCGCCCGGTCCTTCGACCTCGTCATGGGCAGCTACAGCGTCATCTTCCTGCCCGACGCCCGCGCCGCCCTCGCCCGCTACGCCGGCCTGCTGCGCGACGGCGGCCGGATCGCCTTCACCAGCCCCGTCTTCCGCGAGGACGAATTCCCCTTCCTGCCGCCGCTGTTCAGCCGCTGGATCCCCATGTCGCTGCTCCAGCACCTGCCGCCCGCCTGGCACCCCGAGCAGCTGCGGCGCCAGCTGCACTCCTGGCTCGAGGACCCCGCCGACCTCGAAGCCGCCCTGCGGCAGGCCGGATTCACCGACACCGTCATCACCGACGAGGTGGTGGAGATGACCGCCGCGAGCGGCGAGGACTGGGTCGAGTGGTCCCACACGCAGGGCATGCGGCTGCTGTGGCAGCACCTGCCCACCGACGAGGCCGCCGCCCTGCGCGCCCGCCTGACCGGCGAACTCGACGCCCTGCGCGACGCCGACGGCCTCATCCGCATCGACGTCCCGGTCCGCTACGTCACCGCCACCGTCGCCCGCTGACCAACCGCACCCCGCGGCCCCGGCCGCAAGGCCGTGGGCAGCGCCGGGCGACAGCGGACCGCGCGCACCGCCCGCACGGCAGCGCACCGGACGCACGGCAGCAGGAGCGCACCCGAAGCGGCCCCCGGGGAAACCCCCGGGGGCCGCTTCAGGTGCGCGCGGCGGGCGTCAGGTCACCGACAGTGCACCGTCCACCGCCACGACCGTGCCGTTGGCGTACGCGGCCTCCGGCCGGGTCAACTGCACGATCCACCAGGCGATGTCCTCCGGCCGGCCGACCCGGCCCGCCGGGATCCGCTCCGCCATCTGTGCGAGGAACGCCTCGTAAGCCTCCGCCGGCATCCCGGCCCGCACCCCCACACCGGTGTCCACGACGCCGGGCGCGATACCGACCGAGCGGATGCCGCGCGGCGCGAGCTCGACGGCCCAGGTGCGGGTCAGGAAGTCGAGCGCCACCTTCGCCATCCCGTACACCGAGTTCTCCGGCCAGGCGCGACGGCCCAGCGAACCCGCCGAGCTGACGTTCACCACGACGCCGCCGGCGGCCTCGAGAGCGTCCAAGGCCGCCTGCGTCAAAAAGACCGGCGCGAGCAGATTCGTGCCCAATTGCTGTCGAACGCTGTCGCGTTCCAAACCGTCCAGGGACGCGAATCCGGTGACCGCCGCATTGTTCACCAGAACATCGAGACGGCCGAATTCCTCGAGCGCCGTCCGGACAATAAGATCGGGCGCATCATGGTCGTGGACATCGGCGACCAGAATACGAATCCGGTCGTGCCCGTCCGCTGTTTCCTTCAGCGTCGATTCACTGCGTCCGACAATGAGTACATGCGCACCGTCGTCCGCGAAAGCGCGGGCCGTGGCGGCGCCGATTCCCGTGCCGCCGCCGGTGACGACGACCGATTTCCTCACCTGGTCCGTCATCGCGGCCTCAGGAGCACAGGGCGGTGTTGACACCGCGGATGACGGCCTGCTCGGCCTCCGGGCCGAAGTCCTTGTCGCCGATCGTGAACGACAGCTGCACGCGGGCGGACCGGTCGCGGGTGGTGGCCGCGAACGTGGCGTAACCGGGGATGCCGGCGCCGTGGCCCCACAGGTCCAGGTCGTCGTCGTTCTCGAGCTTCATGATGCCCAGGCCGTAGCCGATGCCCATCGGCAGGTTCTCGATCATCTCCGGCGGCAGCGGCGTCGTCATCTCGGTGAACTCCGGCTCCTTCAGCAGCTCTCCGCCGAACAGGGCGCAGAAGAACCGGTCCAGGTCCGCGGTGGTGGAGATGATCTCGCCCGCGCAGCCCGCCTCCGAGGGGTTCATCAGCGTCACGTCGACCGGCTCGCCGCCGATCTGCATGTAGCCGCGGGCGTGCGGCCCGGGGATGTTCGGGTCGTCGCCCGGCAGCGTCGTCTCCGTCAGCCCCAGCGGCTCGAGGACCCGCTCGGTGATCTCCTCGCGGTAGGAACGGCCGGTGATCTTCTTGATGAGCAGGCCGACGATGAAGTAGTTCGTGTTGCAGTACGCGAACTTGGTGCCCGGCTCGAACTCCAGCGGCTTGGCCGCCGCGATGGCGATCAGGTCCTCGGGCTCGTAGTGCTTGTAGCGGTCGCGCAGGAACCGGTCGCCCGGCTTCTGGAACGAGTCCATGTAGTTGTAGAGGCCGCTGGTGTGCTGCATCAGGTTCCGGACGGTGATCTTCTCGCCGTACGGCAGCAGCCCCGGCAGATAGCTCTCCACACTCCGGTCCAGGTCCAGGCGGCCCTCGGCGACCAGCTGCAGCACCACCACGGCCACGAACGGCTTGGTGATGCACGAGATACGGAACCGGCCGTCCGCCGGAACCGGCCGGTCGGAGCCCAGCTCCGCGATCCCCGAGGTGACGACGAAGGAGTTGTCCCCCCGGGTGACCCGGAACTGCACGCCGGCCGCGCCGGCCTGGACCAGCCGGTCCGCCGCGCCCTGCACGGCCTGCTGAAGAGCCGAGACCTCCGGCCGGTCGATCGTCGTCTGCGTCATGCGTGAAAACCCCCATCGGGTGGCGAATCGGTCCGTACACAGGGCCCGGGGAGTGTCCACGACGCGGCGCCGTCCGCCCACGAGGCGGCATTCGGCGACAGGACCCAGGTCCGTACGGCAATGACGTACGCGGCCCAACATGGCCGCCCGTGATGGAGGCCCGCCCGCACGCCGCTGGAGCGTTGCTCGCGCACCGGCCCGCCCCGCCCCGCGGGCCCCCTGCTCCGCCGCCCGTCCGCGCCCCGCCGAGGGACCGTCGAGCGGACTTCCACGGTTTCTCGAGCGCGGCCGCACAGCGTGGCACCCGACACCCGACCGGTGCCTGCCAGCGCTGGTGCCCCTCCCGGCAGGCCCAGCCGGTCGCGGCATCCGCCACCCGGAGGAGGACCACGCCGTGCCGCGATTCACGCATCCGGAACTGCCCCTGGACGGACTGCTGCGCCAGGCCGCCGTTCGGGACCCCGACGGCACCGCGCTGACCTGCGGGCAGCACACCCTCACCTACGCCGAACTCGACGCCCGCGCCGACCGCGTCGCCCACTACCTGCTGTCCGCCGCCGGCCGCCCGGGCACCACCGTCGGCGTGGCGAACACCCTCGACACGGCGTTCGCCGCCACCTACTACGGCACCAGCCGCAGCGGCCGCACCATCGCCCTGGTCAACCCGCTCATCGGTGAGGCGGCGCTGCGGCACGTGTTCACCGCCGCCGCCATCGAGATCGCGTTCGTGCCCTGCGCCACCGCCGAACTGCTCACCAAGATGCGCGAGCAGCTGCCCCGCCTGCACACCATCGTCGTCACCGACGCCGACGACGGCGTGGTCCCCGCCGACGCGCTGCCCCTGCACGTCGCCCTGGACGGCACCGCCGACGGGCCGGCCGGACCCGCCCACGGACCGGCCGACCTGTCGTCGACCGTGTGCGTGCAGTTCACCACCGGCACCACCGGCCGCCCCAAGGGCGTGCGCCTGACCCACCGCAACCTGGTCGCCAACGCCCACCAGATCGCCCTCGCCCACGGCCTCGGCCCGGCGTCCGTCACCCTCAACCACCTGCCGCTGTTCCACGTGATGCACCTCAACTCGGCCGTGTGCGCCGGCGCCCGGCACGTGCTGTGCACCGACGGCGACCCCCTCGCCTCCCTCGCCCTGGCCGCCCGCACGGGCGCCACCCACTACTACGGGCTCCCCGCCCGCCTCCACCGCCTCGCCGCCGACCCCCGGCTGACCGCCTCCCCGAAGGCCGTCCCCGCCCTGCCCCGGCTCACCGCCGTCATGTCCGGCGGCACGGCGCTCGCGCCCGCCGCCGCCCGCCGGCTGAGCCAACTGCTCGGCGTCCCCGTCGTCCAGGGCTACGGCATGGCCGAACTCTCCCCGCTGTCCCACAACCAGCGCCTCGACGACACCCGCCCCGGCGCCGTCGGACACCCCCTGCCCGGCACCGAGAGCCGCATCGTCGGCCTCGACTCCCGTGAGCCGGCCGACGTGTGGGCCACCGGCGAGGTGCAGGTCCGCGGACCGCAGGTGATGGCCGGCTACCTCGACGACGACGAACCCTCCCGCATCGACGCCGACGGCTGGTTCTCCACCGGCGACATCGGCTACCAGGACACCGACGGCGTCCTGTACCTCGTCGACCGGCTCGGCGACGTCTTCAAGTATGACAACGAACTCGTCTCACCGACCGCCGTCGAACGGATCATCGCCGACGACCCCCGCGTCGCCGAATGCGTCGTCGTCGGCTGGCCCGACGCCGTGCACGGCGCCGTCGTATGGGCCGGCATCGTCCTGCGCGAGACCCCCGGCCCCCCGCGGCACGCGGCGCATGCCGTCCTCGACGTCCTCGACGCGATCACCGAGAAGGCCAACTCCCGGCTCGCCCACTTCGAACGCATCCGCCGCGTCGAAGCCCTCGACACCGTCCCGCGCACCCCCACCGGCAAACCACGCCGCCAGGAACTGCGCCGCCGGCTGCGCGACCGCGCCGCCGCAGAAGCCGCCGCCTGACCCCCGCCCACACCGGCCGGGGGCCCCTTCCGCCAGGAGAGACCCATGGTGACCTTCGTCAACAAGCTGACCGTGCACGGCGACCACGACGCCTTCCTCGCCGTCCGCGCCCGCCTCACCGCCTACATGTCCGCCCAGCCCGGCTACGTCAGCCACCAGAACCTGCGCGCCCTCGGCGCCGCGAACGTGCACCTCGAGATCGCCGTCTGGGACAACGCCGACGCCCACCGCGCCGCCGTCAGCAGCGACGGCTTCCGCGCCATCGTCGCCGACCTCAAGCCGCTGGTGACCGCCGAACCCGCCATGTACGAGACCGAGGACGCCGCCGCCCCGCTGGAGGCGGCCGGTGTCCGATGACCGCCGCCCCGACGTCCTGGTCGCCGGCGCCGGCCCGGTCGGCCTGACCGCCGCCCACGAACTGGCCCGCCGCGGCCTGCGCGTCCGCCTCGTCGACGCCGCCGCCGGCCCCGCCCGCACCAGCCGCGCCGTCGCCGTCCACCCGCGCACCCTGGAAACCCTCGACCAGATGGGCACCGCCGCGCCCGTCATCGAAGCCGGCCGCAAGAACCGGGCGTTCACCATGTTCGCCTCCGGCCGCCGGCTGGTGCGCCTGGAGGCCGACTACCGCAGCATGCCCACCCGCCACCCCTACACCGTGATCATCGAGCAGACCCGCACCGAGGCCGTCCTGCGCGAGGCCGTCGCCCGGCTCGGCGTCGAGATCGAATGGGGCGTACGGCTCACCGGCCTCTCTCAGGACACCACCACCGTACGAGCCACCCTGCGGCACGCCGACGGCACCGAGGAGACCTGCGAGACACCCTGGCTGGTGGGCTGCGACGGCGGCCACAGCACCGTACGCAAACAGCTCGGCCTGCCCCTGATCGGCGAGAGCCGCGACACCTGGCTGCTGGCCGACGCACCCGTGCGCACCGACCTCGAACCCGACAGCATCTACTGGGTCCACACCGGCAAACAGGCCCTGATGATGGTGCCCTACGCCCGCCCGGGCCACTGGCGGCTGCTGGACACCGCCCCCGAAACCCCCGACGCGGCCGGCGCAGCCGAACGGATCGCCGCCCGCCTCACCACCGGCCTCGGCCACCAGGTCCACGTCGGCGACCCCGAATGGGTCTCCGTCTTCACCTTCCAGCAGCGCATGGTGCCCCGCATGCACCAAGGCCGCGTCTTCGTCGCCGGCGACGCCGCCCACGTGCACAGCCCCGCCTCCGGACAGGGCATGAACACCGGCATCCAAGAGGCCTACAACCTCGCCTGGAAACTCGCCATGGTCCACCAGGGCCACGCCCGCCCCGCGCTCCTGGACACCTACAGCACCGAACGCGTCCCCATCGGCAGGCAACTGCTCGGCTCCACCCGCACCGCCACCTTCCTCGTCCAGCTCAAGAACGCCCTCGCCTCCCTCGCCCTGCCGGCCGTCTTCACCGTCGTGCGGGCCGTGCCCCCGCTGCGCCGCGCCATCCAGCGCAAGGTCCTCGGCGGCATGTCCGGACTGCGCATCGACTACGCCGACAGCCCCCTGACCACCGGCGCCGGCCCCGAACCCGTCCCCGTCGCCGCGCCCGTCGCCGCCCCCGTCTTCGTACCCAGGCGCCGCCACGTGCCCGCCCCCGGCGAACGCACCGCCACCGCCACCGCCCGCGAGCCCGCCTCACCCGGCCCGCGCGCCTTCGCCGACGAACTGCGCGACGTGCGCTGGACCCTGCTCGTCGCCCCCGGCGCCCACACCCCGGCCGGCACCCCCGTACGCACCGCGACCGACGCCGCCGCCCGCCACGGCGCCTGGCTGTCGGTACGCACCGTCGGCGACACCACCGCCCCCGGCCCCCGCCTCCTGCCCGACCCCGACGGCGCACTGCGCCGCGCCCTGGGCCTCGCGTCCGGCGCCTGGGCGCTGATCCGTCCCGACGGCTACCTCGCCGCCCACGGCGGCCTGCTCACCCCCCGCGCCCTCGACGACGCCCTGCGCCCGCTGTCCCTGACGGCACCGCACCCGCCCCACAGCACACCTGAGGCCGTTCTCGAGCGGGCCTCGTCCGGCCGTCGAGCCGCCCGGGACACCGTCGACAGCACCGTCGGCGCACCGCACAAGGAGGCACAACGATGACCGCACCGTCGCCGGCGACCCCGCCGGTCGCCCTGGTCACCGGAGCCACCAGCGGCATCGGCCTCGCCGTCGCCCGCGACCTCGGCCGCCGCGGCCACCGCGTCTTCATCTGCGCCCGCACCGCCCTGGAGGTCAAACAGACCGTCGAGGACCTCCGCGACGAAGGCCTGGAGGCCGAGGGCACCGCCGCCGACGTCCGCTGCCGCGACTCGGTGGCCGCCCTGGTGCGCACCGTCGTGGAGACCTACGGACCCGTCACCGTCCTCGTCAACAACGTCGGACGCAGCGGCGGCGGACCCACCGCCGACATCGCCGACGAACTCTGGTACGACGTCATCGACACCAACCTCAACAGCGTCTTCCTGCTGACCCGTGAAGTCCTCAAGAACGGCGGCCTCGCCGACGCCACCTGGGGCCGCATCATCAACATCGCCTCCACCGCGGGAAAGCAGGGCGTCCTGCTCGGCGCCCCCTACTCCGCCTCCAAGCACGGCGTCGTCGGCTTCACCAAAGCCCTCGGCAAGGAACTCGCCCCCGCCGGCATCACCGTCAACGCGGTCTGCCCCGGCTACGTCGAGACCCCGCTGGCCGAACGCGTCCGCCAGGGCTACGCCGCCGCCTGGGACACCACGGAGCAATACGTACAGGAGCAGTTCGAGGCCAAGATCCCCCTCGGCCGCTACACCACCCCCGAAGAAGTGGCCGCCCTCGTCGGCTACCTCACCACCGAACACGCCGCATCCATCACCGCCCAGGCACTCAACGTCTGCGGCGGCCTGGGCAACGTCTGAAGAAGGAAGAGAAAAGATGTCCGCTGAGCGAGTGCACGCAACGACGCACGAGGTGAACGTGGCCGCGCCCGCCGGCGTGGTCTATGGCCTGATCTCCGACGCCGTCCAGTGGCCGCTGTTCTTCCCGCCCAACGTCCACGTGGAGCGCCTGGAGTTCGACGGCGACAGCGAACGCCTGCGCATGTGGGCCACCGCCAACGGACAGGTCAAGTCCTGGACCTCCCGCCGCGTCCTGGACCCCGCCCGGCGCCGCATCGAGTTCCGCCAGGAACTGCCCGCCTCCCCGGTCCAGTCCATGGGCGGCACCTGGATCGTCGAACCCCTGGACGCGAACCGGTCCAAGCTGACCCTGCTGCACGACTTCACCGTCGCCGGCGACAACGCCGACGACATCGCCTGGGTCGAACGCGCCACCGACACCAACAGCCGCGCCGAACTGGCCAACCTGCGTCAGCTCGCCGAACGATGGTCCCAACTCGACGACCTGGTCATGTCCTTCGAGGACTCCGTCCGCGTCAACGGCCCCGCCGAGCTCGTCTACGACTTCCTCTACCGGGTGGCGGACTGGCCCCAGCTCGTCCCGCACGTCTCCCGCCTGGACCTGACGGAGGACCAGCCCGGCGTGCAGGTCATGGCCATGGACACCGTCACCGCCGACGGCTCCACCCACACCACCGAGTCCGTCCGCGTCTGCTTCCCCCACGCCCAGCGCATCGTCTACAAGCAGACCGCCACCCCGCTGCTGATGTCCGCCCACACCGGCGAATGGTCCGTCGTGCCCGACGAGACCGGCGTCACCGTCACCTCCCAGCACAGCGTCGTGCTGCGCCCGGAGAACATCGAACCCGTCCTCGGCCCGGACGCCGACGTGCAGACCGCCCGCCGCTACGTCCGCGAGGCCCTGGGCCGCAACAGCGGCGCCACCCTCGCCCTCGCCAAGAAGCACGCGGAGAGCGCGGTCCGGGTCCTGTGACCACACCTGTGACCGCGCCCGCCCCGGCAGCGGCCGCCGCCCACCGCCGGAGCACCCCGGGGCCCACAACGGGCCCCGGGGCGCCCGGCGGTGCCCCGCCCGGCGCCGCCGAGCGGGCCGCCTGGCTGGAGAACCTCCTGGGCGATCCCGACGACCCGCGCAACCCGCACGGCTACAAACCCCTCCTGGACGCCGACGACCGCCGCGAGGCGCCCGCCGCCACCGAAGCGCTGCTCACCGAGGCCGGACTCACCGCCGAATTCGTCCCCCACGAACTCGGCGGCCGCCTGGTCCGCCCCGACCTCCTCGCCCAGGTCCTGCGCCCCCTCTTCCGCCGCGACGTCGCCCTCGGCTTCGGCCACGGCATCACCTCGCTGTTCGGCGCCTCCGCCGTCTGGGCGGCCGGCGACACCGCACAGCGGGAAGCGACCGCCCGCGTGCTCCTGGCCGGCGGCCGCACCCCGATCCTCCACCACGAACTCGCCCACGCCAACGCCATCCTGCGCGACGAGTTCACCGCACGCCCCACCCCCGACGGCGGCTTCGTCCTCCACGGACGCAAGGACGTCGTCATCAACGCCGACCGGGCCGACGCCTACGTCATGTACGCCCGGACCGCGGCCTCGACCGGCCCACGAAGCCACTCCGTGCTGCTGCTCGACCCCGAGCAGCTGCCGCCCGGCGGCCTGCGCCGGCTGCCGCGCGCCCTCACCCCGGGTATGCGCGGCAGCCGCTTCGCGGGCCTGCAGTTCACCGACTGCCCCGCCGGCGCCGACACCCTCGTCGGCGACCTCGGCGACGGCGTCCCGCTCGCCCTGCGCACCTACCAGGTCAACCGCTGCCTCATCCCCGCCACCGTCGTCGCCGGCGTCGACAGCGTGCTGCGCTTCGCCGTCCGCGCCGCCACCACCGGACGGCCCGCCGGCGTCCCGCCCCGCCGCTGGCACACCGTGCTCACCGGCGTCTTCGCCGACCTGCTGGCCTGCGACAGCATGGCCGTCACCGGACTGCGCGCCCTGAGCCTGCTGCCCGACAGCTCCCACCTGCTCGCCGCCGCCGTCAAGATGACCATGCCCGACCTGCTCCGCGAGGACCTCGAGGAACTCTCCACCGTCCTCGGCGCGCACGGCTACGACCGCGGCCCGCGCTACGGCGGCTTCCAAAAACTCGTCCGCGACCTGCCCGTCGCCGGCCTCGGCCACGCCGGCACCGCCGCCTGCCAGGCCGTCATCGTGCCCCAACTGCCCACCCTCGCCCGCCGCTCCTGGTTCCGCACCGACGAGCCGGCCGGCCGGCTGTTCCTGCCCCGGGCACCGCTGCCCGCGTTCGACTACCGCGCCCTCACCCTCACCGGCAGCGACGACGTCCTGACCGCGTCCCTGATCGGCACCGCGGAACGCCTCGCCCCCCTGCGCGCCACCTCGGACGCCTGGGCCGCCCTCGCCGACCTCGCCGACGCGTTCGTCCAGGAGATGCGCGCCCTGCGCGAACAGTGCGCCGCCCTCCCCGTCATCACCCACGCCGCACTCGTCGACCCCCGCGTCTGCGCACTGGCCGACCGCTACGCCCTGGTCCTGGCGGCCGCCGCCTGCCTGGGCGTGTGGCAGGGCCAGGACGGCACCGGCACCTTCCTGTCCGACCCGGCCTGGGCCGTCCTCGCCCTCACCCGCATCGGCCGCAGACTCGGCGTCCCGGTCCCCGAACTCCCCGAGAACACCACCAAAGCGGTCCTCGAAGAGGTACTCGCGCGCTACCGGGACCACCGCAGCTTCGACCTGTACGACACACAGCTCGCCGGCTAGCAGGCCGGCCACGGGCGGGGCCGGCGCGGCCGGCCTTCGGGAGGGAGAGCGATGAACGAGCAGAGGATCAGCACACCGATCCACGTGCCGCGGCCCGCCGGGCCATGGCAGGGCGTGCACGAGAACCTGACCCGGCTGGGCAACGCGGTCGTGCACACCACCTGGGGCGAATGGCTGCCCGCCGCGCTCACCGCACCCCGCCTGCGCCGGCTGCTGGGCCGCGACTGGCCCCGCTACCGCCGCATCCCCGACCCGACGGTGCGCTACCGCTTCGTCGCCGCCCGGCTGCTGATGAAACACACCGCGGCCGCGGCACTGCGCGTCGACCCCGAGACCCTCGACCTCGCCTACCGCCTCGGCGGCCGCCCCTACCTGCGCGGCTTCGACCAGATCGACCTGAGCCTGACCCACACCGGCGACCTGATGGCCGTCGGCCTCAGCCGCCACGGCCGCATCGGCGTCGACGCCGAACCGGCCGACCGCCGTATGCGCTTCGACCTCCTCCAGGCGCAGATGTGCACCCCCACGGAGGCCGCCGAACTCGCCCCGCTGCCCGAGGACGAGCAGACCGCCCAGACCCTGCGCCTGTGGACCCTCAAAGAGGCCTACACCAAGGCTCTCGGCCAGGGCATGCGCCTGGGCTTCACCGAGTTCGGCTTCGGCCTGCGCAGCGGCCGCCTGCTGGCCCCCGACGGCTCACCGGCCACCCGCGGCGAATGGGCCTTCGCCACCCACTCCGCCCTCGGCCACCGCTACCTGCTCTCCGTCGCCTGCCACGACGCCGGCCTCGACCCGGCCGACGACACCTCGGCCCGCACCATGCTCGACCCCGGCTTCCTCGCGGCGATGGCCCACCACCAGCACTGACGGGGCCGGCCCGGCCGCGGCGGCCCGGGCGGCTGCGACGTCAGGGCTGCTTCTCACCCAGGGCCGTGCGCAGCCAGTCCGCCGCGATCAGTTCGCGCACAGCCGCGGCCAGCGCTTTGGGCATCCATCGGCACCGCCCCCACCCGTGCCACAGCTCGGCCGGCCCCGATCAGCCAGCGGGCCACCGACGTCAGCGGCGTCATGCGCCGATGAGCCGCCGTTCCTCGCCGGTGCCGTCGGCCGGGTCAGACGCTGCTCAGCCAGCCGCGGAGTGAAGCCGGTCGAGGGAGCCCGATGTCGTCTGGCAGACGGCCGAACCTGCGCCCGGTAACCCGCTCCATCACCTGACGTACCGACAACTGACGCCCGCCCGGTGGAGTGTGCGGGTTGTAGCCGTCGGATCGGAAGATGCAAAAGATCCGCGGCCTGCCAGGTGGATAGGAGCCGAAGCGGGTGATGTCGACGCCACCTGTGGTGTCCGTGATGTCGAACTGGAGGTACAGGTCGTCCTTTCCAGGGTAGTTGTTGTCATACACCCACAGTTGGACGACCTGACCGCTCTGCTGGTACGCGTAAGCGAGCACTTGGTGGTTCTGACCGATGTCGAGCGAGTCCGTCTGGATCAGTCCGAGGGGTGACAGTCGACCGGCGTCGATGTCGTCCCGGATACGCGGCCACTCATCCCGGCAGGTCACCCAGGCGCGGCCTCTCGCAAGGCCTGCCACCTGAATGAATCCTTCATCCCCGTTGGGGTAGTGCGGCGAAGAGTAGCCGAGCCACCGGTGCCCGGAACCAGTGATGTCGAAGCTGTCCAGCAGCCGGTCGCGGATGAATTGGAAGAGTGGATCCGCGTCGGAGGTGGGCGAGGTCGTCTCGGCGGGCGGGAGCTTGCCGGCGGCGAAGTAGTCCATTGCCGCGAAGGTCATTCCGCCACACATCCCAGCGCTGGCCTGGGTGATGGGCAGCCACCCGTCGTCTACCCGCGCGATACCCAGGGCCCCGGCGGCCTCCCCGCCAAGCTCGTCAAGCAATCGATTCCAGAGGAAGCCGACAGTCATCGCAGGAAGTTCCGGACTCCACGAGTTGTTCGAGAACTGAAAACCATTGACCGACGGGGTGAACCCGCGAACCTGGCGACGCGAGGTCTCCCGTAGGCGAATACGTAGCCGGGCGTGGTGGCCCTGGCCGCCGTTGTACGCCGCCTCGAAACCCGGCGGTGCCCAGACGTGGAACGTATTGCCGTACTGGGACTCCACGAGCGGACTGTTGAAGTGCACGTACAATTGCCGCCCTGGGTCCCCACCGATGTTGTACCAGACGCGGCCCTCTGTGCCTGTCGTCGGTCCGATGAAGAGGTCTCCCTCGGCCCGCCACTCCGCAGTAGCGCCGGGGTTGATGGTGGCCGTTCGGGACGGGTACCACGGATCGGTCCAGTCGCCGGAGTCCATCTGATCCCGGTCCCAAACCAGAGGCACGGACGACTCGTTCTGAATCTCCACGGCCATGCGTATGCGTGACACGTCGATCGCCTCAGCTCGCGGTTACCAGAACACGGACCATTCCGTGCCCTGACGCCAGGTCTGTGAGAGCTTTCCCAACGACAGCGCCGAAGCCGCGCTCCCGCTCAGTGATCCTGCGAGCGTGTCCGGGCGTTGATGAGGTGGTGAGAAGATCCCCACAGCGGATGGGCGCTTCCGATGCGTCGGCCAGCGCCCATAGCTTGCCCATAAGGGCGACAGGGGCGCCTCCGTCGTGCCGGTCGAGCACGAGTGCCGGTCGCACTCCGCCTGCACCGGAGACAATGCCGGCGACGCGCGAGTCGTATTCCTCGGTGCAAGGTCGGATCCGTCCTGCATCGTCAAGCACCACGACCATCCCCGCGGTGACCGCCGGTTCCGCAACGGTCAGCGCTTCGGCGTAATCGGCCCCCGGGAGCTCGAGGTCCCCGGTAACCACCACGTCGCCCTGGAAGAAAGCCGCTTTCCCTCCTTCCGTATTGCTTACGCCGAACACTCCATTATGCCCTCGGCCATAGAGGCCGTTCCCGCCGTGGTCACTTACACCGGCCACGCCAGAATGTCCGGATGTTTGCGTCACTCCGAATACGCCGTTCCACGTGTCACTCGTCCCGACGACGCCAGAACCACCTTCGCCAGTGCCGTGTCCGGCCACGCCGGTGAATCCCCGGCCGTAGAGTCCGTTCCCGCCGTTTTCGTTGACGCCGGCCACACCGGCGTGCCCGGCAGCTTGTGTCACTCCGAATACGCCGTTCCATGTATCACTCGCACCCGCAACGCCAGAACCACCTTCGCCGGTGCCGTGCCCGTGCACCCCGGTGGATCCTCGCCCGTAAACGCCGTTCCCGCCGTTTTCGTTGACGCCGGCTATGCCGGCTTGGCCGGCTGCCCGGGCTTCGCCATACATGCCGTTCCACTGCTCGCTCGTGCCAGTTACTCCGGCCTCTCCCGGCTGGTTCGAGTCACCCTTGACGACGCTCATGACCGTCCTCCGATCATTCTTGCAATCAGACAGTGTTTTTGCAGTGATACTGAGCAGGCTCATCACTTCAAAATGATGAAGCGGCTTCTGCTGAGAAGGCTCGGCAGCATGCTTGAGCGCCGACTTGCTGCGAGGATCTACTGCATGGACGCCTCAGGTGCACTTCCACAACAAGGGTCGTGGCGCTGACATATGCAAGCCTGGGCATCGCGTCAGACATTTCACAGAACTCTTTGCAGCGGGCAAGCACCGTAAAGAGATAGAGGTTTCCCTCTCCCAGGGCACCACTCTTGGCATTTCCTCGCAACTGGGCTGTATCGTTCTGGTTTCGACCACTTGTCGCACGGCGTTTTTCGACATGAGCCCGCTCGGGCGATCCGCCGCCAGGACAGGAGTCTTTCCCTTTACCTCGCTGGAGCGCGTGAGACTGCTGCGCGAGCACGGCATCATCATCGGCCACCACCCGGCCCTCGATCTTGAAGCATCGACCGCCTCACCGACCGCCGCGAGGTCGCGGAGATGCGGACCGCGATGGCCTATGAGCCCGCCGGCGCCGACCGCTCCCGTGCACTTTGCAGAAAACCCGCTGCATCTGGCGGTGACCGACAGGGCCGGCGACAACGCCAGTGCCTGAGCCTCGAAGGACCGGGACGCGCCCCCGCACCCCGGCGTCAGGGACAAGGCCCGACGGCGGCCGCGCGGGCCGGAATCCCGCAGGTGCCCGGCCGGGCGGCGCCCGTCTCAGTCCTGCCCGGACACGTCCTGGATGACGTCCTGGAGGACGACGCCGCCCGGCAGCGCGGACAGGTCGTTCAGGGCCGCGACGATCTTCTTCTCCTCGTAGACGAAATGGGACTCCAACAGGGCCGCCAGACCGTCCAGTTCCTTGCGCACCTCCTGTGCGGGCAGCGCGCCCTCACCCGTGCCCAGGCCCCCCAGCAGCTCCTCGATCCGGCGCAGGATGTCCGCCACCGTGTGGTGGTCGTTCTCCAACTCCTCCAGCACCGGACGCAGTTCCGGGAACTGCTCCGCCAGCGCGGGGAAGGCCGAGTCGTCCTCCTCGGTGTGGTGGCGGCGCACCGCGGAGCAGAACGTCAGACAGTGCGCCCGCAGCTCCCGTGGCCGTTCACCGCCCTCCAGGAAGGCGTCGACGTCGTCGGCCAGCCGCGCCAGTTCCTCGCGCAGCCACAGATGGACCGCGATCAACTGGTTGCCGAATGCCGCGAGCCGGTCGCTGTGACCGGTGAATGTTCCCATTGCTCGTCCCATGCCCTCGTCGTGAAGCGCGATACCACCACCGCCCGCCCGGCCCGGTCAACCAGGGCCCCGCCTGCCGGCCCGGCGCCTCGAGCGGCCCTTGGGCCGGCCTCGAGCGGTGTCTGCCGACCCACGGCCTGCACCGCGCGAGGACTCCTGCTCCGGAACAGCTCAGCGCCCTCTCGAAGCCGGCTGGAGAAGCCCGGGCCGCCCCGCCCCCGGCGGATAGCGTGATCGTGCTTGACGACCACAAGTGCGGCACAGGGGGCGGGTCATGACGGATGCAGGAACCGGCCTCGGCCGGACGGCGCCCGCGCACGGCGGCAAGGGCTCCGTGCTGCGCATGCTGCCCGGCGGGGCGACCGCCGCCCCGGGCGTGCGGCTGTTCCTCGTCGGCGGCGACGCGCTCGCCCGGGCCGGCATCCGCTCCCTGCTCGACGGGCAGGGCGGCATCAGCGTCATAGGGGAGGACGAGCCGGGTCCGCGGGCCCTGGCCGCGCTGCGGGCCCAGGCGCCCGACGTGCTCGTCGTCCACGGGCTGCGCGAGGCGCACGAGGCCGACGCGCTGCTGCGCGAGATCGACCCCGGCATACGGGTGCTGACGGTCGGCGGGGCCGAGCCCCAGGCCCGGACCGCGGCCGTCCTGCACGGCCATCTGCCCCACTCCACCACCTCACAGCAGCTGGCTGCCGCCGTCTCACTGGCCGCCGCCGGCTACTCACTGACCCGCGGCCCGCTGCCCCCCACCGCCCCGGCACCCGCCGCCGTCTCCGCCGCCACGCCGGAGAAGGCCGCACCCCGGCCCCGGGCCACCGCCACCGTCTCCGACGTGCCGCCCGAGCAGCTCACCGGCCGCGAGTGCCAGATCCTCGACCTGGTGGCCCGCGGACTGTCCAACACCGAGATCGCCCAGTCGCTGACGCTGTCCGAACACACCGTCAAGACCCATGTGCAGAACCTGCTGAACAAACTGCGGCTGCGCAACCGCGTGCATGTGGCCATCTACGCCTTCGAGACCGGGCTGCGCTGACGCCCACGCCGGCACATCAGGAGCGGGTCAGCGCCCCGTCAACCCCTCCCGCGAGGCTGAGCGGGATTCTCGCCGCCCAGCCGCGGACGGCCCGGACCTTGGGGGAAGAGTGCCCGTTCCCGACGACGCGCGTCTGCCGCTGACGGCGGCCCAGCTCGGCATCTGGTTCGCGCAGGCGCGGGACCCGCACAGTCCCGTCTTCAACACCGGCGAATACGTCGAACTCACCGGCGCCCTCGACGCCGACCGCTTCGAGGCGGCGCTGCGCGCCACCGTCGCCCGCACCGACGCCCTGCGGCTGCGCTTCCACACCGACGCCGAGGGGACCGTCACCCAGTCCGTCGCCGACGACGTCCCCTTCACCCTGCACCGCGTCGACGTCAGCGCCGAGGACGACCCCGCGGCCGCCGCCGACGCCTGGATGCGCGACGTCGTCGCCCGGCCCCTCGACGTGACCTGCGGCGGGCCCCTGTTCACCCAGGCGCTGTTCACCCTCGGGCCCGGCCGCCACCGCTGGTTCCAGCACGTGCACCACCTGCTCCTCGACGGGTACGGCTTCCGCCTCGTCGCCGAACGCGTCGCCGCCGCCTACCGCGGCGAAACCGAAGCCGGTACCGACGAGGGGGGCATACGGGACCTGCTGGAGGCCGAGGCCGCCTGGCGCGCCTCCGACGCCTACGCGAAGGACCGCGCCCACTGGCTCGCCGCCCCCCGCCACGC
Organism: Streptomyces sp. NPDC086835; assembly: GCF_044745705.1. Lineage (NCBI taxonomy): Bacteria > Bacillati > Actinomycetota > Actinomycetes > Kitasatosporales > Streptomycetaceae > Streptomyces > Streptomyces sp. NPDC086835. Next base: position 727,049 of record NZ_JBIVAU010000003.1, read on the forward strand.
ACCCGTCACCCTCGCCGGCACCACCGCCCCCGCCGCGCCGGGCGCGCTGCGCCGCACCGCCTTCGCCGGACGCGACGTGCTCGCCGGACTCGACGCCGTGGCCCGCGCCGCGGAGACCGGCCGCCAGGTCGCCTTCCCGGCCGCCGTCGCCGCCTACGTCCAGTGGCTGACGGGGGAGCGGACCATCACCCTCGGCATGCCGGTCACCGCACGCCGCACAGCTGCCGCCCGCCGCGCGCCCGGCACCGTCGCCAACGTGCCCGCACTGCACGTCGAACCGCGCCCCGCCGCCCCGCTCGCCGAACTGGTCGCCTCCGTGCGCGACGCCCTGGAGCCGTTGCTGCGCCACCAGCGCTACCCCTACGAGGAGGCGCGCCGCGAGCTCGGCGCGGTCGGCGAGCGGGCCTACGGACCCGTCGTCAACGTCATGCCCTACGGGCGCGCCCTGGACTTCGGCGGCCCGGCGGCGTCCGCGCACCCGGTGTCGACCGGGCCCGTGGAGGACCTGAAGTTCTCCGTGTACGAGGAGCCCGACGGCTCCGGCGCACGGATCGACCTCGAGGCCAACGCCGCCGTGTACGGCGAGAGCGAGACCGACGCCCATCTGGCGCGCTTCCTCCGCTTCCTGGGCGCCTTCGCCCAGGCGGGCCCGGACACGCCGCTCGGCCGGATCCACGCCGAGACCCCCACCGCCCCCGCGCCCGCTGCCGCTGCGCCCGCCACCGGCGGCCCCGCGCTGCACACCCTCTTCGCCGCCCGCGCCGCGGCCACCCCCCACGCCGTGGCCGTCAGCCACGACGGCGATCACCTCACCTACGCGCAGCTCGACGCCCGCGCCAACCGCCTCGCCCACCGGCTCGTCGAGCAGGGCGCGGGCCCCGAGCGGCTCGTCGCCCTCACCCTGCCGCGCTCCCTCGACCTGGTCGTCGCCCTGCTCGCCGTCCTCAAGTCCGGTGCCGCCTACCTGCCGCTCGACCCCGACTACCCGGCCGACCGCCTGGCCTGGATGCTCGAGGACGCGGCCCCCGTCCTCGTCCTCGACCCACAGGCGATGACCGAGGACCTCGCCGGCTACCCGGACACCGCCCCGCGCACCGCCGTGGACGGCGCCCACCCCGCCTACGTCATCTACACCTCCGGCTCCACCGGCCGCCCCAAGGGCGTCGTGATCCCGCACAGCAACGTGGTGCGCCTGTTCACCTCCACCGACCACTGGTTCGGCTTCGGTCCCGACGACGTGTGGACCCTCTTCCACTCCTACGCCTTCGACTTCTCCGTCTGGGAGATCTGGGGCGCCCTGCTGCACGGCGGCCGGCTCGTCGTCGTCCCGTACCACGTCAGCCGATCGCCCGGCGACTTCCTCGACCTGCTGGCCCGCGAGAAGGTCACCGTCCTCAACCAGACACCGACCGCCTTCCACCAGCTCGACGCCGCCGACCGGGCCCGCACCAACGCCCCCGAACTGGCCCTCAGGTACGTCGTGTTCGGCGGCGAGGCCCTCGATGTGGCCCGCCTCGCCGACTGGTACGCCCGCCGCGGCACGGCCACCCGCCTGGTCAACATGTACGGCATCACCGAGACCACCGTGCACGTCACGTACGCGCCCCTCGGCCCCGGCCACGCCGTCCCCGGCGCCCCCTCCCTGCTCGGCGGGCCCATCCCCGACCTCACCCCTCGCGTCCTGGACGCCGCCCTGCGGCCCGTGCCGCCCGGCTTCACCGGCGAGCTGTACGTCGCCGGGGCGGGCCTGGCCCGCGGCTACCTGGGCCGGCCCGCGCTGACCGCGCAGCGGTTCACCGCCGACCCGTACGGGGCGCCCGGCACCCGCATGTACCGCACCGGCGACCTGGTGCGCCACCTCGACGACGGCACCTTCGCCTACCTGGGGCGCGGCGACGACCAGGTCAAGATCCGCGGCTTCCGCATCGAACTCGGCGAGATCGAGAACGTGCTCGCCACCCACCCCGGTGTCGCCCAGGCCGCCGTCGTCGTCCGCGAGGACCGGCCCGGCGACCGGCGGCTGGCCGCCTACGCCGTCCCCGCCGACGGCGTCGAGCCCGACGTGGCCGGCTGGCGCGGCCTGCTGGCCGGGCAACTGCCCGCCCACAGCCTGCCCGCCTCCTTCACGGTCCTGGACGCGCTGCCGCTGACCGCCAACGGCAAACTCGACCGGGCGGCCCTGCCCGTACCCCACACACCCGCCCCCGAGGCAGCCGAAGAGGCGACCGAGGCCGCCGACCCCGGCGAGGCGGCCCTGCGCCGTATCTTCGCCGACTCCCTCGGCACCGGGCAGGTGGGCGCGGACAGCGACTTCTTCACCCTCGGCGGCCACTCGCTGCTCGCCGGGCGCCTCATCGCTGCCGTACGCGACACCCTCGGCGCCGAGATCACCATCCAGGACCTCTTCGAGGCCCCCACCCCGGCCGGCCTCGCCGCCCGGGTGCGCACCGCCGCCACCGGCCGCCCGCCGCTCGTGCCCAGGGACCACGGCGACGGCCCCCGCCCCACCTCCTACGCCCAGCACCGCATGTGGGTGCTGCGCGAGGTCGAGGGCGCCGCACCCACCTACAACATGCCGCTCGCGCTGCGCCTGTCGGGCACGTTGAACCGCACCGCGCTGCGCGCCGCCCTGTACGACGTCGTCGTCCGGCACGAGAGCCTGCGCACCGTCTACCCGCGCGGCGAGCACGGCGTCACCCCCAGGCTGCTGCCGCCCGAGCAGGCCCGCCCCTGGGTCATCGAGTCCCGCGTCGACGACGAGCAGCTCCCGGCCGCCCTGACGGCCGCCGCCCGCGAACCGTTCAACCTCGACTGCCAACTGCCGATACGGGCCCACCTGTTCACCCTGCCCGGCGGGGACAGCGTGCTGCTGCTGCTGATGCACCACGTCGCCGGCGACGGCTGGTCACTGCGCCCCCTGCTCGGCGACCTGTCCACCGCCTACGCCGCCCGGCTCGCCGCCCGCGCCCCCGACTTCCCACCGCTGCCCGTCAGCTACGCCGACTTCGCCGTGTGGCAGCGTGAACTCCTCGGCGACGAGCGCGACCCCGACAGCCTCGCCGCCCGCCAGCTCGCCCACTGGGAGAGCACCCTGGCCGGCCTGCCCGACCAGCTCGAGCTGCCCGCCGACTTCCCCCGCCCGCCCGTCGCCGAACACCGCGGCGGCTCCGTGCCGCTCGCCGTACCGCCCGAGCTGCACGCCCGGCTGGACACGTTCGCCCGCGCCCACGGCGCGACCTGCCACATGGTGCTGCAGGCCGCTCTCGCCGCCCTGCTCACCCGCCTCGGGGCCGGCACCGACATCCCCATCGGCTGCCCCACCGCCTCCCGCCCCGACAGCGCCCTCGACGACCTGGTGGGCTTCTTCGTCAACCCGGTCGTGCTGCGCGCCGACACCTCCGGCGATCCCACCTTCACCGAACTGCTGGCCCGGGTGCGCGCCACGGCGCTGGCCGCCTACGCCCACCAGGACGTGCCCTTCGACCGGGTCGTCGAACGCCTCCAGCCCGAGCGGTCCGCCGCCCGCCACCCCCTGTTCCAAGTGGTGCTCTCCTATCAGGACTTCGAGGCACGGGCACACCTGAAGGGCCTGGACGTGCGGCGCGAGGACGTCGACTTCGGCGTCGCCAAGTTCGACCTCACCTTCAACCTCGTCGAACACCGCGGCGACGGCGAGGAGTTCGCCGGCATCGACGGCGACCTCGAGTACGACACCGCCCTGTACGAGCGGGCCACGGCCGAGGCCCTCACCGGCCGGCTGCTGCGGCTCCTCGACGCCGTCGTCACCGACCCGCAGGCGCCGGTTCACTCCCACGACCTCCTCGAAGAGGCCGAACACGCCCGCCTGGCCGCCTTCAACGACACCGCCCGGCCCGTGCCGCGGGCCGGCCTCGCCGAACTCTTCGCCGCCCAGGCCCGCCGCACCCCCGAAGCGGTCGCCGTCGTCGGCGACGACGGCACCGAACTGACCTACGCCGAACTCGACGCCCGCTCCGGCGCCCTCGCCCGCCGCCTCGCCGCCGCCGGCGCCGGCCGAGAGTCGGCCGTCGCCGTCCTCCAGCAGCGCTCGGTGCACCTGGTCGTGTCGCTGCTCGCCGTCCTCAAGGCGGGCGGCTTCTACGTGCCGCTCAACACCCGCTACCCGGCCTCCCGGATGCGCCTGATCACCGCCGACGTCCAGGCCCGGGTCCTGCTCACCGACCGGGACACCGACACCGCGTACGACTGCCGCTCCTGGGCGGGCGACGCCGACGTCCTCGTCGTCGACGAACTGCCCACCGGCGGCGAGCCGCTGCCCGTGGTGCCGGCGCACCCGCACCAGCTCGCCTACGTGATGTACACCTCCGGCTCCACCGGCAACCCCAAGGGCGTCGCCATCACCCACGGCGACGTCGCCGCCCTGGCCGCCGACACCTGCTGGCGCACCGGCAACCAGCAGCGGGTCCTGCTGCACTCCCCGTACTCGTTCGACACCTCCCAGTACGAACTGTGGGTGCCGCTGCTGTCCGGGGGGACGGTCGTCGTCGCCCCGCCCGGCGACCTGGACACCCGCGCCCTCGAGCGGGCGATCGTCGACGGCGGCGTCACCGGCATGTGGCTCACCTCCGGCCTGTTCAACCTGCTCGCGGAGGAGAGCCCGCACTGCTTCACCGGCGTGCGGGAGGTGTGGACCGGCGGCGACGTCGTCTCCCCGGCCGCCGTCGCCCGGGTGCTGGCCGCCTCCCCCTCGACCATGGTCGCCGACGGCTACGGCCCCACCGAGACCACCACCTTCGCCACCCACCACTTCATGCGCGCACCGTGGCAGCAGGAGACCACCGTCCCCATCGGCACCCCCCTGGACAACACCACCTGCCACGTCCTGGACGACCGGCTGAGGCCCGTGCCGCCCGGCGTCACGGGCGAGCTGTACATCGGCGGCGCCGGCCTCGCCCGCGGCTACCTGGGCCGGCCGGACGCCACCGCCGAACGGTTCGTCGCCGACCCCTACGCCCCCGGCGAGCGCATGTACCGCACCGGCGACCTGGTGCGCCTGCGGCGCGACGGCGTCCTCACCTTCCTCGGCCGCGCCGACCACCAGGTCAAGGTCCGCGGCTTCCGCATCGAACTCGGCGAGATCGAGTCCGTCCTCGGCGCCCACCCCGGCGTCGCGCAGAGCGCCGTCCTCGTGCGCGAGGACCGGCCCGGCGACAAACGCCTCGTCGCCTATGTCGTCCCCGCGCCCGGCGCCACCGCCGACCCTGCCGTGCTGCGCCGGCACGTCGCCGCCGCGCTGCCCGACTACATGGTGCCCGCCGCGTTCGTCCCCCTGGACGCGCTGCCGCTGACCGGCAACGGCAAACTCGACCGCCGCGCCCTGCCCGTCCCCGACTTCGGCGCCGCCGACAGCGCCGGCCGCGCCCCGCGCACCCCCCGCGAGGAACTCCTCGCCGTGCTGTTCGCCGAGGTCCTCGGCATCGAGAAGGTCTCCATCGACGACAGCTTCTTCGACCGCGGCGGCGACAGCATCATGGTCATCCAGCTCGTCGGCCGCGCCCGGCGCGCCGGACTGCTGCTCAACGCGGCGCAGATCTTCGAGCACAAGACCGTCGCCCAGCTCGCCCCCGTCGCCGAGACGCTCGCCGACACCGCCCCGAAGGAGTCCGCCGCCGTCGCCGCGACCGGCGACGTGCCGCTCACCCCGATCATGCACTGGCTGCGTGAACGCGGCGGCCCCGTCGACGCGTTCAGCCAGACGATGGCCGTCACCGTCCCGGCCGGCCTGGAGACGGCACGGCTCGTGGCCGCCCTGCAGAGACTGATCGACCACCACGACGCACTGCGCGCCGTGTTCTCGCGCGACGGCGACGGCGACGGCGACGGCGGCTGGACGATGCGCATCGAGGCACCCGGCACCGTACGCGCCGAGGACTGGGTGCGCCGCGTGGACGCCGCCGGCCTCGACGAGCAGGCCCTCGCCGCCCTGACCACGGCCGAGGCCACGGCCGCCCGCGACCGTCTCGCGCCCTTCGCCGGCCGCGGCGGGCAGGCCGTCTGGCTCGACACCGGCCCGGACCGCCCCGGCCGTCTGCTGCTGACCCTGCACCACCTGATCGTCGACGGCGTCTCCTGGCGCATCCTGCTCCCCGACCTGAAGGCGGCCTGGGAAGCCACCGCGCCCGGCGCCGCGGCGCCCGCCCTGCCGCCCGTCACCACCTCCTTCCGGGCCTGGGCCCACCACCTGCACCAGCAGGCCGGACGCCCCGAGCGGGCCGCCGAACTGGCCCTGTGGACGGGGATGCTCGCGGCCGGCAGCCCGCCGGTGACCGCGCAGCCGCTCGACAGCCGGCTCGACACCGCCGCCACCGCCCGCAGCCTCACCCTCACCCTCGAGTCCACCACCACCGCCGCGCTGCTGACCACCGCGCCCGCCGCGTTCAACGGCCGCGTCGACGACATCCTGCTCACCGCGTTCGCGCTCGCCGTCACCGACTGGCGACGGCGCCGCGGACTGGGCGACAGCGACGCCGTCCTGACCGACGTCGAAGGACACGGCCGCGAACCGGGCACCAGCGGCGCCGAACTCTCCCGCACCGTCGGCTGGTTCACCAGCCTCTACCCGGTCCGTCTCGCCCTCGGCGCCCTCGACGGCGCCGACGCCCTCGCCGGCGGGCCCGCCGCGGGAACAGCCGTCAAACGCATCAAGGAAGCACTGCGGCAGATCCCCGACGGCGGAATCGGCCACGGCATGCTGCGCCACCTGGACCCCCGCACCGGCCGCAGCCTCGCCGCGCTCGCCCCGCACGGCACCCCGCCGCTCGGCTTCAACTACCTGGGCCGCTTCCCCGCCCAGGGCGCCGACAGCCTGTGGGCCGCCGCCCCCGACGCCGAGGCCATCGGCGACGGCACCGACCCCCGCCTGCCGCTCGCCCACGCCGTCGAGGTCAACGCCCTCACCCTCGACGAGCCCGCCGGGCCCCGCCTGACGGCCACCTGGACCTTCGCCGGCCGCCTCCTCGACGAGCCGGCCGTGCGAGACCTGGGCGAAACCTGGTTCCGCGCCCTGAACGCACTCGTCACTCATGCCGAACGCCCGGAGGCGGGCGGCATCACCCCCTCCGACCTGTCCCTGGTCCAACTCAGCCAGGACCAGATCGACCAGCTCGAAGCCGCGTGGAAGGTGTCACCATGACCCGGTCCGGACTCGCCGACGTCCTGCCCCTGTCCCCGCTCCAGGAAGGTCTCCTCTTCCAGGTCACCTACGGTGCCGAGACCCACGGCCCGGACGTCTACACCGTCCAGATGGTCTTCGAGCTGCGCGGCCCCCTCGACGAGGACGGCCTGCGGGCCGCCGCCGCGACCCTGCTGCGCCGCCACCCCAACCTGCGCGCCGGGTTCTGGCAGCAGGGCGTCGAACGGCCCGTCCAGTTCGTACCGAACGAGGTGCCGCTGCCCTGGCGCACCCGCGATCTCACAGCACTGGGCGAGAGCGACCGTGAACGGGCCGTCGAGGAGTACGTCACGGCCGACCGTGCCGAACGCTTCGACCCCGGCGCCCCGCCGCTGATCCGCTTCGCCCTGCTCGCCCTCGCCGCCGAGCACCACAAACTCGTCCTGACCACCCACCACCTGCTCCTCGACGGCTGGTCCATGCCGCTGCTGGTACGCGAACTGTTCACCCTCTACGGGCAGCGCGGCGACGACGCGGGCATGCCCCCCGTCACCCCCTACCGCGCCTACCTGGCCCACCTCGCCGGCCGTGACGACGACGCCGCCCGCGCCGCGTGGCGGGCCGCCCTCGAGGACCTGGAGGAGCCGAGCCTCGTCGCGGGCGCCGGAGCCGGCCGCGGCGCCGCCGACGGCTCCGCCCTGCCCGGCCAGATCTGGCACGAGATCGACGCCGCGACCACCACGAAGCTCACCGCCCTCGCCCGCTCGTGCAACATCACCCTCAACACCCTGGTGCAGAGCGCCTGGGCACTGCTGCTGGGCCGGCAACTGGGCCGCGACGACGTCGTGTTCGGCGCGACCGTCGCCCACCGCCCGCCGGAGATCCCCGGCATCGAGTCGACCATCGGCATGTTCATCAACACCCTGCCGGTCCGCGTCCGCGTCCGGCCCGCCGAGACACTCGGCGACCTGCTCGGCCGGGTGCAGCGGGAACAGGCCGCCCTCATCGAGCACCGGCACCTGTCCCTCACCGAGATCCGCTCCGCCACCGGCACCGGTGAGCTCTTCGACACCGTCGTCGTGTTCGAGAACTACCCCCTCGACCCGGCCGTCCTGCGCGCCGAGGCCCGCGGACTGCGCCTTGCGGGCTTCGAGGTCGCCGACGCCACCCACTACCCGCTGAGCCTGCTCGCCATCCCCGGCGACACCCTCCGCTTCCGCCTCGACCACCGGGGCGACGTCCTGGACGAGGCAGGCGCCCGGCTGCTGCTCCAGCGCCTGGACACGCTCCTCGCCGACATCGCCGAACACGGCGTCGGCCTGCCCGTCGGCCGCCTCGACCTGCTGTCCGCCGCCGAACGCCACCAGGTCCTCGAGGAGTTCAACACCACCGGCCGGCCCGCCCGGCACAGCACACTCGCCGCCCTCTTCGAGGCACAGGCCGCCGCCACCCCCGACACCACCGCCCTCCTCGTGGGGGACCGGTCACTGACCTACGCCGAACTCAACGCACGCGCCAACCGGCTCGCCCGCCACCTGGTCACCCTCGGCGCCGGACCCGAACAGATCGTCGCCCTCAAGCTCGAGCGCTCCCTCGACCTGTACGTGGCGCTGCTCGCCGTCCTCAAGACCGGCGCCGCCTACCTGCCCGTCGACACCGCCTACCCGGCCGAGCGCATCGCGTTCATGATGGCCGACGCCCGCCCCGCCGTGGTCCTCACCAGCGAGGAGACCGGCCAGGACCTCAGCGGCTACGACGACACGGACCTCACCGACGCCGACCGCACCGCGCCCCTGCTGCCCGCCCACCCCGCGTACGTCATCTACACCTCCGGCTCCACCGGCACCCCCAAGGCCGTCGTCATGCCCGGCGCCGCCCTGGTCAACCTCCTGGCCTGGCACCGGCGCGAAATACCCGGCGAACCGGGCACCCCCGTCGCCCAGTTCACCACCATCGGCTTCGACGTCGCCTCCCAGGAGATCCTCGCCACCCTGCTGCACGGCAAGACCCTCGCCGTCCCGTCGGAGGAGGTGCGCCGCAGCGCCGAACAGCTGGCCGCCTGGCTCGACGAACAGCACGTCAGCGAGCTGTACGCGCCGAACCTCGTCATCGAGGCCCTCGCGGAGGCCGCCGCGGAGGCGGGCCGCACCCTGCCCGCCCTGCGCCACATCGCCCAGGCCGGCGAGGCCCTCACCCTCACCCGCACCGTGCGCGAGTTCGCCGCCGCCGTGCCCGGCCGGCGCCTGCACAACCACTACGGGCCCGCAGAGACCCATGTGATGACCGGCACCGCCCTGCCCGAGGACCCGGCCGCCTGGAGCGAACCCGCCCCCATCGGCCGACCCGTCGCCGGCGCCCGCGTCTACGTCCTGGACAGCGCACTGCGCCCGGTGGCGCCGGGCGTCACCGGAGAGCTGTACCTGGCCGGCGCCGGCGTCTCCCGCGGCTACCTGCACCGCCCCGTGCTGACCGCCGAGCGCTTCGTCGCCGACCCCTACGCCCCCGAGCCCGGCGCCCGCATGTACCGCACCGGCGACCTCGGCCGCTGGAACACCCACGGCGAACTGGAGTTCGCCGGCCGCGCCGACCACCAGGTCAAGATCCGCGGCTTCCGCATCGAACCCGGCGAGATCGAGGCAGCCCTCACCGCCCTGCCCGCCGTCGCCCGCGCAGCCGTCGTCGTCCGCGAGGACCGGCCCGGCGACAAACGCCTCGTCGCCTACGCCGTCCCCGCCGGCCCCGGCCTCGATGCGGCCGCCGTGCGCAGCCGGCTGGCCCGCACCCTGCCCGACTTCATGGTGCCCGCCGCGATCGTCGCCCTGGACGCCCTGCCGCTGACCCCCAACGGCAAACTCGACCGGGCCGCCCTGCCCGCACCGCAGAGCACCACCGCCCTCACGCGCACCCCGCGTTCACCGCGCGAGGAGATCCTCACCACCCTCTTCGCCGCCGTGCTGAAGCTGCCCCGGGTCGGCATCGACGACAACTTCTTCGACCTCGGCGGCCACTCGCTGCTCGCCACCCGACTCATCTCCCGCATCCGCACCGTCCTGGGCGCCGAGATCACCCTGCGCGACCTGTTCGAGGCGCCCACCGTCGCCGGACTGGGGGAGCGGCTCGACCAGGCGTCCGGCGCCCGCCCCGCCCTCACCCCCGCCGAGCGCCCCGAGCGGCTCCCGCTGTCGCACGCCCAGCGCCGCCTGTGGTTCCTCGGCCGCCTCGACGGACCCAACAGCACCTACAACATCCCCCTCGCGCTGCGCCTGTCCGGCACCCTCGACACCGCCGCGCTGCGCGCCGCGCTCGCCGACCTCGTGACCCGCCACGAAACCCTGCGCACCCGCTACCCCAGCCACGACGGCGAGCCCTACCAGCACATCGTGGCGCCCCAGGACGCCACACCCGCCCTGACGATCGTCCACACCGAGGAGCACCGCCTCGCCGAGCAGCTCGCCGAGGCCACCGCACGGCCCTACGACCTGACCACCGAACTGCCGCTGCGCGCCACCTTGTTCCGCCTCGGCGAGGACGAGCACGTCCTGCTCCTGCTGCTGCACCACATCGCCGGCGACGGCTGGTCGCTCGCCCCGCTCACCCGCGACCTCGCCACCGCCTACGCCGCCCGCCGCGACGGCCACGCCCCCGGCTTCGCGCCGCTGCCCGTCCAGTACGCCGACTACACCCTGTGGCAGCGCGACCTCCTCGGCGACGCCGACGACCCCGACAGCCTGCAGGGCGCCCAGCTCGCCCACTGGCGCAAGGCCCTCGAGGGCCGCCCCGCACAGCTGGAACTGCCCTGCGACCACCCCCGGCCCGCCGTCGCCACCCACCACGGCGCCACCGTTCCCTTCCACATCGACGCCGGCCTCCACGAGAAGCTGACCGCGCTCGCCAAGGCCTGCGACAGCAGCCTGTTCATGGTGCTCCAGGCCGCGTTCGCCGCCCTGCTGACCCGACACGGCGCAGGCGAGGACATCCCCGTCGGCAGCCCCGTCGCCGGCCGCACCGACGACGCCCTCGACGACCTGGTGGGCTTCTTCGTCAACACCCTCGTCCTGCGCACCGACACCTCCGGCGACCCCACCTTCCGCGAACTCGTCGGACGGGTACGACAGTTCGACCTCGCCGCCTACACGCACCAGGACCTGCCGTTCGAAAAGCTCGTCGAAGAGGTCAACCCCGAGCGCTCCCTGGCCCGCAACCCGCTCTTCCAGGTCGTCCTGGCACTGCAGTCGATGCCCGCCGCCGACCTGGCCCTGCCGGGCCTGGACGTGACCGCCGAACCGGTCCGCGTCGGCTTCGCCAAGTTCGACCTCGGCCTCGCCGTCATCGAGGAGCACACCGCCGACGGCACCCGCGCCGGGATCCGCGGCGACTGGGAGTACAGCACCGAACTCTTCGAACGCGGCACGGTCGAAGCCCTCGGCAGCCGCCTGGTGCGCCTGCTGGACGCCGTCGCCGACGACCCGGAGCGCACCATCGGCTCCGTCGACCTGCTGGACGCCGCCGAGCGCCACCGTCTCCTCGTCGGCCTCAACACCACCGACGGCCCGCTGCCCGAAGAGCGCACCCTCACCGCCCTGTTCGAACAGCAGGCCGCCGCCACCCCCGACGCCACCGCCCTGGTCATGGGGGACCGGTCACTGACCTACGCCGAACTCGACGCCCGCGCCAACCGGCTCGCCCGCCACCTCGTCACCCTCGGCGCCGGCCCGGAGCAGATCGTCGCCCTCCAACTGCCCCGCTCCCTCGACCTGGTCACCGCCGTCCTCGCCGTGTGGAAGTCCGGCGCCGCCTACCTGCCCGTCGACCCCGACTACCCGCCCGAGCGCATCGCCCGCATGCGCGCCGACGCCCGCCCCGCCCTCGTCGTCGACGCCCTGCCCGACGACACCACCCTGGCGGCCTACGCGGACACCGGCCTCACCGACGCCGACCGCAGCGCGCCGCTGCTGCCCGCCCACCCGGCGTACGTCATCTACACCTCCGGCTCCACCGGAGCGCCCAAGGGCGTCGTCGTCGCCCACCGCTCACTCGCCACGACCCTCCCCGCCCAGGCCGCCGCCTTCGGCCTGGGCACCCACAGCCGCGTCCTGAACTTCGCGTCCATCAGCTTCGACGCCGCCGTGTGGGAACTGACCTCCGCGCTGCTCACCGGCGCCGGACTCGTCCTGGCCGACGCCGACGACCTGCTGCCCGGCCCGTCGCTGGCCCGCCTCGTCCGCGACCGGCACATCACCCTGATCGCCCTGCCGCCCTCCGCCCTGCCCGCCCTGCCCGACGGCGCCCTGCCGCCCGGCACCGACCTCATCGTCGCCGGCGACGCCACCGCCCCCGACCAGGCCGCCCGCTTCGCACCCGGCCGCCGCATGGTCAACGCCTACGGCCTGACCGAGACCACCGTGTGCGCCACCATGAGCGCCCCTGCCACCGGCGCCGCCGCCCCACCCATCGGCCGCCCCGTCGCCCACGCCCGCGTCTACGTCCTCGACGAGCGGCTGCGCCCCGTACCGCCCGGCGTCACCGGCGAGATGTACGTCTCCGGCGCCGGCGTCGCCCGCGGCTACCTGAACCGCCCCGCCCTGACGGCGCAGCGCTTCGTGCCCGACCCCTACGCCCTGCTGTTCGGCGAGACCGGCACCCGCATGTACCGCACCGGCGACCTGGCACGCCTGGACGCCGACGGCAACCTGCACTTCGCCGGCCGCGCCGACCAGCAGGTCAAGATCCGCGGCTTCCGCATCGAACCCGGCGAGATCGAGACCGTCCTGACCTCCCACCCGGCCGTCGCCGCCGGCGCCGTGATCGCCCGCGAGGACACCCCCGGCGACAAACAGCTCGTCGCCTACCTGACCCGCGACACCACCCACCGCGCCGCAGCGGACCAGGACCACGGCACCGGCCAGGTCGACCGGTGGCAGCAGACCTACGACTCCCTCTACGAGGCCGAGCCCGGCCGCGCCTTCGGCGAGGACTTCTCCGGCTGGAACAGCAGCTACACCGCCGAGGAGATCCCCCTCACGGAGATGCGCGAGTGGCGCGCCGCCACCGTCGACCGCATCCTGGCGCTGCGCCCCCGGCGGGTCCTGGAGATCGGCTGCGGCACCGGCCTGATCCTGTCCCAGGTCGCCCCGCACACCGAGGAGTACCGGGGCACCGACCTCTCCCGCAGCGTCGTCGCCCGGCTCAGGGCCCACCTCGCCACGCGCCCCGACCTGTCGGACAAGGTCACCGTGGACGCCCGCGCGGCACACGAGACGGACGACCTGCCCGAGGGCCGCTTCGACACGATCGTCCTCAACTCCGTCGCCCAGTACTTCCCCGACGCCCGCTACCTCGCCGGCATCCTGCACCGGGCCGCCGAACTGCTGGCCCCCGGCGGCACGATCTTCCTCGGCGACATCCGCAACCTGCGCACCCTGCACGCCTTCCGCACCGCCGTCGAACTGCGCCGCGCCGGCGCCTTCGCCGACCCCGCGGCCGTGCGCCGCGCCGTCGACCAGTCACTGGCCACGGAGAAGGAACTCCTGCTCGACCCGGACTTCTTCACCGACCTCGCCGCCCGCGACCCGCACCTGACCCGCGCCGACATCACCCTGCGCACGGCCGCCCACCACAACGAGATGAGCCGCCACCGCTACGACGTCACCCTGCACCGCGGCGGCGAGCGCCCCGCCACGGCGGAGACCACCCTGCGCTGGGGCACCGACCTCGACACCGCCGACGAACTCGCCCGCGTCCTCGCCGGCCCGCGCCCCGTGCGCGTCACCGGCATCCCCAACGCCCGCCTCACCGCGGAGACACGCGCCGCACAGGCACTCGAGCGCGGGTCCGCGGCCGACGCCTGCGCCCTGCTGGAAGGCCCCGCACCGGCCGGCGCCCTCGACCCCCACGACGTGTACGCGCTGGGCGCCGTGTGCACCTGGGGCCATGACGACGACACCTTCGACGCCTACGCCGGCGACGGCACCGCCTACCGCCCCCGCACCGGCCGGCAAGGACCGCTCGCCAACGACCCGGCCCGCGCCGAGCAGGACGCCGCCCTCGTCGGCGAACTGCGCGACCTCGTCGCCCAGCGGCTGCCCGCCCACATGGCGCCCGCCGCCTACGTCCTGCTCGACAGCCTGCCGCTGAGCGCCAACGGCAAACTCGACCGCGACGCGCTGCCCGCCCCCGACCGCGGCGACGAGGCCGCAGGACAAGCGCCCCGCACCCGCCGCGAGGAGATCCTGTCCACCCTGTTCGCCGAGGTGCTGGGCCTGCCCGCGGTCGGCATCGACCGCAGCTTCTTCGACCTCGGCGGCCACTCGCTGCTCGCGACCCGGCTGCTGAGCCGCATCCGCAGCGTCCTGGGCGCCGAACTCGCCGTCCGCGACCTGTTCCAGGCGCCGACCGTCGCCGCGCTCGCCGAACGCGTCGACGGCGCCCAGGAGGCCCGCCCGCCGCTCACCGCCCGCACCCGCCCCGCCGAGGTGCCGCTGTCCTTCGCCCAGTACCGGCTGTGGTTCCTGCACCGCATGGAGGGCCCCGGCCCCACCTACAACATCCCCATGAGCCTGCGCCTGACCGGGCACCTCGACACCGCCGCCCTGCGCGCCGCGCTCGCCGACGTCACCGCCCGCCACGAAGCGCTGCGCACCGTCTACCCGGAAACCGGCGGCGTCCCGCGCCAGCACGTCCTGCACGACGTCCGCCCCCACTTCGAGACCGCCGACACCACCGCGCAGACCCTCGAGGCGGACCTCACGCACGCCGCCCGCCGCGGCTTCGACCTCGCCCGTGAACTGCCGCTGCGCGCCACCTTGTTCCGCCTCGCCGAGGACGAGCACGTCCTGCTGCTGCTGATGCACCACATCGCCGGCGACGGCTGGTCCTGGCCGCCGCTCGCCCGCGACCTCGGCGAGGCGTACGCCGCCCGCCTGGCCGGCCGCGCCCCCGACCTGCCGCCGCTGCCCGTCCAGTACGCCGACTACGCGCTGTGGCAGCGCGACCTCCTCGGCGACGAGGACGACCCCACCAGCCGCCACGCCCGCCAGCTGGCCTACTGGGCCGACGCCCTCGCCGCCCTCCCCGAGGAACTGCAACTGCCCTGCGACCGGCCCCGGCCCGCCGTCGCCACCCACCGCGGCGACACCGTGCCGTTCTCGATCGACCCCGATTTGCACCAGCGGCTCAACGCGCTCGCCACCGACGGCCGGGCCAGCCTCTTCATGGTGCTCCAGGCCGCGTTCGCCGCCCTGCTGACCCGGCACGGCGCAGGCACCGACATCCCCCTCGGCAGCCCCATCGCCGGCCGCACCGACGACGCCCTCGAGGACCTGGTGGGCTTCTTCGTCAACACCCTCGTCCTGCGCACCGACACCTCCGGCGACCCCACCTTCCGCGAACTCCTCCAGCGCGTACGCGAGTCGGACCTCGCCGCCTACGCCCACCAGGACGTCCCCTTCGAGAAGCTCGTCGAGAAGCTGCGCCCAGAACGCTCCCTGGCCCGCCACCCCCTCTTCCAGGTCATGCTCGCCTTCCAGAACAGCGGCGAGGCCCGCCTCGCCCTGCCCGGCCTCGACGCCCGGGCCCTGCCCGTCGGCGTCGGCGTCGCCAAGTTCGACCTGCACCTGAGCATGGTCGAACTCCGCGCCGGCGACGGCCGGCCCGGCGGCATCCAGGCCGCCCTGGAATACGCCACCGACCTGTTCGACCGCACCACCGCCCAGGCGCTCGTCGACCGGCTGCTGCGGCTCCTGGCCGCCGTCGCCGACGACCCCGACACCACCGTCGGCCGCGTCGAACTCCTCGACCCCGCCGAACGCCACCGCGTCCTTCAGGACTGGAACACCACCCACGGCAGCGACAGCGCCGCCCGCACACCCGTCACCGAACTCCTCGAACGCCAGGCGGCCCGCACCCCCGACGCCGTGGCGCTGGTCCACGACGACGGCCGGCTCACCTACGCCGAACTCCACGCCCGCGCCAACCGGCTCGCCCGCCACCTCGTCACCCTCGGCGCCGGACCCGAGCGGATCGTCGCCCTGCGCATGCCGCGCTCCCTCGACCTGTACGTGGCGCTGCTCGCCGTCCTCAAGACCGGCGCCGCCTACCTGCCCGTCGACATCTCCTACCCGGCCGAGCGCATCGCGTTCATGATCGACGACGCCCGCCCGGTGACCGTCCTCGACCGCCTGCCCGACGACCTGAGCACCTACCAGGACACCGCCCTCACCGACGCCGACCGCACCGCGCCGCTGCTGCCCGCACACCCGGCGTACGTCATCCACACCTCCGGATCCACCGGCACCCCCAAGGCCGTCGTCATGCCCCACGCCGGCCTGGCCAACCTGCTGACCTGGCACGCCCGCCGCTTCCCCGGCGGCACCGGGGTGCGCACCGCCCAGTTCACCGCCATCGGCTTCGACTTCTCGGTGCAGGAGATCCTCTCCCCGCTCATGACGGGCAAGACCCTCGCCGTCCCCTCCGAAGAGGTCCGCCGCAGCGCCGAACTGCTGGCCGCCTGGCTCGAGACACAGCAGATCAACGAACTGTTCGCACCGAACCTCGTCATCGAGGCCCTCGCGCAGGCCGCCGCGGAAGCCGGCCGCACCCTGCCGGACCTCACCGACATCCTCCAGGGCGGCGAGGCCCTCGCCCCCACCGAACGGGTCCGCGCCTTCACCGCCGCCGTACCCGGCCGGCGCCTGCACAACGTGTACGGCCCCGCCGAGACCCACGCCGTCACCACCCACACCCTGGCCGCCGACCCCGCGCACTGGCCCCCCTCCGCACCCATCGGCCGGCCCGTCGACCACGACCGCGTGTACGTCCTGGACAACGCACTGCGCCCGGTGCCGCCGGGCGTCACCGGAGAGCTGTACCTGGCCGGCGCCGGCGTCGCCCGCGGCTACCTGCACCGCCCGCGCACCACCGCGGAACGCTTCGTCGCCGACCCCTACGCCCCCGAGCCCGGCGCCCGCATGTACCGCACCGGTGACCTCGGCCGCTGGAACACCCGCGGAGAGCTGGAGTTCGCCGGCCGCGCCGACCACCAGGTCAAGATCCGCGGCTTCCGCGTGGAGCCCGGCGAGGTCGAGGCCGCCCTCACCGCCCACCCCCACATCACCCAGGCCGCGGTCCTCCCGCACGCCGACCGCCTCGTCGCCTACGTGGTCACCGCCACGGACCGCGACCTGGCCGGCGTACGCGAGCACCTGGCAGCCCGCCTGCCCGACTTCATGGTCCCCACCGCCTACGTCACCCTCGAGGCGCTGCCGCTCACCGTGAACGGCAAACTCGACCGGGCGGCCCTGCCCGCACCGGACGCCCCCGCCGCCGGACGCGCCCCGCGCACCGCACGCGAGGAGATCCTGTGCGGCCTGTTCGCCGAGGTGCTGGGCACCGAACGGGCCGGCATCGACGACAACTTCTTCGACCTCGGCGGCCACTCGCTGCTCGCCACCCGACTCATCTCCCGCATCCGCACCGCCCTGGGCGCCGAGATCACCCTGCGCGACCTGTTCGAGGCGCCCACCGTCGCCGGGCTGGGGGAGCGGCTCGGGGAAGCCGCGGGACACCGCCCCGCCCTCACCCCCGCCGAGCGCCCCGAGCGGCTCCCGCTGTCCTACGCCCAGCGCCGCCTGTGGTTCCTCGGCCGCCTCACCGGCGGCGATCCCGGCTACAACATGCCCGTCGGACTGCGCCTGTCCGGCGCCCTCGACCACAGCGCCCTGACCGCCGCGCTCGCCGACCTCGCCACCCGCCACGAAACCCTGCGCACCGTCTTCCCCGAAGGCGACGACGGCAGCCCTCACCAGCTCGTCCTCGACCCCGACGCCGCCCGTCCCGCGCTGCACCTGCGGGACACCACGGAAGGCGACCTCGCCGCCGAACTGGCCGCCGCAGCCCGCCACCGTTTCGACCTCACCGCCGAACCGCCGCTGCGCGCCACCTTGTTCCGCCTCGGCGAGGACGAGCACGTCCTGCTGCTGCTGCTGCACCACATCGCCGGCGACGGCTGGTCACTGGCCCCCCTCGCCCGCGACCTGGTCACCGCCTACGCCGCCCGCCGGGACGGCCGCGCCCCCGAACTGCCCCCGCTGCCCGTCCAGTACGCCGACTACACCCTGTGGCAGCACGACCTCCTCGGCGACGAGAGGGACCCCGACAGCGTCATCAGCCGGCAGAGCGCCCACTGGAAGGACGCCCTCGCCGGCCTGCCCGAGGAGATCCAGCTCCCCGCCGACCGGCCCCGGCCCGCCACCCCCGCCCACCGCGGCGAAGCCGTCTTCCGCACCCTCGACGCCGACCTGCACCGCGAGCTGCTGCACCTCGCCCGCACCGGCGGCGCCAGCCTCTTCATGGTGCTCCAGGCCGCCCTCAGCGCCGTGCTCACCCGGCACGGCGCAGGCACCGACATCCCCCTCGGCAGCCCCATCGCCGGCCGCACCGACGACGCCCTCGACGACCTGGTGGGCTTCTTCGTCAACACCCTCGTCCTGCGCACCGACACCTCCGGCAACCCCACCTTCCGCGAACTCCTCGACCGCGTACGCGAGTTCGACCTCGCCGCCTACGCCCACCAGGACGTCCCCTTCGAGAAGCTCGTCGAGGACGCGGCACCCGGCCGCTCCCTGTCCCGGCACCCGCTCTTCCAGGTCCTGCTGGCCCTGCAGAACACCCCGGAAGCCGTCCTCGAACTGCCCGGCCTCACCGCCCGCCCCGAAGTCGTCACCCTCGGCGCCGCCAAGTTCGACCTCACCTTCAACCTGGCCGAACGGCACGGCCCCGGCGGCGAACCGCACGGCATCGACGCCGTCCTCGAATACAGCACCGACCTGTTCGACCGGGCCACCGCCGAAGCACTCACCGACCGGCTCATCACCTTCCTGCGGGCCGTCGCCGCCGACCCCGGCCGCACCATCGCCGACGTGCCGATCCTCGACGCCGACGACCGGCAGCGCGTCCTCACCGGCTGGAACGACACCGACCACCCCCGCGGCCGGCGCACCGCCGACGCCTGCCTGCCCCGCCGCATCGCCGAACAGGCCGCCCGCACCCCGCACGCCGTCGCCGTCACCGAAGCCGGCGGCACCTGGCTCACCTACAGCGAACTCGACACCCGCGCCAACCGGCTGGCCCGCCACCTGATCCGCCGGGGCGTCACCGCCGAGACCCGCGTCGCCGTCCTCGCCGAACGCTCCGCCCAGCTCGTCGTCACCACCCTCGCGATCCTCAAGGCCGGCGGCGTGTACGTGCCCCTGCACACCGGCTATCCCGTCGACCGGATGCGGCACGTCCTCGCCGACACCGAAGCGGCCCTGCTGCTCACCGACTCCCACCACGCCGCCACCGCGGCCCGGCTGGACACACCCGCCCTCACCGTCGACGAGTCCGCCGCGATCGGCGAGCAGGACACCACCGCCCCGGACGTCACCGTGCGGCCCGACCAGCTCGCCTACATCATGTTCACCTCCGGCTCGACCGGCACCCCCAAGGGCATCGGCATCACCCACCGCGACGCCATCGCCCTGGCCGTCGACCGCTGCTGGGACCTGGACAGCGGCTCACGCGTCCTGATGCACTCCCCGTACGCCTTCGACATCTCCACCTTCGAGCTGTTCGCCCCCCTGCTGGCCGGCGGGCGGATCGTCGTCGCACCCCGCGGCGGCATCGACGCGGCCGTCCTGCGGCGCACCCTCGCCGACCACGGAGTCACCTCGCTGCTGCTGACCGCCGGCCTGCTCGGCGTGATCGCCGACGAGGCCCCGGAGGTGTTCACCGGCGTCAAGGACGTGTGGACCGGCGGCGACGTCGTCCCGCCCACCGCCGTGCGCCGGATCCTCGAAGCCTGCCCCGACACCGTCGTCAAGACCCTCTACGGGCCCACGGAGACCACCCTGGGCTGCACCTGGCTGCCGTTCACCGACCCCGGCCAGGTCCCGCCCGCCGTCCCCATCGGCCGGCCGCTGGACAACACCCGCGCCTACGTCCTCGACGAACGGCTGCGGCCCGTACCGCCCGGCGTCACCGGCGAGCTGTACATCGCCGGCGCCGGCCTCGCCCGCGGCTACTGGGCCCAGAGCGCCCGCACCGCGGAACGCTTCACCGCCGACCCGCACGCCCACCTGTTCGGCGACACCGGCGGCCGCATGTACCGCACCGGCGACCTGGCCCGCCGCGACGCCGACGGCGTCCTCCACTTCTGCGGCCGCGCCGACCAGCAGGTCAAGATCCGCGGCTTCCGCATCGAACCGGGCGAGATCGAGACCGCGCTGGCCGCCCACCCCGACGTCACCCGCGCCGCCGTCGTCGCCCGCCCCGGCCGGGCCGGCGACAAGGTCCTCGTCGCCTACCTCGTCACCGCCCCCGACGCGGGGGACACCACCGCGGAACAGCTGCGCGCCGGCCTCGAGACCCAACTGCCCGACTACATGGTCCCCGCCGCGTTCGTCCCGCTGCCCGCCCTGCCCGTCACCCCCAACGGCAAGCTCGACCGCGACGCACTGCCCGAACCCGACTGGGGCGGCGGCGCCGGACGCCCGCCCCGCGGCCCCCGCGAGGAGATCCTGTGCGGCCTGTTCGCCGAGGTCCTCGGCGCCCCCAGGGTCGGCACCGACGACAACTTCTTCGAACTCGGCGGCCACTCCATGCTCGCCACCCGCCTCGTCGGCCGCGTCAAGACCGTCCTCGGCGCCGACATCGGCGTACGCACCCTCTTCGAGGCGCCGACCGTCGCCGCCCTCGCCGCCCGCATCGACGGCGCCGACACCGGCCACGACCCGTTCGGCGTGGTCCTGCCGCTGCGCACCGGCGGCAGCCGCACCCCCCGGTTCTGCGTCCACCCCGCCGGCGGCTTCGGCTGGGTCTACTCCGCACTGCTGCGCCACACCGACCGCGAACAGCCCCTGTACGCCCTGCAGGCACGCGGCCTGGCCCGCCAGGAGCCACTGCCCGACGACATCGACGCCATGGCCCGCGACTACGCCGAACAGATCCGCAAAACGGTGCCCGAGGGCCCCTACGAGATCCTCGGCTGGTCCTTCGGCGGCCTGGTCGCCCACGCCGTCGCCGCCCGCCTGCAGGCCGAGGGCGCCGAAGTGAGCCTGCTGGCCGTCCTCGACGGCTACCCCGACGCCTACGACGGCACCGAACACGAGGTCGGCGAGGAACAGGTCCTGGCGATCCTCCTCAACGCCGCCGGCATCGACCGGGCCGAGACCTTCGGCGCCGCCCCCCTCGAACGGGCCGCCGTCCTCGACGCGCTGCGCGGCAGCGGCAGCGCCCTGGGCAACCTCGACGACGACGCGGTCGGCCGCATGGTCACCGTCTTCCTCAACAACACGCGCCTCATCCAGAACTTCCGGCCCCAGCAGTTCACCGGCGACATGGTGTTCTTCGCCGCCGCCGCCGGCCACCACGACCCGGCGCTCACCCCCGGCAACTGGAGCCCCTACGTCACCGGCCGGATCGAGGAGCACCACCTGGACACCGACCACGCCGGCCTGGCCCGGCCCGAGGCCCTGGGCGCCGTCGCCCGGACGCTGGCACAGCGCGCCACGCCGCGGGCCGGCCACTGAACGATCGGAGACACACCGTGCGCACACCGACCCTCGCCGCAAAGGCCCCGGCGACCGACGCCGCCCCCGCCGTCCTCCTGCGTGCCCTGCCGGCCCGGCCACCCGCCCTGACCGGCGAGTTCACCAAGGACCGGGCGGCCGTCACCGACTACCTCGACACCACCATGCGGCTCATCGCCGACCTGCCGCCACGCACCGAACGCGGCCCCGACCGCCAGCGCGACGCGGCCGCCGTCCACGACGGCGCCCACACCCTGCGCCGGCGCTTCCTGGCCGCCCACGCCGAACGGGTCTACGCCGAACTCACCGACGGCCTCACCCGCACACCGCGCCTCGACGAACTGACCGCCCTCGCCGCCCGCCACTTCCCCGGCCTCGTCCCCACCCCCGCCCAACTGGCCGACGACGCACGCCACATGCAACGCAACAAGGAAGGCTGGGAGATCGCCGTCGGCATCTTCTTCCAGGCCGTCCTCAGCGCCCCCGCCGCCGGCAACCACCTGCTGCGCTCCATGCTGCGCCCCACCCCCCGCGCCCGGGCCGCCCTGCTGGACTACCAGCTCACCGGCCACGCCGACCTGGGCATCGCCACCGTCACCCGCCGCGACGGCATCGCCCACCTCGAACTGTGCAACGACGAGTTCCTCAACGCCGAGGACGACGCCGCCGTCGAAGCCCTGGAGACCGGCTGCGACCTGGTGCTCCTGGACCCCGCCAGCCACGTCGGCGTCCTGCGCGGCGCCGCCCAGACCCACCCCGCCTACGCCGGCCGCCGCGTCTTCAGCGCCGGCATCAACCTCACCCACCTCTACCACGGCGACATCTCCCTCCTCGGCTTCCTGCTGCGCCGCGAAGCCGGCTACATCGCCAAGTTCGTCCGCGGCCTGTGCCTCGACGACGGCACGGGCGAGCTCGGCGACAACTGGTGGCCCGACGCCGACAAGCCCTGGGTCGGCGCCGTCGACGCCTTCGCCATCGGCGGCGGCCTGCAGATCCTGCCCGTCATGGACCGCGTCGTCGCCGCCGACGACGCATGGTTCAGCCTCCCCGCCATGGAAGAGGGACTGGTGCCCGGCGTGTCCAACCTGCGCCTGCTGCACCCGGCCGGCTCCCGCCTCACCCGCCGCCTCATCTTCTGGGGCCACAAACTGAACGCCGGCGACCCGGAAGCATCCTTCATCGTCGACGAGACGGCCCCCGCCGACACCATGGACAGCGCCGTCGAACGCGCCGCCCAGCACCTCGACCACCCCGCCGTCGGCGCCAACCGGCGCATGCTGAACCTCGTCGAGGAACCCGCCGACCTCTTCCGCCGCTACCTCGCCCGGTACGCCTACGAACAGGCCCGCCTGCTGCACAGCCCCGCCCTCATCAGCACCCTGGAACGCACCTGGATCAACCGAGGCCGCGGCGGATCCCGATGACCGTGCTCGACGCCCCCGCCGCCCCGCCGACCGCCGCACCCGGCGGCCCGCCGCTGCCCGCCGACACCGCGCTCGCGCTGTACCGGGCCATGGTCACCGGCCGCGCCTTCGACCGGCAGGCCACCGCCTTCACCCGGCAGGGCCGCCTCGCCGTCTACCCCTCCTCCCGCGGCCAGGAAGCCTGCCAGACCGCGTCCGTGCTCGCCCTGCGCCCCACCGACTGGCTCTTCCCCACCTACCGCGAGAGCGTCGCCCTGCTCACCCGCGGCATCGACCCGGTGGAGGTCCTGACCCTCTTCCGGGGCGACCGCCACTGCGGCTACGACCCGCACGCCCACCGCACCGCCCCCCAGTGCACCCCGCTGGCCACCCAGTGCCTGCACGCCGCCGGACTCGCCGACGCCGCCCGCATGCGCGGCCACGACACCGTCGCCCTCGCCTACATCGGCGACGGCGCCACCAGCGAGGGCGACTTCCACGAAGCCGTCAACTACGCGGCCGTACGCCGCGCGCCCGTCGTCTTCCTGATCCAGAACAACCAGTACGCGATCAGCGTCCCCCTCGCCAAACAGACCGCCGCCCGCACCCTCGCCGACAAGGCCGCCGGCTACGGCGCGGCCGGTGTGCGCATCGACGGCAACGACGCCGCGGCCGTCCACACCGCCGTCGCCCGGGCCGCGCACCGCGCCCGCACCGGCGGCGGCCCCACCGTCGTCGAAGCCCTCACCTACCGCATCGAGGCGCACACCAACGCCGACGACGACACCCGCTACCGCAGCGCCGACGAGGTCGCCGCCTGGGCCGACAAGGACCCCGTCACCCGCCTGGAACACCGTCTCCTGGCCGACGGCGTCCTCGACGAGGACACTCTCGCCGGCATCACCCGCGACGCGCAGGAGCTCACCGCCAGGCTGCGCCGCACCTTCGCCTCCCCGCCCCGGCGCGACCCGGCCGAGATGTTCCAGCACGTCTACCACCAGCCGCCGCCCCACCTCAGGTCCCAGGCCGCGCTGCTCGCCGCGGAGACGGCCACCGCCGCCGCGGCGGGGGAGGACGCCTGATGACCACCGACACCACCGCCGCCGCCCACAACACCGGCACCGCCCACAACACCGACACCGGTACCGGCACTGCCGAAGGCACCGGCACCGTCACCATGGCCAAAGCCCTCAACACGGCCCTGCGCGACGCCCTGCGCGCCGACGAGAACACCCTCGTCTTCGGCGAGGACGTCGGCACCCTCGGCGGCGTCTTCCGCATCACCGACGGCCTGGCCCGCGAATTCGGCGACGACCGCTGCTTCGACACCCCGCTCGCCGAATCCGCCATCATCGGCACCGCCGTCGGCATGGCCATGTACGGCTACCGACCCGTCGTCGAGATGCAGTTCGACGCCTTCGCCTACCCCGCCTTCGAACAACTCGTCAGCCACGTCGCCAAGTTCCGCGCCCGCACCCGCGGCGCACTGCCGCTGCCGCTGACCGTCCGCATCCCCTACGGCGGCGGCATCGGGGGAGTGGAACACCACAGCGACTCCTCCGAGATCTACTACATGGCCACCCCCGGCCTCACCGTCGTCACCCCCGCCACCGTCGCCGACGCCTACTCCCTGCTGCGCCGCTCCATCGACTGGCCCGACCCCGTGGTCTTCCTCGAACCCAAACGCCTGTACTGGCACAAGGAGAAGACCGGCCTGCCCACCGACACCGGCCCGCTGGGCTGGGCCGCCGTCCGCCGCCGCGGCACCGACGCCACCCTCGTCACCTACGGCCCCGCCCTGCCCGCCGCCCTCGCCGCCGCGGAGGCCGCCGCGCAGAGCGGTCTGAGCCTGGAGGTCATCGACCTGCGCACCCTCGCCCCCTTCGACGAGGAGACCGTCAGCGCCAGCGTCAACCGCACCGGCCGCGCCGTCGTCGTCCACGAGGCCCACGGCTTCGCCGGCCCCGGCGCCGAGATCGCCGCCCGCATCACCGAACGCTGCTTCTACCACCTGGAAGCACCCGTACGCCGCGTCACGGGCTTCGACGTGCCCTACCCCGCACCCCTCCTCGAGGCCCACTACCTGCCCGACGTCCAGCGCATCCTGGACGCCGTCGCCACCCTGGAATGGCCCGCCCGCCGGACGGCCGCCCTATGAACACCCGCACCGCCGGCCCCTGGTACCGCAGCCCCGCCCCCCGCCCCGGCGCGGCCGTGCGGCTGCTGTGCTTCCCCCACGGCGGCGGCACCACCGCCGCCTACCACCACTGGCCCGCCCTGCTGCCCGACACCGTCGAACTGCACGCCGCCCAGTACCCCGGCCACGCCGACCGCATCACCGAACCCCTCCAGCACGACCTGCACACCCTCGCCGACCAGGCCGCCGCGGCCGCCCGCCCCCTGACCCGCGGGCCCTACGCCCTCTACGGCCACAGCCTCGGCGCACTGGTCGCCTACGAGACCGCGCTGCGCCTCCAAGCCGCCGGAAGCCCCCCGCAGCGGCTCGTCGTCTCCGGCATGCCCGCACCCCACCTCGTACGGCCCGGCGCCGTCCACCGCGCCGGCGACAGTGCCCTCATCGCCGAACTGCGGCGCCTGGACGGCTTCCCCGACGAACTCCTCGCCCACCCGGACATGCTCGACATCGTGCTGCGCACCGCCCGCGCCGACTACGCGCTCGCCGAGACCTACCGCCCGCGCCCCGGCGCCCTCCTGCACACCCCGCTCACCGTGCACCGCGCCACCGGCGATCCGGAGCTGACCGCAGCGGAAGCGGCCGGCTGGAGCGCGGCCACCACCGGACCCGTCCGCGAACAGACCTTCCCCGGCGGCCACTTCCACCTCGCCCAGGAGCCGGCACCCGTCCTGCTCGACCTCACCGCCGACCTCTCCGCCCACCTCGTCAGCGGCACGTCAGCCCGCCGACAGCCGTCCCCGCCAGCCTGGACGGGGACCACCACACCCCTACCGTCGCCGAACACCGGGAGACCGACATGAGCAACCCCTTCGAGGACGCCGAGGGCACCTATCTCGTCCTGGTCAACCACGAGGGCCAGTACTCGCTGTGGCCGTCCTTCGCCGAGGTCCCGGCCGGCTGGACCGTCGCCCTGCCGGCCACCGACCGCGAGAGCGCCCTCGCCCACATCACCGACCGGTGGACCGACATGCGGCCCCAGAGCCTCATCGACGCCATGAACGGCACGGCAGCGTGACCGCGGGCCTGCTCGAGGCGCCCGGGCTGGCCGCGTCCCCGCTGACCACCGCCGACCTGCACGCCAGCCTCACCGACCCGGCCCTGACCTCGATGACCCTCCTCAACGAGATCACCGGCAACTACCCCCAGGCCGTGTCGTTCGCCGCGGGCCGCCCCTACGAGGGCCACTACGACACCGAGGCCCTCCACCACCACCTGCGGCGCTTCACCCGCCACCTCGAGCAGGACCTCGGCCACAGCGAGGAACAGGTACGCCGCACCCTGTTCCAGTACGGGCCCACCAAAGGCGTCATCAACGACCTCCTCGTACGCCAGCTGCACACCGACGAGCACATCACCGCCGACCCCGGGGCGGTCCTGGTCACCACCGGCTGCCAGGAGGCCATGGTCCTGCTGCTGCGCGCCCTGCGCCGCGACGCACGCGACACCGTCCTCGCCGCCGCACCCACCTACGTGGGCTTCACCGGAGCCGCCCGCCTCACCGACATGACGGTCCGCCAGGTCCCCGAAGGCCCCGGCGGACTCGACGCCGCGGACCTCACCCGCGCCGTGCACGCCGCACGCGCCGAAGGGCTGCGCCCGCGCGCCTGCTACGTCGTGCCCGACTTCTCCAACCCCGGCGGCGCCCGCATGTCGGAGGCCGACCGCCGCCGGCTGCTGCACGCCGCCGACGAGCTGGACATCCTCCTCATCGAGGACAACCCGTACTCGATGTTCCACGACGGCCAGGGCCGGCCGCCGACCCTGAAGTCGATGGACCGCTCCGGACGCGTCGTCTACATCGGCTCCTTCGCCAAGACCGCCTTCCCCGGCGCCCGTATCGGCTACGTCGTCGCCGACCAGCCCGTCGCCGAGGGCGGCATGCTCGTCGACCAGCTCGCCAAGCTCAAGAGCATGCTCACCCTCAACACCTCCGCCCTCGCCCAGGCCGTCATCGGCGGCCTGCTCCTCGAGCACGGCTGCAGCATGGAACGAGCCTGCGCCCGCGAGGCCGCCGTCTACCGCACCAACCTGAACGTCCTCCTCGACGGCCTCGCCACCCGCTTCCCGCCCGGCAGCGGCGTCACCTGGAACACCCCCGCGGGCGGCCTCTTCGCCGTGCTGAGCGTGCCGTTCACCGCCGACGAACAGGCCCTGGAGGAGTCCGCGAGCCGCTTCGGCGTCCTGTGGACACCGATGTACCACTTCTACGCAGGCACCGGCGGCCTGACCCAACTGCGCCTGTCCTACAGCGTGCTGACCCCCGACGAGATCACCACCGGCCTGGACCGCCTCGCCGCCTTCGTCGCCGCCCGCACGCCCCGCTGAACCCAGCGGGAGCCGGCCCCGCCGGGACGGGGGTCCCCGCCCGTCCGGGGCGCCTCCCACGGCCGCCGGGCCGCGGGGGCAGGCCCGAGGACGCCGCGCGAAGCGCGCTCCCGCCCCGGGAGGAAAGCGGTGGGGGCCCGCACGGCGGGCTCCCCCTCTGCCCGGAGCCGCAGCCTCCGGGCCCGGCCGTACCGGCCGCCCCCGCACCGCCGCCCCCGCCCCGTCAGCCGCACGTCAGCGGCACGTCGGCGGCCCCCGCCACGCTCGTGCCCGGACGGTGCAGGCCCCGCCGGGCCGGGGCCCGCCCGCGGCAAGCCCTCGGATCCGATTCAGGAGACACCCGATGACCAAGCTCCAGACCCCAGGCGCGCAGAACCCCGCGACCGCCGGACCGGGGGCGGACGAGGCACGCCGTACACCGCTCACCGAGGAGCAGTTGGGGCTGCTGCTCCAGCACCGCGCCGACCCCGCCGCCTCCCCGTACAACGTGCCCCTCGCCCTCGATCTGCGCGGCCCGCTCGACACGGCCGCGCTCGAGGCCGCGCTCGGCCGGCTCGTCGCCCGCCACCCGATGCTGTCCGCGCGCGTCGCCGACGACGACCACGGCGACGGCCAGCCCTTCCTCGACGTCGACCCCGCCCGCGCCCCCCGCCTGGAGCGGCGCACCGCGGGCACCGACGGCGCGGACGCGGACATGCTGCTCGCCGAGGCCCGCCAGGAACTCGACCTGGAACGCGACGGCGTGCTGCGCGCCGTCCTCCTCGGCCACGGCCCCGACCACCACACCCTGCTGCTCGTCGTCCACCACCTGGTCGTCGACGGCGAGTCCACCGGCCTGCTCCTCGCCGACCTGCTCGCCGCCTACGAGCACGGAGACGTCCCCGGCCCCGCCCCGGCCGCCTTCGACACCTACGTGGGCGAACGCGCCCGCGAGGCCGAGAAGGACACCGCCGCCGCCGAGACGTACTGGCGCGAACACCTCGACGGCGCCGACCTGACCGTCGACCTCCCCCTCGATGTGCCTGCAGCCGGGGAGGAGCGCCGCGAGGCGGCCGTACCGCTGGAACTGGACACCCGGCTGTGGGGCGAGATCACCGCGTTCTCCCGCACCCACCGCGCCGGAGCCGCCGCCGTCCTGCTCGCCGCCTACCTCAAGGCGCTCGGCACGTACGGCCGGCAGACCGCGCCCACCGTCGGCGTGCCGCTCGGCGCCCGCACCGACCCGCGCTACGACCGCACCGTCGGCTACTTCGTGCGCACCCTCCTGGTGCGCGCCCCCGCCCAGGACGAGAACCTGACCGCCGCCGGCTTCGTCACCGGCGTCCAGCGGGAACTGGCCCGCGCCGTCGACCACTCGCGGCTGCCGTTCCCGCGCATCGCCAAACTCGCCCCCCGCACCGGCTCCGACGCTCCGTTCAACTGCACCTTCGTCCTGCACAGCTGGGCCGACGCCACCGCCGCCGCGACCGACGGCGTCGCCCTGCGCGGCGGCCTGCGCGCCCACTGGCGCCAGGACGTGCCCACCCCTGGCCTCGGGCTGCTCACCCTGGAGCTGTACGAGGGCGACGGCAGGCTGCGCGGACGCCTCAAGTACGACTCCTCCCGCATCGAGGCCGCCACCGCGGAGGCGTTCACCGAACACGTCACCACTCTCGCCCGCCAGCTGGTCCGCGAACCGGACGCCCCCGTCACCGGACTCGAGGGCATCGGGCCGCGCGCCCGCGCCACCCTCGATCACCTCAACGCCACCGACCACCCCGTCGCCGACACGGACATCGACACGCTGATCCGCGGCGTCGTCGAAGAGCGGCCGGACGCCGTCGCCGTGGAGTTCGCCGACCGCCGCTGGACCTACCGTGACCTGGACGCCCGCATCGAGGCCTACGCGGCCGGGCTCACCGCCCGCGGCGTGCGCGCCGGCGACCGGGTCGGCATCCTCCTGCCCCGCAGCGACGAGGCCGTCGCGGTGATGCTCGCCGTCCTGCGCACCGGGGCGGCCTACGTCCCCCTGGACGCCGCCCACCCCGAGGCCCGCCGCCGCCACATCGCCGACAGCAGCGGCATGAGGCTCGCGGTCGTGGACCCCGAAACGGCAGCCGCCTGCCCCCCGGGCCCGCAGCAGGTACCGGCGGCCGAACTGGCGCAGCCGGGCACGGCGGCGGCCGTGCAGGGACCTGAGCCCTCCAGCGCGCTGCACATCCTCTACACCTCAGGCTCCACCGGCACCCCCAAGGGCGTCCAGCTCAGCCACCGCGCCCTGGTCACCGATGTGCTCGCCGCGATACGGCACTTCGGCATCGGCCCCGGCGACACGATGCTCCTCAAGGCGCCGTTCACCTTCGACGTCAGCGCCCACGAGATGCTCGTCGCCCTCGTCGCGGGCGCCCGGCTCGCCGTCGCACCGCCCGACGCGGAACGCGACCCCGACCTGCTGGCCGAGACCCTGGAGCGGCACGGCGTCACGCTGCTGCACGCGGTGCCCTCCCAGCTCCGCCTGCTCCTGGAGGCGGAGAACTTCGGGGCCGTCCGCAGCCTGCGCACCGTCGTCTCGACGGGGGAGTCCCTGCCCAACGAGCTGCGCACCGCCTTCGAGGCCGCCCACCCGGCCCGGCTGCACAACGCCTACGGGCCGACCGAGACCTCCTACTCCACGGTCTTCTCCTGGGCCCGCGGCGACGACGCGTTCTGGACACGCCGCGCCGAGGTGCCGATCGGCGTGCCGTTCGACAACATCCGCTGCCACGTCCTCGACGAACACCAGCGGCCCCTGCCGCCCGGCGCACCGGGTGAGCTGTGGATCGGCGGCGGCACCGTCTCCGACGGCTACATCGGTGACCCGGAACGCACCGCCGACCGCTACCGCACGCTCGACCTCGGCGGCCGCACCGAGACCGTCTACCGCACCGGCGACCTGGTCCGGCTGCTGCCCGGCGGCACGCTCACCCACCTGGGCCGCCTCGACGACCAGGTGAAGATCAACGGCAACCGGGTCGAACTCGGCGAGGTCCGGGCCGCGTTGCTGTGCCTCGACGGCGTCGAGGACGCCACGGTCCAGGCCGTCCGCCACGCCCACGGCAGCCTCCAGATCGTGGCCCACGTGGTGGCCCCGGCGACGGACCCGGCGACGATCCGCCAGGCCCTCAAGCCCCTGCTCCCGTCCCACATGCTCCCGGCCCACCTGCACCACGTCCCGCGCATCCCCCTGCTGCCCAACGGCAAGACCGACCGCCAGGCCCTCGCCCGCCTGACCACGACGTCGGACGGTTCGCCGCAGGCCCCTGCCGCCACCCCGCCCGCGGCGGACGGTTCGCCGCAGGCCCCGGCCCCGGCCGCCCCTGCCGCGTCGGCGGGCGGTTCGCCGCAGCGGTCAACCCCGTTCGGCCCGGCGGTCGTTGACCGGACGGCTCCGGCCGCCACCGCGCCGTCCGCGCCGCCCGCCCCGACCACGCCGACCACGGCGAACGCGGCGGACGCCCCGGCGCGGCCGGTCGACTCCCGGGCCGCCGACGGGGCCGGGGGACCGGTGCCGGCCGCCGCGACCGCGCCGTCGGCGCAGGTGCTGGAGAGCGTGCGCGGCGTCTGGGCGGAGCTGCTCGGGGACGCCGGGGACCAGGCGCAGTTCTTCGAGGCCGGCGGGGACTCCATCCTCGCCATGCAGCTCGTGTCCCGGCTGCGCCGCGCCGGGTTCACGCTCGCCATGCGCGACATCTACCGCAACCCCGTCCTGGCCGACCTCGCCGCCCACCTCGGCGCCGGTGTCCCCGCCGGGTCCCCGGCGGACGAGCCCGAAGGCGAGGCACGGCCCGCCGCCGAGGCCGCCGGGCCGGTGTCACCGCTCGCGCCCGTGCAGTCGTGGTTCTTCCGGCACATCAGGACCGACCTCCACCAGTGGAACCAGTCCGTCCTGCTGGAGCTGGACGACTCCGTCGACCCCACCGTCCTGCGTCTTGCCCTGCAAGCGGTCGTCGCCGCCCACCCCGCCCTGTCGGCCCGGTTCGACGAGGACCCCGACGACCGGGAGGGCGCCGGCCGGCTCATGGTCCGCGCCGCGCCGTTCGCCGCCTACCCGGCGCGGGAGGTCCTGTGGGAGCGGGACATCACCAGCGACCCGGAGCTCGACCGGGCGATGGAGGACCTCGAGCGCAGCCTGGACCCGCTGCGCGGCGTGCATGTGCGGGCCCTGCTCGCCAACGACCGGCGCTCCCCGGACGCCGCCCCCACCCATCTGCTGATCGCCGTCCACCACCTGGTCGTGGACGGGGTCTCCTGGCGCATCCTGCTGGAGGACCTCGAGCACGCCCTCGCCTCCCTCGCCGACGGCGCCCTGCCCGCCCTGCCCGAGGAGGCGTGCCGTTACGAGGACTGGGTCGCCTCCCTGCCCGCCGTCGCCGCCCGGTCCGGCGAGGCCGACTACTGGCGCGCGCTCGCGGCCGCCCGCGCCGAGGCGCAGACGCTGCTGCTGACCACGCCCGCGCCGGACGAGGAGCACATCCGCCGGGTCGAGTTCAGCCTCGACGAGGAGGCGACCGCCCGGCTCATCGGCCCGCTGCCGCGCCGGCTGGGCCTTCAGGTGCACCAGGTGATGACGGGCGCGTTCGCGCAGGCACTCGCCCGCTGGCGGGGCAGCCGCGCCGTGACGTTCGACGTGGAGACCCACGGACGGCACGGCCGCGACGAACTGTTCCGTACCGTCGGCTGGTTCACCTCCATCCACCCCGTCGTCCTGGGCGCGGACCGCTCCGTGCACCCCGAGCAGTACCTCGCCCAGATCGGCGCGGCGCTGACCGCCGTACCCGACGGCGGCGTCGGCTTCGGCGCCTGCCGCGAGTTCTCCCCGGACGCCGGGCTGCGCACCCTGCTGCGCGACCTGCCGCCCGCCCTCGTGTGCTTCAACTACTACGGCCAGGCCGACCAGTTGAGCCCGAACGGCGGCTTTCGCATGTCGAGCCGTCCCATCCCGCGCGAGCACTCGGCCCGCTGCGAGCGCGTGTACGGCATCGAGGTGTACGGCATCGTCCACGGCGGCCGGCTGCGCATGGGCCTGACCTGGGTACCGAGCCCGGCGGACGGTGTGGACGAGGCCGGTGTCGACGCGCTCGTGGAGCAGATGAGCTGGGTGCTGGCCACGCTCGCGGGCGCCGACCCGCACGCGGTGACCCCCGCCGAGATCACCGTCCCCGGCGCCACGCGCCCCACCCCGCGCCCCGCCCCCGCGCTTCCCGCCGCCCCGGCCCCGGCCCACAGCGGCGACGGCGACCACCGCGGCGACCGGGACCACGGCGCCGGGGACGGTCCCGGGACCGTGCCGGTCACCCCCCAGCAGCACGGCCTGCTCCTGGACGCCCTCGCCCACCCCGGCACCGGCCGCTACGTGGAGCAGCTGTTCTGGCGCTGGCACGGCCCGTTGGACACCGACCGGTTCACCGCCGCCTGGCAGTCGGTGTTCGACCGCGAGTCCGTGCTGCGGGCCTCCTTCGACTGGCAGGACGAGCCCTGCCTGGTCCTGCACGACCACGTCACCGCCGAGGTCACCCGCCACGCCGCCGGCCCGGCCGACTTCGACGAGCTGATGGAACGCGACCGGCTGCGGGGCTTCGACCTGCGCACCCCGGGACTGCTGCGCGTCACCCTCGTCGACGACCCGGCGCCCGCCGGCGGCGGGGAGCCGCTGTCGGTGCGGATCCTGCTCACCTTCCACCACGTCCTGCTCGACGGCTGGAGCGTGTCCATCCTGCTCCAGGAGTTCTACCGCGCCTATCTCGCCGGCGGCGCGCTGCCCGGCGGCGAGCGGCGCCCCGACGTGCGCGACTACTCGCAGTGGCTGTCCGAGCAGGACACCGCCCCCGCCCGGGAGTTCTGGTCCGACGCCGTCCCGGCCGCCGCGCCCGTCGTCCAGCCCGCCATTCCCGGCCCGGCGACCGGCCAGAGCGGCTCGGGCCGGGCGGAGTGCCGGCTCAGCGCCGCGGAGGCCGACCGGCTGCGCGCCTGGGCCGCGGCCCGCGCCGCGACCGAGTCCAGTGCCCTGCAGGCCGTGTGGGCGCTGCTGCTGTACCGGGCGGGCGGCACCAGCGGCCCCGCGCCGGTCGGTTTCGGTGTGACCGTCTCCGGCCGCGGCATCGCCCTCGACGCGGTCGAGCGGCTGCCGGGGCTGTTGATGAACTCGCTGCCCATGACCATCCAGGTCGACCCCGGCCACAGCCTGCCCCGGCTGTTGACCGAACTGCGCGACCAGGCCCTGGACATGGCGGCCTACGAGTGGGTCTCCACCGGCCAGATCCACGAGTGGAGCGGCCGCAGGCCGGGCGAGAAGCTCGTCGAGAGCCTCATCGTCTTCGAGAACTACCCGCGGTCCTCCGGCGACCTGGAATCGGCCCTCGCCGCCCAGGGCATCCGCGTCGAACTGCCCGACGCGGCCGGCTCGCAGACCGCGTTCCCGGTCACCCTGCTCGCCTACCGCGACGTGGACGGCAGCCTCGTCCTCGCCGCCGTCCACGACCGCGGCCGGATCGCCGACGCGGACGCGGAGAAGCTGGTCACCCAGTGTGCCCGGCTGCTGCGCGAACTGCCCGCCACCGACGACGAGGCCACCACCGTCGCCGACGTGCTGGCCACCGTCACCGACGCGGACCTGCCGCGGATGGCCGAACGCTCCGAGCAGCCGGACGACACCGGCGAAGGACCCGCCGACTGGCCGGACGGCCCGGAGGCGGACCTGGTCAAGCAGGCGTGGCGGACCGTCTTCGGCACCACCGACGTCGACCCCGGCGAGCACTTCTTCGAAGCCGGCGGCCACTCGCTGCTGGCCATGCGGCTGCTGCGCGAGATCAGCCTGCGTACCGGCCGCACCCTGCGCCTGGACGAACTGCTCGCCAACCCCAGGGCCGGCCTGCTCGCCCGCCTCCTCGCCGAGACCCCGGACGACAGCCCGGGTGACGGCGGCGCCGCATCGGTCCTCGTACCGCTGCGTCCCGCCCGCCGGCCCGGCGCCGGCACCGTCCACCTCGTCCACCCGCCGGGCGGCCAGGTCGCCTGCTACGCGCAGCTCGCCGCCGGCTACCCCGGCCCCGAGGCGCTCGTCGGCATCCGCGACCCGCGCGTCGACGACCCCGAGCCCGAGTACCGCTCCACGGAGCAACTGGCCGAGCACTACCTCCAGGCGCTCGCCCCCGCACTGGAATCGGGGGAGCGGATCGTGCTGGGCGGCTTCTCCGGCGGCGGCGTCATCGCCTACGAGATCGCCCAGCGGATCACCGCGCAGGGCGGCACACCGCCGCTGGTGGTGATGGTCGACGCGGGCGCGCCGGACGGTGAGCTGACCGACGCGGAGGCCGACGGCTCGTTCGCCAACCAGCTGCGCGCGGTCGCCGAAGGCCGCACCGCACCCGGGCCCGACCCCGCGACCCCCGCCGCCGACGAGCCCGACGCCACCGGTCCGAAGGCCCCCGCCCCCGACGGCGCCCCCGCCGCCACCGCGGAGCCCGACGGGTCCGCCGCCTACCTCGCCGAGATCTCCCAGATCGCCGAGTGGATGCGCGGCGACGGCGGCGGCGACCCGGTCGCGCTGATGCGCGACAGCGTCGAGGCGATCCAGCGCTACCGGCCCCGCGCCTACCCCGGTCCCGTCGTCGTGCTGCGCGCGGGGGACACCGGCTTCGGCAAGGGCACCGACTACGACGAGAGCGACCGGTTCCACGGCCGCCCCGGCCTCGGCTGGGAGGACCACGTCGAAGACCTCGCCATCCGGGTCGTCCCGGGCAACCACGTGACCATGCTGACCGGCGACAACGTGCGCAGCCTCGCCCGGATCCTGGCGTCCGCCGTCAAGAACTGAACCGAGGAGACACCCACCATGACCGCACCCCGCCGGCGCATCACCCTCGCCGGCATCATCGACGGCCCCGGCGGCCATGTGGCCGCCTGGCGCCACCCGGCGACCAAGGCGGACGCCCAGCTCGACTTCGAGTTCCACCGCAACAACGCCCGCACCCTCGAACGCGGCCTGTTCGACGCCGTGTTCATCGCGGACATCGTCGCCGTGTGGGGCACCCGCCTGGACTCCCTGTGCCGCACCTCGCGCACCGAGCACTTCGAACCGCTCACCCTGCTCGCCGCCTACGCGGCCGCCACCGAGCACATCGGCCTGTGCGCCACCGCCACCACCACGTACAACGAACCGGCGCACATCGCCGCCCGCTTCGCCTCCCTCGACCACCTCAGCGGCGGCCGGGCCGGCTGGAACGTCGTCACCTCCGCCGCACCGTGGGAGTCCGCCAACTTCGGCTTCCCCGAGCACCTGGAGCACGGCAAACGCTACGAGCGGGCCGAGGAGTTCATCGACGTCGTCAAGAAGCTGTGGGACAGCGACGGCCGCCCCGTCGAGCACCGCGGCACCCACTTCGAGGCCCCCGGCCCGCTCGGGATCGCCCGCCCCCCGCAGGGCCGCCCCGTCATCATCCAGGCCGGCTCCTCGCCCGTGGGACGCGAGTTCGCCGCCCGCCACGCCGAGGTCATCTTCACCCGGCACAACCGGCTCTCCGACGCCCAGGACTTCTACGGCGACCTCAAGGCACGCGTCGCCCGCCACGGCCGCGACCCCGGACACGTCCTCGTGTGGCCGACCCTCGCGCCGATCGTCGCCGCCACCGAGACCGAGGCGAAGCAGCGCCTGCAGGAACTGCAGGACCTCACCCACGACCATGTCGCCCTGCGCACCCTTCAGGACCACCTCGGCGACGTCGACCTGAGCGCGTACCCGATTGACGGGCCGGTCCCCGACATCCCGTACACCAACCAGTCCCAGTCGACGACCGAGCGGCTGGTCGGCCTGGCCAGGCGCGAGAACCTCAGCATCCGCGAGCTGGCCCTGCGGCTGATGGGCGACATCGTCGTCGGCACCCCGGAGCAGCTCGCCGACCACATGGAGAGCTGGTTCACCGGCCGCGGCGCCGACGGCTTCAACATCGACTTCCCGTATCTGCCCGGTTCCGCCGACGACTTCGTCGACCACGTGGTGCCCGAACTGCAGCGCCGCGGCCTGTACCGCTCGGGCTACGAGGGCACCACCCTGCGGGCCAACCTCGGCATCGACGCCCCCCGGAAGGCAGGTGCAGCGGCATGACCGCGCCCATCCTCGTCGCCACCCTCGACACCCGCGGCCCCGCCGCCTCGCTCGGCACGCTCACCAGCGCCGTGCG
This sequence comes from Streptomyces sp. NPDC086835, assembly GCF_044745705.1. Classification (NCBI taxonomy): domain Bacteria; kingdom Bacillati; phylum Actinomycetota; class Actinomycetes; order Kitasatosporales; family Streptomycetaceae; genus Streptomyces; species Streptomyces sp. NPDC086835. The sequence goes on from NZ_JBIVAU010000003.1 coordinate 763,882, forward strand.
GGCCGCGGAGGCCGCCGGATTCGACGCCGTCCTGATCGACGACCGTGCCGCCGCCGGTGCGCAGGGCCGGTTCGAGACGACGACGCTGACCGCCGCGCTGGCCGCCGTCACCGAGCACATCGGGCTGATCACCGCCCCGCTGCCGGCCGACCAGGCGCCCTACCACGTGGCCCGGATCACCGCTTCGCTCGACCACCTCGCCCACGGCCGCACCGGCTGGCTCGCGGCCACGGACGCCACCGACCCCGAGGGCCGCACCGGCGAACTGATCGACGTCGTACGCGGCCTGTGGGACAGCTTCGACGACGACGCCTTCGTCCACGACCGCGCCGACGGCCTGTACTGGCGGCTGCCCGCCGTCCACCGCCTCGACCACCAGGGCCGGCACTTCGACGTCGCCGGCCCCCTCAACGTCGCCCGCCCGCCGCAGGGCCACCCCGTCGTCGCCGTCATCGGCCCCGCCCTCGCCGCGGCCGCCGACCTCGTACTGCTCGACGAGGCGGCCGACGCCGCCTCGGTGAAGCAGCAGGCACCGCACGCCAAGGTCCTCCTGCCGCTGCCCGGCCCGGCCCCCGAACTGCCCGCCGACAGCCCCGCGGACGGCTTCACCGTGGCGCTCACCGGCTCCGACGCCCCGGTCCTGGCCGCTCTCGCCGCCCGGCCCGGCCGCCCGGACCGCACCCCGGCCGCCACCCTGCGCGAACGCCTCGGCCTGGCCCGCCCCGAGAGCCGCCACGCCCTCACCACCGCCTGACGCCCCGTCCGCCCGCTGCTTCCTGGAGAGTCATGTCCCGTCGCCTGTTCACCTCGGAGTCCGTGACCGAGGGCCACCCCGACAAGATCGCCGACCAGATCAGTGACGCCGTCCTCGACGCCCTGCTGCGCGAGGACCCCGCCTCACGCGTCGCGGTGGAGACCCTGATCACCACCGGCCAGGTCCACATCGCCGGCGAGGTCACCACCAAGGCGTACGCGCCGATCGCCCAGCTGGTCCGCGACACGATCCTGGCCATCGGCTACGACTCCTCCGCCAAGGGATTCGACGGCGCCTCCTGCGGGGTGTCGGTCTCCATCGGCGCGCAGTCCCCGGACATCGCCCAGGGCGTCGACACCGCCTACGAGACCCGCGTCGAGGGCGAGGACGACGAACTCGACCAGCAGGGCGCCGGCGACCAGGGCCTGATGTTCGGCTACGCCACCGACGAGACCCCCTCGCTGATGCCGCTGCCCATCGAGCTCGCCCACCGCCTCTCGCGCCGGCTCACCGAGGTCCGCAAGGACGGCACCGTCCCCTACCTGCGCCCCGACGGCAAGACCCAGGTCACCATCGAGTACCAGGGCAGCCGCCCGGTGCGCCTGGACACCGTCGTCGTCTCCTCCCAGCACGCCGCCGACATCGACCTCGGCTCCCTGCTGACGCCCGACATCCGTGAACACGTCGTCGAGCACGTCCTCGCCGCACTCGCCGAGGACGGCATCAAGCTCGAGACGGACAACTACCGCCTGCTGGTCAACCCGACCGGCCGCTTCGAGATCGGCGGCCCGATGGGCGACGCCGGACTGACCGGCCGCAAGATCATCATCGACACGTACGGCGGCATGGCCCGCCACGGCGGCGGCGCTTTCTCCGGCAAGGACCCGTCCAAGGTCGACCGCTCCGCCGCGTACGCCATGCGCTGGGTCGCCAAGAACGTCGTCGCCGCCGGACTCGCCTCCCGCTGCGAGGTCCAGGTCGCCTACGCCATCGGCAAGGCCGAACCGGTCGGCCTGTTCGTGGAGACCTTCGGCACCGGCACCGTCGCCCAGGAGCGCATCGAGAAGGCCATCACCGAGGTCTTCGACCTGCGCCCCGCGGCCATCATCCGCGACCTCGACCTGCTGCGGCCCATCTACGCCGCCACCGCCGCCTACGGCCACTTCGGCCGCGAACTGCCCGACTTCACCTGGGAGCGGACCGACCGCGCCCACCGGCTCAAGGCCGCGGCCGGTCTCTGAGCCGGCCGGACCTGTGAGGAGACCTGACGTGCGCATCGCTGTCACCGGTTCCATCGCCACCGACCATCTGATGGTCTTCCCCGGCCGGTTCGCGGATCAGCTGATCCCCGACCAGCTCGCTCATGTCTCGCTCTCCTTCCTGGTCGACGCACTCGAGGTGCGCCGGGGCGGAGTGGCGGCCAACGTCGCCTTCGGCCTCGGCAGCCTCGGCCTCACCCCCCTGCTCGTCGGCGCCGTGGGCAGCGACTTCGCCGAGTACGAGGTCTGGCTCAAGGAACACGGCGTCGACACCGGCCCCGTCCTGGTCTCCACCGAGCGGCAGACCGCCCGGTTCATGTGCATCACCGACCAGGACGCCAACCAGATCGCCTCCTTCTACGCGGGCGCCATGCAAGAGGCCCGCGACATCGACCTGTGGCACCTGACCACCACCGGCGCCCGCCCCGACCTCGTCCTGATCTGCCCCAACGACCCGGCGGCGATGCTGCGCCACACGGCGGAGTGCCGCGAACTGGGCCTGCCGTTCGCCGCCGACCCCTCCCAGCAGCTCGCCCGCCTGGAAGGCAGCGAGGTACGCGACCTCGTCGACGGCGCCCGCTGGCTGTTCACCAACGAGTACGAGGCCGCCCTGCTGCTGGAACGCACCGGCTGGGAACACGCCGACGTCCTCGCCAAGGTCGGCGCCTGGATCACCACCCTCGGCGGCGCCGGCGTCCGCATCGACCGCGCCGGCCACGAACCCCTGACCGTCCCCGCCGTCCCCGACGCGCCCGCCACCGACCCCACCGGCGTCGGCGACGCCTTCCGGGCCGGGTTCCTCGCCGGCACCGCCCGCGGCCTGGACCTCACCGGCGCCGCCCGCCTGGGCTGCGTCCTCGCGGCCGAGGCCCTCGGCGCGGTCGGCTCGCAGTCCTACCACGCCGACCGGGCCCGCCTGCTGGCCACCGCGGAACGCGCCTACGGCCCCGCCGCCGCGCTCCTGCTCGCATCCGGACTGGGGGAGCAGCCGTGACCGGCACCCGTATCGACGCCCTGCGCGAAGCGCTCGCCACCCGGGTGGTGGTCGCCGACGGCGCCATGGGCACCATGCTCCAGGCCCAGGACCCCACCCTCGAGGACTTCCAGAACCTCGAGGGCTGCAACGAGGTCCTCAACGTCACCCGCCCCGACATCGTGCGCTCCGTCCACGAGGCCTACTTCGACGTCGGCGTCGACTGCGTGGAGACCAACACCTTCGGCGCCAACCACGCGGCACTGGGGGAGTACGACATCCCCGAGCGGGTCCACGAACTGTCCGAGGCGGGCGCCCGGATCGCCCGCGAGGTCGCCGACGCGTACACCGCCTCCACCGGGCAGCAGCGCTGGGTACTGGGATCGATGGGCCCCGGCACCAAGCTCCCCACCCTCGGCCACGCCCCCTACACCCTGCTGCGCGACGCCTACCAGGCGAACGCCGAAGGTCTCATCGCCGGCGGCGCGGACGCCCTGCTGGTGGAGACGACGCAGGACCTGCTGCAGACCAAGGCCGCGATCATCGGCGCCCGCCGCGCCATGGACGCCACCGGCAGCCGCCCGCCGCTGATCTGCTCGGTGACGGTCGAGACGACCGGCACCATGCTGCTCGGCTCCGAGATCGGCGCCGCGCTCACCGCGCTCGAACCGCTCGGCATCGACATGATCGGCCTCAACTGCGCCACCGGCCCGGCCGAGATGAGCGAGCACCTGCGCCACCTGGCCCGCCACTCCCGCGTCCCGCTGTCCTGCATGCCCAACGCCGGACTGCCCGTCCTCGGCAAGGACGGCGCCCACTACCCCCTGACCCCCGCCGAACTCGCCGACGCCCAGGAGCAGTTCGTCACCGACTACGGACTGTCCCTGGTCGGCGGCTGCTGCGGCACCACCCCGGAGCACCTGCGCCGCATCGTCGAACGCGTCCGTGATCTGACCCCCCCGGCCCGCGAACCGCGCCCCGATCCGGGCGCCGCCTCCCTCTACCAGGCGGTGCCGTTCCGTCAGGACACCGCGTACATGGCGATCGGTGAGCGGACGAACGCGAACGGGTCGAAGAAGTTCCGCGAGGCCATGCTCGAGGGCCGCTGGGACGACTGCGTGGAGATGGCCCGCGACCAGATCCGCGAGGGCGCCCACATGCTCGACCTGTGCGTCGACTACGTCGGCCGCGACGGCGTCGCGGACATGGCCGAGCTGGCCGGACGCTTCGCGACCGCCTCCACCCTGCCGATCGTGCTGGACTCCACCGAACTCCCCGTCCTTCAGGCCGGTTTGGAAAAGCTCGGTGGCCGCGCGGTCATCAACTCGGTCAACTACGAGGACGGCGACGGCCCGGAGTCGCGCTTCGCGAAGGTCACCGCGCTCGCCAAGGAGCACGGCGCCGCGCTGATCGCCCTGACGATCGACGAGGAGGGCCAGGCCCGCTCGGTGGAGCACAAGGTCGCCGTCGCCGAGCGGCTCATCGACGACCTGACCGGCAACTGGGGCATCCACGAGTCGGACATCCTCATCGACACTCTGACCTTCACCATCTGCACCGGCCAGGAGGAGTCCCGCAAGGACGGCCTCAACACCATCGAAGCGATCCGCGAACTCAAGCGCCGCCACCCCCACGTCCAGACCACGCTGGGCCTGTCGAACATCTCCTTCGGCCTCAACCCGGCCGCTCGCGTGCTGCTCAACTCCGTCTTCCTCGACGAGTGCGTCAATGCCGGCCTGGACTCGGCGATCGTCCACGCCTCCAAGATCCTGCCCATCGCCCGGTTCGACGAGGAGCAGGTCACGGTCGCCCGCGACCTCATCCACGACCGCCGCGCCGAGGGCTACGACCCCCTGCAGAAGCTCATGGAGCTCTTCGAGGGCGTCTCCACCAAGTCCCTGAAGGCCGGCAAGGCCGAGGAACTGGCCGCCCTGCCGCTGGAGGAGCGCCTGCAGCGCCGCATCATCGACGGCGAGAAGAACGGCCTTGAGGCCGACCTCGACGAGGCCCTGAAGGACACGCCTGCCCTCGCCATCGTCAACAACACTCTCCTGGCGGGTATGAAGGTCGTCGGCGAGCTGTTCGGGTCGGGGCAGATGCAGCTGCCGTTCGTGCTCCAGTCCGCCGAGGTCATGAAGATCGCCGTCGCTCATCTCGAGCCGCACATGGAGAAGACGGACGCCGAGGGCAAGGGCACGATCGTGCTGGCCACCGTCCGCGGCGACGTCCACGACATCGGCAAGAACCTCGTGGACATCATCCTGTCCAACAACGGCTACAACGTGGTCAACCTGGGCATCAAGCAGCCCGTCTCCGCGATCCTCGACGCGGCCAAGGAACACAAGGCCGACGTGATCGGCATGTCCGGCCTGCTGGTCAAGTCAACGGTGATCATGAAGGAGAACCTCCAGGAGCTCAACCAGCGGGGCATGGCCGCCGACTACCCCGTCATCCTCGGCGGCGCCGCCCTCACCCGCGCCTACGTCGAACAGGACCTCCACGAGATCTACGACGGCGAAGTCCGCTACGCCCGCGACGCGTTCGAGGGCCTGCGCCTGATGGACGCCCTCATCGGCATCAAGCGCGGCGTCCCCGGCGCGGTCCTGCCCGAACTCAAGCAGCGCCGCGTCAAGGCCACCACCACGGTCATCGACGAACGCCCCCCGGAGCGTCCCACCCGCTCCGACGTCGCCACCGACAACCCGGTCCCCACCCCGCCCTTCTGGGGCAGCCGCGTCGTCAAGGGCATCCCGCTGGGCGACTACGCCTCCTGGCTCGACGAGAGCGCCCTGTTCAAGGGCCAGTGGGGCCTCAAGGCCGCCCGCGGCACCGGCCCCACCTACGAGGAACTCGTCGCCTCGGAGGGCCGGCCGCGGCTGCGCGGCCTGCTGGACCGGCTGCAGACCGACAACCTCCTCGAAGCGGCCGTCGTCCACGGCTACTTCCCCTGCGTCTCCAAGGGCGACGACCTGATCATCCTCGGCGACGACGGCTCCGAACGCACCCGCTTCACCTTCCCCCGCCAGAGCCGCGGCCGGCACCTGTGCCTGGCCGACTTCTTCCGCCCCGAGGAGTCCGGCGAAACCGACGTCGTCGCCCTCCAGGTCGTCACCGTCGGCTCCCGTATCGGCGAGGAGACCGCCAAACTCTTCAAGGCCAACTCCTACCGCGACTACCTCGAACTGCACGGCCTCTCCGTCCAGTTGGCCGAGGCGCTGGCCGAATACTGGCACGCCCGGGTGCGCGCCGAACTGTCCGTCGCCGCCGCCGACCCCACCGGCCTCGACGGCATGCTCCGCACCGAGTACCAGGGCTGCCGCTACTCGCTCGGCTACCCCGCCTGCCCCGACCTGGAGGACCGCGCCAAGATCGCCGCCCTCCTCCAACCGGAACGCATCGGCGTCCAGCTGTCCGAGGAGTTCCAGCTCCACCCCGAGCAGTCCACCGACGCGATCGTCGTCCACCACCCCGAGGCGAGCTACTTCAACGCCGGAGGCCGCGCATGAGCACCCTGCGCGAGATCCTCGCCGCACCAGGGCCCTCGTTCTCCTTCGAGTTCTTCCCGCCGAAGACCGCCCAGGGCGAACGCACCCTGTGGAACGCGATCCGCCGGATCGAGCCGCTGGCACCGACGTTCGTGTCCGTCACCTACGGCGCCGGCGGCTCCTCCAGGGACCGCACCGTCGCCGTCACCAAACGCATCGCAGCGGAAACCACCCTGCGGCCCGTCGCCCATCTGACCGCCGTGGGCCACTCGGTCGCCGAACTGCGCCACATCATCGGCCAGTACGCGGACGCGGGCGTGCACGACGTGCTCGCCCTGCGCGGCGACCCGCCCGGCGACCCGAACGCGCCCTGGACCGCCCACCCCGACGGCTTCACCCACGCCCACGAACTCGTCTCCCTCGTCCGCCGGTCGGGCGACTTCAGCGTCGGCGTCGCCGCCTTCCCCGAACGCCACCCCCGCTCGGCCGACTGGGACGACGACATCCGCCACTTCGTCGCCAAGTGCCGGGCGGGCGCCGACTACGCGATCACCCAGATGTTCTTCCACGCCGAGGACTACCTGCGGCTGCGTGACAAGGTCGCCGCCGCCGGCTGCGACACCCCGATCATCCCGGAGATCATGCCCGCCACCGACGTGAAGCAGATCGCCCGCTTCGCCCAACTGTCCGGCGCCACCTTCCCCGCCCACCTCGCCGGCCGCCTGGACGCGGCCCGCGACAACCCGGCAGAGGGCCACCGCATCGGCGTCGAGTACGCCACCGCCATGGCCGACCGGCTGCTGTCGGAAGGCGCCCCGGGACTGCACTACATCACCCTCAACCGCTCCACCGCGACGCTCGAGATCCACCAGAACATCCAGAACTCAAGGAGTGCACATGCCCTCGCAGCCGCCCGCTGATTTCACGGATTTCAAGGTCGCGGACCTGTCCCTGGCCGAATTCGGCCGCAAGGAGATCACGCTCGCCGAGCACGAGATGCCCGGCCTGATGTCGATCCGCAAGGAGTACGCCGACGCCCAGCCGCTCGCCGGCGCGCGGATCACCGGCTCCCTGCACATGACCGTGCAGACCGCCGTCCTCATCGAGACACTGGTCGCGCTCGGCGCCGAGGTCCGCTGGGTGTCCTGCAACATCTTCTCCACCCAGGACCACGCCGCCGCGGCGATCGCCGCCGCCGGCATCCCCGTCTTCGCCTGGAAGGGCGAGACGCTGGAGGAGTACTGGTGGTGCACCGAGCAGGCCCTGACCTGGCCCGGCCACGCAGGACCCAACATGATCCTCGACGACGGCGGCGACGCGACCCTCCTGGTCCACAAGGGCGTCGAGTTCACCAAGGCCGGCGCGGTCCCCGACCCGTCCACCGCGGACAACGACGAGTACCGCGTCATCCTCGAACTCCTGCACCGCTCCACCCTCGACTGGCCCGCACTCGCCGCCGAGATCCGCGGTGTGACGGAGGAGACCACCACCGGTGTCCACCGTCTCTACGAGATGCACCGCGAGGGCACCCTCCTCTTCCCGGCGATCAATGTGAACGATGCCGTCACCAAGTCGAAGTTCGACAACAAGTACGGCTGCCGGCACTCGTTGATCGACGGCATCAACCGTGCCACCGATGTGCTGATCGGCGGTAAGACGGCGGTCGTGTGCGGTTACGGCGATGTGGGCAAGGGCTGTGCGGAGTCGCTGCGCGGCCAGGGCGCCCGGGTGATCATCACCGAGATCGACCCGATCTGCGCGCTGCAGGCGGCGATGGACGGCTACCAGGTCACCACGCTGGACGAGGTGGTGGAGAGCGCCGACATCTTCATCACCACGACCGGTAACAAGGACATCATCATGGCCTCGGACATGGCCCGGATGAAGCACCAGGCCATCGTGGGCAACATCGGCCACTTCGACAACGAGATCGACATGGCCGGCCTGGCGCAGCTTCCGGGCATCGTCAAGGACGAGGTGAAGCCGCAGGTCCACACCTGGACCTTCCCCGACGGCAAGGTCCTGATCGTGCTGTCCGAGGGCCGGCTGCTGAACCTGGGCAACGCGACCGGCCACCCCTCCTTCGTGATGTCCAACTCGTTCGCGGACCAGACCCTGGCCCAGATCGAGCTGTTCACCAAGCCGCAGGAGTACCCGACCGACGTCTACGTGCTGCCCAAGCACCTCGACGAGAAGGTCGCCCGGCTCCACCTCGACGCCCTCGGCGTCAAGCTGACCACCCTGCGCCCGGAGCAGGCCGCCTACATCGGCGTCGACGTCGACGGCCCGTACAAGCCGGACCACTACCGCTACTGACACCGCCGCACATCGGAGAGGACCCGGGCGATGCCCCGGGCCCTCTCCGATGCGACCGGGCACCCGGACGGACAGCCCCCGGCGCCGCCTGGAGCCGGGCTCGCGGACGCCTCGAGAACGGACCCGGAGCCATGGCCGCACCCGCCCGATGCTGCCTAGTCTGGCCCGGGCGTCACACCGCGCCCCGCTCCTCCTGAGACGCACGCTTATGGGGTTGAGCGTTTGGGCTATGGCTCGTCTCACCGCACTGGAGTTGACTCATCACCATGACGAACACACAGAACACGCAGACGACCGGAACCAAGACGACGCTCGTGATCGGCGGCACCGGCAAGACCGGCCGCAGGGTCGCGGAGCGGCTCACCGCACGAGGCCTTCCGGTGCGCGTCGGGTCACGCTCCGGCGAGCCGCGCTTCGTGTGGGAGGACTCCTCCACGTGGGAGGCCGCGCTCGAGGGCGTCGGCGCCGTCTACGTCACCTACTACCCTGACCTCGCCTTCCCCGGCGCCGACGAGCACATCGCCGCCTTCTCCAAGCTCGCCGTCTCCAAGGGCGCCACCCGCCTGGTGCTGCTCTCCGGCCGCGGCGAGGAGGGCGCCGTGATCGGCGAGAACAAGCTCAAGGAGTCCGGCGCCGACTGGACGATCGTGCGCTCCAGCTTCTTCAACCAGAACTTCGACGAGAGCTTCTTCCTCGAGCCCGTCCTGGCCGGCGAGATCGCCCTGCCGACCGGCGACGCCGTCGAGGCGTTCGTCGACGCCGACGACATCGCCGACGTCGTCGTAGCCGCCCTCACCGACCCCAAGCACATCGGCAAGACCTACGAGCTGTCCGGCCCGCGCCTGCTGAGCTTCCGCGACGTCGCCGACGAGCTCACCAAGGCCACCGGCCGCCAGATCCAGTACATCCCCATCACCAAGGACGAGTACCGGGCCGCCCTCGTCGAGCACGGCCTGCCGGCCGACTTCGCCGAGCTGTTCGAGAACGTCCTCGACGGCCGCAACGCCCACCTGGTGCACGGCGTCGAGGAGGCCCTCGGCCGCAAGCCGAAGGACTTCGCCGACTACGCCAGGGAAGCTGCCGCCTCCGGCGTCTGGAACGTCTGACCCGGAGCCCCCGCCCCCGGTGCCGCGACCGCGGACCGACGGACGCACCCGCGGCCGCGGCACCGGACCAGCCCGACCCCACAGCCACCCCCGAGGAGGCGGCCATGAGCACCCCCATGTCGAGCGAACGCCTCGACACCCTGCCCGGCCACTTCCACGGCTTCGCCCTGATGCACATCGCCATGCGCCGCGACGCCCACCGCCTGAGCGCCGCCGCACCCCGCCTCACCGCCCGCGGCCTGGCACCCGCCGGCACCTGGTGGCAGCGCCTGCGCGACGTCATCGACTGGCACCACCGCAGCGAGGACACCTTCCTGTGGCCCGAACTGCTGCGCAAGCTCCCGCAGTTCCGCCCCCAGGCCGAACAACTCGCAGGCGACCACACCGAACTCGACCGGGCGATGGACCAGGTCACCGCCGCCCTCACCCCCACGGCCGGCCCGGCCGCCCTCGGCGGCGCCGCGGCACACTTCAGCCAGGTCCTTCACGACCACCTCGCCGACGAGGAGAAGACCGTCTTCCCCCTCTTCGCGCAACTGCCCGCCCGCGAGTACCTCGCGCTCGAACAGCGCCTGGTGCGCACCGCACCGCCCGGCGTCCTGACCTACCTGCCGCCGTGGATGTTCGACGGCGCCGACCGGCGCTCCGTCGACCTCGTCGCCGCCACCATGCCACCGCCCGTGCGGCTGCTCGGCCGCACCGTCCTGCGCCGCCGCTACGAACGCGGCCTCGGCGCCGTCCTCGACCCCCGCTGACCCCCAGCACCCCGCCCGGGACCACCGCGCCCCGGACCGCCCCCGCCCCGCCCGGGACCGATTGCGCCCCGCCCGCCGGAAGGAAGCCCCCGATGTCCACGGCCGCCCAGCCCGCGCTCCACGCCGCCACCATCGCCATGGGCCTGAGCGCCGGCCTGTACTTCTCCTTCGACGTCTCCGTCCTGCCCGGCCTCGACCGCGGCGACGACCACACCTACGTCGCCGCCATGCAGAACATCAACGAGGCCATCGAGAACGGACTGTTCGGACTCGTCTTCTTCGGCGCCTTCCTCGCCACCGGCATCGCCGGCGCCCGCCTGACCCGCATCGGGCAGCGCACCGCCGCCCGCTGGACCTGGGCCGCGCTCGCCCTCTACACGGCCGCCGTGGTCCTCACCATGCGGATCAACGTCCCCCTCAACAAGCGCCTCGCCGCCGCCGGCCTGCCCGAGGCCGCGGGCGAACTCGCCGCCCTGCGCGACACGTTCAAGAAGACCTGGGCGCCCTCCAACGCCGCCCGGACCCTTGCCTGCACCGCAGCCCTGCTCTGCCTCGGCCGCGCCCTGTCGACGCTGCGCCACTGACACCCGCGCACGCGCCCCCGAAAAGCTGCGCCCGTCCTGCCGGACGTCCCCCGCACGGCAGGGCGGGCGCGACCCTTTCCGTCCCCCGAGGCCTCCCACGCCTCACCCCCAGCCGATGGGTTGAACACATGGATGCTCTCACCGGCCTGCTCGAAGGCCCCAAGGCCCGCGGCGCCTTCCTGATCAAATCGGTCTTCAGCCCGCCATGGGCGCTGCGCGTCGAGGACCGCGCCCCCATCTCCCTGGTCACCATGGTCCGCGGCGACGCCTGGGTCCTGCCCGACCGCTCCACGCCCGCGCTGCTGCGCCCCGGCGACGTCGCCGTGCTCCGCGGCCCCGACCCGTACACCATCGCCGACGAGCAGGGCACCGGCGTGCAGATCGTCGTCGGCCCCGAACAGCGCTGCAACACCACGGAAGGCGAGGACGTCACCGACACCATGGCCCTGGGGGTGCGCACCTGGGGCGACACACTCGGCCAGGGGTCGTCCGTGATGCTCAGCGGCACCTACCAGGCGCCCAGCGAGGTCGGCCGCCGGCTGCTGAACGCGCTGCCCGCCCTGCTGGTGCGGCCCGCCGGCCCCGAGGACAACGCGCTCGTCGCCCTGCTCGCCGACGAGATCAGCCGCGACGAACCCGGCCAGGAACTGGTCCTGGACCGGCTGCTGGACCTGCTGTTCGTCAGCGTGCTGCGCGCCTGGCTCGCCGCACCGGGCGCCGGCGCCCCCGCCTGGTACCGGGCCCAGTCGGACCACACCGTCGGCCCCGCGCTGCGCCTGCTCCACGACAACCCGGGCCAGCCCTGGACGGTGGAGTTGCTCGCCCGCAAGGTCGGCGTCTCCCGCGCGGGCCTGGCCCGCCGCTTCACCGCCGTGGTGGGGGAGCCGCCGATGAGCTACCTGGCGACCTGGCGGCTCACCCTCGCAGCCGACCTGCTGCGCGAACCCGACGCCACGGTGGCCGGTGTCGCCCACCGCGTCGGCTACAGCAGCGCGTTCGCGCTGAGCTCCGCGTTCAAACGGGTACGGGGCATGAGCCCGCAGGAGTACCGCACCAGCCGCACCGGCGAACAGGAGATGCCCGCCGGCGCCCCCGCCCAGACCGTCGTCCTGGGCCCCGGCTGACCCGCCTCATCCCCGCCCCGCCCCGCCGGGGGAGCGTAGAGAGGGCCGAGGTCACCAGAGACGCTGTCACGCCCGCGGAGGTGACATACTTGCATCGATGCAAGTTGCATGGATGCAAGTATGTGAGGTGGATGTGAACGGATTCATCGGGCGTCGCCACGAGCTGGGCCTCCTCGACGACCTGCTGAACCCGGTCCGGACAGGCGGGCGAAGCGGACGGTCGGGGCGGGCGGTACTCATTCGCGGCCGCCGCCGGGTCGGCAAATCCCGGCTGGTCGAGGAGTTCCTCGAGCGAGCCGGGCTTCCCCATGTCTTCTTCACCGCGGTCGGAGGCTCCCGAGAGGAGGACCTGGCGGGCTTCACCGCCGAGGTCGCCGCCTCAGAGCTTCCGAATGCCGACCAATTCAGGGACTTCGCCGCTCCGCGGTCCTGGGACGCGGCCTTCGGTCTGCTGGCGTCGGCACTGCCGACCGACACGCCGAGTGTCGTGGTTCTCGACGAGATGCCCTACCTCGTTGCCGAGGACCCGAGCTTCGAGGGCGCGCTGCAGAAGGCCTTCGATCGGACCCTGTCCAAGCTGCCCGTACTGCTCGTCCTCATCGGCTCGGACATGGCCATGATGGAGAAGCTCAACACCTATGGGCGCCCCTTCTACCAACGCGGCACGGAAATGGTCGTCCCGCCGCTCACCCCGCACGACGTAGCCACCATGCTGGACCTTCCTCCGGCAGATGCCTTCGACGCGTACCTCGTCTCAGGAGGACTGCCCCTCATTCTTGAGGAGTGGCCACACGGCGCAGACCTCTGGGGCTATCTTCAGGACGCCCTGAGCAGGCCGACCTCCGCCCTGCTCGTCAGCGGCGAGCGCACCCTTGCCGCCGAGTTCCCCACCGAGGCGCAAGCCCGGACCGTCCTTGGGGCCATCGGCCATGGCGAACGCACCTTCTCGCTGATCGGCCGGGCCGCCGGCGACCTCAACCCAGGCTCCGTGAAACGTTCCCTCGAACTGCTCACCAGCCGGCGCATGGTAGCCGCCGACCTGCCTCTGTCGACCAGGCCCAGCCGTGAGACCCGCTACCGGATCGACGACCCGTACCTACGCTTCTGGCTCTCCTTCGTCGGCCCGGGCATTTCAGCGGTCGAACGTGGCCGCGGTGACCGTGTCCTCACCTCGATCCGGGACAGTTGGACCTCTTGGCGCGGGCGAGCCGTCGAACCAGTCATCCGTGAAGCCCTCTGGCGCCTTGCCGACGACCGGCTCCCCGAAGGCACTGACGCCGTCGGCGGGTACTGGACCCGTACCAACGACCCGGAAATCGACATCATCGGTGCCGACCGTTCGCCCATCGCCAAAAGGATCACCCTCGCCGGGTCGATCAAATGGCTGGAGAAAAAGCCCTTCGATCATCGGGATCTCGCCCGTCTGATCGCTCACCGCTCCCAACTCCCGGGTGCCGACGACGACACCCCTCTCCTGGCCGTCGCACGCAGCGGCTGCACCGCCGAAGGCGTCCTCAGCCTCACACCGGAAGACCTCCTGAAGGCGTGGAGTTGACGGGCGGTCACTTCGACGGTCGCCTTGTCGTCGGCCCACGGGGCGAGGTGCTCGTCCACGCCCCCTGAACACGAAACGCGGGCGCAGGCCACCGGAAGTCCGGTGGCTCGCGCCCGCGCGCGGGCAGAGGCGACCTCGTCACCCCACCCGCCCCGCCACCTCCGCGACCGCCCGCACGACCGCGTCGGGGGCCTCCAGCGGCAGCATGTGACCGGCACCCTCGATCTCCTCGAACCGGGCGCCCGGCAGCGCCTCGGCCACCGCCCGCCCCAGCGCCGGGGCGATGACCTTGTCGCCGCCGCCCGCCAGGACCACCGCAGGGACGGTGAGCGCGGCCAGCTGCCCGCGCAGGTCCATCCCGCGTGAGGAGGCGAACGCCTCGGACCGCACCTGCGGCGACGCGGCCGCGAACATCTGCCGGTTGACCTCCCGGGCACAGGCGTCGGCCCGCTTGCCCAGCATGTTCTGCCCCAGCAGCAGGCGGCCCAGCGCCGGCCGTCGCACCGCCCACGAGAACAAGGGGCTGCCCATCATCCTCACTTCGCTGTCGGGCGTGTCCTGGTCGTGCGCGGCGGTGCCCAGCAGCACCAGACCGCCCAGCCGGGCCGCGGGCGAGACGGCGTACGTCATCGCCGCGAACCCGCCGCCCGAGTGCCCGACGACGATCGTGTCACCGGGCGCCCCGACATGCTCCAGGACCGCGCCCAGGTCCGCTCCCAGCCGGGGCACCGAGAACGGCTCCCGGCCGCACGTGGAGGCGCCGTGACCACGCAGGTCGTACAGCACGACCCGGTGCCCGTCGCGGATCAGCCGGTCCGCGACCGTGCCCCACACCCGCCGGGCCGCGGCCCAGCCGTGCGCGAGGACGACCGTGCGGCCCGACGGCGCGCCCAGCGGGGCGAGGACGCTCACCGCCAGGCGGGCGCCGTCGTCGGTGACGAGTGCGCTCTCCGTGGCGGGCGGCGCCGTCGTCGTCATCGCGCCCCCTCCTTCTCCCTCGCCAGCACGCCGTTCAGGGCCGTGAACGCGGCGCTGGTGGCCTTGGAGTGCTCCGCGCCGATGTCGGCGACCTTGGCGAGCACCTTCAGCCAGCCGTGCGGACGGCCCCGGAAGTGCATACCGAGCCGGGTGCGGCGCCCGCCGTCCAGCGGTTCGAGCAGGAAGTCGCTCGGCCCGCGGAACACCCCGTCGACGTACTCGACCGACAGTCGCCTGCCCGTCTCGACAGCCGTCGTGCGTGAGGTGAACCGCAGCTTCAGGCCGCCCTTGTCGACGCCCTTGGTGTGGACCGTCACCTTGACCTCGCCGCCCACCTCGTCCGGTGAACCGGACACGGCGGCGAAGGTGTTGGCCGGCACCCACCATTGCGCGCCGCCGCGGAACTCGGCGAGCAGCGCGTCCCAGACGACGTCCGGCGGAGCGTCGAGGACCGCCTCGTCGATCAGGTCGTAACCTGTCATGCACCTTCTCCTGTCGGTGTGCGGGTCAGGGGCCCGCGGCCGGACACGTCAGCCGAAGAAGCCCTGACCGGGGGTGAGGATGTTCGCCGGGTCGTAGCGCCGCTTGGCCTTGTAGAACTCCTCCCAGCGGTAGCCGAAGTGGGTCTTCCAGTCGGCGGTGGTCATCCGGGGGATCGCACCCACCAGGTACCGCTTGGCGCCCATCGCCACGGCCTTGTCGTACAGACGGCGGTTCTGCTCGAGCATCTGCGAGATGTTCGGGTCGCCCGGGTTGGGGAACCGCAGCAGGTCGAACAGGTAGCCGACGGACTCGCCTGGCTGCACCGCCAGCGGCCGGGTGATCTTGCGGGTGTAGTACGGGTAGAACAGCAGGAACCCGCCGCCCAGGTCGGAGGCGGTCAGCTCCTGCTCCACCAGCTCCATGAACGCCTTGGTCTTGGACGCCGGCAGGAACAGGCTCAGCCACGGCTTGGGCTGGAACCAGTGGCCGGTCTCCTTCAGGTAGACCTCGTAGCCGTCGAGCCGGAACATGTAGTCCCGGTAGGCGACGTCCTCGATGACGGCCTGGGCCCGGTTGTCGCGCAGTCCGGCCAGCAGGGCCGCCCGGTCGGGGACGGCGGTGCCGGAGTAGTTGGCGGCG
This sequence comes from Streptomyces sp. NPDC086835, assembly GCF_044745705.1. Lineage (NCBI taxonomy): Bacteria > Bacillati > Actinomycetota > Actinomycetes > Kitasatosporales > Streptomycetaceae > Streptomyces > Streptomyces sp. NPDC086835. The sequence goes on from NZ_JBIVAU010000003.1 coordinate 779,893, forward strand.
ACCTCCATCTTGTAGCGCCAGCCGGAGTCGTCGGGGCGGCGCAGCATCTCGCCGGCCTGGACGTGGAACCGGTTCTCCGCCATGACCTTCTCGCCGTCGGCGAGGTAGGTCGCCAGGTCGTCGTAGAAGAGGCTGAAGACGACCGACCGCTGGGGTGCGGGGGCGAGCTTCACCTTGGCGCGCAGGATGATCGCGGTCTGGCCGCCGCCGGACAGGATCGAGTGGAACAGGTCGGGCCGCGCCGAGGCGGAGACGGTGACGAGCTCACCGGTGCCGGTGACGACGTCCATGGAGTGGACGGTGTCGGCCAGCAGGCCGAACTTCTGCACCGTGCCGCCGATGCCGCCGATGGAGACGGTCCCGCCGATGGACAGGTGCAGGTAGTCGGGCAGCGCCGGCGGTGTCTTGCCCACCTTCAGCGCGGCATCCGTCAGCTGCCCCCAGGTGACACCGGCCTGGACGACCGCGTTGGTCGCGTTGATGCTGAGGATCTTCGACATGGCGCGGGCGTCGATGGATATGCCGCCCTGCGGCACCGCCGCCTGGCCGTACACGGAGTGCGACTCCATGTCGTCGCCGGTGCCGCCCTGCCCGTTGACGGCGATCTTCAGGTTGTTGGCACGGGCGTAGTTGACCATCTTGACGATGTCCTGGTCGGAACCAGGACGCAGGACCGCCCACGGCGCGGACGGCTTCAGCCGCCCGAAGTCCTGGCGGAATCCGTCCAGGTCGGTCGCCGACGTGGTCAGCGTCCCGTCCAGGGCGGGCACTTGTCTGACGTCGATGTGGTGGCCGGCGTCGACCTCGGCGGCCGTCGCCCACGTCTGGTTGGCGACGCTCCAGCCCACGACCGTTGCGGCGATGCCACCCAGTACCTTGCGCCGCGAGAGTGCGTTGTTCATTTCTGTCCTCCGACCCATTCCAGCAGGACCGATCCCCAGGTCATGCCCGCGCCGAAGCCGGCCAGCAGGACCAGGTCGCCGTCGTTGATGCGGCCTTCGTCGAGTGCCTCGGTCAGGGCGATCGGGATCGACGCGGACGCCGTGTTCCCGTACTTGTGCAGATTGGTGACCAGGGCCTCGGGCCGCAGGCCCGTGTGGCTGAGGATCGAGTTGATGATCCGGATGTTCGCCTGGTGCGGGATGACGTGGCGGACGTCGGCCGCCTCGACCTTGGCGCTGGTCAGCGTCTCCCGCACCGTGCGCACGGTGTAGCGCACGGCGTTGAGGTAGATCTCGTTGCCGTTGATCTGTGCGTAGTGCAGCCCCTGGCGGACGGTCTCCTCCGTGGTCGGCATCCGGCTGCCGCCGGCCAGGACCTTGAGGCTGCCGGCGCAGCTGCCGTCGGCGCCCAGGTTCCAGCCCAGCACCGGGTCCGAGGGGGCCGGCCGGAGCACCACCGCGCCCGCGCCGTCGCCGACGAGGATCGACAGGTCCCGGTCGGCGGGGTTGGCGGTGAGGGTGTGGGTGTCGGAACCGATCAGCAGGATCGGCCGCGGGTCGATCTTGATCAGTGCCATGGCCTGGACGAGGCCGTAGACGAAGCCCGCGCATTCGGAGTTGACGTCGTGCGCGCTGCCGGCGATGCCCAGTTCGTGGTGGACGAACGCGGACGTGGCCGGTGAAGGCTGTTCGGGGGTGGCGGTGGCGACGATCAGATGGGCGATGTCGCCGCCGCTCAGCCCCGCCTTGTCCAGTGCGCGCCGGCCGGCCTCGACAGCAAGGGAGGCGGTCGTCTGGCCGGGCCCGACGGCCCGCCGTTCGTGGATCCCGCACCGGCTGACGATCCAGTTCTCGTCGACGCCGAAGCGCTGCGCGAGCTCCGTGCTGGAGACCACGCGTTCGGGTACGGCCATGCCCCACCCGGTGATGTCGAAGCCGTTCACAGGACTCTCCCCTGATCAGGCCTGGGCGGGCACGAGCTGGACGATCCGGTCGTGGACGACGCGCAGCGTCGTGGTGTCGTCGATGTCGGCGAACAGCGACTCGTCGGCCGGGATGTGCGGGTACTGGTTCTGGAACCCGTACAACCACTCCATCAGGTCCAGCGAGTCGACGTCGGCGATGTGCTGGAGCGGCTGGTCCGGGTCGACCTTCTGGGCGCCGGAGACGGCCTCGAGCTGGCTCGCCAGTTCTTCGACGGTGGGCAGCGACATGGGGTTCGGTCCTCTCTCGCAAGGCTTGGGGTGTTACGCCTAGGAATCGAACCGGCAGCCGCGCAAGCGGGGCGCAACACCGCCGGCCCGCCGCCGTCTTGCACATCTGTTGCGAGCACTTCGCTTTCCTCGACCCCGACAGCCGCGCACCCCGACAGGAGTTGAGGAAGAGATGACGACGGTCGCTGACAGGTCGGTCCCCGAGGTCGACGCGATCAGGCACCACTACGAGGTGAGCAACGACTTCTACCGCCTCCTGCTGGGGCCGACGATGATGTACTCGGGCGGCTACTGGGAGGAGGGCGAGGGCCTCACCGAGGCCCTCGACGAGGCCCAGGAGCGCAAGCTCGACCGGTTCGTCGAGCTCGCCGGCGCCGCCGGCAGCCGGCGGGTGCTGGACGTGGGCTGCGGCTGGGGCACCATGCTCAACCGGCTCACCACCGTCCACGGCGTCGAGCAGGCCGTCGGCCTGACGCTCAGCCGCACCCAGGAGGCGTTCATCGCCGGCCTGGACAACCCCCGCATCACCACCCGGGTCGAGTCGTGGGAGGACCACACGACCGACGACCCCTACGACGCGGCGTTCTGCATCAACGCGCTGGAGCACTTCGTGTCCTCCACGCTCCCGCCGCGCGAGCGGACCAAGAAGTACCGGGTGTTCTTCAACAAGGTCGGCGCGGCCCTCAAGCCCGGCGGCCGGTTCGTGCTGCACACCATGACCGCGGAGGCGCTGCCGATGAACCGGCAGCTGCTGGACGACCTGAAGTTCCTCCAGCGCTCCGAGTTCGAGAACTGCCACATCCCGCACCTGCACGAGCTCACCCAGGCCGCAGAGGGCCTGTTCGACGTGGTCGAGATCGTCAACGAGCGCGAGTCGTTCGCCGTCGCCTGCCGCGCCTGGCTGAAGCTGCTGGCCGCCCGCCGGGACGAGGCCGTCGCCCTGGAGGGCGAGGAGGTCGTGGCCCGCTTCGAGCGCTACCTCGACATCTTCGCGTACACGCTCGAGGACAAGTTCTTCAACAACTTCCGCGTCACCATCGCGCGCCGCTAGAGGAGGCCCACGTGACGAGCATTCTGGAACCCGCGCGCAGCGACGGGAGTCCTTCGCCCGGCGGGCGGGCGACGGGCGGCGGCCCCACCCGGCATCTGCGCGTCGCGGTCATCGGCAGCGGCTTCTCCGGCCTGGGCATGGCGGTGCGCCTGCTGCAGAAGGGCATCGACGACTTCCTCGTCTTCGAGCGGGCCTACGAGGTCGGCGGCACCTGGCGGGACAACTCCTACCCGGGCGCGGCGTGCGACGTGATGTCGCACCTGTACTCGTTCTCCTTCGCGCAGAACCCGGGCTGGAAGTCCACGTTCGGCAAGCAGGCGGAGCTGTACGAGTACCTGCGGGACGTCGCCGACCGGTTCGGGGTCCGCCCCTACATCCGCTTCGGTCACGAACTGCTCGCCGCCCGCTGGGACGAGACCGCCCGCCGCTGGCACGTGAGCACCTCCCAGGGTGACTACACCGCCCAGGTACTGGTGTCGGGCACCGGCTACCTCTCCGAGCCGGCCGTGCCCGCCATCGCCGGCCTGGAGGACTTCGAGGGGACGGTGTTCCACTCCTCGCGCTGGGACCACGGACACGACCTCGCGGGCCGCAACGTCGCCGTCATCGGCACCGGCGCCTCCGCGATCCAGTTCGTGCCGAAGATCCAGCCCGAGGTGGGGCGGCTGGACCTGTACCAGCGCACCCCCGCCTGGATCGGGCCGAAGAACGACAAGCCGACCAGCGCGCTGCAGTCGAAGCTGCTGCACAACGTGCCCGGCTACCAGCGCTTCCGCCGCAACTTCAACATGTGGGGCCGTGAGGTCCTGGCGTTCGTGATGAAGCGGCCCAAGGTCGCGGGCAAGATGCAGAAGATGGCCAGCGACCATCTGGCGAAGTCCGTCGCGGACGAGGAGCTGCGGGCGAAACTGACGCCCGACTACGTGATGGCGTGCAAGCGCCTGCTGTTCTCCAACACGTGGTACCCGGCGATCCAGCAGCCCAACGTGGACCTGGTCACCGACGGCATCGACCATGTGCGGGCCAAGTCGATCGTCTCCTCGGACGGCACCGAGCGGGAGGTCGACACGATCATCCTCGGCACCGGCTTCAAGGCCACCGACCGGCCCGTCGCCGGCCGGATCACGGGCCGCGACGGCAGGCTGCTGCGGGACGTGTGGCGCGAGGGCGGCATGGCCGCGCACCGCGGCACCACGGTCGCCGGGTTCCCGAACCTGTTCCTGCTGCTGGGCCCCAACACCACGCTGGGGCACTCCTCGCAGGTCGTGATGATCGAGGCGCAGATCGGCTACGTCATCGACGCGCTGGGACACATGGACAAGCGCGGCCTGGCCAGTGTCGAGGTCCGCGCCGAGGCCCAGCAGCAGTGGAACGAGCGGCTGCAGGGCCGGCTCGAGGGCACCGTGTGGAACGCCGGGAACTGCAAGAGCTGGTACCTGGACGAGCACGGCCGCAACCCGTCGATCTGGCCCACCTACACGTGGCGGTTCCGCCGCGCGACGCGCCGCTTCGACCTGGGCGAGTACCAGCTCGCCACCACCGTCAACGCCGGCCGGCCGGCACTGGACCACGCCTGACGCCACACGGCCGGCCGGCGGGGTGGTCCCGCGCGACGGCCGGCCCTGACGGCGGATCACTTTCCCCTGCCCCGCCGGCAGGAGTCGCTTCCGCCGTGAAGGGCGGAGTATCCACGGAGGTAACGATGAGTACGGGCCCACAGACCGGAAACCGCCCCGAGCAGCCGGTGGCCCTGGTCACCGGCGCCTCGGGAGGCCTCGGCCAGGCCCTGGCCCTCGAACTGGACGCGCTGGGCTGCAGGGTCGCCGTCCACTACAACAGCTCGAAGGACGCGGCCCGGGCCGTGCAGGACAAACTCACGAACGACTCGGTCCTCGTCAGCGGCGACGTCGGCGACTACGACGCCGTCACCGCGCTGTACCGGGAGATCGGCGAGCGCCTCGGCCCCGTCGACGTCCTCGTCAACAACGGCGCGATCCGCAAGGACGCGCTGATGGCGATGCAGAACCCGGACGACTGGGCCCAGGTCATCCGGACCAACCTGATCGGCTCGTTCCACACCGCACGCGTCTCCGTCCCGCACATGCTGCGCCAGAGGTGGGGCCGTGTCATCAACGTGGTCTCGCCCTCGGGCCTGATCGCGACCGCCGGACAGACGGCGTACTCCGCCTCCAAGGCGGGCCTGATCGGCTTCACCCGCACGCTGGCCGCCGAGTGCGGCCGGCGCGGGGTGACCGTCAACGCCCTCTCCCCGGGCTTCATGATCACCGGCATGACCAAGGACCTCCCCGACCGCGTCGTCGAGGGCATGGAGGGCAAGGCCCCCATCCCGCGCTTCGTGACCGTCGAGGAGGTGGCCCGCAGCGCGTCCCTGTTCCTCGACCAGGACTGCATGACGGGCCAGGTGATCAGCATCGACAGCGGCGTCTCCATCACCTGAGCCCCGCTGCCTCCCGCGGCCCGCCGCCCCCTTCACCCGGGGGCCGCGGGCCGCTTCCCTGCGCGCTCCGTCCCGGCGGCGCACCGGCTGCCCCAACACCCGGCCGCGGGCCGGCGGTCCTTGCCGCGCGCCGTTGGCGCGCACGCGCGCGGACGCCGGGTGGCCCGGCACCTGGCAGGTGCCGGGCCACCCGGCGTCGTGGCGGTTTCAGCGCGCCGGCAACGGCGCCACCGGTGGTGGGGTCAGGGCCTCGAACGCTCCCATCAGCAGCGGGTCCAGCGCGTCGGCCGTCATCCGCCCCGCGGGGGCCCGGCGTTGCGGGCCGGCGGGCTCGGCGCGCAGCAGCTCCAGATAGGCGGCCTGGGTCTCGGCCGCCGGGTCGATGCCCAGCTCGTCCGCGAGGACCTCCCGCAGCTGCTGGTAGGCGCGCAGCGCGTCCGCCCGGTTGCCCGCGGCGGCGTGCGCCGTCATCCGGCACCGGTGCGCGCTCTCACGGAACGGCGCGCGCCGTACCGCCTCGTCGGCGTAGCGCACCGCGTGGTGCTCCGCGCCCAGGGCCGACGAGGACAGGCTCGCCAGCTCCAGTGACATCAGGCGCAGTTCGTCGACCCGCTCACGAACGGCGTTGACCCACTCGCCTTCGTGCGCCGGCAGGAACGAGCCGCGCAGGTTGGACACGGCGCCCGCCGCGAGCTGGTGCGCCACCGCGTGCGCACCGTCCGCGAAGGCCGTCCTGGCTTCCGTCATGGCGGCCTCCGCCGCCTCCAGGTCGACCGCCGCGTCGTCCGGCAGTCGCAGTATGTACCGGCCGCTCTGTGCGATCAGGGGCGTCCCGCCCGGCTTCTGCAGCGGGCCGGTGACATAGGCGCGGACCCGGCTCACCACACTGCGCAGCGCGGAGGCCCACGTGTCGGGCAGCCCTTCCGGCCACACGGTGTCCGCGAGCTGGTCGCGGCTGGTTCCCGACGTTCGCTCCAGTATCAGTCGAGCGAAGGCCACTTGGGCCTGCGCGCTCGACAGGTGCTGGGGCGCCGTCCCGTCGTGTTCGATGGTGACAAGACCTACGAGTCTGATCAGCAACGCTGAGTCCCCCAAGACTTCGGCTGCACGCGGTCATCACACGTGCGGGGGCGCGATTAAGGAAAGGGAGGCCGCGAATTCGCGCCCCGGCTTCGCAGCCAGATCTTTGTTCGTACTCACTTTCCCGTGGATTCGACCGTACCGGCCAATTGTCGCCACATTCAACCGTGGCCAAAAACATACCGGGGGGAATAACTGGGAATCAGCGCCTCCGGTATTCGTCTTGAAGGTCGACTTCCCACGCCACCACGGGAATTGCGACGTCAAAAACCGTGTTGCGCCCGCCTTGCGGCCCGGCGCATAGAAAGGACGGCGCGCCTGGAGCAACCGAGAAGTGGATGAGGAGACGCACGTGAACGCATCTGGAGGATGGGAACGCCTCGAGCCGAAGCTGGCGGCAACACGGCGCCGCGTCCAGGCACTCGAATGGGAACCCGACCGCCGCAACAGCTTCGTCGCCTACACCGTCGAACGCGACAGCGCCTACGCCGACCTCGACGGCCGGCGGCTGCTGATGATGTCCGGCTACAGCTACCTCGGCCTGGCCGGCGACGAACGTGTCGTCGCCGCCGCCAAGGCCGCCGTCGACCTCTACGGCACCGGCAACCACGGCGTGCGCGCCCTGGCCGGATCCATTCCCCTGCACGAGGAACTCGAGGCGGAGGTCGCCCGGTTCGCCGACCGCGAGTCCTCCATGGTCTTCGGCTCCGGCTACGCCGCCAACACCGGCACCGTCGGCGGCCTCGTCGGCCCCGGCGACACCGTCTTCATCGACAAGTACGACCACGCCTCCATCGTCGACGGCTGCCGCCTGTCCGGCGCCACCGTCACCCGCTTCCGCCACAACGACGTCGACCACCTCGAGCGCCGGCTGCGCGCCGCGAGCCCCGACGGGGTGCGGCTCGTCATCGTCGACAGCGTCTACTCCATGGACGGCGACATCGCCCCGCTGCCCGAACTGCGCAAGGTCTGCGACGAGCACAACGCCCTCCTCATGGTCGACGAGGCCCACGCCCTCGGCGTCATCGGCAGGACCGGCCGCGGCATCGAGGAGCACTTCGACTGGCAGGCCAGGGTCGACGTCAAGCTCGGCACCCTCTCCAAGGCCATCCCCTCCATGGGCGGCTGGGTCGCCGGACCCGCCGAACTCATCGGCCACCTTCGCTACGCCGCACGCCCCTTCCTGTTCTCCGCCGCCCTTGGACCCGCCCAGGCCGCCGCCGCGCTGGAGTCGCTGCGCATCCTGCAGCGCGAACCCGAACGCGTCGCCCACATCCAGCACCAGTCCGCCCGCCTGCGGCAGATCATCAACGCGGAGGGGCTGCGTACCCAGGACAGCGAGACCGCCGTGCTGCCGCTCATCGCCGGCTCCGACGACGCCGCCTACGACCTGGCCACCACCTGCCGCAAGAACGGCGTCATCGGCCTGCCCGTGGTCACCCCCGCCGTCCCCAACGACCTCGCCCGCCTGCGGATCGCGGTCACCGCACGCCACACCGAGGCCGACATCGACTTCGCGGCCCAGGCGTTCCTCACCTCCGCCCGCGAGTGCGGCATCCTCCCGGCCTGACCGGACCGGCCCGTACACCGAAGGCACACAGGAACGGGAAACCAACCATGGCAACCTCCACCCCACCCCCGGTCGTGATCACCGGCATCGGCGTGGTCACACCGGCGGGCTGCACCCCGGGCGCCCTGTGGGCCGCGCTGCGCGCCGGCCGCTCCACCGCCGCCCGCCTCACCCACCTCGACCTCGACCGCCACCGGGTACGGATCGGCTGCCGCGTCAGCGGACTCGACGACGTCGGCCTCGTCGGAGCCAAGGACGCCCGACGGATGGACCCGTTCGCCCTGTACGGAACCACCGCCGCCCTCGCCGCCCACCGTGACGCGGGCGCCCCCGCCCCCGACCCGCACCGCACCGCCGTCGTGGTGGGCAACGCGGTCGGCGGACGGGCCACCAGCGACCTGGAGTCCGCCCACTTCTCCGAACACGGCCCGCACCGCGTCAACCCGCTGATGCCGCTGATGACGATGCCCAACGCGGCCGCCGCCCAGATCGCCATGCGCCTCGCCTGGACCGGCCCCGCCACCACCATCGCCACCACCTGCGCCAGCGGCGCCGACGCCATCGGCCAGGCCCGGCTGCTGCTGCAGACCCACCGCGCCGACGTGGTCATCGCCGGCGGCTGCGAGTCCACCCTCACCCCCGTCACCCTGGCCGGGTTCGGCAACCTCAACGCCGTCTCCCTGCGCAACGACGAACCCGAGCAGGCCAGCCGCCCCTTCGACGCGGACCGCGACGGGTTCGTGATGGGGGAGGGCGCCGGCTTCGTCGTCCTCGAACGCGCCGACGACGCCCGCGCCAGAGGCGCCCGCCCCTACGCCGAGGTCGCCGGCTACGGCGCCACCTGCGACGCCCACCACCTGTCGATGCCGCTGCCCGACGGCTCCGGCGCCGCCGGCGCCATGACCGCCGCCCTCGCCGACGCCGGCCTCACCCCCGCGGACATCGCCCACATCAACGCCCACGGCACCTCCACCCCCCACAACGACCGGGCCGAAGCAGCCGCCCTGGCCAAGGTGTTCGGCACCGCCTGCCCGCCGGTCACCGCACCCAAGGGCGTCCTCGGCCACCTGATCGGCGCCGCCGGCGCCGTCGAGGCCGTCGCCGCCGTCCTCGCCATGCGCGAGCGCGAGGTACCGCCCACCGCCAACCACCACCGCCTGGAGCCAGGAATGGACATCGACGTGGTCCACCACCGCCCCCGACCCATCGCCTCCGGGCCCGCCCTGTCGAACTCGTTCGGCTTCGGCGGCCACAACGCCGCGCTGGTGGTGGCGCCGGCATGACGACCACCCCCGCCCTCGCCCGCACCGCGCAGCGCACCGCGAGCGCCGCCGAGATCCACGCCTACCGCACCGCCGTCCGCCCCGGCCTTGCGCCGGCGGCGAGCGTCGACGCCTCACCCGTGCACACCTTCGTCCTCGCCCACACACTCGCCGACAAGGCCGTGCGCGCGCTGACCGCGGGGGAGGAGACCACCTCCGTCGTCCACCTGGGCCAGGACATCCGCCTGGAGCGGCCCGTACGGCCCCGTGAACAGGTCACCGTCCAGCTCGACGTCACCGGCGCCCGCCGCGAGGCCCGCGGCACCCGCATCGCCGTACGCAGCCGCCTCACCGGCGACGACGGCACCGCCTTCGCCGAACTCACCACCCACGCCCTGCTCCTGGGCGCCAAAGGCACCGAACCGTTCGGCGACATCCCCCCGGCCGCCACCCCCGGCCCCACCGGCCCGGGCGGAGGGCCGGCCACCGCCCGCCACGTCCTCACCGAGGAAACGATCCGCGCCTACGCCCACGCCTCCGGCGACCTCAACCCCATCCACCTCGACGCGGAAGCCGCCCGCGCCGCCGGCTTCGACACCGTCATCGCCCACGGCATGAGCGTCGTCGCCCTGGCCCTGGAGGAGATCGCCGACCGCTACGCCGACGGCGACATCACCCGCATCCACGCCCTCGGCGGCCGCTTCTCCGCCCCCGTGGCACCCGGCGTCCCCCTCGACATCACCCTCCAGCCCGACGACGCCCGCACCGTGGTGCGCTTCACCTGCCGCACCCCGAACGGACCCGCCGTCAAAAGCGGCTGGGCCCAACTGCGATGAACGCCCCCGCCGGCCTCGTCGCCGGCTTCCTCACCCAGGTGCGCCACCGCCCCGACGCCACCGCCCTGATCCACGGCGGCGAACACACCACCTACCGCGCCCTGTACGAGGCGGCCGGCCGCGAACGCGAACGCCTCGCGGTGCTCGGCACCGCACCCCACGACACCATCGGCGTCCTCGCCCGCACCTCACCCGCCGCGATCGCCCTCGTCCTGGCCGGCCTGCTGTCCGAACGCCCCCTCCTGCTGCCCTCCCCGGCACCGGCCGGCCGGCTCGCCGACCTGGCCGCCCAGGCAGGCTGCGCCCGCGTCCTGGTCCCCGCCGGCGAACCGGTCCCCGTCCGCCTTCCGCCGTCGGCGGCCGGCGCCCTGCCCCACCCGGACGGCGAACGGCCCGCCCTGCTGTTCACCACCTCCGGCGCCACCGCACCGCCCAGGATCGTGCCGCTCGCGCGCACCGCCGTGGACCGCTTCACCACCTGGGCCGCCCGCCGCTTCGGCATCGGCCCCGGCACCACCGTCCTCGGCACAGGCCCCCTCGCCGCGGGCGCCGGCCTCCTCGACCTCTGGACCCCCCTCGCCGCCGGCGCCACCGTCGTCCTCGCCGAACCCGGCCGGGCCGCGGACGCCACCGGCCTGCTCGAACTCCTCACCCGCCACGACATCCACGTCGTGGCCGCCCGCCCCCCGCTCTACGGGCCGCTCACCGACGCCGCCCGCGCCACCGGCACCACCCTGAACAGCGTCCGCCACGCCGTGCTCACCGGCCGCGCCCTGCCCGACCGCACCGTCGCCGCGCTGCCGCGCCTGTTCCCCCGCGCACGCCTGCACAACCTCTACGGCTGCACCGAGACCAGCCCCAGCCTCGTCCACGAGATCGACACCGGCGCCACCGTCTTCCCGCCCGTCCCCGTCGGCCGGCCCCTGCCCGGCGTGCGGACCCTCGTCCTCGGCGCCCACGGCACACCCGTCGACGGCCCCGGCACCGGCGAACTGTACGTCTCCACCCCCTTCCAGTCGCCCGGCTACCTCGGCCGCACCGGCCACCGCGACCCGTTCACCGCCCACCCCCTGGGCGCCGACGACGGCCGCACCTGGTTCCGCACCGGCGACCTCGTCCGTCGCGACGCCGACGGCCTGCTCCACCTGACCGGCCGCGCCGGCGACACCCGGACCACCGTCCGCGGCACCCGGCACCGGACCGGCACGCCCGCCCCCGCCGCGCGGCGGGTCACCGCCGCACAACGGCCCCCCGCCACCACCCGACGGGCCGGACGCGCCGCGCCCGGCCGACCGCACGAACCGATCCCAGTCCAAGGAAGGACGTCATGAGCCACAACGACACCATCAAGAAGTTCGTCATCGAGGAATTCCTGCCCGACCTTGGTGTCCACGAGCTTGCCGACGACCACGACCTGCTCTCCGACGGCGTCATCGACTCCCTCGGCGTGCTCAAGCTCATCGCCTGGGTCGAGGACCACTTCCAGCTCGCCGTCGGCGACGCCGACCTGGACCCCGACAACTTCCGCAGCGTGCGCGCCATCGACGCCTTCATCGAGGACGCCCGCCAGGGGGTGAGCAGCTAGCCATGCATCCCGCGCTCACCGGCCTGCTCGCAGGCGCCCCGGTGACCGAGCGCGAGACCTGGCGATCACTGTGGGACCGGCTCGGTGACGGCACGCTCGAAAAGGAGCAGGCCGTCGCCCTGCTGGCCTCCCTGACCACCAGCCTCCCCGGCCACCAGACCCTGCACGCCCTGCTGGAGACCCTGCGGGAGCGCAGAACCACGCCCCCGCCCGGCCCCTGGCCCGGCACCGTCAACATCGTCGGCACCGGCGGAGGACCCGCCACCTTCAACATCTCCACCGCCGCCGCCGTCACCGCCGCGGCCACCGGCGTACGGGTCGTCAAGACCGGCTCCCGCGCCTACACCTCCAGCCTCGGCTCCGTCGACCTGCTGGAGCGGCTCGGGATCCGCCTGACCGCCTCCTACCGGCAGACCGAGCAGATGCTCGAGCGGCACGGCATCGCGTTCGCCGGCCCGTTCGTCTACCCGGCCGAACTGACCCGCCTGGCCCGCACGGTGGCACCGCTCGGCATGAAACCGTTCGGCCGCTTCCTCAACGCGCTGGGCCCCTTCCTCGCCGACCTGCCGGTCACCGCCCAGGTCACCGGCGTCAGCGCCGCCATGCCGCTGCCCGTGCTGCGCGAGCTCGCCCGCACGCTCCCCGGCCGGCGGATCTGGCTGACCTCCAACGACCAGGGGGCCGACGAACTCCTCGGCTTCGCCGACAACACCGTCCACCTCGACGACGGCAGCGTCCGGCGGCTCGCACCCGGCGAACTCATCGCCCCCGGCGGCGGATTCGACGCCCTGCGCCCCGTGCCGCCCGCCGACGCCGCGGACCACTTCCTCGCCGTCCTCGCCGGCACCGCCCACCCCGCCGCCACCGACACCGTGTGCCTCAACGCCGCGGCCCTCGTCCTCGCCTCCGGCCACCCGGGCGACTGGCCGAGCGCGCTCGCCGCCACCCGCGAGGCCGTCGCCTCCGGCGCCGCCCGCGCCCTGGCCGACCGGCTGCGCACCGCACCGCGCACCCCCGCCCCGGCGGCGGGCGCACCCGCCGCCCGATGAACCCGCCGCATCCGCGGCGCCCCCATGCGTCCCCGCCCGGCCGCCGGCCGCGGGGCCAGGACACGAGCGGTGGCCGCCGGCCACCTTCGGGTCCTTCCCAGCGTGCGGCACCGCGCCGCACACGACCCAGATCGGAGTTGACCATGATCATCCGCGACCTCGAGGACGTGAAGACCGTCGACTGGGGCAACGGAGTCAGCCGCCGCTTCCTCCTCGCCTCCGACGGCGTCGGCTACTCGCTCACCGACACCGTCGTCCTGGCCGGCACCAAGTCCCGCCTCGAGTACCGCAACCACCTCGAGGCCTGCTACTGCATCGCCGGCTCCGGAGAGGTCATCGAGCTCGACGGCACCTCCCACCCCATCACCCCGGGCCGCATGTACGCGCTCGACCAGCACGACGCCCACTACCTGGTGGCCAGCCCCCACGAGGACCTGCGGCTCGTGTGCGTCTTCAGCCCGGCCCTGCAGGGCGACGAGACCCACAGTCTCGACGAGCACGTCTCCTCCGCGTACTGATGACGCGAAAACCGTAAGGCGGTCCGAAGTGATCCGATGGAACACCGAACAGACCGAGTTCCGCGAAGGTCTGGCACGGTGGGGTGAGGCGCTCAGCGCCGACCATATAGAACTGGACGAGCAGGCCGAGTTCTCCTGGGACAAGTGGAAACTGATCCAGAAGACCGGCATCCTCGCCCTGCCCTTCGAGGAGGAACACGGCGGCCTCGGCCAGTCCCTCCTCACCACCATGTACGTCCTCGAAGGCCTCGGGGAGCACTGCCAGGACGCCGGCCTGAACTTCTCGGTCACCACCACCCTGGCCAGCACCGGTATCCCCCTCACCCGGTTCGGCACGCCCGAACAGAAAGAGAGGTACCTGCCCCTGATCTGCTCCGGCGAGGCGATCGGCGCCCACGCCATCACCGAGTCCGAGGGCGGCTCGGACGCGATGGCGATGACCACCCGCGCCGAACGCGACGGTGACCACTTCGTGCTGAACGGCAGCAAGACGTTCGTCAGCAACGGTCCCGTCGCCGACGTGTTCGTCGTCTACGCCCGCACCCGCCCCGACGGCGGAGCGCTCGGTGTCAGCGCGTTCCTCGTGGACCGCGACACCCCCGGCCTCACCGTCGGCAAGCCGATCAAGAAGATGGGACTGCGGACCTCGCCGCTGAGCGAGCTCTACTTCGACGGGTGCCGCGTCCCGAGGACCCGGGTGCTGGGCCGGGTCGGCGGCGGGTTCATCGTCCTCGATTACGTGATGAAACGGGAGGTCCTCTTCTCCTTCGTCGTCAACGCGGGCGAGATGCAGCACCGGCTGGACCGCTGCCTCGACTACGCGAAGACCCGCCGTTCCTTCGGCAAGCCCATCGGCTCCCACCAATCGATCGCCAACAAGATCGTCGACACCAAGATCGGCCTGGAGACAGCCCGCAAATGGCTGTACGACACCGCCCAGCGCCTCGACGACGGCGATAACGTCACCATCGACCTGGCCATCGCCAAACTCCTCACCAGCCAGGCCAACGTGGCCAGTTCCCTGGCCGCCGTGCAGATCTTCGGCGGGCACGGATACATGTCCGAGTACGGGCTCGAGCAGGGCGTGCGCAACGCGGTCGGCGGCACGATCTACTCGGGCACCAACGAGATCCAGTACAACCGCATCGCCTCGATGCTGGGCCTGGGCACGTGACACCGTCCCCGCCCTCCGGGGCGGGGAACCGTCACCCGCCGGCCTCCGCCACCGCGGCCGCCGCACCGGCCGCGGTACCGGCCTGCGCACCCGCCTTCGCGGCCGGGCCGGTGCGGGCCAGCAGATCGAGGACGACGGCGGCGGTCCAGCTGAAGCCGGTCGCCCCGCGCGCCTGCCCGGTGTGCGGATCGACGTACTCGGCGAAGCCGGAACCACCGGCGAAGGCGAGCACCGCCTGCTCCAGGGCGTCGGCCAGGCCCGCCTCGCCGTGCTGCCGCAGCCCCCGCTCCAGGAGCCAGTTCACGTTGAACCAGGCCGGCCCGCGCCAGTAGCGGGACGCGTCGAAGGCACGGCCGCGCAGGTCGTAGCTGGGCACCAGGCCACAGGCAGTACCGAGCCCGAAATGCGGCCCCGTCATGGTGCGCACCAGGGCCTGCGCGACGGGCCCGGGAAGCGAGGGAAGCGCCAGCGGCAGCAGACCGGTGACGCTCCTGTCGCGCACCAGCGCGCCGGTGCGCACGTCCCGGCACAGGAACAGCCCGGCCCCCTCGTCCCACAGCCGCTCCACCAGCGCGGCGGTCAGCCGCTGCGCCCGGGACCGGTGCGGCGCCGCATCCTGCCCCAGCTCGCCGGCGATGGCCGCCAGGGCGTGCTCCGACAGGGCGAGCAGCGCGTTGAACCCGGGGTCCTCGACGACGAACGCGTGTTCCGTGCCCGCGTCGCGGTAGCCGTGGTCCCGGTAGTGCGCGGCCAGAGCGACATACCGGCCGTAGTCCAGATCGGTGGGCCGGTCCGCACGGTCGCCGTGACCGAGGTCGGCCCGCCGGAAGGAGCCGGCCGGGGCCGGTTCCACCCGCTCGAGGGGCTCGTCCCAGCAGGGGCTGTTGTCCATGCCGGGCTCCCACGGGTGGAGCACGGCCGCCAGCCCCTGGCCGCCGAAGTCGCGGCAGCGCAGCAGATAGTCGTGCCAGGCCACCAGCGCGGGCCAGGCCCGCTCCAGGAAGCCCCGGCCGCGTGAGGCGTCCGGGTCGCTCCGGTGGACCAGCCAGGCGGCCAGCGCGTGCACGGGCGGCTGCACGATGCCGGATGTCTCCACCTCGGCCGGGGCGCCCGCCGCCCGGCCCGCCCTGGAGGACCGCCAGAAGTCGGGGCTCGGGAAGTACGCCCCGAGCGGCACGGCCGGGTTGAAGACGATGTGCGGGATGCGCCCGTCGGCCCACTGGGCGGCCAGCAGCGTCTCCAGCTCACGCTGGGCCCGCTCGGGCGACAGATGACGCAGCCCGATGGCGATGAACGCCGAGTCCCAGCTCCACTGGTGCGGATACAGGGCGGGGGAGGGGACGGTCGAAGCGCCCGTCCAGTTGCCCAGCAGCACCTGCGCGGCCTGCCGGCGCAGCTCCTCGAGCCCGGCGGCCGGGGCCCCGGCGACGGCCTGCGCGGGCCCGGCCTGCGGCGGAACCACACCGGCCTGCGACGGCCCGGCCTGCGGCGGGGGGACCTGGGGCCCGGCGGGGACCTGCGGGGGCCCGGCCTGCGGCGGGACGAGGGGGCTGCGCGGCCTGGAGGCGTCGAGGGGAAGCTCGCCGGGCGGCAGGGGCGCCTGCGGAGCGGCCTGCCCGGGAACGAGCGGGCCGCGGACGCGTTCCACCAGGGAGCTCCAGATGCTCGGGACCGCACAGCGCGGAGGACAGCGACAGGGTATGTGCCGCCCCCGCGGGAAATCACCACCCCCGCACAGTGACATTCCCGACATAAGCTCCCGGCGGGTGTGCGGCCGGCCCCACGCGCCCCGGGCGGCCCGCCCGCCTCACCGCGCGCCCCGCAACGCCGGCGCAACGCCCCGGCCGCCCGCCCCGCCCGCACCTCCCGCGCGCCGGGCGGGCCCGCCCGCGGCCCCCTTGCACCCCGCTTGCCCCCGGCGCGCTTTGCTGCCCTGAGGGCACCCGGCGCTCCGGCGCAGTGCCGGCGCCCTCCACCGGCACTGCGCCCCCGCTCCGGTGCGCCGGTCCACCCTGCCTTCCGGCGGCCGGGCCGGCACACCGCCCCGCACCTCTCGCCCTCGAAGGAGCACCATGACGTCGTCCCGCTTCATCGAAGCCCTGCTCGGCGCCGAACGCCCCCTGGTCATGGAGGTCAAGCGGCGCGACGCGCACGGCATCGACCTCATGTCGGGCCGCACGCCCGCCGACATCGTCGCCGGCTACGAGGCGGCCGGCGCCCCCTGCATCTCCGTGGTGACCGGACGCTGGTTCGGCGGCACCCCCGACCTGCTGCGCGATGTTGCCCGCCTCACCGAACTCCCGCTGCTCCAGAAGGACTTCATCACCCGCCGCGACCAGCTCGAGACCGCCAGGACCCTCGGCGCGTCCGCCGTGCTGCTCACCGCCGCACTGCTGCCGGCCTCCAGCATGCGCTCCCTGGTGACCGCCGCCCTGCGCACCGGCCTCACCCCGTTCGTCGAGATCACCGACGAGGCCGAGCTCGGACACGTCCCGCACGCCGACGAGTGCGTGATCGCCGTCAACAACAAGGACATCAAGACCCGCGAACAGGACACCGGCGACATCGGCCGCAGCCTGGCCCTGCTGCCCGCCCTGACCGCCGCCGGCACGCCCTGCCCGGTCAGCGCCAGCGCGATCGACACCCCCGAGACCGCCGCCCGCCTGCTGCGGGCCGGCTACCGGGGCCTGCTCATCGCCACCGCACTGCTGCGCACCGAGGACCTGCACGCCTGGCCCACCGTCAGCAGCGCCCGCCATGCCCCGGCTGCCTGAACCGCCCGCCGCGCCCGCGCCGTCCCGGCCGCCCGCCGCGCCCGTACCCGCGCCCCCGGCGCCGCGGGCGGCAGCCGCCCCCGCCGGGCCCGGGCCCACCGCCCGGCCGGGGACGACGGACGCCGCGAGCCAGGGCGTGCGGATCGAGGAGATCACCCTCGACACCGGCGCCCTTCAGCTGTCCGCCCTGTACGCGAGACCCCACCCCGCCGCCGGTGAGCCCCGGGCCGTCGTCGTCGCCGTCCACGGCCTCGGCATGCACGCCCGCTACTTCCACTCACCCGCCCACCCCGACCTGTCCCTGCTCACCCTCGCCGCGCGCCTCGGCCACCCGGTCCTCGCCGTCGACCGCCCCGGCCACGGCCGCCTCGCCGCCCGCCACCCGGACGGCCAGCCGCTCGCCGAGCAGTCCGCCACCTTGCACCGGGCCCTCGCCGCGTTCGCCCGCGAACACCCCACCGGCGCCGGGTTCTTCCTCCTCGCCCACTCCTACGGCGGAAAGCTCGCCCTGCACGCCGCGGCCGACGACACCGACGACACCCTGATCGGCCTCGACATCTCCGGCCTCGGCCACCACTACGCCCCCGCCGCCCGCGGCTTCCCCGCCACCCTCGGCGGCGGCGCCTGGAGCCTCAACTGGGGCCCCATGCACCTCTACCCGCCCGGCACCTTCCAGGGCGCCCGCGCCCTGATGGCCCCCACCCCCCGCCGCGAGGAACACGACCCCGGCCCGCCCTGGCCGCTGCGCTACCGGCAGCTCGCCCCCCGCGTGCGGGTCCCGGTACGCCTCACCTTCGCCGAGCACGAACAGTGGTGGCACACCGACGACGCCGCGCTCACCGCGATGGCCGCCCGCCTCAGCGCCTCCCCCCGGGTCCGTGTCGACCGCCAGGACGCAGCCGGCCACAACATCAGCCTCGGCTGGGCCGCCCGCCCCTACCACCTGCGCGCCCTCGCCTTCCTCGAGGAGTGCCTGCGCCGCTGACCGCCGCTGCGCACGACGCTGCCCCGGCCCCCTCGACAGGGGGCCGGGGCAGCAGCGTGCACGGAACCGTCAGGACACCACCCGGCTCACCAGCTCGTCCCGCATCCGCGCCGGGATCCCCGGCGCGAACTGCCGCAGATAGTGCGACAGATGCAAGTCCGTGTTCACCAGGAACGGCAGGTCGAACACCAGCAGCCGGCGCACCGCCAGCAGCGGCACCGGCGAACGCAACGGCCGGAAGTCCTCGTTCCACAGGCCCGGCTCCGCGCACTCCGGATGGAACTGGCCGATCATCAGCCCCTCGGCGACGAACTCGTCCTTCGCCGCCCGCTGCAGCGCGTCCAGCGGCGCCGAGTCCGACCGGTCCAGATGCGGCAGCACCATCAGCAGCGTGAGCAGCTCCCGCTCCTCCGCGTCCAGGTCCACCGCCAGCTTCTCGTACCAGACCCGCAGATGCGCCACCGCGTCCGCGAGCTCGGCCTCGTCCGTCCCCGCCGCCGGCACGGCCAGCAGGAACAGGTCACGGCGCAGCGACGGCTGCGTGTACGGGCACACGGGGCCGCTGCGGCCCAGCGCCGGATGCCCGCTCACCAGGAACTCGCGGCTCCATTCCAGCACCTGCCGCAGCGGCCCGGCATGCTCCGGCGGCACCATGTCCTGCTCCACCTCGGAGGCGGAGAAGATCCTCAGCGTCTCGTCGCCCCTCAACGCGGATCCCTCCACAGCGGCTCCAGCGACGGCCCGCCGCCCGGCAGCGTGAGCGCCGGCCCGGCCGGCGTGAAACCGTGCCGCAGGCACGCCGCCCGCCCGCCGGGCGAGCTCGCCTCCGTGTACACACCCACGCCCTGCGCGTCCGCCCACTTCGTCACCTCACCCACCAGCGACGACAGCACACCCGCGCCGCGCGCCCGGGGGGACACCGCACCGAACGCCAGGTAGTAGTGCGGCCGGCCCACCGGATGGTTGGCCGCCTGCAGAGCGGTGATCTCCGCCAGCCGGGCCGCGTCCTCGCCCAGCACCTGGGCGAACTGCCGCCCGTAGGCGTCACCGTGCCGCTCCACCTCCTCCCAGCCGCCCGGCGGCAGGAACGTCATCACCGCATCCCGCCCGGCGGTGGTGCGCACCGCGTCGAACGCGAACGACATGGAAAGGAACACCCGGAAGAAACCGGGCAGCACCGCGGCGCGGCGCTTGTCGTCGGGAGTGATCCACCGGGCGAGGGGATCATCGAAGAAAGCATCGGCCAGCAGCGCGGCCAGCACATCGGAATCGGCCCGCGACGCGGGCCTGCCGACACATGCCGGCACCGCCGGAACTGTTGACGAGGACAAGGGACCCATCCCTCCAAAGAGAACGGCGCCGGCCGTCCGCGCCCCGCACGCCCCGCCCCCACGGGCCCGGCCGGGCTCACGGGCCCCGCCGCCGGCCCGCCGCGCCGCCGGCGCCGGACACGGCGAAGCCGTGCCCGCGCCCGCGCATCACGGAGGGCGGCACCAGGTCCCCGCTCACCGGGCGGACCGGCCCGCGAAGAAAGGGGCCTACTGTCTCCCGGCGGCCAGGGCGGCCAGCTGCTCCACCCTGGCGTGGAGCCGGTCGAGACGGAGCTCGGCCTCCGGCTTTATCAGGACACTGCGCATCACCCGCGCCGCACCGGCGTCCCGCACAACCCGCGGATGACGCCGGGCGAACGCGTCGGCGTCCGCGCGCAGCACACTCAGGAACACCGGATCGTCGGCCGCGTACATGCCCTCGTGCAGCAGCCGCTCACAGGCCGCGTCGACGGACGCGAGCGAGAACGGCCGCACCGCCGGCACATACGTGACGATGTCGAGATCCGGCCGCTGGTACAGCTCCAGCACGTCGGAGCCGTCCAGCAGATCCGCCCAGCGGAGCGCCGCCCGGCGGCTCGCGGCGAGCATCTCGCCGAAGCCCTCCCGGTTCAGCGGCAGCAGCTGCAACGTCAGCCACAGACCGGCCGCCGCCGCACCCGCCCGCGAGCACTCCAGGCTGATCTCGCCCAGATGCAGCTCCGCCTGCGTGAAGTACGTGTAGGGGGAGTCGTGCGCGAAATGCCGCCCGGCCCCCGGGTCGTTGAACAACACCGCCCCGCAGCCGTAGGGCTGCAGACCGTGCTTGTGCGGGTCGACCACCACCGAGTCGCACCCGGCGACCGCCGCCCACGGCCGCGGGTCCAGGCCCACCGGGTCCACGGAACGGCCCAGCAGCGCGTAGAAACCGCCGTAGGCCGCGTCCACATGCACCCGCGCCCCGTGGCGGCGCGCCATCGGCAGCACCTCGTGCACCTCGTCGACCGCGCCCAGCCCCGTCGTCCCCAGCGTCACCACCACGGTCCCGACCCGGCCCGTCGCCAGCAGCCGCTCCAGCGCCTCGAGGTCGATACGGCCCCGCGCGTCGACCGGCACCCGGTGGCCCTCCATGCCCAGCACATGGCACATCCGCTCATGCGTGTAATGGCACTCGGAGCTGTAGGCGACACCCCGGCCCGGATGGGACTGGCGCGCCACGTACAGCGCCTCCAGGTTCGCCATCGTGCCGCTGGTCGTCAGATGGCCCAGCGGCTCCTGAAGACCGAACATCGCACCGAGCGAGGCGACACACTCACGTTCCATCTCGGTGGTCGCAGGACCGCCCTCCGCGGCATGGTTGTTCGGGTTGAACAGCATCGCCGTCACATAGCCGACGACGGCCGCCGGATGCGGCGCCTTGACCATCTGCCCCGCGTACGACGGGTGGAAGAACGGATAGTTGTCGTCCAGCCGCTTGGCGAACCGCTCGAAGACCGGCGTGAACGCCGCGTCGTCGATCCGGTGACTGGGATGGGCGGTGAACGGGCCGAACCGCTCCCCGAACCGCTCGAAGACGTCCACCGCACGCGGAAGCCAGTACCGAAGATCCACGACAACGTCCTTCCAGGGCGGCACGACCGACGCCCCAGGTATACGGACAGCGGCGCAACGCCCCCGCAACGCGAGCCCCGGCCCGGCCCTGGCCGCCACCCGCCCCGACGCCGCGCACCCCACCCGCGCGCCCCGCCAGACCCCAACGACCCCGGTGCCCCGGTGCCCCGCCCCGGGCCCCGTCCCGCGAGGCGCGGGCGTACCCGAGTGCCGTGCGAGCCGCCCGTGCTGCACTCAGCCCGCCCAGCCCCTGCCCTCAAGGGAGAACACCATGGTCACCAGACGCCGCCTGCTCGGCGCAGCGCTCGCCACCACCGGAACCTCACTGTTCACCGCCGCCGCTCTCACCCCGCTGCTCACGGCCCGCAACGCCCAGGCCGGCACCAGCCCCGCGAGCGCCCCGTTGTTCGCCACCGCGCTGCCCGTACCGCCCGTCCTCACCCCGGTGTCCACCGCCGGCGGCAAGGACACCTACGCCCTCACCCTGCGCCGCGCCCGCACCGAGATACTCCCCGGCATCAGCACCGAGGTCCTCACCTACAACGGCCACTTCCCGGGTCCCACCATCAAGGCCAGATCCGGCCGCCCGGTCGTCGTCCACCACCGCAACTCCCTGGAGAACCCCGCCTCCGTCCACCTGCACGGCGCCTCAGTCCCGCCCGGTGACGACGGCGCCCCCATGGACACCTTCGCCCCCGGCACGACCCGCACCTACACCTACCCCAACCGGCAGCCCCACGCCCCGCTCTGGTACCACGACCACGCCCACCACCACGAGTCCGAACACGTCTACCGCGGCCTGTCCGGCTCCTACCTGCTCACCGACGACACCGAACAGGCACTGCCGCTGCCCGCCGGCTCCTACGACATCCCCATCGCCCTGCGCGACGCCCGCCTCGACGAACGCGGCCGCCTCGTCTACGAGATGGACGACGCCCTCGGCCGCACCACCCTCCTCGCCAACGGCAAGCCCTACCCCTACCTCCAGGTCGCCGCCCGCAAGTACCGC
The DNA here is from genome assembly GCF_044745705.1 of Streptomyces sp. NPDC086835. Lineage (NCBI taxonomy): Bacteria > Bacillati > Actinomycetota > Actinomycetes > Kitasatosporales > Streptomycetaceae > Streptomyces > Streptomyces sp. NPDC086835. The sequence goes on from NZ_JBIVAU010000003.1 coordinate 802,317, forward strand.
TTCCGGCTGCTGAACTCCTCCAACCTGCGCTTCTTCCACCTGCGCCTCGCCGACGGCGGCCCCATCACCCAGATCGGCTCCGACGGCGGCCTGCTGCCCGCCCCCGCCACCCTCGACTCCCTGTGGCTCTCACCCGCCGAACGCGCCGACATCGTCATCGACTTCTCCCGCTACCCCGTCGGCACCCGGCTCGTCCTCGAGAACACCCTCGGCCCCGGCAGCCCCGAACAGGTCGGCCAGGTCCTGCGGTTCGACGTCGTGCGCACCGCATCCGACCCCAGCCGCGTCCCGGCCGTGCTGCGCACCCTGCCGCCGCTGCCCACCGCGACCGCCGAACGCTCCTTCGAACTGCGCATGAGCGACGAGAGCGGCGCCCCGACCGCCCAGGGCCTCATCAACGGCCATGTCTTCGACCACGACCGCATCGACACCCGCATCCGCCACGGCGCGAGCGAGATCTGGACCGTCACGAACCCGAACACCTTGGTCCCGCACAACTTCCACCTGCACCTGGTGCAGTTCAGGGTCCTCGCCCGCAACGGCCAGGCCCCCGACCCCTCCGAGTCCGGCCTCAAGGACACCGTGCGGCTGCTGCCCGGCGAAACCGTCCGGCTCCACGCCACCTTCGACACCTACCGCGGCACCTACGTCTACCACTGCCACCTGCTCGACCACTCCGCGATGGGCATGATGGCCCAGATGCGCATCAGCTGACGCCGGCCGCCGGCCGCCTCCGCAACGCGGCGGCGGCCACCAGCGCCACAGCCGCGAACCCGGCGCCTGCGACGAACCCGGCCGCCGCCCCGCGGCCGTGCGACGCCACCGTCACCAGCGTCGCGAGCCCCACCGAACCACCCACGCTCTGCACCGCGTTCAGCACCCCGGACGCCGCCCCCACCCCGTCCGGCGCCGGCGACGACGTCGCCAGCACCGTCAGCGGCAGCACCCCGCACGCCATCCCCGCCCCCAGCAGCACCAGCGCCGGCAGCACCACCGGGTAGGGGCCCGTCGCCGACAGCGCCAGCCACCCGTTCCCGCACACCAGCAGCCCCGCACCCACCGCCAGCATCCGCCGCGCCCCCAGCCGCCGCAGCAGCCGCTCACCACCGGCCGCGGCGAGCGCCGTCGTCACCGGCAGCGGCAGCAGCGCACACGCCGCCACCAGCGCCGACCAGCCCCGCCCCGCCTGGAAGAACTGGTTGAGGAAGAAGTACGTGCCGATCACCGCCCCCGGCACCGCGAGCGTCGCCCCGTACGCCAGGAGCCGGTCCCGGTCGGCGAACAGCGCCGGCGCCACCAGCGGCTGCCGGACCCGGCGTTCGACCACCGCGAACAGCACCAGCCCCGCGACCCCCGCCAGCACACTGCCTGCCACACTCATGTCGCCCCACGGCCGCTCGGCCGCCCGCGCCAGCCCGAACACCAGCGCCGCCGCGCCCAGCGCCGACAGCAGCGCCCCCGCCGCGTCGAGACGGCCCCGCACCCGCGGCGTCTCGCGGAGCACGAACGGCGCCGCCACCACGATCGCCACCCCCACCGGCACATCCAGATACACCACCCACCGCCACGAGCCGAGCGAGGTCAGCGCACCGGCCAGCAGCAGCCCGCCGGCCGTGCTGAGCGCCCCGGCCGCCGTGCACACCGCGATCGCCCGCGTCCGCGCGGGACCCTGGGGGAACATGCTCAGCAGCAGCGCCAGCCCGCTGGGCGCGGCCAGCGCCGCACCCACGCCCTGCACCGCCCGCACCGCGATCAGCATCTCGCCCGACGAAGCCGCGCCACGCAGCGCCGCGGCGGCCGTGAACAGCCCCACCCCCGCCATGAACACCCGCCGCCGGCCCAGCAGATCACCCAGCCGCCCGCCGAGCAGCAACAGCCCGCCGAACGCCAGCAGATAGGCGGTCAGCACCCACGAGGCCCCGACGGCCGACAGACCCAGGTCGGCCCGCATCCCCGGCAGCGCGATGTTCACGATCGGATCGTCCAGCTGGATCATCGCGTTGCAGCCGGCGATCACCGCGAGCGCACCGGCCGCCCGCCGCTTCTTCCCCGCACACCCACCCGCACCGGGCCCGGTGACGGACACGGGCCCGGGCCCGGACGCGGTCGCGGTCGCGGGCCGGGGCCCCGCCGGGGCGGCCGGCAAGGGCTGGTCGGAGAGCTGCGCGGTCATGGTCGGCCTCCTCGAGATGCTTCCCGGCGCGGACAGCGCCCCCGGCACGCTCTCAGGGACCGCTCGAGAAACCGTCGACACCCGCTCGCCCCGACACCCCGCCGCACACGGCGCCACCCACCAACCGGCCGGTGCCCTCGAGACCCGGTCCAGATCCGCTCCAACCGCCCTGGCCGGCCACCGGGCCCGCGCCTAGGCTCCCGACGCCCGTGTGCGCGTCGCCCGACACCTGCCGCGAGCCTCGCAACCGACCGAGTGAGGACCCCATGGCTGCCAACCCGTACCACCCGTACGGCCCCGCGAACCCGTACGCGCCCGCGCCGCCGCCCCCGCGCCCGGCCCGCCGACCGAGCAGGACGACCGGCCCGCTGCTGGTGATCTCGACCGTCACCATGGGCCTGATGGCCGGCCTGTTCTTCACCTTCGACGTGTCGATCATGCCGGGCCTCGCCCGGACCGACGACCGCGTCTACGTCGAAGCGATGCAGAACTTCAACCAACTCATCGACAACAGCGGCCTGTTCGCACTCGTTTTCATCGGCGCGTTCATCGCCACCACCACCGCCGCCGTCCTCGACTTCCGTCGCGGCCACCGCTCACCGGCCCTGTGGGCCGCGATCGCCGCGGCCCTCTACCTGGTGGCGCTGCTCATCACGTTCTCCGTCAACATCCCCCTGAACATGGAACTCGCGCAGCTCGGCGACCCGGCGAAGGCCACCGACTTCGCCCTCGTCGACAAGTTCAAGGGCATCTGGGAGACCACCAACATCATGCGGACCCTGCTGTGCGCCGGCGCGCTGGGATGCCTGGCCCACTGCCTGAAACTCCACGGCCGCGCCACCGCCACCACCCCGGCCCCCACCGCCCCGCAGGCCCCGCCGCCGCACTTCCCGCCGTACGCCCCGCGCACCGGCTGACCACCGGCCACCGCGCCGGGCGCCTGCTCATGGCGCCTCACAGGCCAGGCCCCAGGGGGCGATGGGCCTCCAGGGACCGGCGCGGGGAGGCCCGGCCTAACGCTTCACACGCCCGCGCACCGCGAGCACGGCCAGGCCGAGCAGCACCGGCTCGGTCAGGCGGGACAGCATCTCCGTGTAGGTGCCGGTGGTGGTGAGGTTCTGGCCGGAGGACCGGAAGATCACCGAGTTCACGACCACCCGCAGGCTCTTCTCGAACCGGTCGGACGACAGACGCTCCAGGTAACCGCTGTCGGGGTTGACCGGCTTGGGCGTGTCGGTCGTCAGGCTCACCTCACTGCCGGCGACCGTCCCTTTCGACACGGGCTTGGGATCGCCCTCGGGCAGCCCCCACAGCATCATCACCACCAGCGTCGTCACCGTGGCCAGCGCCAGCCAGCTCACCGCCCGCAGCGCCCGCAGCCCGTACCCGGACAGCGCCCAGTACACGTTCAGCAGACCGCGCTCGGCACGCGGCGTCTGTGGATCGTGGCGGCGCATCTCCATCTCGCCGTAGTAGAAATCCGCAGCGCCCGGTTCGTTCTTGCTGTCCTCGAACGACTTCCGCAACTGCCGGTACACCGGCGCGAGCGACGCCGGCCGCACATCCTGCGCCCCGAGCACGGACACGTCCCAACCCCGCACGGACGACCGGTGCCTCGCCCGCCAGTGCTGCTCCTCCGCGAGCGTCCGGCGCGCGGTGAACCGCACGGGGCGCCAGCGCCGGTGCGGTGGAACCTCGGCGAACGAACAAGCGCCCTCCAGCCGCAGCTGGTCGAGATGCACCGTGCCGGTCAACAGGCAGCGCGACAGGTCGACATCGGCCAGCACCAGGTGGGCGGCGTCCACACCCCGCAGCGTGCCGATCCGGACGCCGGGGCCCGCGCCGCCGGCAAGGGGAACCTCGTCGACGACCCGGCCGTCCGGCAGGGCGAATGGGTCGGCCTCCGCCGCGATGCTGAGCGGGTACTCGAACACCGCATGGCCGAAGTCCACGGTCGCGTAACGCAGTTGCAGGGACGCGGTGGAAGACCACCGGGTGCGCCGGCACACCAGACTCCGTGCCGCGATCGCCAGGGTCACCGGCCCGCCGAACGTCGCGCCCGAGAACACGGCTCTCCCCGCGCACACCAAAGGCCCCACACTCGCCGCACGCTCGAACACGGCAGAATCGAATCGGGCCTCGCCGGCGAACTCCGCCGCCTCGAACCGTGCCTGGCCCAAGAAGGCGGCCGCCTCGAACCGGGCCTCGCCCATGAAGGCCGTGGCTTCGAACCGGGCCTCGCCGGTGAACGTCGCACTGTCGAACCAGGCCGTGTCACTGAAGGTCGCCGATCCGAATCCGGCCTCGCCGGTGAACGTTGCTGATTCGAACCACGCTTCGCGGGTGAAGGTCGCCGCCTCGAACAGAGCGGCGCCGTTGAACACCGCCGACCCGAAGCGGGCGTCCCGTGCGAACCCCGCGAGATCGAGGAGGGCATCGCCGTTGAACGTCGCCGAATCGAAGCGGACCTCGCCCCTGAATCCCGTCGAATCGAAGCGGGCGTCCCGTGCGAACACCGCCTCCTCGAACCAGGCCTCGCGCCGGAACTCCGCCAAGTCGAAGCGCACTTCGCCGGCGAACTCCGCCGAGTCGAAGCGTGCAGAGCCGTCGAACCTCGCCGCCCTGAAGGAGGCACGGCCACCGAACGTCGCCGACCCGAAGAAGGCGTCACCACTGAACTCCGCCGCCTCGAACCGTGCCTGGCCACCGAACGTCGCCTCCTCGAAAAGGGCGAGGCCGCCCGTGAACGCCGCCGACTCGAAGTCCGCGGTGCCAAGACGGGGTGCGCCGGTCGCCGGATCGTGCAGAGCGCCCAGGAGACGGCCGAGGAGCGGCGCATCGAACTCGGTGCCCCGGTGGTCGACGTCGCTGCCGGGAGCCAGGGTGGCGAGGTAACCGCTGCGCAGGTTCTCACTGAGGTGGGCCAGACAGGCGGTGTACGGCTCGACCTCGCGGCCGGTGCAGCCGACGGGATCGCCGGCCGTGGTGCCGTGCCCGCAGTGCGGCCAGGGCGGCTGAGAGGGGGCGGGTGCCATGGGGGTGAAGACCCTTCCGGAGCCTGATCGGTTGCGGCACGATCATCGGACGGACGGCGCCTCACCCGCCACCTTCGCCGCCCCCGGGCCCGCCGGACGCGCGCCGACCACCGCCGCGCCCCTCCCCGCGTCAAGGTCTCGTCGGCCCGCCGCCCGGACCCTGCGCAGGGTCCGCCAGCTGCCGGTACTCGTCCAGCCCCGGGTAGCGCTGCGGGATCTGCGTGGTGAGGAACAGGGCCGGCACGTCGTGGAAGCTGCCGTGCCGTGCGGCGTAGGAGAAGAACGCCGCGCCCCGCCGGTCCCGGTCGGGCAGCAGCGCGTCGCCGCGTCCGTCGAAGTCGGTCGGTTCCACCCCCAGCCGTTCGCACAGCGTGCGGTGGAACATCGGGGTCGCCTTCACCCACCGGCCCTCCAGCCACAGTTCGCTGTAGCCGTGCCAGGCGAACACGTCGGTGCCGGTCGCCGCCCGCAGCCGCCGCCCGGTGTGATGGTGGTTGACCACGTCGGCGAACGCCACCCGGGCCGGGATCCCCGACGCCCGCGCCAGCGCCGTCAGCAGCGACGCCTTGCTCACGCAGAAGCCGTGCCCCTCGGCCAGCACGCTGCTGGCCCGGTAGGTCTCCTTGTCCCGCAGATACGCGCCCATCGAGATCGCCCGGCCCGGCGGGATGCTGCAGTAGCCGATCCGGTCGCGCACCTGCTCGTACAGGGCACGCGCCTTGTCGACGCCGTGCGCGCCCGGCGCGACGCGGGCCGCGGCCTCCCGCACCGCGGGGTGGGCGCTGTCGACGTAGCGGCCGGGTTCCAGACAGCGGCGCACGTCCTCGGGTATCCGCACCACGGCCGGCGTCAGCGACATTCCCCGGCCTCCGGTACGGCGGGTGCGGCGGTGAACTCCAGCACGGCGACCGTGCAGTTGTAGCCGCCGCCCAGCCCGGCGACCAGCACCCTCTCGCCCGCCTCGATCGCGCCGGAGACGATCAGGTCGTCGAGGGCGGCCAACTGGTCCGTGCAGCCCACGTGCCCCACCCGGCGGGCGAACGGCCAGGTGGAGCGGTCGATGTCGATGCCCAGCGGGTCCAGGCACTGTTCGTACAGAGCCTCGCGGCCCAGCGCCGGCCCGGCCACCCACCGCACGTCGGCGGCGGTGATCCCGGCCTCCGCCATGGCCTGCTCACCGGCCCGGTGCATCAGGTCGGCCATGCGCTGCTTGGCCTCGTCGAGCCCGCCGGCGAGGGTGTCGGAGAACTCCATCACCCGGTCGAAGAAGCCGATCGGATAGCCGGCCCGCGGATCGGCGGAGAACGGCATCGAGCCGCGCTGCATGCCCTCCAGGCCGGTGTCGGCGACGGACACGGTGGACACGACCCGGGCGAAACCCTCACCGCGGGTCACCACGGCGGCGCTCGCCCCGTCTCCGAAGACGAACACCGGCGGCGCGGCACGCCACCGGTCCCAGGCGCCGTCGCCGAACCGGTCCGCGGCGGTGATCATCGCCGCCCGGCCGGCCGGGCCGGCCGCCAGATGCGTGCACGCCAACTCCAGCGCGCCGACTGCGGAGTTGGACAGCTGGTGGATCTCCAGCGAGACACCGTGCCCGTCCAGGACGTGATGCTGGAGATAGGAGGCGGCGTTCCAGCCGGGCAGCCCGTTGTGGGTCGCCACCGCGTGCAGCAGCAGCGCGAACCGTTCGGCCCCGATCCTCGACCGGCCGAGCGCGGCCCGCGCCGCCCGCAGGGCCATCGCGGGCTGCGAGTCGGCGTCGTCGTCGCAGACGGCGACCCGCTGCTGCCCGGTCGCACGCTGGTACTCGCGGCTGTAGCGGCCGTCGGCGATGGCCTCGTCGACCGGCACCGTCTTGGGGTGCCAGGCACCGGTGGCGGCGAGATGGATGTCGTCGTGGCGCATGGGACGGTCCTTTCGTGACGGCACAGGAACGGGCGCGGGGAGGGGGACGGAACAGAGCGGGGGACGGGCGAGGACGGAGCGGGGACGGGGGAGGCGTTACGCGGGGGAGGGGGCGGCCAGCCGGGTCGTGAGGAACGCGGCGACGGCGGCGGCCGTGGGGTGCTTCCACACCAGCGTGGCGGGCAGCTTCAGACCCAGCCGCCGCTCCAGGCCGCGCCGCAGGACCTGCGTCATCACCGAGTCCAGGCCGAGTTCGGTCAGCGGCCGGTGGACGTCCAACCGCTGTGCGCTCAGCCCGAGTTCGGCCTCGATCTGGCGGCCGACCTCTGCCAGCAGCAGCGCGCCCAGCTCCTCCTGCGTGAGCCCCTCGGCCCGGAACGCGGCCTCCTCGTCCGGCCCGCCCGCCGCCTCCCCGCCCGGCGCGGACAACTCACCGAGGACGGGCAGGCCGGTGGCGCCGGCGACCGGCAGGACGGCGACATAGGGCCGCGCACCGCAGCCCAGCGCGTACTCCCAGGCCCGCAGCGCGTCGGCCGGCTCGACGGAACCGCTGCCGCGGTCGGCGAGTTCGGCGTCGACGAAGTCGCTGACGGCCATGCCCGCGCCGCGCCACGACGTCCACGCGTAGGCGGTACTGCCTTCGTCGCCGGCCGCCTGCCGGTGGCGGGCGAGGGCGTCGAGGCAGGCGTTGGCGGCGGCGTAGCTGGACTGGCCGGTCAGGCCCAGCTGGTAGCCGACGGAGGAGAACAGCACGAAGAAGTCGGTGCTGCCGGGCGGGAACAGCTCGTGCAGCACCAGCGCCCCGCCAGCCTTGGGCGCCAGCACCCGCTCCAGCGACGCCTCGTCGAGGTCGCCGAGCATCCGGTCGTCGAGGACGCCGGCGGCGTGCACCACACCGCGCACGGGCGGCAGACCGAGCGCGTCGGTGTCCAGCGCCGCGCGGGCCGCCGCGCTGTCGGCGATGTCGACGGCCACGCTCGTGACGCTCACCCCGCGCGCCTCCAGCCGCCGGACCGCCTCGATACGCCGCACGGTGGCCGGGTCGCTCTGGGCGGGCCAACTGCGGCGCGGCGGCAGGGCGGTGCGGCCCGCGAGCAGGATCCGCCGCGCGCCCCGGCCGGCCAGCCAGTCGGCGACCTCCAGGCCCAGCGCGCCGAACCCGCCGGTGATCAGATACGTGCCGTCCGCCCGGCACGCTCCCGCTCCCGGCCCCGCGTCCCGGCCGTCCTGGCCGTCCCGGCCGTCCGGGTCCGGCGTCAGGGGGGTGAGCCGGGCGGCCCGTACCCCGTCCTCGCCCACCCGGTAGACGTCCGCCTCCGGTGCGCAGCGCAGCAGTTCGGCCAGCGGCCCGGCGAGCAGATCGGGCGGGGTGCCGGTGTCGAGGTCGACGGCGCGGGCGTTGAGTTCCGGGTGTTCGCCCGCGACGATGCGGACCAGGCCGAGCAGGGCGCTCTGCGCGACCGCGTCGTCGCCGGCGGCCTCCCAGGCGCCGCGGGTCAGCGCCCACAGCCTCGGCGGGAGGGATCCGCAGCGCTCCAGCAGCAGCTGGGCACTCGACGCCAGCCGCCAGGCGGAGCGGCGCGCCGCTTCGGCCAGCGGGCCCCGTACGTCGGGGAGGACGAGGACCGCGTCGCCCGGGCCGAGTTCGTCGACCAGGCCGGCGAGCGCGTCGGCGTCCTTCGCGTGCAGGCAGCGCAGTCCGGCCTTGCCGAGCGCGCGGGTGACGTCGTCGGCGAGTCCGGCGGGGGCGCCGTCGCCGACCAGGGCGAGGGTCCGCAGCCGGGTTCGGGGATCGGCGGTGAGCGCGGCGGGGGACCAGCCGAGGGTGTGGGTCAGGCGCTGCGGCGGGAGCCCGGCGCCGCTGCCCGTGCCGCCGTCCAGGGTGGCGAACACCAGTTGCTCGAGTGTGCCGAGGATTCGCCCGTCCTCGTCGCGGACGACCGCGTCGGTGGTGTCGCCGCCCGTGGGGGAGGGGCTGACGTGCACGGTGACGGTCTCGGGCAGAGCCAGCGGCAGCCGTACCCGCCGCACCGCGGCCGGCATCCGCAGCCGGCCGTCGGCGGGGAAGGCGAGCGGGGCGATGGAGAAGACGGCGTCCAGCAGCGAGGCGCGGGCGAGGGCGGGGGAGAGGTCCCCGCCGGGCGCGGGCCGCACCCGGGCCCGCAACTGCCCGCGAGAGGAGGCGAGTTCGGTGATCTGCCAGGGGAACCCGACATCGGCGACACCGACCGCGTGCAGCCGCTCGTTCACCGCCCCGGGGTCCAGCACCACGGCTGCCGACTCGTCCCACTCCCCGTCCCCGGCACGGTCCGCGACCTCACGGCCCCCGTCGTCACCGCCGCCGGCACGGCCGGAGGTGAGCCGCGCCGTGGTGTGGGTGCTCCAACCCGCCCCCGCCTGCGCCGCGCCGCCGTCCGTACCGGCGGCGGAGGCAGGGGAAGCGGCGGCGGTGCGGCGGGAGGCGAGACGGATCCCGCTGTCGTCGCGCACCACGTGCAGCTCCAGCTCGCCGGTGACGGCGACCGGCACCTTGAGCGCCACGTCGTGGAGCGTGTCGGTGCCGCCGGCGGCGAGGAAGGTGTTCAGCAGCACCGCGGCGGGGACGACCTCGACGCCGTGGATGGGGTGCGAGCCGGGGTAGGGCCGGCAGTCCTCGTCGAGCCGGGTCCGCCACAGCCGCGGCGAGACGGCGCCCGCCCACGTCACCTCCCCGCCCAGCAGGGTCCCCGAGCCGGTGTCGTGCTCCTCCGCCACGGGCCCCTGCGAGGACGGGGTGCGCCAGTAGGGCACGTGCTGCCAGGCCCGGCGGGGCAGTGCGGTCAGCGGACCGTGCGGCACTTCGAGGCCGTCGGCGGCGCCGTGGCAGTGCAGGGCGCCCAGATGGGCGAGGAGGGTGGCCCGCTCCGGCCGCTCACGGCGCAGGGTGGCGGTGACGAGCACGTCGTCGTGACCGGCCGCCTCCAGCGTCTCGCCGACGGAGTGGGTGACCACCGGATGCCCGGACAGTTCGACGAACACCCGGTGCCCGTCCTGCGCCAGCGCCCGCACCGCACCGTCCAGGCGGACCGGGTTGCGCAGGTTCGCCGCCCAGTAGGCGCCGTCGCGCACGACGGTCGACCGCGGGTCCTCCAGCGCGGTCGAATACAGCGGCACACTCGGCTCCCGTACCTCCAATGCGTCGGCCGCCTTCGCCAGTTCACCGAGCAGCGGGTCCATCTGCGGACTGTGGAAGGCGACGTCGGAGGCGACACGCCGCACCATCACGTCCTGTGCCTCCAGACGGGCGCACACCTCCTCGACGGCCTCCGGCGTGCCGGAGACGACGGTCGAGGCGGGGGAGGCGGCGATCGCGGCGACCACGTCGGTACGGTCCCCCAGAATGCCCTGGACGGTGTCGAACCCGACGCCCGCCATCGCCATCGCGCCGCGCCCCATGACCCGGCGCAGCAGGACGGAACGGCGGCAGATCAGCCGGGCGGCGTCCGCCGCGCCGAGCACCCCGGCGCTGACCGCGGCCGCGATCTCGCCGACCGAGTGGCCCACCACGGCTGCCGGCGTCAGGCCCTTGGCGCGCAGCAGGGCGTCCAGCCCGACCTGCACCACGAAGATCATCGGCTGGACGTGGTCCGTCCCGCCCAGCGGCCCCTCGCTCAGCACCCGGCGCGGCGAGATGCCGAGCTCCTCGGCGAAGACCGGCTCCAGACGGTCGACCGCCGCAGCGAACACCGGCTCGGTGGCCAGCAGTTCGCGGCCCATGCCCTCCCACTGCGAGCCGTGCCCGGAGAACACCCACACCGCGCCGCCCCCACCACCGGGCAGGACCTGGCCCGCGACCGCGGCCGGCGCGGTGCCGCCCTCGGCGATCACCTCGAGCGCCGCGGCGAGCCCGCCGTGGTCCTGTGCGACGGCCGCGGCCCGGTGCACGGCATGGCTGCGCCGGGCCATCAGCGTGTGCGCGACACCGTCCAGGGGCGCGCCGGCGCCCTCGCCCCGCAGCCAGGCCGCGAGCGAGGCGGCCTGCGCCCGCACATCGTCCCCGGACGCCCCGGACACCACGAACAGCCCCGGGCCCGCCGCGTCACCCGAACCCTCGGTGCGCGCGGCACCCGCAGCCACACCGGCCGCATCCAGGCTCCCGGCAGCCGCCGCCGTCCCCGTACCGTCCGTGGTGGTGTCCGCCGTGTCCGGGGCCTGTTCCAGTACGACGTGGCCGACGGTGCCGCCGTAGCCGAAGCCGGACACCCCGGCCCGCCGCACCGTGTCCTGCGCGGGCCAGGGCACCGGCTCCGTGGGCACGGCCAGCCCCGAGGCGGCCCAGTCGATGTCGGGGTTGAGCTCGTGGACGTTCGCGGTCGGCGGGATCACACCGTGCTGGAGCGCCAGCACGGCCTTGATCACCCCGGCGACCCCGGCGCCTGCCTCCAGGTGCCCGATGTTGGCCTTCACCGACCCGATCAGACACGGCCGCTCCGCGGCCCGTCCGGCCCCGAACACCCGGGCCAGCGCCCCCACTTCCACCGGATCGCCCACCCGGGTACCGGTGCCGTGCGCCTCCACGAACGACACCGACAGCGCCTCGACGCCGCCCTGTTCGAGCGCGGCCCGCACCACCCGCTCCTGCGCGGCACCGCTGGGCGCCATGATCCCGTTCGTGCGGCCGTCCTGCGCCAGCGCACTGCCGCGGATCACGGCCCGTACCGGGTCGCCGTCGGCGAGCGCGTCCGAGAGCCGTTTGAGGACCACGACCCCCACGCCCTCGCCGCGGCCGTAGCCGTCGGCCGACGCGTCGAACGACTTCGAGCGCCCGTCCCGGGAGGTGGCCCCCGCGGCGTCCAGGACCATCGACAGGCCCGGGGCGGCCACCAGGTGCACCCCGCCCGCCAGCGCGTGCGTGCACTCGCGGGCCCGCAGGCTCTGACAGGCCAGGTGCAGCGCGGCCAGCGAGGACGAACAGGCCGTGTCGACGACGAGACTGGGCCCGCGCAGATCAAGGACGTAGGAGAGGCGGTTGGCGATCGCGCACAGCGACGCGCCGATCCCCGACCAGGCCTCGACCGCGGGCAGGTCCTCGAGCATCTGCCGCCCGTAGTCGTCGGACCCGGCGCCCATGAACACGCCCGCGTCCGAACCGGCCAGGGTGTGCGGGGCGATCCCCGCGTCCTCCAGCGCCTCCCAGCCCGCCTCCAGCGTGAGCCGCTGCTGGGGATCCATCAGCTCGGCCTCACGCGGGGTGATCCCGAAGAACGCGGCGTCGAAACCGGCCGCGTCGGCGAGGAACGCGCCCCGCCGCGGTGCGCCGGCCAGCGCACGTGCCGTGCCCGGCCGGCCCCGGTAGGCGTCCCAGCGTCCCTCGGGCAGATCGCCGACGGCCTCACGGCCCTCGGTCAGGAACGTCCAGTACGCGTCGGGGGTGTCGATCCCGCCCGGCAGGCGGCAGCCGATCCCGACGACGGCGATGGCTTCGGCATGTTCGTGCTGCTGCGTCACAGATCTGCCTTTCGGCGTTGGCGAACGGTCCCGGCGTCCACAGGCCAGCAAATCCCGCAGGGAGCAAGCGCGGTGCAAGTTCGCCCCGCACCGCCCTGCCGGCCCGCCGCTTGCGGGCACCTTGCGGGCGGCGGCCCACGATGCCGACCGGGCGGCACCGTCCCCCGCTGCCCGGAGCTCGTCTGAACGCGGTACGAGGTCAAGGAGGCAGCCATGGCCCGCACACTGGACATCGGTCTCGACATCGACGGGGTGCTCTACCCCTTCGTCGACGTCGTCGCCCGCTACGCCGAGGACACCCTGGGCCGCCCGTGCTCGGCGAAGGCCGAGTCGTGGGACTGGTACGTGCACCAATGGGGCCTGAGCGAGCAGGAGTTCTTCGCGCTGTGCGGGCGAGGGGTGCACGACAACGTGGTGTTCACCGAGGGCGCCCCGCTGCCCGGCGCGCTCGAGGCGGTCCGCGAACTGGCCCGCGCCGGCCACCGGCTGCACTACGTGACGGCCCGCGCGATCACCGGCGTGCCCGCGCCGCTGGCCTGGAACCGCACGGCGGCGTGGCTGGCCGCCTGGGACTTCCCCGTCGACTCGCTGACCATCGCCGCCGACAAGGCGTGCCGGTTCACCGACGTCTTCCTCGACGACTCGCCCGGCAACTGCGACGCCCTCGTCGACGCCGGCCACCCGCGTCCCGTGCTGTGGTGCCACGGGCCGATCACCGCCCACCGGGCGGAACGGGTCTTCGACTGGGACGAGTTCCTCGCCCTGGTGGCCGCCGAGAGCGCCGCCCCCGCGCCGTACCACCCTCGCCCGGCCGCCCCCCGCCCCGCCCGCCTCGCCGCCACCGCCTGAACACCGCGGAAACAGCCCTCACGACCCCCGCCGACCGCCAAGGCGGGAGAGGCGCCGCCCTGTACGCTGACAAAGCGCTCCAGGCGCAGTACTCCACCCGGTGTGATGCCGGTGGCGTGACGGAGAAGGAACATGCGACACAACCCACAACGCCGCACCGCGCTGCTGGACGCGGCCATCGAAGTCCTGGCCCGCGAAGGCATGCGCGGCCTGACCCTGCGCGCGGTCGACGCCGAAGCCGGCGTCCCCGTCGGCACCTGCTCCAACTACTTCGCCCACCGCGGCCAGCTGCTCGGCCAGATCATGCGCCGCACCCGCGAGCGCCTGACCCCCGACCCCGCCGAGCTCGCCGACACGCTCACCGCCCCGCGCGACCACCACCTCGTCGCCCGCCTGCTGCGCCAGGTCCACCAGCGCATGGACAACGACCGCGCCAGCTACCTGGCCATGCTCGAACTGCGCCTGGAGGGCGCCCGCCGCCCCGAACTGGGCGCCGAACTCAACAAGGCCCTCGCCGCGGAGCTCGAGACGAACATCCGCTTCCACCTCGACACCGGCCTGCCCGGCGACCGCACCGACGTCACCCTGCTCCACCTCGCCGTCCACGGCATGATCGTCGACGACCTCACCGTCCCCGCCGTCCTCGACGGCCGCGCCCCCGCCCTCATCGACGCACTCACCACCCGCCTGCTCGGCCCCGCCCGGCCCGCCCCCGACGCCTGACCGCCCGGCCCGCCGCCCCCGAACCCAGGACCCCCTGGCACCACACCCGCCCCGGGACCGGAGCGCCGCCGTCCGCGCCGCCTTGCACGCCTGTTGCGAGCCGCCCGCTTTGCTCACAGCATGGCGAAACGCAAAGAGTGGGATGCCGTCGTCGTCGGCTCCGGCATCGGCGGCCTCGTCTGCGCCGCCTACCTCGCGGTGAGCGGACTGCGCGTCCTCGTGCTCGAACAGCACGACGTCGCCGGCGGCAACAGCCATGTCTTCCGGCGCCGCCGCCGCTACGAGTTCGACGTCGGCATCCACTACCTCGGCGACTGCGGCCCCGGCGGCCTGCTGCCGTCCGTCTTCGGCGGCCTGGGCCTCGCCGACCGGATCACCTACCTGCCCATGGACCAGGACGGCTTCGACCGCATCGTCGTACCCGGCCTCACCCTCGACGTCCCCGCGGGCTGGGACGGCTACCGCAAACGCCTCAAGGAGGCGTTACCCGGCGATGCCGCCGGCATCGACACGTTCACCTCGATCTGCTCGGCCGTCGGCGCCGAAGGACGCAGCGCCCTGCTCAGCGAGACGGACCTCACCGACGAGCAGTTCGCCGCCCGCAGCCCCGCCTTCACCGCCTGGGAACAGCGCACCCTGGCCGACCTGTTCGACCACTGCGGCCTGTCCACCCGGGCCCGTACCGTCCTCGCCGCCCACGCGCCCACCTACGGACTGCCGCCCGCCCGGTGCCCGCTGCCCACCCACGCGGCGATCATCGACCACTACCTCCACGGCGCCTACTACCCCAAGGGCGGCGGCCAGATGCTGCCCGCCGGCCTCGTCGAAGTCATCGAGTCGCACGGCGGCGAGGTCCGCACCGGCACCCGGGTCGAACGCATCCTCGTCACCGACGGTCGCGCCCACGGCGTCACCCTGACCGACGGCGAAGTCCTCACCGCACCGCTCGTCGTCTCCAACGCCGACTACACCCGCACCGTCCAGAACCTCGTCGGCGAGGAACACTTCGAGCCCGGCACCGCCGAACGCACCCGCGGCTCCACCATGTCGCTGCCCTTCGCCGTCCTGTACGTCGCCCTCGACACCACCCTCCCCGAGCGCCCCAACGCCAACCTGTGGTGGTACCGGCACACCGACATCGACACCGGCTTCCAACAGCTGGCCGAACACCGCATCGACCCGGTGCCGTTCCTGTTCGTGTCCTTCTCCTCCCTCAAGGACCCCGGCGCCCGCAACATCGCCCCCGAAGGCCACAGCAACTTCCAGGTGATGACCCTCGTCCCGCCCGACCACGCCTACTGGGGAGCCGACGCCGCGCCCGCCGACGGCGGCCGCTACCGCCGCACCGACCTCTACCGGCGCCGCAAACAGGAACTCACCGACGCCATGCTGAACGCCGCCGAGGAGGCACTCGGCCCCTTCCGCGGCCACATCACCCACCTCGAGGCCGCCACCCCCCTCACCCACGAGCGCTACATCCACTCCCGCGGCGGCACCCCCTACGGCCTGGCCGGCTGGGGAGCGACCGGCGAACGCCCCGACACCACCACCTGCGTCGAGGGACTGCACGTCGTCGGCACCAGCATCCGCTACGGCTCCGGCATCGAAGGCGTCGCCACGGGCGCCATGATGTGCGCCTCCAGCATCCTCGGCCGCCGGCTCGTCCCCGAGGTCACCCGCGGCGCCGTCCTCGCCGACCGGTCCCTGCTGCCGCACCGGGGCGACGACTTCGACCCGCTCGCCGTCTCCCGCGGCAAGGCCCGCCGTCACGCCCGCGGCCTCGCCCGCATCGACACCGCCCCCCGCCCGGAATGAGCCGAGCCCCGAGGAGTACCCCATGGCCCACCCGCACCCGCCCCTGCCCGCCACGCCCGGCGCCGCCACCACGTCGTGCCCCCGGCCGTTCGTCCTGGACCCCGCCGGCCGCGACCTGCACGGCGAAGCCGCCCGCCTGCGCGCGCTGGGCCCCGCCGTCCTCGTCGAACTCCCCGCCGGCATCCAGGCCTGGTCGATCAACACCCACGACCTCCTCAAGACCCTCCTCACCGACGACCGCGTCTCCAAGGACCCGCGCCGCCACTGGCCCGCCTGGCAGCGCGGCGAATACCACGACACCTGGATCCGCACCTGGGTCGGCGTCCACAACATGGACACCGCCTACGGCCCCGAACACCGCCGGCTGCGCAAACTCGTCGCCCCCGCCTTCACCGGCCGCCGCACCCAGGCCATGCTGCCCCGCGTCCGGCACGCCGCCGACCGCCTCCTCGACGCCCTCGAGGACACCGCCCCCGGCACCGTGGTCGACCTGCGCGCCGCCTACGCCCACCCCCTGCCCATGCAGGTCATCTGCGACCTGTTCGGCGTCCCGGAAACCTCCCGCCCCCGCCTCGCCCGCCTCATGGCCCGCGCCATGGACACCACCCTCACCCCCGACGAGGCCGAACAGACCGTCCACGAGGTCGACGACGCCCTCGCCGCCCTCGTCGCCCACCGGCGCCGGCACCCGGGCGACGACCTGACCAGCGCCCTCGTCGCCGCCCGCGACGACGACGGATCTCACCTGAGCGAAAGGGAACTCCTCGACACCCTCCTGCTCGTCATCGGCGCCGGCAACGAGACCACCGTCAACCTCATCGGCAACGCCGTCCACGCCCTGCTCACCCACCCCGACCAACTGCGCCTGGTCCTCGACGGCACCGTGTCCTGGCACGACGCCCTCGAGGAGACCCTGCGCTGGGCCCCCAGCGTCGCCAACGTCCCCCTGCGCTACGCCGTCGAGGACATCCCCCTGCCCGGCGGCCCCACCATCCGCAAGGGCGAAGCGATCCTCGCCGCCTACGCCGCCGCCGGCCGCGACCCCGGCAAACACGGCCCCACCGCCGACCGGTTCGACATCACCCGCCCCGGCAGAGGAGCGGCCGAACACCTCGCCTTCGGACACGGCGTCCACTTCTGCCCCGGCGCCCCGCTCGCCCGCATGGAAGCGGCCGTCGCCCTGCCCGCCCTCTTCGACCGATTCCCCGGCCTCCACCTCGCCGCCGCACCCGGCGGACCGCCCCCCACCGAAGGTTTCATCGCCTACGGACACCACACCCTCCCGGTGCGCCTCACCGCACTCCACCCGGTCGCCAGGAATCCTCGGCTCCGACTCGAGGAACCTGGCGCCGCCCGGAACCGCTCGGTTTGACTGGCACGCATGACACCTGACACACCCACAGCAGCCACCCGTCCGACCCTCGTCACCGGCGGCACCGGCAAGACAGGACGCCGCGTCGCCGAACGGCTCTCCTTACGCGGCCTGCGGCCGCGTACGGGATCGCGCACCGGCACCCCGCCCTTCGACTGGAACGCCCCCGCCACCTGGGACGCCGCCCTCGACGGCATGGGCTCGGTCTACCTCAGCTACTACCCGGACCTGGCCTTCCCCGGCGCCGCAGACACCGTCGGCGCGTTCTGCCGCACCGCCGTCGCCGCCGGCGTCCGCCGCATCGTCCTGCTCTCCGGCATCGGCGAGGAAGGCGCCCGCGCCGCCGAGGACCAGCTCAAGGCCTCCGGCGCCGAATGGACCGTCGTGCGCTCCAACTGGTTCGACCAGAACTTCTCCGAGTGCTTCTTCCTGCCGCCGGTCCTCGCCGGTGAACTCGCCGTCCCCGCCGCCGACACCGTCGCCCCCTTCGTCGACGCCGACGACGTGGCCGACGTCGCCGTCGCCGCCCTCACCGACCCCGCCCACATCGGCCGCACCTACGAACTGTCCGGCCCCCGGCTGCTCAGCTTCGCCGACATCGCCGACGAACTGTCCAAGGCCACCGGCCGCACCATCACCTATCGCCCCGTCACCGTCGAGGAGTACCGCACCATCCTCAAGGACGCCGGCCAGGACCAGACCTACGCCGACGTCTTCGCCGTCTTCCTCGACGGCCGCAACGCCCACCTCGTCGACGGCGTCCGCCAGGTCCTCGGCCGCGACCCGCGCGACTTCACCGACTTCGCCCGCGAGACCGCCGCCACCGGCGTCTGGACCCCCTGACCGCCCGGGGGTGCCCGGGAACCCGGCCCTCAACCCCCGGCCCTGCCGCACCGGCCCGCCCGCACGTGGGGCGGGCCGGTGTGTCCGTCACACGACCACTGATGTGACGAGCTGTCATGTGACGAAATGCCATAGGGGGCAATCGGGTGGCAATCCTCCCGTACTGCAACTGCCGCCGCCCGCGGTGCAGTCCCTGCCACCACACACACCGCACCACCTCAGGGAGGCAGACATGACCGCCTGGCACACCACCACCGGGACCACCACCATCGACCCCTACCGCTTCCCCGGCGCCACCGACGACTACCTGCTGCCCGCGCCCCGGCCCGGACAGCGCGTCCCCCTCCCGCTCGACCCGGCCGACCGCCGCCGCCTGGACCTGCACGCGGCCCTGACCACCGCCGGCATCGCCCCGCTGCCCGGCGACCTCGCCGCCATCGACGCGCTCTGCGCCCTCGACGACACCACCCACGCCGCCCTGCAGCGCTGGATCACCCGCACACGGTGACCAGGAGCGCCCCCACCCCGCACCGGGTGGCCGGCCCATGTCCCACCCGGCCGCCCGGCCCCGCGCCCGGCCGCGTACCGTTCCCCCATGCCCCGCCTCGAACCCCTGCACGCCGGCCACGCCGACGCCCTGCTCGCCTTCGAACGCGACAACCGGGCCTACTTCGCCGCCCACGTCCCCGACCGCGGCGACGACTACTTCACCCACTTCGCCGCCCGCCACGCCGCCCTGCTCGCCGAACAGGCCGCGGGAACCTGCCGCTTCCACGTCCTCGTCGACGACAGCGGCGCGATCGTGGGCCGCGTCAACCTCGTCGACCTTGCCGACGGTGCCGCCGACCTCGGCTTCCGCATCGCCGAGAAGGCCGCCGGACAGGGCCTCGCCACCACAGCCGTCCAGCAGGTGTGCACGCTCGCGGCCACCGCCTACGGCCTGAACACCCTGCACGCGGCGGCCACCCTCGCCAACACCGGCTCACGGACCGTCCTGACCCGCAACGGCTTCACAGAAACGGGCACCACCGTCCTCGACGGCCACCCCGCCCTGCGCTTCACCCGCGTCCTCTCCCCGCCCGCCGCCCTGGCCTAGCCCCCGGCCGGGCCGCGAGCGGCACCGGCTCAGCTCGGCGGACGGCTCCTGAGCCGGTGGCCGAGCGTGCACGGAAGACGGCGCCGGCCTTCCGGAAATCCGGCGCGGCCTCGGGACGACGGCCACCCCCGCCCTTAGGTGCCGACCCCGGGAAAAGGAAGATCCCGGCTGGACGGGGGGGACCAGCCGGGATCGGTACAGGGTGGACACGGAGGGCGGTCGCCTCTCGGCGAGGGGCTCCACAGGGCTTCAGCCGAACGATCTTCCCCATGGGCTACAGGTGAGGCCCGGGGACACTGTCCCCTCCGCGACCACATACAGATGAACGGTAAACCATCCCGGGTTGTTCCCGGCACCGCACCACCCGCCCCACCGCCTCCGGCCCCCGACGCGCCCCGCACACCCGAACCGCACCGTGATACGGGCACAGCGGACAGTGACCGGCTCGGCCCGGCCCCGTGGCGCGGTACCCGGCGGGAGGCACGGCACCGGCCGCGCCGAACCCGGCCGAAGACCGCCCCCGCTCCCTTCCGGGCCGCGACCCGCCCGCTCAGCCGACGGCAGCGCCGAACCACGTGGGCAGCCGGCCGATCAGATCCTGCTGATCCTCACCGACCCACGCCACGTGGCCGTCCGGCCGCAGCAGCACCGCGGGCACGTCCAGTTCCTCGCTGACGTCGACGACGTGGTCCACCCGGTCCGCCCAGCCCTCCACCGACAGCCGGCCCGTCCGGTCGAGCAGCAGTCCGCGGCCCTCGTGCATCAGCTCGTAGAGACGCCCCCGCTTCAGCTGCACGTCCCGCATCCGCCGGCCGAGCAGTTCATGCCCCTCGCCGAAGTCGTAGCGGACCTCGACCGCGGTGATCATCCCGGTCACGTACCGGTTCACCTCCTCGAAGTCCATCAGCTTCGTGAACAGCTCCCGCAGCGCGGTCGCACCCGGATCGGTGCCCAGCAGCGTGATCTGCGCGCGGGTGTTGTCCAGCACGCGGGCGCCCACCGGATGCCGTTCGGCGTGGTAGCTGTCCAGCAGACCCTCCGGCGCCCAGCCGGCGACCTCGGCGGCCAGCTTCCAGCCGAGGTTGAACGCGTCCTGGACACCGAGGTTGAGCCCCTGCCCGCCGGTCGGCGGGTGGATGTGCGCCGCGTCGCCCGCCAGCAGCACCCGGCCGACCCGGTAGCGCTCGGCCTGCCGGGTGGCGTTGCCGAACCGGGACAGCCAGCGCGGCGAGTGCACGCCGAAGTCGGTACCGGCGACGGCCCGCAGCTGCCGCTCGAACTCCTCGAGGGTCGGCCCGGTCGCACGGTCCTCGGACACGCCGTCGGCCGGCACGACGATGCGGTACACCCCCTCCCCGAGGGGAATGGCCCCGAACCGCAGCTGGGTCCTGCGGACCTCCTCGACGACGGCGGCGATCGTCGCCGGATCCTCGGTCAGCACCATCTCGCCCAGCAGCGTCTCGACCGTGGCGGGCTCGCCGGGAAAACCGACGCCGAGCTGCTTGCGCACCACGCTGCGGCCGCCGTCGCACCCGACGAGGTAACGCGAGCGCAGGCGCGTACTTCCCGCGCCCGCGACGCCCCCACCGGCGGGGGCGCCCCCGTCCGCCAGCTCGACGCTCACCCCGTCCTCGTCCTGACTCACCCCGACCACTTCGCAGCCGCGCCGGATCTCCACGCCCAGTTCGACGGCACGCTCGCCCAGCAGCCGCTCGGTGACCGGCTGCGGGGTGGCGACGCCGTACGGGTGCGCCGTGTCCAACCCGTCCGGCCACGGCTTGACGATGCCACCGAAAAGCCCGCCGACCTGGAATTTCTCACTGACCGCGAGGAACCGGTCCAGCAGACCGCGCTGGTCCATCACCTCGACGCTGCGCGTGTGCAGGCCCTGCCCGCGGCCCTCCCGGGTCGGCTCGGTCAACTTCTCCAGCACGACCACGCGCACGCCGTGCAGCCGCAACTCGCACGCCAGCATCAAGCCGGTCGGCCCGCCGCCGACCACGATCACGTCAATCATCAAGAACGCCCATTCAACGAGATTGGATTTTGGCCATCAGCCCGCGCGGTCCGGCGGCACGCACCCCGCACCTGCGCGCCGAGCCCCGCCACCGCACCGCGAGTCCCACCGACGGTTCGACACCCGCGCGACCCGGACAGCAACAAAAGCCCCCACACTTCACGAAGCTGCCATTTCCGCAGGTTCCGACCTGGGTCGATCATTCTGCGGCACGCCCCGGGCCTTGCCGCAAGCCCCCCGGTGCGCTATAAGTTGAGAGTGGCAAGGAGCGGGTAACCTCCTTGCCTTTTCCTTTTCTTGGCCGCCGTGAACGGCCCGGTACTGCGCCGGCCAGGACCGGAGGGCCCTCCTCTAGAGTCACGCCCGTGACCGACCTCTCCTACCTCGCCGCCGTCCGGGAGTCGTACGACACCGTCGCCGCCGAATACGCCCGACAGGTCAAGTTCCCGGCCGAGTTGGACCCGCTCTCACGCGCCGTGCTGGCGGCGTTCGCCGAGGACGTACGGACGGCCGGCCGCGGGCCCGTCGCGGACGTGGGATGCGGTCCCGGCCGGGTGACCGCGCACCTGGCCGGGCTGGGTGTGTCCGCGTTCGGCATCGACCTGTCGCCCGCGATGGTCGAGCTGGCCCGTCAGGCATACCCGGGGCTGAGCTTCACCGTCGGGTCGATGACCGCGCTGGCGATCGACGACGACGCACTCGGCGGCATCCTGGCCTACTACTCCGTCCACCACACACCACCGGAACTGCTGCCGGTCGTGTTCGGCGAATTCCGTCGCACGCTCGCACCCGGCGGCTGCCTGATGCTGGCCGGCCATGCGGGAACCGGCGAACATCTGCGCCCGACACAGGCGTACGGCGGCCGTCCGGTGTCCTACGAGTCCTACCTCACCCCGCCGGACCGGACCGCCGAACTGCTGGAGGCGGCCGGCCTCGTGATCACCGCGCAACTGCTGCAGCCGCCCGGCGAAGGAACGAAGAGAATGGTCGCCACCTTCCTCGCCCGCAAGCCCGAGTCGCCGAACGCCCCCGGCACACCCTCCCGTTGACGCGGCCGGACGACGCCGGACGCCGTCCGGCTCAGGGCAGGCGAGGGCGGACCTCGACCCAGGCGAGAAGCAGATCCCGCGTCGGGCCGGGCTCCAGGTGGCCGGCGAGTCCGGCCAGATGAGCCGTCAGGTTCTTGTGCCACCGCAGCTCGCGGATCTGCTCGATGGCCGATTCCCGCCGGCCGCCGGCGAGCGCACCGGCCTGTGAGGGCGTCAGACGCAGCGCGTCGAGCGTGTCGGACGCCAGTGTGTCCGGGCTCCAGTCGGGATCGTCGTCGTCGGGACCGAGATGGTCGATGACCCACATCCGGAGCATGAAGTCCTGCGTGGCCGCACGGGTTTGATCCTCCGGGCTGTCACCGTGCGCACGCCGGTTCGCCAGCAGGGAGAGCTTGGCCCACTGCCGACGGGCATCCGCGGGTCCGTCGCTGAAGTAGGCACGCTCCTGCGCGACGATACGCACTGCCTCAAGGTGGCTGCCGTGCTCGTTCACGGCCATCGCCCGAAGCCGTTCGAAGCTCCATGTGCCGAGATCGTGCCCTGGCTCTTCCTGGCCCGCGCCGGTGCTCAACGATCCTCGCTCCTGGTCATGTACAAGACTCCCTTGGTGCGGTGACGGTTCAGTGGAACGGGACGAACCCCTGTGACCGGTCGAGACGGAACGGCGAGCCAGGGGCCCCGGGTGTCCAGCCGCCGGCGCGGGCGGTGCGAATGCTCTCGGCGACGTGCGAGGGCAGGAGCGGCGCGGCCGTACTTCCCAGCCAGTTGCCCGGATGCGGCTGATCGGTCGTGACCACCAAGGTCGTGCCCGGACTGTCCGCGAGCTCGACCGCGTAGGTGAGGGGGAGACCACACCATTCCTTGGCCGTACGTCGGCCTTCCGCGCAGCCTCCAGCGGTAGGCGGCGCCGTCGACGGTGATGCGCAGCGCCCCCTTCCTGACCAGTGCCATCGCCACATCCTTCCCCTGCGAACTGTACGAGCAGCGCGTGCCGTTCGCAGAACGCGAACGGCACGGCCTCCGCACGCCCGCACGCCAGGAATGCCGCCGGACGACGGCGGGCCGCCGCCGATTTGCCGAATCGGCAACACGGCTGGCCGCGCCCGCCAGAGCCGCCGCATGCTCGGCGAAGAGCCGTGCACGCGCGGGAACCGAAGACCCCGACGCGCACACTGGAGACCCGTGGAGGACTCATGCCGCAGCAGCAGGCCGCCGACGCCACCCACCGACTGGTCCCCTCACCGGCGGGCCGGATCCATCTGGTGGAGCAGGGCAGCGGCCCCTTGGTGCTGCTCGTGCACGGCTTCCCGGAATCCTGGTACTCCTGGCGTCACCAACTGCCGGCGCTGGCCGCTGCCGGATTTCGCGCGGTCGCCGTCGACGTCCGAGGCTACGGCCGTTCCTCCAAGCCCGCCGCCACGGACGCGTACCGGATGCTCGACCTGGTGGACGACAACGCCGCGGTGGTGCACGCCCTCGGTGAGCGGTCCGCGGTGATCGTCGGACACGACTGGGGGGCGACCATCGCCGCGAACTCCGCCCTGCTCCGGCCGGACGTCTTCCGTGCGGTGGGACTGCTCAGCGTGCCCTACACCCCACGCGGCGGTCCGCGGCCCGGTGACGTCTTCGCCCGGATGGGCGGGGAGGAGGAGTTCTACGTCTCCTATTTCCAGCAGCCGGGCCGTGCGGAGGCCGAGATCGAACCCGACGTACGCGGCTGGCTCGCCGGCTTCTACGCCGCACTGTCCGCCGACACCATGCCCGCACCCGGCGCGCCGGACCCCCACTTCGTGAGCAGAGGCGGGACGCTGCGCGCCCGGTTCCCCACGGGCACGCTGCCCGGCTGGCTCGGCGAGGACGATCTCGACGTCTACGCGGGGGAGTTCGAGCGGACCGGCCTGGGCCCGGCGCTCAACCGCTACCGGAACATGGACCGGGACTGGGACGATCTCGCCGCCTTCGACGGCGCTCCCCTTACCCAGCCGTCCCTGTTCATCGGAGGCGCCCTGGACGCCTCCACCGTGTGGATGGCCGACGCGATCGACGCCTACCCCACGACGCTGCCCGGCCTGGTCTCCTCACACCTCCTCGACGGCTGCGGTCATTGGATCCAGCAGGAACGCCCCACCGAGGTCAACCGGCTCCTGACCGGCTGGCTCGCCGCACTGCCCGCCTGACACAGGCGGCCCGTACGGCTGCCGAGGTACGGCCGGGACGATGCCGACCGGCACCCGATGCCGCTGAGGCATGAGCCCTGATGTTGTCGAACCCACCCGGCTTCGGCCCTGCACAGTCGGACGGTCAGCGCCCGGCACGAGGAGAAGGGCCCGCGGACGGGGAGGGCGCCGGCTCCAGGCGGACGCAGCACCGGCCGGGGGTGGGCGCCAGGCACGCCTGGAGACGGTCCTCGTCGAGCCCTTGGAGCACACCGCGCAGCAGGTGGAGGTTCATGCCGCACACCGTTTGAGTGTGTTCGCGGGCGAGCGCGTGGAAGGGGCAGTTGCCCAGAACGATGGCCTCCCCGTCGTGGCGGGGCTCGAATCCGTACCGTTCCAGCAGGTCGAGCACGTCCGTGGTGTCGCGCCCGGCGAGCTGTGCGCCGAGCCGGTGCGCTTCACGGTGCAGGACGGTCCTGACCGGTTCGCCGGTGGCCTCGGACGTCTCCACGGCCTGGGCGAGCAGCCGTCCGGCCAGTTCGTAGTGGCGCTCGGGCAGGCTGACGGCGACCTGCTTGGCCGAGCGCTTGTAGAGCTTGGCGGGCCTGCCCGCTCCCGGACCGGTGCGTCCGCTGCGCCGTTCATAGACGACGTCGAGCAGCGATTCGCCGGCCAGGCGGTCCAAGTGGAAGGCGGCCGTCTGCCGGGCCAGGCCGAGAGCCTCGGCGGCCTCGTCGCGGCTGACCGGTTCCGGCTGGCGCGCGACGTGGTCGTAGAGCCTCCTGCGGGTCGGCTCGTCGAGGGCGGCGACGGCGGAGACATCCGGGTCGGGTGCGGCATCCGGGTGGGGTGCTTCTTTCGGGTGGTCCACGAACACCAGTGTAAAACCAACGGCCATTGACTAAAGAGGTGATCCGCGCTTCTATCGATAGTGAGAGTTGTCGATAGAAGCTCGCAGAGAACCGAAGACGAAGGGCGCCCACCATGTCGTCCCCCACCACAACAACCACGTCCGCCCCCGCGCGGCGGGCCGCGCTCGCCGACCCCGGCTACCAGGCGTTCGTCATCCTGCGCATCGGGTTCACCGTGGCGCCCGTCCTGTTCGGGCTGGACAAGTTCACCAACCTGCTCGTCGACTGGCCCGTCTATCTCGCGCCGTGGATCAACGACATCGTCCCCGGCAGCGCCCAGCAGGCCATGTACGCCGTCGGCGTCATCGAGATCGTGGCGGGCGTCGCCGTCGCTCTCGCACCGCGCTTCGGAGGCTGGCTCGTGGCCGGCTGGCTCGCCGGCATCATCGTCAACCTGCTGACCGTCCCGGGCCACTACGACATCGCGCTGCGCGACTTCGGTCTCCTGCTCGGCGCGGTCGCCCTCGCCCGGCTCGCCCAGCACTACCACGGCACCCGACGGCCGCACTGATCGCACCGCGACGGCCGCGGCCGGCGACGACAGGACCGGTCCGCCGCGGGCGAGGCACCGAGGCCCCGCCCGTGCCGAGCCGCCTGCGCGGGCAGGTCAGGGCTGTGCCGGGGCCGGGAGTTCGGCGTGCACGACCGTGTAGCCGCCCTTGGTCACCGGGGCGTACGGTGCCGGCGCCATGCATGTGCCGACAGGGGCCTCCTCGGGGGCGGCCGCACCGCCCGGCAGCAGATTCACGCCGTTCCATGAGAAGCCCACACGGTCGCCGGAGCGGTTCTTGCCGTCCTTGCCCCCGTCGTAGACGCTGAACCCGAGCCGCCGGCCGATGTCGAGGGGTCCGCCGGGACCCACCTTGGTGATGACGGCCGTCAGCGTCGCCGAGCGGGGCCCGGTGACCAGACAGTCCACCCGCCCCTCGGCCGTGTAGGTGACGTCCCGTGCGGCCGAGTAGTGCGAAATCCTGACCGTTCCCCGGGCGTCGGTGGGAAGACCCGTGGGTATCCCGGGCAGCGGCCGGCTGTACGGAGCGGCGACCGCGTCGAAGCTGAACGAGCGGACGTCCTCGTCCTGGTGGTAGGGCAGCACGAAATCCGCATGGCCGGTGACACTCGCGTACGAGGGCGTTCCACGACCCTCGGCAGAAGCACCGGAGGCACCGGAGGCACCAGGAGCCCCTGACGCGCTGGAGACGCCGCTCGCGGCGAGCACTGCGACGGCCGCGGCCAGCACGGCCACTGTCCTGCGTGATGACGGAGAAAACACGGTGGGCTCCCGGGAGTTGGTGAGTTCCGACGCGTCCCATCCTTCACGCCGCCCCCTTCCGGGCCATCGACCCTGAGCGGCAACTCGCCACGCCCACCTCGGCCGCTCGGCGGACCCGTGGTCGCTCTCAGGTCGCGCGGACCGGCGCGACGAACCGCGCAGGTACCGGCGGCGGGAGCGCCGCGGCGGGCCGCTGCCGAGTCGACGTCAGAAGACCTGCGGACGGGTGCTGTACGCGCCGGGGGAGCGGGGCCGGCGTCCGGCGGGCGCCGGTGAGAAGACGATCACCTCTCGGGAGGAACGGCAGCACGTCGAATGCCGCACCGCCGAAAGCTGACGTGCCGACCCCGCCCCCGGCCATGTTGATGCATCAGATACGTTGTTGCAAGTAATGTGCAATAGAGGTTGGCTGTCCCCGGACGATCACCCACACGCAACGAAAGGGGACGTGCCTGATGGGCACCTACGCGCTTCCCGACCTGCCCTACGACTACTCCGCGCTCGCCCCGGCCATCACGCCGGAGATCCTGGAGCTGCACCACGCCAAGCACCACGCCGCCTACGTCAAGGGCGCCAACGACACCCTGGAACAGCTCGCCGAGGCCCGGGAGAAGGACCTGATCACCCCCACCGGCCTGGTGGGTCTGGAGAAGACCTTCGCCTTCAACCTCTCCGGGCACGCCCTGCACTCGATCTTCTGGCAGAACCTCTCCCCGGACGGCGGTGACCGCCCCACAGGCGCCCTTGCCGACGCCATCGACGAACACCTCGGCGGCTTCGAGGCGTTCAAGAAGCACCTCACCGTCGCCACCACCTCGGTGCAGGGCTCCGGCTGGGGCGTGCTGGCGTGGGAGCCGCTCGGCCGCCGCCTGATCGTCGAGCAGGTCTACGACCACCACGGCAACGTGGGCCAGGGCAGCACCCCGCTGCTGGTCTTCGACGCCTGGGAGCACGCCTACTACCTGCAGTACAAGAACGTCCGCCCCGACTACGTCACCAAGCTGTGGGACCTGGTCAACTGGGAGGACGTCGCCGCCCGTTACGCGGCAGCGGCCGGCGCCTGACCTTCACGCGGGCCGCGCGACCGCCCCGAGGACGCGGCGCCCGGGGCGACGAGCACCCGAGGAACTCGTCGCCCGCCGCGAACGGCGACCCGCCGGACACCCCACCGGGGGCAGCCACGGATACCCCGCCGGACACCTCGCCGGGGCGGCCGGTCTCAGCCGCGCGTGTCCGCCAGCCACGCGTCGAACGTCTGCATACCGCGCGGGCCCGGCCCCGTGGGGAGCAGGCCGCCGCCCGCCATCGCGCGGCCCGCCGCTCCCGGGTAGCGGACCGGCAGCACGAAGCGGCGTTCCGGGCGGGTGGGGAGCAGGCGGCGGACCATGTCGAGGAGCCACTCCTCGCGGGGCCCCGCCAGCTCGGGGGCCATGCCCTGGGCGGGCCCCTCGGCCAGCTCGACCAGGGCGCGGGCCGCCTCCCGGACCGCGACCGGCTGGACGCGCATGCGCGGGATCACCGCCAGCGGGCCGGGCATCCCGTCGAGGAGCTGGTCCGCGAACTCGTGGAACTGCGTCGCCCGCAGCACCGTCCACGGGACCGGGCCGGCCGCCACTACCTGCTCCTGGCGGATCTTGCCCTGGTAGTAGCCGTGGCCGACCCGCTCGATGCCCACGATCGACAGCACCACGTGATGGCGCACGCCCGCCCGCTCCTCGGCAGCGAGCAGACGGCGCGACGCCGCCTCGAAGAACGCCACGGCCTTCCTGCGGCTGAGCGTCTGCGTGTTGGTCACGTCGATCACCGCGCCGACACCGGCCAGGGCGTCGGTGAGGCCCTGGCCCGTGGTGACGTCCACGCCCGTCGAACGGGCCAGCACCACAGGCTCGTGCCCGGCGGCGCGCAGTTCCCCGACGACGTGCCGCCCGACCAGGCCGGTACCGCCCGCTACCGCAACACGCATCGATCTCTCCGTTCAGGCATTCAGGCGCTCACACGGCGTGGGTGACGCGCAGTTTCGACTGGCCGTGCGGCAGCTGTTCCCAGTCGTCCATGAAGCGGGCGGTGAGGCCGTGCCGGGCGGCCAGCCGGACCAGCGTCTGGGTCCGGTAGTAGAAGTCCTCGCCCAGCACCTGGTGCTCGCGCGTCTCGGTGCGGTCGTAGGTGAAGTCGAAGAACCCGCCCGGGGCGAGCACCCGCCCCACGTTCGCCAGACATTCGTCGATGATCTCCAGCGTCGAGTGCGAGAAGACGCTGTGCGCGTGAACGACGGTGAACGTGGCGTCGGGGAGGAAGTCCAGCGTCAGGTTGTCGACGGGCGTCAGATACGGAAGTTTGTGCTGGAGCCCGTAGCGGACGAGGGTCTTCTTGGCCTCGATGAGAATGTCGGGGGAGATGTCGATCCCGTAGTAGTGGCCGGGCTCCAGATGGTCGATGAACCGCCAGCCGGCCCGCAGATTGCCGCAGCCGATCTCCAGCATCCGGTCCTGCGGCTTCAGCCCGTGCTCGCACAGGTAGTCGA
Organism: Streptomyces sp. NPDC086835; assembly: GCF_044745705.1. Taxonomy (NCBI): domain Bacteria; kingdom Bacillati; phylum Actinomycetota; class Actinomycetes; order Kitasatosporales; family Streptomycetaceae; genus Streptomyces; species Streptomyces sp. NPDC086835. Next base: position 831,545 of record NZ_JBIVAU010000003.1, read on the forward strand.
ACTGCATCTGCCCGATGGCGAGCCAGCGGTCGTGAGAAGGCCCGCCGCCGACCGCCGCCTCCGGGCTCCTCGCGGTGTCGGAGGCCATCACCGCCCGGTAGTAGGCGACGTGGCCGCCGCGGTGGCGCAGCCGCAGCCATGTGTCCCGGCCCGCCCGGCGCAGGTAGGGCAGCACGCGCTGCGGATGCCGCAGCGCGTACCGCGCCTTGTGGCCGAGGCTCGACCGGTTCGTCGACAGACGGGATGCGGGTCGTTGCGGCATGACGGCCTCCGTGCCATCGGTGGGCGTCCCCCTTCCCGGATGCTAACCACGGGCGACCCCACCGGGCGCCCGCTCACCCGTTCGGCACACACTCCGCCCGAGACCGACGCGGGCCCGGCCGCCCCGGGGCCCGCACGAGGTGTTCACTCCCACGGCCCACGCCGCCCCGGACGAGAACACTGCGACAGCCTGCCGAGCACGTCCTCGACCCCTTGCGCGCACCGATCGGCGAACTCCCGCGCGGAGCTGCCCGCGCCCCGCTGACCCGGCCGAGGGCATGTCCGCGGGCCCCGGCGCGGCTTCGCGGCATAACGTGTGGCATCGCGTTGGCTGGGCACTCCACCGCTTTCCGAACCGCCGCTACCCGAACCGCGCACGAAGGAACCGCCAGAACCGCCCGGGGGTCACACATGGTCACATCCACCCGCACGACGGCGCCCGTTCCCGTGAAGGGCCGCACGCGGGGCCAGGTCGTCATCGTGTGGCTGACGACCACCGATCACAAGAAGATCGGGCACCTCTACCTGATCGCGTCGTTCCTGTTCTTCGTCGTCGCCGGTGTGATGGCCCTGCTGCTCCGTGCGGAACTGGCCCGGCCGGGCATTCAGATCCTCTCCAACGAGCAGTACAACCAGACGTTCACCATGCACGGCACCATCATGCTGCTGCTTTTCGCGACGCCCACCTTCGCGGGTTTCGCGAATGCCGTCATGCCGCTGCAGATCGGCTCTCCCGACGTGGCGTTCCCACGGCTGAACATGCTGTCGTTCTGGCTGTTCTTCTTCGGCGGACTGATCGTGCTGAGCAGCCTGTTCACCCCCCAGGGCGCCGCCGACTTCGGCTGGACCGCCTACACACCGCTCAGCGGCGGTGCGCGCTCACCGAACGTGGGCGGCGACCTGTGGATCATGGGCCTGGCGCTGTCCGGGTTCGGCACGATCCTCGGCGCCGTCAACTTCATCACGACGATCATCTGCCTGCGCGCGCCGGGAATGACGATGTTCCGGATGCCGATCTTCACCTGGAACATCCTGTTCACCTCGGTCCTGGTGCTCTTCGCCTTCCCCGTCCTCGCGGCCGCGCTGCTGGTCCTGGAGGCCGACCGGCGTTTCGGCGCGCAGGTGTTCAACCCGGAGAACGGCGGCGCACTCCTGTGGCAGCACCTCTTCTGGTTCTTCGGCCACCCCGAGGTCTACATCATCGCCCTGCCGTTCTTCGGCATCGTCACGGAGATCCTCCCCGTCTTCTCCCGGAAACCGATCTTCGGCTACACCGGGCTGATCGGGGCGACCATCGCGATCACGGGACTGTCGGTGACCGTGTGGGCCCATCACATGTTCGCGACCGGCGCGGTCCTGCTGCCGTTCTTCTCCTTCATGACCTTCCTCATCGCGGTACCCACCGGGGTGAAGTTCTTCAACTGGATCGGCACCATGTGGAGGGGATCACTGTCCTTCGAGACGCCGATGCTGTGGTCCATCGGCTTTCTCGTCACGTTCCTCTTCGGCGGCCTGACCGGCATCATCCTCGCCTCGCCGCCGCTCGACTTCCACGTCACCGACAGCTATTTCGTCGTGGCCCACTTCCACTACGTCGTCTTCGGCACCGTCGTGTTCGCCATGTTCGCCGGCTTCCACTTCTGGTGGCCCAAGATGACGGGCACGATGCTCGACGAACGCCTCGGCAAGATCCACTTCTGGACGCTGTTCATCGGCTTCCACACCACGTTCCTCGTCCAGCACTGGCTCGGCGCCGAAGGCATGCCACGGCGCTACGCCGACTATCTCGCCGCCGACGGCTTCACCGCCCTCAACACCGTCTCCAGCATCGGGGCGTTCCTCCTGGGCGCCTCCACGCTCCCGTTCTTCTACAACGTCTGGAAGACGGCGAAGAGCGGCGAACGCATCGACGTCGACGACCCGTGGGGCTACGGCCGCTCCCTGGAATGGGCCACCTCGTGCCCCCCGCCGCGGCACAACTTCACCACGCTGCCCCGGATCCGTTCCGAGTCGCCCGCCTTCGACCTCCACCACCCGGTCCTCACGCAGCTCGACGAGGCCGAAGACACCGGCCGGCGCGACGTCATCGAACCCGGCAAGGGCGTGGCGCCCCTGAGCGGGGACGAGAACGGCACAGAAGAATAGGACGCAACATCCCGCACCCTCAGAGGCGAGTGCGGCTGTGCTCGCCGCTGAAAGAACGTCAGTGACCTCGGCGGACCCGGGCCGCCTTACGGGCCTCCGCGAGACCGCGGGCCTCGGCCGTCCTGCGCGACTCCTTCGGAGCCCGGGCGCCCAGCCCCCGGAAGGGCGCGTTGCCGCCGGCGGATTTGTCCGCGACCGGCGGCCGCTTCGCTCCCGTGATGCCCGCCAGCTTCTCCTCGCCGGAGCGCACCTGGGTGACCACCGGCCGGATCCCGGCATCGGACATCATCCGGTTCACATCACGCCGCTGGCCCGGCGTGACCAGGGTGACCACCCGGCCCGACTCGCCCGCACGCGCCGTGCGGCCGCCCCGGTGGAGATAGTCCTTGGGGTCGGCGGGCGGGTCGACGTTGACGACAAGGTCGAGCGCGTCGACATGGATGCCCCGCGCGGCCACATTGGTGGCCACCAGCACGGTGACCTCACCGCTCTTGAACTGGGCGAGCGTGTGCGTGCGCTGCGGCTGCGACTTCCCGCTGTGCAGCGCGGCGGCCCGGATCCCGCTGCCGCGCAGATGGCGGGTGAACTGGTCGACCGCGTGCTTGGTGTCCAGGAACATCAGCACCCGCCCGTCCCGGGCGGCGATCTCCGTGGCGGTGGCGTACTTGTCCGCCGGATGGATGTTCAGCACATGGTGCTCCATCGTGGTGACCGCGCCCGCCGCCCGGTCGACCGTCGCCAGCACCGGGTCATGGAGGTAGCGCCCGACGAGATGGTCGATGTTGCGGTCGAGGGTGGCCGAGAACAGCATGCGCTGCCCGCCCGGCCGCACCTGGTCCAACAGCTCCGACACCTGGGGCAGGAACCCCATGTCGCACATCTGGTCCGCCTCGTCCAGCACCGTGATCCGCACCTGGTCCAGGTGGCAGTCCCGGCGCGCCACCAGGTCGGCCAGCCGACCCGGGGTCGCGACGACCACGTCGGCGCCGGCCCGCATCAGTGTCGCCTGCCGCCCGATCGACAACCCGCCGACCACCGTCGCCGGCCGCAGCCCCAGCGCCAGCGCGTACGGGGCCAGCACGTCGCTCACCTGCTGCGCCAGTTCCCGGGTCGGCACCAGGACCAGCCCCAGCGGCCGCTTCGGCTCGGCGCGCCGGCCCGCGAGACGGGTGAGCAGGGCCAGCCCGAAGGCGAGAGTCTTGCCCGACCCGGTCCGCGCCCGGCCGAGGATGTCCCGTCCGGCCAGCGCGTCGGGCAGGGTGGCCGCCTGGATCGGGAACGGTTCCGTCACCCCGGAGCCGGCCATCACCCGCGTCACTTCCGGGGGCAGCCCCAGTTCGGCGAAGGACTGCGCGGGCGGCGAGCCGGGCGTCAGCGTCACCGCCGAGAGTTCACCCTGCACCGCCGTCGGCCGGGTTGTGCCGGCACCAAGGCGCCCAGCGGCTGACGGCTTCGCATTCATGGGGGACCCTTCCGTGGTCTGGCGCCCGGAACGAGCCGGGGCCCGCACCCCTTGGTACGGGCCCCAGAACGACGAAGCGTGACCCCATTTTACCAGCGCACCCCCACCCCGACCGGCCCCGCCCACCCCGCTCCGGCGCAGGGCCCCCGCCCCGGCAGCATCGGCACGGGCACCGATTAACGGTGACCCCCCTGCCTCCGGCAGGATGGGCGCCCATGACCGAGATCCGCACCCCCCGCCTCATCCTCCGCCGCTGGCACGACGACGACCTCGTGCCGATGGCGGACATCAACGCGGACCCCCAGGTCATGCGCTGGGTCGACGACTCCTCCCCGCACGATCTCGAGCACACCGCCGAGGCGATCGAGCAGTGGGAAGAGGAATGGGACGAGGAGGGCTTCGGTCTCTTCGCCGTCGAACTGCTCGCCTCCGGCGAACTGGCCGGCTTCACCGGACTGTCCGTGCCCGAGTTCCTGCCGGAGGTGATGCCCGCCGTGGCGATCAGCTGGCGGCTCGGCTCCCCGTTCTGGGGCCAGGGATACGCCTCCGAAGCCGCCCACGCGACGCTCGAGTTCGCGCTCCAGGACCGTGGACTCGACCGCGTCATCAGCATCAGCCGCGCCGGGGACGACGCGTCCGAGAACGTCATCCGCAAGCTCGGCATGGTGCTCGAGCGCGAGACGGTGCACCCCGTGTACGGCTTTCCGCTGCGCGTCCACAGCATCGACCTCACCGAGTTCCAGGCCTGAGCCGCCGGCCCGCCGGGCAGCCGGCGCCGCCTTGCGTCACCCCCGCCCCCGCCCTCGCCCCGCCTCCGCCGTCTCCGTCCCGTCCCCGGTCTGCCGCGCCGTCGCCGTGACGCGCTGCGGCGTCGCGGGTTCCGGCAGGTTACGCAGCAGCAGCCAGCTCAGCACGGGCATCACCACCAGCGGAGCCAGCGCCGTCCGCAGGGACGTCGCATCGGCGAGCTGCCCGATGAAAGGGCCGGCCAGGCCGCCGGCACTGACGGTGAGACCGAGGGTGATCCCGCCGGCAGTACCGACCCGCGAGGGCAGATAGTCCTGACCGAGGGTGACCTGCAGCGAGAACGGCACGTACAGGCCGGCCGACGCCAGCGCCACGAACACGTAGAGCACCGGCCCCGGGACGGTGACGATCCCCGCGACCGCGACGACCGTGGCCAGGTACGACCAGCGGGAGACGACGACCCGGTCCCAGCGCTCGGCCAGGTGCCCGCCCACCACGGAGCCCACCGCGCCGCCGAGGTAGAGCACGAACAGCGCCGCGGTGCCCGCCGCCGCGCCGCCTCCCGTGCGCTGCCGCGCATAGAGCGAGATGAAGGTGCTCAGGCCGACGAAGACGACCGACCGGCAGATCACCGCCATCGACAGCTTCACGAACGACCCCCGGTCATCGGCTCCCCTCGTCGCCATCGGGCCGGAGCGCACTCGCCCGTCCTTCTCCAGCGACTTCAGCACCGGCAGGCACAGCACGCTGCCGACGAGGGCCGGCACGACGAACAGCGGCGACAGCCGCAGCCCCCCGACGGCGACGACCGCGGCGACCATGAGGGGCGCGAGCGCGAAGCCGAGGTTCCCGCCGAGGGAGAACCAGCCCATCCCCTTGTGACTGCCCCGGCAGGCGAGCCGCGCGACCCGGGCAGCCTCGGGATGATAGGCGGCCACCCCCAGCCCCGACACCGCCACGAACACCAGCGTCCACCCGTAGGAGCCGCTCACACCGCTCAGGGCGATGCCCACCCCGCCCAGCAGCGTGCTCACCGGCAGCAGCCACGGCATCGCCCACCGGTCGGTCAGCACCCCGAACACCGGCTGGGTCACCGACGACAGCACCGACGCGGCAAGCACGATCCCGGACACCGCCGCGTAACTGTAGGCACGCTCGGCCACGAAGAACGGCACGAGTGACGCCACCGCCCCCTGATACACATCCACGCAGGCATGCCCGACCGACAGCAGAACCACCGACCTGTTCTTCCGCACGCCATCATCGTCGCCAGCACACCGACTGTCGTACTTCCGATAAACTGCCGACCAATGCCGCAGATCCGCCACCAGCCGGTCGCTCCGACCCGGACCCAGAGCCTGGCGACCGGGACACAGATCGACGCCCACCAGCACGACGACCACCAGATCGTCTACGCGGGGCGAGGAGCGCTGACCGTCACGACCGGCGCCGGCACCTGGGTAGCACCCGCCACCCGCGCCATCTGGATCCCGGCCGGCACCGTCCACGGCCACCAGGCCCACGGCGACCTGGAACTGCACCTCGTCGGCCTGCCCGCCACCGACAACCCGCTCGGTCTCCACACACCGACCGTGCTCGCCGTCGCCCCCCTGCTCCGCGAACTCATCCTCGCCCACACCCGCCCCCCACTCGACGACAGCCCCGAACGCACCCGCCTGCGTGCCGTACTGCTGGACCGACTACGGGCCTCGCCCCAGCAGCCGCTCCACCTGCCCACACCCACCTCCCCCCTGCTCAGGGACCTGTGCGACCTGCTGCGCGCCGACCCCGCCGACAACCGCACCCTGGCCGCACTGGGCAGGGACGTCGGCGCGAGCGACCGCACCCTGTCCCGGCTGTTCAAGTCCGACCTCGGCATGACGTTCCCGCAGTGGCGCACCCAACTGCGCCTGCACCACGCACTGGTCCTGCTGGCGGACAACACCCCCGTGACCACCGTGGCGCACCGGTGCGGCTGGTCGTCCGCCAGCGCGTTCATCGACGTCTTCCGCCGGACCTTCGGCCACACCCCCGGCACACACCACCGCCACGGACCCGGCTGACCCCCGGCCCGGCACCCCAAAGCCCGGCCCCCGCCGCCCTGGGCACCTGAAGACTCCCCGGACCACGAAGCAGCCCGCGAAGCCCGCCAAGAAAGTCAGAAGAAAATCGGGGGACCGTGTCGATACGGCCCTGTCCCGTTCGTCGTCATGGTGTGCGGCACCCCGCCGCACGAGAAGACGACAGACCCTGAGGGAGTCGGACCATGAAGTACATGATGTTGATCAACAGTGGCGCGATCGACGCGAACGGCGGGGCCGCCGAATGCAGCGTCGAGGACTGGATGGCCTACGACAAGGCCGTGCGCGACGCCGGCATCCTCGTCTCGGGCGAGTCGCTGGCCGACCTGGTCACCGCCACCAAGGTCCAGGTCGGCGCCGACGGCGAACGGACCGTCACCGACGGGCCGTTCGCCGAGACCCGCGAAGTCCTCGGCGGCTTCTACGTCATCGACGTGCCGGACCTCGACATCGCCCTCGACTGGGCCGCCCGCTGCCCCGGGGCACGCGGCAGCGGCTCGGTCGTGGTGCGGCCGGTCGCCGACTTCGGGGCCTGACAGCGATGCAGGCGCGGGCGACCGGCACGGACAACGCGGTGGAATCGGTGTTCCGCGAAGAACACGGCCGGTTGCTCGCCTCCCTCGTACGCCGCTTCGGGGATCTGGACCTGGCGGAGGAAGTCGCCTCCGAGGCGGTCGAAGCGGCGCTGGTGCACTGGCCGGTCCACGGCGTGCCGGACAAGCCCGGCGCCTGGCTGCTGACCACGGCCCGGCGCAAGGCCGTCGACCTGCTCCGGCGCGACCAGGCGTACGCCGCCCGCCTCGCCGTCCTCCAACTGGACGCGGACCGGGCCGGCCCCGCCCCGGCCCCGGGCACCGGCGCGGACAGCGATCTGCCCGACGAACGGCTCCAGTTGTTCTTCACCTGCGCCCACCCCGCCCTGCTGCCCGAGGCCCGCGGAGCCCTCACCCTGCGCTGCCTGGCCGGACTGACGACACCCGAGGTCGCCCGCGCCTATCTCGTACCGCCCGCCACGATGGCCCAGCGGATCGTACGGGCGAAGAAGAAGATCCGCGAGGCCCGGATCCCGTTCCGGGTACCCGACGCCGACGAACTGCCCGGACGCCTGCCGGGCGTCCTCCAGGTCCTCTACTCCATCTTCACGGAGGGCTACACAGCCAGCTCCGGCCCCCGCCTCCAACGGCTCGACCTCGCCGAGGAAGCCGTCCGCCTCGCCCGCATCCTGCACCGGCTGCTGCCCGCCGAACGAGAGGTCACCGGGCTGCTCGCCCTCATGCTGCTGGTCCACGCCCGCCGCGCCGCCCGCACCGGCCCCACCGGCGAACTCGTGCTCCTCGAGGACCAGGACCGCGACCGCTGGGACCGCACCATGATCGACGAAGGCCTGGCACTCGTACCCCCGGCCCTGACCGGCGGCCCACCCGGCCCCTACGGGGTGCAGGCCGCGATCGCCGCCCTCCACGACGAGGCAACCGACCTCACGACCACCGACTGGCCGCAGATCGTCGCGCTCTACGACGTACTGCTCACCCTCACCCCCTCCCCGGTCGTCGCCCTGAACCGGGCCGCCGCCGTGGCCATGCGCGACGGCCCCGAAGCAGGCCTGGCGCTGCTCGACGACCTGGCAGGAGAGGAGCGGCTACGCGGCCACCACCCGTATCCGGCCGCCCGGGCCGACCTCCTGCAACGCCTCGGCAGGCTCCCCGAGGCCGCGGCGGCCTACCGGCAAGCACTCGACCTCGCCGGCACCGAACCCGAACGGGCCCACCTGCGGCGCAGACTGGAGGCGGTCGAACAGGCCGGCCCGGACACCACGGCCCACCCATGACAGCCCCGTACACGCCCGCGCATTCGAGGCGCTCCCCGGCTCACCCACCCGGAAGCAGCCGGACCTCGGCCGCCGGCAGCCCCTTGACCCACCAGTGGTCGTAGCGCCGGTAGGCCACCGGGTCACGAGGAGCGAGGAACGCGACGAGCGACGCCGCCTCCACGGCCAGCTGCTCCCAGACATGACCGGGAAGCGGACGAAAGGCCGTGGCCTCGACCCCGCCCTCCACCGCACGCCACACACCCGCGACATGACCGTCGACCAGCAGCGTGGGCAGCACGTCGCCGTTCACCCGCGTCACATGCCGGCGCCACTCGGGCGGGACGACACGGCTCCGGTCGGCGTAGGCCAGCAGGACGCTGTCCCACATCGCCATCAGCCTCGGCGGCGCCGGAACGTCCTCCGCCGGAAGCAGCCCGCCGGGAACGTCGTACAGCACCGTCCCGTCAGGCCCCTCCAACCGCACGAGTCCACCGCCCAGCGAAAGCACCGCCGCCCTGATGCGGGCCTGCTGCACCGTCGCGAACTGCGCCATGTCCGCCACCGACGCCGGCCCGAAGCCCTCCAAGTAGCGCCGGACCAGCTCCCGCAGGCTCCCCGCGGCCACCTCCGGATCCGCCAGTACCGGCCGCTCACCCGCCGCCACGAACGACGGCCGCGTACCGAACGACCACGGCCCTCCCGTCGGCGCATGCCACAGCGGCACATACTGACGCAGCATCCGCTGCGCCGCCGACTCCATCGGCGCGCCCAGCCGCTTCTCGAGCCGGCCCCCTATCTCGGCCGCGGTCCGCGGCCGGTCGGCGAACTCCAGGAGATCCGCGACCAGTTCACCGGCGTCGTCCGCTGTGAGCCCGGACGCCGTGAAACGGGGGTCGCCGAGCCGGGAGCCGCGCAGCGTCGGCTCCATCGCCTCGCGGAACGTCCGGTAGTCCTCGGCATGGACGGCGTGCAGGGTGAGCCGCATCAGCGTCGCCTTCACCGTCCGCAGACCGGCCACCGACGCGTCGAGCCCCGACGCGTCGAAGCCGCTCAGCCTGTTCCACAGGGCGATGTACGGCGAAACGGGCTGCTGCGCCTGCAGGGCGACCACCCGTCGCACCTCCTCCGCGACGTCGAGCGGCTCACGGGCGAGCAGCAACTGCCGTGCGAGCGTGGCACGGTTGAGCCCGTGCGCGGTGATCTTCATGCGGGGATTGTGGCGGGTGCGGCCGCCGCCCGGCCCGGGTGGCGAAAAGATGCCGGGCCGGGCGGGACGAAGGGTTCAACGGGCCGGGCGCTGCGGGGCACTGGCCACCCCCGACTCCCGGCCGCTGAGTTCCGCGTCCAGGGTCTCCTGGGCGATGCGCATCGACTCGGCGTACTTCGGCTCCGACATCCGCTGCCAGGCCACGTCCGGCGCGACGTCCTCAATGCGGCTCGTCACCCACCAGATGTTGCCGAACGGATCGCGCACCCTGCCGCCACGGTCGCCCCACGCACTGTCGAGCGCCTCGGTGACCACTTGTGCCCCGTGCGCAACGGCGGCGGCCATGACGGCATCCGCGTCGGAGACGTAGATCCGCAGCAGTGACGGCATCACCGGCCAGTCGGACCGCCGGTCGAAGGCCAGCACGACCGTGTCGCCGACACGGATCTCACCGTGACCGATGGTGCCGTCCTCGACCGGCACCCGTGCGAGCTCCTCACCGCCGAACGCGGCGGTGATGAAGTCGAGCAGTGCGCCGGTGTCGTCGGTGACCACCCACGGCGCGACACTCGTATACCCCTCGGGCACAGTGCGGTTCATCGGTCCCGTCCTCTCTTCCCGGTCCTCCGGCTCTGCATGACCTGACGACCGTAGAACCCATACAGGTCAGATTCCGTCCTAGATGCAACCGCCGGGCGCACCGGCTCCGAGGCGCCTCCCGCCGGACGCGACCGGACAGACGCTAACCCCAGGTGCGGGAGCACAGGACGAGCCGGTAGCCGTCCGGGTCGGCGACCGTCACCCCGTGCTCGTCCCAGTACGGATTGTGCGCGCGCACCCGGGTGCCGCCGCAGGCCACCAGCCGGTCGACCAGGCTCTCCTCCACGGGGACACCCAGGTAGACCACGAACAGGTCGTCCACGGTCGGAGCCGGCTCCAGCGGGCGCTCGGGGTCACGGGTCAGCTCGAAGTGCCAGGACCCGCCC
>NZ_JBIVAU010000004.1:0-11954 GCF_044745705.1 Streptomyces sp. NPDC086835
GGACCCTGTGGGAGAGTAGGACGCCGCCGAACAATCATTGTGGGAAAGCCCCGCACCTCTGGTGCGGGGCTTTCCTGCGTTCAGGGCCAATTCCCCAGCGTTAGGGGAAATTCCCATGCGGGTTCACCGGTTTTCAGGACGGGTTCACCAGCCTGGTGTCGTACGCCAGGATGACCGCCTGGACGCGGTCCCTCGCGCCGGTCTTCGCCAGGATGCGGCTCACGTGTGTCTTCACCGTTGACTCGGCCAAATGGAACCGGCTCGCGATCTCCGTGTTCGTCCAGCCCTGGCCGATCACTGTCAGAATCTCGCGCTCCCGTTCGGTCAGCCGCGCCAGGCGCTCGTCCGGCACCGGCTCGCCGGTCCCGGACGCCATGTTCTCCGGCAGGTGCTGCACATACGTGTCCAGGAGCCGGCGTGTGAGGCTCGGAGCCACCACCGCGTCTCCGGCGGCCACGGCGCGGACGCCGGAGAGGAGCTCCTCCGGCATCGCGTCCTTGATGAGGAAGCCGCTCGCGCCGGCCCGCAGGCCCTTGTAGGCGTACTCGTCCAGGTCGAACGTCGTCACGATGAGGACGCGCGTCCGGGCGCCCGAGGCGACGATGCGACGCGTCGCCTCGATCCCGTCGAGACCCGGCATGCGGATGTCCATCAGGACGACGTCGGGGTGGAGTTCGGCGGCCTGCCGCACTGCCTCGGCGCCGTTCCCGGCCTCGCCCACCACCGTCATGTCGTCCTGGCTCTCCAGCAGCATCCGGAAGCCGAAACGCTGCATGGGCTGGTCGTCGACGATGAGCACTGTCGTCACTGATCGGGTTCCTTCGGAAGGTGGAGACGTACGCGCCAGCCCCCCGGGGGCCGGTGCAGCGGACCGGCCTCAAGTGTGCCGTCGTACATGGCGGTTCGCTCCCGCATACCGGCCAGCCCACGGCCCGTGCCCGCCGGCGTGGCCTCCCCGCCCGTCCCGGTGTCCGTGACCGTGACGGTGACGCCGTCCGCCGCGTACCGCACGGCGACGGTGGCCGTCGCCTTCGGGCCGCCGTGTTTCAGGGAGTTGGTGAGGGCTTCCTGCGCGACCCGGTAGAGAGTCAGCTGGCGCCCCGCGGGCAGCGGACCCGGGTCGCCCTCGACCGTGAGGTCCACCGGCAGGCCCGCTGCCCGTACGCCGTCGACCAGCCGTTCCAGGTCGGTCAGGGCCGGCTGCGGGGCGAGTTCCGCCGCAGGCGGTGCTTCCGTGTCCTCGCGCAGGACGTCGAGAAGCCGCCGCAGCTCCGTCAGGGCCTGGCGGCTGGTGGTACCGATGGCCTCGAGGGCCTGGGCCGCGCGCTCCGGGGAACCGGCGGCGGCGTAGGCGCCGCCGTCCGCCAGGCCGGTGATGACCGACAGGTTGTGGCCGATGATGTCGTGCATCTCCCTCGCGATACGGGTACGTTCCGCGGCTGCCGCGAGCTGCGCCTGCTGGTCGCGCTCCACCTCGAGCTGCCTGGCCCGCTCGACCAGGGAAGCCGTGTACTCCTGCCGTGAACGGACCGCGAGCCCCAACAGGGCCACGAGCGCGAAGCTGTAGAGCATCGGCACGAACTGCTGGTCCCAACTCCCCACCGGATAGGCCGTGGCACCGACCGCCAGCGGGACGAGCACGGTGCCGAACGACCACACCAGGGTGCGCAACGGCAGTCGCAGCGCGATGTTGTAGACGGCGATCATCTGGAGGAACGACGCCTGAAGATGCGCACCGCACGCCGCGTTGGCCAGGGAGAACGGCAGCATCCCCAGGAGCACGGCGAGCGGATGGCCGCGTCGCCACAGCAGCGGTACGGAGAAGCCCAGGCTCATGGCGAGGACCAGCCAGGAGGGCACCTCGTCGTTGAAGGCGACGTTGCGCCAGCCGCCCGCCGCGTCCACCAGTGCGGCGAACACGAACACCCCGGTGAGGTGGAGGTCCCAGACCAGCGGGCGGCGGCGGTCGAAGGCGCGTAGGCGTTCGGTGAGGCGCTGGAGCCGGCGGGTGAGCGGCTGGGCGCCGGTCGACCAGCCCTGGGGAGCGGGGCCGGTCTGCGGGGGGCGCTTCTGCTGGGCCATGCGCATGCTCACATCCTCGTGCACCGGCCGACCCGGCCTCAGACGTCCCGGCGCTCGAGCAGGACGGCGGCCGCGGCCAGGGTCGCCGCCGCCCACAGGGTCAGCGCCAGCAGTGCGCCGCCCGGTGAGGCCGCTCCCGGGATCGCCTGCGCCGACAGGAGGGACTCCAGGGCCTTCGTCGGGAAGTACTCCACGGCATCGGCCACGACGTCGTACGGGAGCATGGCGATCACCTCGGGCAGGATCATCATGCCGCCGATGAACGCGCCGATCGCTCCGGGCACCGACCGCACGAGCGCACCCAGGCCGAGGGCGATCAGTCCCAGCAGGGTGAGCCCGGCCGAGCTGCCGACGAGGGCGCGCACGACTCCCGGGTCGCCGAGCGAGGCCTCCTGGTCGGTGCCGGCGAAGAACAGTTGCGCGGCCGGGAAGGTGACGAACGCGGTGATGAGCGTGACGGCGAAGGTGACGACGCCGAAGACGGCCGCCTTGGACCACAGCACCGGGAGCCTGCGGGGCACCGTGGTCATCGAAGCGCGGATCATGCCGGTCGAGTACTCGCCCGCGGTCATGAGGATGCCGAGGACGGCGAACGCGATCTGTGCGAACTGGACGCCGATGAGGGTGAGTACGACGACGTCCACGTCGCCGTCACCGCCGCCCGTCTCGTAGGTGGCGCCCATGAGGAGGCCGATGCCGAACGTCAGCAGGCCGGCCGACATCAGGGTGATCCAGGTCGACCGCAGCGTCCACAGCTTGTGCCACTCGGAGCGCAGCACACGGGTCGGGGTCAGCTCGTACGTGCTCATGCTGCGGCTCCTTCGAGCGGGACGGCCTGGTACTCGACCGCCTCGTGCGTGAGGTCCATGAAGGCCTGTTCCAGCGAGGCGGTGACCGGGGTGAGTTCGAAGAGGGGGATGCCGTGTGCGGCGGCGGTACGGCCGACGCTCCTGCTGTCCGTGCCGCGCACGAGCAGCTCGTCGGGGCCTGCCCGTTCCACGTCGACACCCGGTCCGGCGAGGACTCCGGCGAGGGAAGCCGCTTCCGGTGAGACCACCTTCACGGCGGACGCGCCGGCGTCCCGCACGAACGCTTCCACCGTCGTGTCGGCGAGCAGCCTGCCGCGGCCGATGATGACGAGGTGGTCGGCGGTGAGGGCCATCTCGCTCATGAGGTGCGAGGAGACGAGGACCGTGCGACCCTCCGCGGCGAGGGACTTCAGGAGCGTCCTGATCCAGAGGACGCCGTCGGGGTCGAGTCCGTTGACGGGTTCGTCGAGAATCAGGGTGGCCGGGTCGCCGAGGAGGGCGGCGGCGATCCCGAGGCGCTGGCCCATGCCGAGGCTGAAGCCCTTGACCCGCCGCCCGGCGACATCGGTCAGACCGGTCATGCCGATGACCTCTTCGACGCGAGAGGGCGGGATGCCGTGGGTGTGGGCGAGGGCGAGAAGGTGGTTCCTGGCGGTGCGCCCGGGGTGGATCGAACGGGCCTCCAGCAGGGCTCCGACCTCGGTGAGGGGCGCCGGGTGGGCCGCGTAGGGGCGGCCGCCGACGGTGGAGTGCCCGCGGGTGGGGGCGTCGAGGCCGAGCAGGAGGCGCATGGTGGTGGACTTGCCGGCGCCGTTCGGTCCGAGGAAGCCGGTCACGGAGCCCGGCCTGACACTGAAGGTGAGGTCCTGGACGACGGTCTTGTCGCCGTAGCGTTTGGCGAGTTCGACGGCTTCGATGCCGTGTGGCCTGGTCATGTCCCCGACGCTACGGAGCGGGAGGCGGCCGGTCGTCCGACCGCGGGCGGGAGCCCGGGGAGCGGCGTAGTACCTGGGTACGACCGGGAAACGGCGTTGCTCAGGGGCGCAGGTCAGGGCCAGTATCGGGGGATGGAACACGTGATCCGGCGCGTGCGCGCCGAGGAGTGGGCGCAGGCCCGCGACCTCCGGCTGGCCGCCCTCCAGGACCCTCTTGCCCCGATAGCGTTCTACGAGTCGTACGAGCAGGCCCTCGGGCAGCCCGACTCCTTCTGGCAGGAGCGCACTTCGTCGGCCGCCGCCGGGGTGGACGTCGTCCAGTTCGTGGCCGAGGCACCGGACGGCCGGTGGGACGGCACGGTGTCCGTGCTGGTGGAGCCCAAGGGCAGCGCGCGCATCGGCAAGCCGGCGCCGGTCGACCAGACCCATGTGGTGGGGGTGTTCGTACGGGCGGAGGCACGCGGCAGCGGGCTGGCGGCGGAGTTGTTCCGTGCGGCGCTGGACTGGTCGTGGGCGCTGGACTCGCCGCGGGTGGACCGGGTACGGCTGCTGTTCCACGAGGACAACGAGCGGGCCGCGGCCCTGTACCGCAAGGTCGGGTTCGTGCCGAGCGACGACGCCGCGCCCGTGCCTGAGGACCCGCCCGCCCGGGAGTACGAGATCCGGCGATAGCTTCGGGTGCGGACGCTCAGTGCGCGGGGAGCGCGTCCTGCCAGCGGGCGCGGGCCTGTTCGGGGGAGCGGAGCAGGACGAGTGTCGGCAGGCCCTGGTCCTGGCCGGTGGCCAGCAGCTCGGGGAGGCGCGGGAGCGGGGCGACGGCCGCGACGTCGTCGAGCACGAGCGTCATTGGTGGGTCGAGCCGACCGTCGGATGACCGTGCGGCCATGCGGCGGCCGTGCTCGACCACGTCTGCGGCGAGCGCCGTCAACAGGGGCATCGCGCCAGGATGGGTGCGAGGATCCTCGATCGGTTCACCCACCACATAGAGCGTGCCCGCTTCGTTCACGAATGATTCCAGGGCGAGCGAATCCGTTCGATTCGGTGTACATGCCTCACGGATGTGGACGGAGGACAGCGCGGACAGTGCGCGGACGGCCAACTGCCGGGCCACTTCGCGCCGTTCCGGGTGGGCGGTGAGCGCCGATTCGAGGAGCCCGGCGAGCCCCGCCGTGGCTTTGGGGTGGGTGCGGAGGATGCGTACCGGCTCGTGGGCGCCGGTGCCCTGGGCCCAGCGGTGGACCTGGCGGAACGGGCGGCCGTCCACGGCGGCGGCATGGAGCCAGCAGCGCAGGAGCGTCTCCGCCGTGTCCGCCATGGTGGCGTCGATGAGCGCTCGGGGGCGTACCGGCGCCAGCACGGCGGCCGCGCGGGCCGCCGCTGTCCTGTCGTCCTCGCAGTGGGCCGTGGGGGACCAGTGCAGCCGGGCGGGGGTGTCGCACAGGTGCCCGGGGTCGTAGACCAGCACGGGGCCGAGCTTGGACCGTGCGTCCTTGGTGTCGGCCCACACCGTGGGGTCGGAGGTGACGACGAGCGCGGGGCCCTCCGCGTCGAGGAGGGCCTGTACGGCGGCGGGGCGGCGTACGGTGCGGTCGCCGTACAGCACGCGGGGTGTACGGGTGCGCGGGGCCGGGACGGTGGGGAGCGGGGCGGGCGCGGCTGCTTCTCCGTGCGTGTCCTCGGCGGGAGCAGGCGCGGCTTCCGCCGTGACCTGTGCGTGTATGGGGGCCTCGTGGGGCGGCCGCTGTTCTCGCGGGGGCTGCTCCCGCAGCCGGCCACGTTCCTCGCGTGCCGCCGCCCGGACGGCGCGCCAGCGGGCCACCGTGCCCAGCGTGAACACCGTGAGCACGATCAGCACCATCAACTGGCCGATGAGCAGGCCCCAGAACAGTCCGTAGCCCGAGAGCTGCGCGGGCGGCGTGGCGGGCCAGGCGCCGGCCAGGTCGTGCGGGGCGGCCGCCAGTTCCCGGACGGCCGTCGGCGTGTTGCCGAAGGTGACCCCGGTCGGCCAGGCGCCGTGGGCGAACAGGCCGGCGAGTCCCGTCGCCGACCAGACGAGCAGCGTCAGGCCGAGGAGGAAGGCCAGCAGCCCGACCAGCAGGCCGTCGGGGACGCCTCCTTGGCGCTCTCCGGGCCGGCCGCCACCCTGTCCCTGACGCCCCTCGTACATCTCACGCCACCGTCGACTCTGACGACTCGTCCAACCGTTGCTGTTCGATGAGCTGCGCGCGCTGCTCCGCCTCCCATTCCGCGGCCTGGACATGCTCCGGAACGGAAGGCACCGAGGACTCCGTCATGGCCCGGTCGGTGAAGACGAGCGGCCTCTCCGCCTCTGTCACGAGGTGTTTGACCACCTGGACGTTGCCGTTGACGTCCCACACGGCGATGCCCGGCGTCAGTGTGGGGATGATCTCCACGGCCCACCGCGGCAGGCCGAGCACCCGCCCGGTGGCCCGTGCCTCGTCGGCCTTCTGGGCGTAGATCGTGCGGGTGGACGCCATCTTGAGGATCGCCGCGGCCTCCTTGGCCGCCGCCCCGTCCACGACGTCGCTCAGATGGTGGACCACCGCGACGAACGACAGACCGAGCCGGCGCCCGAACTTCAGCAGCCGCTGGAAGAGCTGCGCGACGAACGGGCTGTTGATGATGTGCCACGCCTCCTCCACCAGGAAGATGCGCTTCTTGCGGTCGGGCCGGATCCAGGTGTGCTCCAGCCACACACCGACGATCGCCATCAGGATGGGCATGGCGATGGAGTTGCGGTCGATGTGCGACAGGTCGAAGACGATCAGCGGGGCGTCGAGGTCGATGCCGACGGTGGTCGGCCCGTCGAACATGCCGCGCAGGTCGCCGTCGACGAGCCGGTCCAGGACCAGCGCCACGTCGAGGCCCCAGGCGCGTACGTCGTCTATGTCGACGTTCATCGCCTCCGCGGACTCCGGCTTGGGGTGCCGCAGCTGCTCCACGATGTCGGTGAGGACCGGCTGCCGGTCGGTGATGCTGGAGTTGACGTACGCGTGGGCGACCTTGAGCGCGAAGCCGGCCCGCTCGTCGAGGCCGTGCCCCATCGCGACCTCGATGATGGTGCGCAGCAGCGCCAGCTGGCCGGTCGTGGTGATCGACGGGTCGAGCGGATTGAGGCGGATACCGCCGTCGAGCGCCGTCATCGGGTCGAGCCGGATGGGGGTTATCCCCAGCTCCTGCGCGATGAGGTTCCACTCGCCGACGCCGTCCTCGCCCTGCGCGTCGAGCACGACCACCTGCCGGTCGCGGAAGCGCAACTGCCTCAGTACGTAGGTCTTCTCGAGCGCCGACTTGCCGTTGCCGGACTCGCCGAGCACCAGCCAGTGCGGGGCGGGCAGCTGCTGCCCGTACAGCTGGAACGGGTCGTAGATGTAGCCTTTGCCGCTGTAGACCTCGCGGCCGATGATCACACCCGAGTCGCCGAGGCCGGGCGCGGCGGTGGGCAGGTAGACGGCCTGTGCCTGGCCCGTCGAGGTACGGACGGGCAGACGGGTGGTCTCCACCTTCCCGAAGAGGAAGGAGGTGAAGGCATCCGTGAGGACGGACAGCGGATCTCGCATGGCGGACTGCCCTCTCGGTCAGCGTCGGATGCCGGTCGCGAACGGCAGGGTGTTCACAAAGGCCCTGTGATGCTCGCGGTCGCACCACTCCAGCTTGAGGTACGACTTGCCGGCGGAGGCCCGGATCGTGCGCTTGTCCCTGGCCAGGGCCTCGGGCGAACGCGACGACACAGTGATGTACCCGACGAGGTTGACCCCCGCCGCACCGCTCGCGAGATCTTCACCCCGCTGGTCGAGCCGGCCGTGCGCGGCGATGTCGCGCGGGTCGACGGTCCGGTTCATCTTGGCGGCCCGGCTGGCGTCCGCCTCGTCGTTGGTCTTCTCGGTGAGCATCCGCTCGATGGCGACCTCGGTGGGCTCCAGGTCCATGGTGACCGCGACCGTACGGATCACGTCAGGGGTGTGGACGAGCAGCGGCGCAAGGAAGTTGACGCCGACAGGGGTCATCGGCCACTCCTTCACCCACGCGGTGGAGTGGCACCAGGGGGCGCGGGTCGACGACTCGCGGGTCTTCGCCTGGAGGTAGGTGGGTTCGACGGCGTCCAGCTCGGCCGGCCAGGCGTTCCGTTTCGTCATCGCCTGGATGTGGTCGATGGGGTGGTCCGGGTCGTACATGGAGTGCACGAGGGACGCGAGCCGGGACTGGCCCAGGGGCTGCCGTACGCGGATGTCGGCCTCGGCGAGCCGGGCGCAGATGTCGGTGAGTTCACGCGCCATGACGACGGCCAGACCGGCGTCCTTGTCGAGCCGCTTGGCGCCGGAGGCGTGGCGCACGGCACGGGCCATGGCGTGTGCCTCTGCGGCCAGGTCGCGGGAGTAGTGCATGCACGCCACCAGATAGGCGCGGTGCTGCTCACTGGACGTCGACACCATCGACTGGAGCTGCTCGTACGACTGCTGGAGCCAGCCGGGCGCTGCCGCGTTCCCGCGCTGGGCGACGTCCTTGGCGTGCGCGTCCGGGTCGGCGGGGAGCGTACGGGCGAGCATCTGAAGCCGGGTCACGAAGCCGTCGCCGTTGGCGACATGCTTCAGCAGCGTGCCGAAGCGGTCGACGAGGGCCTCCTGGTCCTCGCTGTCGCGCAGTCCGACGCCCGGGCCCTCGATCTCGATCGCGGCCGTGACGGTGCGGCGGTCGGCGTGCAGCAGCACGGCGATCTCGTCGGGGCCGAACGGTGCGGCAAGCCAGTTGATCCGTCCGATGCCGGGCGGCGGGCCCACCTCGACCTCCCGGCCGTCGAGCCGGGTGCCGGCCTCGACGGCACCGGACCGGTAGAGGGTGCCGCCGCTGCGCAGGGAACGCTTGTAGCTGCGGTTGATCTCGAACCATTTGTAGAAGGTGCGCTGTTTGTAGGGCACGTAGACGGCGGCGAGCGCCAGCATCGGGAAGCCCATCAGCAGCACGATGCGCAGGGACAGGACCGGGACCAGCAGCCCGCTCATCATGCCGAGGAACGCGCCGGCGATGATCAGCGCGATCTCGCCGGTCTCGCGGTTCTTGCCGATGACCGCGTTCGGCCGGGCACGGCCGATGAGGTACGTGCGGCGGGGCGTGATCGGTTGGGACTGGGTCGTCAACGCCGGCCACCTCCTGTGCTGTTGCGATTGCTGTGCGGGGTACCGCCGGTCGGGCTGTTACGGGGCGCGGGCGCGGCGCCGCCGGCCGGGGGAGTGCGGCTGCCGTGGGCCGCCATGCCGCCGGAGGCGGGGTTGGCGGGACGGGGGGTGCTGCTGCCGCTGTCGCCACCGGTGTTCTGGTTGCCCCGGGAACTGTGGGTCTTGATGCCCTGGGAGACGAGGGCGGCCGGGGAGCTGATGACGGCAGCCGCCTTGCCCTCGGCGCCGTTCTGGATGCGGTTGTTGCGGGAGGCGGCGATCTCGTCGCCGAAACCGGGGACGAAACGGTAGATCATCGCGGAGGCGAAGATGGCGAGCAGGATGATCGCCAGCCCGGACACGACGGCGGAGAACGAGTCCGGCCCGTCGTCGGCGGAGAGCGCGCCCGCGAGGCCCAGCACGATCACGATCACCGGCTTGACCAGGATGATCGCGATCATGATCCCGGCCCAGCGGCGGACGTGGCCCCACATGTTCTTGTCGACGAGGCCCGCGTAGACGACGACGCCGAGGAGCGCGCCGACGTAGAGCAGCACGGCCCGGATGAACAGCTCCAGGTAGAGCACCCCGGCGGCGAGGATCGTGACGAGCGAGACGACGATCAGCATGATCGGCCCGCCGCCGATGTCGTCGCCCTTCGCGAGGGCCTTGGAGAAGTTTCCGAAGAACATCTCCGTCTGCCCGGACGTACTGCCCGAGATGACCTCGGTGACGCCGTCGGTGACCGAGACGAGTGTGTAGAGGATCAGCGGCGTGAACGCGGACGCGAGGACCGTCAGCCACAGGAACCCGATCGCCTCGGAGACGGCCGTCATGAACGGCACTCCCCGGATGGCCCGCTTGGCGACGGCCAGCAGCCACAGGAGCAGCGTGAGGATCGTGGCGGCGGCGAAGACGATGGCGTAGTGGGCGAGGAAGGTCAGGTTCGTGAAGTCGACGGTGGCCGTCGACTCGACGGCCTGCGACAGCTTCCCGATCGTCCACGACGCGGCGTCGGCGCAGCCGCGGGCGAGCGAGGACAGGGGGTCGAGCGCGGCGGTGGGGTCGTCGACGGACGACCGGCCGGGGGTGGCGGGGGCTTCGCCGTTCTCGCAGTAGTCACGGGCGGGGCCGACAATAAGGTCGCACTTGTCCTGGTCGGAAGGCGTGGGCGTGGGAGCCGCAGCAGCCCGCGTCGCGGTCAGGACGATCGCTGCCTGCACGCTGGCGAACGCCGCAGCCATCGTGAGTGCTGCGCGTCGCGGGCTACCGGGCATACGTGAACCCTCCGTACTGCTCGACTGCCTTGGCGATTTCGTCGGCGCTGGAGGCTGTGCGATCCGCGTTCACCGGTGCTGGGCCGTCCTTCTGGGAGAAGTTCTCGACCTTCCAGTCCGCATCCGCCCACCGGAGCTGCAGCGTCATGGTGAACCAGTCGTTCGTCACGGGGTTGGTGGAGCTGACGCCAGCGGTTCCGAACACACCTGTGCACCAGACTTCGACGGTTGCGCTGGTGTCGGTGTATTCGGTGACCTTGGTCCCGACCGGCGCTGTGCGGGACACGTATGTCATGCCCGGTGCGGCGTTGCCGTTCGCATCGAGACCGAGCTTGTCCAGAAACGTCTGGTCGTAGGCCTGGTCGAGCTTTGACTCCAGCTCGGGGACCTTGGCAGCGACGAAAAGTTGACGCACGATGGCGCGCCGCGGGTCGGGCTTGAGGATCTCGGCCGACACGAGCGCCACCGCGTAATTCGCCGCCGCGCTCTGCGCCCCCTGCTCGTCCTGCGTGTACCCCGTCGGGATGCCGCCCGCGTTGCCCTTCACCGGGCGGACGCCCGACGGGGCCGTCGACTGGGCCTTGGGGGCCTTGTCGCCGGCCTCCGGCGGGGCGTCCGCGCCGCCGCCCTGGTTGGCGAAGGCGATCGCCGCGATCAGCAGCACCACCACACCGACCACCGTGATGAGCGAACGGGAGCTGCTGCGCCCCGTGCGCCGTGCGCCGCCGTAGATGTCCGTGTCGGTGCTGCCCGGGAGGCGGGTACGGGTCTGGCCCGAGCCGCCGAAGCCGTCGCTCGTACGGCCGGGCTCGCCGCCGTAGCCGTGATCGTCGCCGAGGCTCATCTGGCCCAGGCCCCCTCAACCAGTGGTGGACGAACTGCTTGCCGCGTCGGCGCGGTGTGGTGACTCGACATCAGGGAGACGCAACCTCGAACGGTGGGCCCGGGCGTGCCCGGAGAGGACTGACGGGTGCTAGACAGCCATCCCGTAGACGATGGTGAACAAGGTCCCCAGTGACCCGATGATGAAGACGCCGGTCAGACCGGCGACGATCAGGCCCTTGCCCTGTTCGGCACTGAACGTGTCGCGCAGTGCCGTCGCGCCGATGCGTTGTTTGGCCGCTCCCCAGATCGCGATGCCGAGGCAGAGCAGGATGGCAATGGCCATCACGACCTCGATCATCACTCGAGCCTCGTTGCCCAGGCTCCCGAACGGCCCCCAGTTCGGGGCGATTCCGCCGATGATGGTGGTGATATCGCCCTTTTCGGCTGCCAGGATCATGTAACTCACCGCCCCAGTTGGGTTGTTGGCCGCCCACGCCGCTCGGCACAGGCTCTGGGTTCTATCTTCGCTGATGAAACCGCCCGCGTATGCCGACTTGGAGGGTCTCTTTACCCGATCTCCGCACGTATGACCGAGCCGGCCCCCCTGACCTGCGGTGGCGCGGTTCGGATCGGTGCGAGTGGATGCATGGTTACTCTGTGTATCATGGAGGGTGACTTCGAGCAATGACTGTCGTTGTTCCACCTTTGGGGTGGTTCGCGCCGGGTACGACGACGGCGGGGGGGGGGCCCCCCCGGGGGCCCCCCCCCCCCCGGGCGGCCCGCCCCCCCCCCCCCCGCGCCCCCCCGCCCCCCCCCCCCAACCCCCCCCCCAACCCACGCACTGGCGGCCGA